>CAJTYM010000097.1 GCA_910583835.1 uncultured Lachnospiraceae bacterium | reverse complement strand
CCCATTATGTTTCTCACTGCCGCTGATGAAGAAACAGATATTATCATGGGGCTGGACATCGGGGGTGATGATTATATTACAAAACCGTTCAAGTTAGCAGTTTTCCTTTCAAGGATCAATGCGCTGTTGCGCAGGAGTGAAAATTTCGGCACTGCTGTCACAAAATTAAATTCAGGCGGTATCTGTATCCAGCTTTTAAAAGGGGAAGTATATAAAAGGGGAGAACTTGTTGAACTAACGGCAAGTGAATATAAGCTGCTGTGCCTGTTTATGGAAAATCCTGACCAGATACTTTCTCAGGAGCAGATTTTGGGCAGATTGTGGGACGTGGACGGAAGCTATATAGATAACAATTCCCTTACCGTGTATATCCGTAGACTCCGTACAAAAATTGAGGATGATCCGGGAGAACCGAAACGGATTGTCACTGTTCGTGGTATGGGATATAAATGGAACACTATGGATTGAGGTGTAGGATGAAAATATTTGTAAACCGGAAAATCAAACGGCTCTTTCATGGTATTCTGCTGTGCGTTTTATTTTTTACATTGATTGCGGTCTTGCTTATGGAGTTTGAAGTCAGAAATGCGGCAGTTTACACAATAGTCTGTTTTTTGCTGATGAGTGCTGCCATACTGGCAATCTGTTATGGGTATTTTAGGGAACAGCATAAAATCATGGAACACGCCATATTACAGATTACAGAATATATATCTGGCAATAAGGATGTCACAATTGAATGTAATGATGAAGGTGAATTATACAGACTGTTCCATGAAGTAAATTCTCTGGTTGCGATCTTGAACGCCCATGCCGAGAACGAAAAAAATGCAAAGAAATTTTTGAAAAATACAATATCTGACATTTCGCATCAGTTAAAGACACCCCTTGCAGCCCTTAATATTTATATGGGGCTGATACAGGACGAGGCGGAGGAACTGCCGACGATTCAGGAGTTTTCCCGGCTTTCCGAGCAGGAGCTTGACAGAATAGAAGGGCTGGTGCAGAATCTTTTGAAAATCACAAAGCTGGATGCGGGCATGATTGTGTTGGAAAAATCATTGGAAAATGTGTCGGAGATTGCGGAAAGCGTCAAAAAGCACTTCCTGTTCCGGGCTAGTCAGGAAGGAAAAGAAATCTGCCTGTCGGGCAGTGGGGAAACCGCATTTTTGTGTGATCGCAGCTGGATGATGGAAGCAATCAGCAACCTTGTAAAAAATGCCCTTGACCATACCAAAGAAGGCGACTGCATACGCATGGAATGGTGGGTATCCGCTTCTATTGTCCAGATCACCATAAAGGATAATGGCAGCGGCATCTATCCAGAGGATTTACACCATATTTTTAAGCGGTTTTACCGAAGCCGTTATTCGAAAGACGCGCAAGGTATTGGTCTTGGGCTACCGCTGGCAAAAGCGATTGTAGAAGCCCATAACGGAACGATTGAGGTAGACAGTACTTTAGGCAGGGGAACCTCTTTCACGATGAATTTTTTGATTTGAAAAATCATATTCCAACAAAATTGTAGGGTAATTGTAATATAGGTGTAGGATTTCTCTGCTATATT
>CAJTYM010000096.1 GCA_910583835.1 uncultured Lachnospiraceae bacterium | reverse complement strand
GCCGTTTTTCCTTGATTTTACGGGCTTTCCCGGCTTTTCATTGTTCAGTTATCCTATGTGGGAACCACGAAAAATAGCAATTTCTTAATCATCGGTGGCCTGATGGAAAGCGCCATTTACCACGCCAAACAACTCCTCTGGCTTATTATACTTCACCTTTGCGTAGATGTCCATAGTTGTTTTGCTGTTTTCATGCCCTGCAAGGTACTGGACAGTCTTAGGGTCCACCCCGGAATACAGCAGGTTGGTGATATAGGTGTGGCGCAGCAAATGTGGTGTCACATGGAAATCCAGTGTATAGTGAATCTTGGGATTATTTTTCTGCGTCATCCCCAGTGACGGTGTGACGGTGTACTTGATGCTCTGCCCATTTACATATTTATAATAGTTACGCGCCTGAGTAGAGCGGACCACCACATACTGCCATACCCTTTGAAACTGTGAAGCGGATAACGCCTCCCCGTTGCTGTCGCAAATCACATATTCCGAAACAGAGGTTTCTTTGACTTCCCGCAGGCAATCTACCAAGCACTTGGGAATTGGTATGTCCCTCCGGGCTGCTTTCGTTTTTAATGTGGTGGAAATCACCGGTCGGTTATGTTCTGTGCGCCATGCTCGCCTTACAGATATGTAGGGAGTAGGTTCGTCCAGAAATACACAGTCCCATTGCAATGCAAGGATTTCTTCCCGGCGTAGACCGGAATACAATCCAAGCACAATAAACAAGTGGGGAGGAAGTCCTTTGACCGTATCCAAAAGCACCTCTACCTGCTGATCTGTCAATGCCTCTTTCTTTTTCGCGGCCTTGCCACCCTTTCCCGATATGCCCACACAAGGGTTGCATTGAAGTATTCGGCTGCGCTCTGCCGAGTAAAAAACGCATTTGAGGAGCATATTCACCTTACTGTATAATCCCTCTGATTTTTTCGACAGCGGTACAAGCGCCAGCCGAATATCATCCGCTGTGACTTCCTCCATATACATCTCCCCCAGGGGCTTGATGATATAGTTCTTCATATCAGCGGTATAACCTTTCAATGTAGCAGCGGACACTTTGGCAGACTGCATAAGCAGCCACTTCTCGCAATACTCGGCCACTGTTGGATGCTGCCGATGAAAGATAATCTCCTCCACCTGCCGCCGCGCTTCTAATTGTTTCTCATATAGTTCTTCGCAAGTGGCAGCATACAAACTCACCTGCTTGCCATCTGCATCCATAATCCGGGTTCTGTAATATTGGATTCCTTTTAACATGATGGTTCCGTACTTTGGAATCTCAGTTTTCTTTTTAGCCATTTTGGACCTTCCTTTCCTGAAATGTGCGGCCTATGTACCTACACTCCCTTTTTATCAGAAAGTCCCAATTTAATCAAAGATACGGCCAGCGTAAAGCAAAGAGCGAGACATCCTTGCCTCGCTCTTTCTGTGTTTTCTGTTTTATCTTATACAGCATCCCATTGGGCAAATGCACCGCCCATAGCTCTCACAAGCTGATCTGGCCTGTTGTATTTGACCTTGGCGTAAATGTCCATAGTGATTTTGCTGCTCTCATGGCCTGCCAGGTATTGGACCGTTTTGGGGT
>CAJTYM010000095.1 GCA_910583835.1 uncultured Lachnospiraceae bacterium | reverse complement strand
AATAAGTCTATAGGCTGTTTTGTACTTGCCTATAAACTTATTATACGAGGAGGTAAACCCATGAGAAAATCCCTTGCCCTCAAAACATTACTGCGTTCCCCCTTAAAAACACTGCTGACATTTCTATTGATTGCTGCGGCTTCATTTGCGTTGTTCTCCCGTGTGACGGATTATGCAGTGACCACGAGGGAAACGGAGAATGCCAAGAGCCTCTACCATGCAGTTGCCTCTCTGGACAATGAGGTGCCGGATATCCCGATGATGGTGGCGATGATTGATTCGCCTGATAAATCATCGGGGATAGGGTACGATACGCTGTATGAGATGGAGGATAAACCCTGGCCTACGGAGAGTGAGTTGCAAGAATTTGCATCGCTGCCTGGCGTGACATTGGCAGACACGAGGTACATGACAGCCGGAAAAGTGGAGGACTATAAGCGTCTGGTTGGAGAGGGGGAATTTGGAGGGTATGTCGTGTTTGAGGGGACATATGCAGGGTATGAGGAAGGGGAATCAATTCTTGAGAACCATGTCTGTTTGAAATTTGATGACGTGAAAGTAATTGCCTGCGATGGGGGACCTGAGATAGAGGCATCATTTATAACAGAACCGGTTCCGCTGGGAGAAATGTATTATGCCAAATCTTCTTATACTCGTGCATTTTATGACAGTCTGGCAAAAGGGAGCAGATGTCTGGTGCTGGCAGAAAATTCAGGATATAGTGCAAATGGAAGTTCAGGAATAAATTTTCAGCCCTGGGTGGCGGGGGATGGCTCTCTGCGTGTGATAGATGGATTGCCGGATAATTATCTGGAGACGGAACCGTTTGCGCTTCAGAAAGAGTGGGTGGATGCCATTAACCATAATCTTTCTGCTTATGATATCGTGTATACTTCGGATATGCGCGCCATACCAAAGTTTAATGAGCAGCGTCAGATAATATCTGCGGGACGTTTTCTGACAAAAGAAGATACAGCGGCTTGTGTGGTAGGGGAAGACTTCCTTAAAGGGCACGGTCTGTCCATTGGCGACAGTATCAGCATACAATTGGGAGACGTACTCTGCCATGGAGAAGCAAGGGCTTTCAAATTGACGAAAGAGTGGCGAAAGATGCTTGACGGCAAGAAAATCCCTGAATTTGTGGATTCCCAAGAGCTTACTATTGTCGGCGCATATGCGGAAGGAAAAGGAGATTCCGTGTATGCGCCATCGCCCAATACCATTTATGTGCCATCCGCACTCCTGCCAGTGGAAGTTCCAGCGGACTATGAGCCTGAACCTAGCGAATTTAGTGTCTTTGTTGAGGAGGCTAAGGACATAGAGGCATTCTATGCGGCTGCCCAGCAATTTGCTGAGAAAGTGGATTTGAAACTGGATTTCTCAGACAGGGGCTGGCTGGATGTGAAAGACAGCTTTGGGATAGGAGCGATGGCATCATTGCTGACAACATTGTTATATATTGCAGGAGCAGTGATAGCGCTGTTTCTTGCGGTATTTCTTTATGTAGGACGCAATAAAAAAACATATGCCATCATGCGGGTGCTCGGTGTGCCAGGCAGGACAGCACAGAATGCGGTCGTACTGCCTTTTATGGTGGTGTCGGTATTGGCAGTGCCCATTGGCGGAATAGCAGGAATTTGCTATGCACAAGGGCTTGCGCAAAAGGCGTTGCTTGATATGGCAGACAGTGCCCCGGCAGGTTATGTCCTCAATGCAAAATTGCCTGCAAATGTGATAATTCTATGTTTAGTCTCGGAATTGTTATTTGTTTCGCTGACTGCTTATTGTCAGCCAGCAAATTAAATTTATCTATTACCGCAGGTTTGCAGCAAATTAAAAT
>CAJTYM010000094.1 GCA_910583835.1 uncultured Lachnospiraceae bacterium | reverse complement strand
TTTTTTCTCAAAATCTTTCAAAAGTTTTTCTTGACATTTAACCAAGTTGCTTATCTGTATTTGGCATGGGCTGCTACCAATGAATGTGGCTTTGCCTTATACCTCAGCAGCCCATAGTGGCCTGTTACAAAAATCTGGCCGTCTTTCAGATAGTCAGATTTATAATTTGCCTGCAGCCGTTTGATGAACATGGGCGAATGGTCCAGCATGGTTATCTCTCCGTCCAATGACATACGGTTTGCAATCGCAGCGGCCATTTTCAGCCTTGTTTCACTCTCCGGGCATAAAATATGGATGGCTGTCCTGCCATCCATCCATGCGACTGTATTCGTTTCCCCGGACTTATCTGCTGACACCAGGCGGCAGTATATTACCGGCCTTTCCCCTGTCGCCTCCGTGATTTCCTCCATCCTGTCATATCCCATAATCATACATTCCGGGTACAATCCCTTTATGTATTTATTCACTGCCATGACCGGGTCAGGGTCAGATGTCTCCTGCGACGGATATTCCAGGATGTCAAACCGTACTTCACTTCCGATTGTGGCACTCACTTTCTTCTCGTCTATGGTGAATGCGTCCGTCCTTGCCCACGCAAAGCAGTATGGAGTTCCTCCCTCCGGCTTTAATATCACATCCCTCAGACAATCTCTCACCAACGGCTCAATCGCTTCCGGCGTAATCTCGCTAGTGTTCTGGCACAGCAGCGATACCGACAGGGTACCGGCGCTATGCCTTTCTTCATTCGCCTGCAGATCAAAACTGTAAATTACTTCCGGGTACTGCGTGTTTCCGCCCCACCCTTCCTGGCTTTCATCCGGTGGCTCCGGGCTGAATACAGCAGGCGCACCATTGAACAGCGCAAGATGCCTAACAAGACCCTCTGAGCCGATGAACCTCTTATGGATCAATTCTTCCAGAATCACCGCCGTCACCTCCCTCCTCTTCCTTCTGCTCTACATCTTCCTTTATGTTGTACCCCTGTATCTCCGCCATATCGGCGGACCAGCGGATTTCCCACTGGCCCTCTGCCGCCTCAGACACAGGTATGATGAAATGATTTGTTACATTGCCGATTCCGGGGTAATACTGGACAATCAGCTGTTCTTCCGTTGCTGCTGTCACAAACCCCGCCTTCCCCTCGTTCCATGTGGAATGCCTGCCCCAGAGCAGGTATCCCCGCCTAATCTCAGCCAGGTCAAAGGCTTTCCTTGGCTTTTCTGTCACAAGCGCCATATTAATCTACCTCTAAGCATTAAAAAATCTTTTTCCAACAGGAGCATTCTTTGGGCTGCTGCATTTCCATGAGAATTTGCCCAAACCTTTCCTGGGTCATATTATTATCTACAAAACTACTTTCAATCTCTGAAAAAGGGAGAACGTTATTTTTTATTACTGCACATGCTTCTGCTTTGGCGTTTTCCATGCACATGGCAATATAGTCTTCCTCCGTCATATTGTAGTCAGTTATGCAGTCTGTCACATTTGAATGTCTGCAGAGCAGGCCATTCGGCTGCCTGGCAATAAATCCTGCCATCAGACACACCTCCTCTTTACACTACTTGTATGATTCGCTATAAATCTTCTGGATTTCCGGCGCAGCATCTTCCTTAATCTTCTCCACAAACGGTCTGGGAGCCATTTTGGACGTTCCGTTTTCCAGGCTGGCAGCATAAGGCTCCTGGCTTTCCAGTTCTGCCACTACAATGGCCCCTCCGTCTGGGGCATTCTTGCTTTTCACCTGACCATTCCAGTGCATACGGAGGTTTCCCGTACGCCTGGCCGGCGGCTCCCCTGGAGCCGATGCTGTGTAAGTCGCTTTCTTCGTGTATGGCTTCCGGTAAACCCTGCCGCTGCGCGGGCCTTTCAGCACCCTGTTATGAAGTGACTTTTGTCAAGAGGAAATTCAAACTTTTTTCTTCACT
>CAJTYM010000093.1 GCA_910583835.1 uncultured Lachnospiraceae bacterium | reverse complement strand
GTAGAGGAGGGGGAAGAAATTCACTTTGAAGATTGGGAGACAGCGGACACCGGCGCTGTTCAACGGGAATCGCTGTTCCAGTCCATTTATGACGATATTGGGAGCACGTTCAAAAAGAGCATTGACAGCGCGGAATAGAAAGGAGATCGTATAGTATGCAAATTGGCGGAGTAAATAGTCTTCGGGAGGCCGCCAGGTGGGGAGAAACACCTATCATCAAGAAAAAGGCGGTTGAAGCGTCTAAAAATGCAATGACGGATGATTTTGTTAAGAAACTCCAGGAGTTAGCGCGGCGAGATGCTCAAAAAGGTGGTGGCATGAGCCAAGAGGCAATAAACCTCTGTCATGCACAGATGGGCAAGTATGTTTCTCCTGACCGTTCTGCTCCGATTGCACAGATGACGCAGGAACTGCAAAAGGCGGAGAAGGCGCATAAAGGAGAAGACCCCACTTTGGAATTTCTCGACAGGATGTTAGCACAGCTCAAAGGCAAAGGAAGACCAGAGCGTATTGTGAAATCTTTCAGTGGGCTGGCTGGCGGCTGTTCAGGGGACCTTCACAGCACCTCTGAGAACCAGGTCGCAACCGTATATTCTCCTGATGGGGAAGAAATCGCGCACTATAATACCAGCAATGGTGGTTGGATGAATTTAACTACCAAGGCAGAAAATCAGTTTCTTGGGGATTCTAATGATGTTTATATGCAAGCTTGGAATGCGGCGCGTGCGGAGATTAAGAATGGAGCGCAGAAACAACCCGTGGCTTGCGAAGGGGAAGCTGCGACCTTCGATGTTCGGGCCTGAGAGTATAACCATTACAGAATGAGGTGGAATTATGATTACGGGTTTTCAAAAGGTAAGTTCTCAGAATATAAATTTGGCGATGACGGGGCTGCAAAATGCGAAGTCAAATTATCCAGCCGCACGCTATGGGCGGAGTGCAGACACTTACATTTCGGGTGATGGAGAATACAAAGTAAAGCCGGAAACGTCAAAATTGACGGATGAAATGGCGGCTTCTTTGGCAAAGAAATATGATGTCAAAAACATGACCCGCGACGAGTACGGCAGCTTACTGAAAGAACTGCGGAATGCTGGCGTTATTTCTTCCCAGGATTTTAGTGTCGGCTTTGGCGGTGCGGTTCCCTATAATGGGCCGTCCGGGTTAACGATTGGAGCGTCTAAGGACTCTGGGCTGGAAGCGTGGCCGTTTGGGAAGGAGAAAGGCGACTTTACAAAACTTCTCCGGGCTTGCGCTCAGTATTGCAAAGATTTTTCGTATTCGCAAGACAAAGATGGAAAAGGAAAGGAAATTTGCGATTCTATGTCTGGCTCATATCAACGTCTCCTGTCGGCTTTTGAACAGATTGGTAAGTGCCGGGACAAGGAAGAATAAAATTCTCTCAACAAGGAGGGCAGTATCGTGAACATTTCCGGTGTGTCAGCGGCAACGAATTATGCTGTGGCCGTCAAAGGAGGAAAAAGCTCTAAAATCCAGGGAAGCGAAAAAGCCGCAAAGGGTGCTATGTCCGACAGTTTTATTGAGCGGATAAAAGCATATGCAAAAGAAGATGCCAAGAAGGGCGTTTATATGTCGGAGGGCTTTACCCAAATGCGGCTTGCACACATGAAGCAATATGTTTCCCCTGACCGCTCCGGGCCGAAAAACCAGGTAATGTCCGCTATCCAGGCAGCATTGAAAGAACCTCACCCGATGTTGCAGGCATTGGAAAAGATGCTGGAAAAACTGTCGGGAGGCTGCTCCGCAAATCTGAAAATCAGTTCAGTCCAGCAGGCTGCGGAAATTTTCGCTCCTAACGGTGAGAATATCGCAAGCTATAACAGTCTCGGCGGAGGATGGACGGATATACAGACCAAGGCAGAGCATGAATTTTTTGGCGAGTCGGCCTCCGTGTACTTACAGGCGTATCGAGAGGCCCGCGCAGAAATGCAATCTTCTCAACCGGCCCCGTCTATTGAGACATTGGTAGATATTCGAGCTTAATGAGCAGGATTTAGGGGGGGCACTAATATGAAAAAAATCATTGCTTTTATTCTTGTGCTACCTCTGGCACTAAGCCTTTGTGCGTGTTCCAGAGCAAGCCAGATACCATCTCTCGCAGAGATTGCAGAGAACGGTGCGGAGTGGGGCGGTGAGCAAATCCAGCAGGTGCAAGGCTGTACGCTGGCAGACCTGGAAAAAGCGTGGGACAAGGCTGACGGCGAACTGCCTGGAGAGTATGTCTACTTCTGGAAGGTGGATGATACCACCTTGGTAAATGTGTATTACCACAAAAATGCGGAGATTGAGCGTATCACTGTCAGAGATTTGCAAGATGGAGACAGTACAGATGGAACCGGGACAACTTTCATTGAACAGCCAAACTATCGTATTGAGAATATTGTTGACCGGACAAAATCTGAGAGGCTTCCCTATGATATGGCAGAGGAAAAGTTTTTTGAAGATAGCGACAACGAATACTATTTCAGTGGGATATATAGCCATTATGTTATTGTTCACTATGAGGATGGCAGTCAAGAAGATGTAGTAACTGCTCTGAACGCTGGGAGGGCTACAATCGCTGATTTAGATAAGTTTGAAGTGAGTTATATTGTTAAGCCTTTATCGCCAGTAATCCCGCAAAAATGAAATCTTCTCAACCGGCCTGTTCAGACATCGTTAGATATTCGGGTTTAAGGATAGATAAGAAAGGTGATAAGTTTATGTTTGTTGGTCAAATACAGGTAGCCCCCTCGTATAATAAGTTTCAGGTTAATAAATTCAGTATCAGCAGGTTTAGAGATGC
>CAJTYM010000092.1 GCA_910583835.1 uncultured Lachnospiraceae bacterium | reverse complement strand
CTCCCAAGTGGGAATAGGCCCAAATACGTAAGGTTGAAAGTTTCTTTCAGCCTTTATACCTTTTTTACCTTTCTACAATGTGTTCTCTTCCCTGGGCAATAATGGTTCTCACATGACTGTCCGCCAGGGAATAAAAAACGGACTTTCCTTCCCGTCTTCCTTTCACTAACCTGGACTGCTTTAAGATTTTCAGCTGATGGGAAATTGCCGACTGCGTCATATTCAGCGTCTCTGCCAGGTCACATACACAAACCTCCGCCTCAAAAAGAACATACAGTATCCTGATTCTGGTAGAATCTCCAAACACCTTAAAAAGCTCCGCTAAGTCATACAGCTCATCCTCATCCGGCATCTGCTGGTTTACAAGTTTCAAAAGTTCCTCATGCGTTTGAAATGTTTCACAGCATTCTATATCATTAACAGCCATGAGATACCCCCTTATGTTTATATTTGAACAACTGTTCATATGTTTATATTAAAACAGGGATGCAGATTTGTCAAGTAAAAATAAATGTTTTTTCATCTGCTTAAATAAGCCCCCGGCAGTTGGAGGCAGAATAATCAAGTAGGAGACTAACCATTAGTTAATTAGCTGTCCTCTCACACCATATTGCGTGTCCAGATTGATACAATCTTGGAATGGGTGCTATCGTTTTTACATTTACCGCAAATTCCCGAAAATAAACACTTTTCAGAATGGCAAATGCACTCGTGCATAGGCGGCTATCGTTTTATTAGTTGGAATTGCCGTACTTTCGATATTCCATAGTGTAAAATTTAACGATAGCCTGTTTTTTAGCAAGGCTATCGTTAAATTTTACACCCAAAGAACTTTTACAGATTTAATATAATCATCTCGAACAACTGGAAGTTATTACCCACCCTTCTTTCTGTCTCTAACTATAAAATTTTTCAGCAAAGCTGTCTTGACAGATTTGCTACTTGATCTGTTTCACGATCTTTGCCGGATTTCCTGCAGCAATCATATTCGCCGGAACGTCCTTCGTCACCACGCTCCCTGCGGCAACAACGCAGTTTCTTCCAAGCGTAACACCGGGAAGGATTGTTGCATCAATTCCAATCCATACATTATCCTCAATTACAATCGGCTTGCAGTAAGTCGCTTTCCTGTTGCCGCCTGCACTAAGATCGTGATTCAGCGTAACAAGATTGACTTTTGGCGCAATCTGAACATTGTCCCCGATTGTAATACCACCCCTATCAAAAAATACGCATCCCTGCTGAATCATGTAGCCTTTTCCGATCCTCGTATTCTTTCCAAAGTCTGTATAGAATGGCGGAATCAGCATTGTACTCTCATCATATTCAGCAAAAAGCTTTTAAACACCGGTTTTATCTCATCTCTGAGATACGGCAAAGTGTTCAATTTATGTGTCAGCTCATAGGATTGTCTCTGTACCGCAAGAAACTTATCGAATTCCGGATCAGTCTGCGGATCAATGACTTCTCCCGCCAGTTCTCTTTCAAATATATCCATCTGTCTGCACCTCTTATCTGATGAAATTCGTAAATGTTACATCTTCGTACTCAGGCTTGGTAATCCCTGCGTTTTCAGCAGCTTCCCCTGCTTTCAGCAGATATGCCATGTTTGCGCCAAGCGTACGCATGGTCTGCAAGCCTTCCTCGTCCTGTCTGGCTTCTTGCGCTATAAAGCCGTGGATTTGATTCCAGTACTGGGAAGAAACCACATGCATATTTGTCATCAGAAAATACTGATTCAACCGTTCAAAGGCAGCCGTTGCTCCGCCTCTGCGGCATGACACAACCGAAGCCGCCAGCATCCCTCTGAACTTTGTCCCATCTGCACTGAAGAACAGACGGTCAAGGAAAGATGTCAGCCTTCCGTTCGGGCCGCCATAGTAGACGGGCGAGCCTACAATCATTCCGCCAAATTCGTCTAAACGGGCAGCTATCTCATTTACCTGATCATCAAAAACGCACTTACCCTTCTGCCGGCACTGGTAGCAGGCAATGCAGTCCTGCATCGGCTGTTTCCCAAGCCACAGGATTTCCGTTTCAATTCCGTTTTTGTTAAGAGATGCTGCCGCTTCCAGCAGCGCAACATCTGTACACCCATGTTCATTCGGGCTGCCATTGATTAAAAGTACCTTTTTTATCATGTCTGACCTCCATTATATTTTTTAAATCACGTCTCCGGCTTTCTGTTTCCCATTCTGTTCCATAACACCTGCAAGGGCATGCGGGACATACAATTCTTCTAAATAATTCGTTTCTTCCTGTGTAAGTTCCAGCTCCACTGCTTTGACCGCTCCGTCAATGTTGGACTTCTTCGTCACTCCCATAACGGGAGCCGTAACCTTCCTAAGCAGCCATGCAAGGGAAATCTCCGTCATGAGTACATTTTTACTTTCTGCCAGTTCCTTAACCCTTTCGATAATACCTGCATCCGCATCCTGCGACTTGTCATATTTGAACCTCGCATACGCATCCAGTTCGAACCGTTTTGTCGTTTCACTAGCCGGTCGGCAGAGCCTTCCGGAAGCCAAAGGGCTGTACGGAGTCAATGCAATACCCTGGTCTTCACAGAACGGTATCATCTCCCGTTCCTCCTCACGGGCGATCAGATTGTAATGTCCCTGAACAGAGATAAATTCAGCAAAACCGTTCTCCCTTGCATAAAAGTTTGCCTTGGCAAGCTGCCACGCATAGCAGTTGGAAATGCCGACATATCTTATCTTTCCTGCTTTCACTGCGTCATTCAGTCCCTCGATGATTTCCTCCATTGGTGTGTGGTAATCCCACATGTGGTAGATATAGAGGTCTGCTTGTGTCAAGTAAGGAATAAAAAAAATTATTTTTCCGCGAACTACAGAC
>CAJTYM010000091.1 GCA_910583835.1 uncultured Lachnospiraceae bacterium | reverse complement strand
GACTGCTCGTAAATATTGTCGTTTTATAAATGGTTCTTTACGAGTGTAAATCCAACGATTCTGGCACAAAGGGCTGTCTCAGTAGTGAACAGAGCGCCATCCGGTGAGCGTTTTGAAACTCGATCCCAAACTTCTGGACGGTATTCCGGCGGGCCGCTTCCGCCAACTCATCCACGCTCAGTTCCAGCTTCTCCATGAGCTGATTGGTGATGAGCATGGTGCTTAGAGAATTTCTTCTGTACGGCCCCACAGGAACGCGAAAGACACCTGCCAAATCCAGAAAAGGAACATACGGATGCGCTTTGAGAAGTTGGCGGTTGCGCTTGCGGCTCAGCGCCTGCAGAACGACGTTAGCCAAAACGTTCTCGCGGGTCATCTCCGGCACAACGGGAAATTCTTTAAAGTCACGCAAAGCTTCCTGAAAGGTTGCTGCGGCAATGTTGGCAATATCCTCTGCGGTAGCGTTATCCGGCATATCGTTCAAGTTCACCGTCGGGATAGCGGTGCAGCCAGGCAGTTTAAGTGCAATGCCGGTCAGCGCTTCGTTGGTCTTAAAATGCTCAATGCACTCAAATTCGACCCCTTCTCCAAACATTTCACGGAGCAGGACAATGGCTTCCTCGGCTAAATTCTTCAAAGTGGTCTTGGTCATGATGATTCTCCTTCTAAATCTTCTGAAAGTAAAATGTTCACGGTGTTGGCGCTATGTTTTCAATGGATCACTTTGCGGCGATCCGTCTTCCAGAGCATCGTCCCCACATGGTTCACCATTGCCTTCCGCATTGGACTCATCCTCCTGGATGTCATCGTTGCTGCCGCTATTCTCGTCGCTCCCACCGAAAATGCGCTGCAGGAGGGGATCGTGGGGGGAGTACCGGGCAAAGCGCTCCCGCCGCAGAATCTCTTGAGCCACGCAGTGCAAAGTGGGCGCGGGGTAGGCATAGGTGCCTTTACAGATATCAGCCAGGGGTACAGAACCCTTCAAATCGAGGTACGTCCTTGCCGCTGCCTGCTCCCGAACACCATCAGCCGCCAGCTGGAGGGAGACTTCGGGGAGAGCTTCCATGGCAAGCTCCATGGTCGGGACCCCAAAATAGTTGGCGATCACATCCATTATTGACATGACGCTCTCTGCCAGGCTGACAGCGATCCTACGGTTCTCCGCCAGCAAATCAGGGACGTTTTCTGAGGGGGTGAGACTGTTCCCGAGAAAGTAGTCCCTCGTTTTGGCAAAAGCCTCATTGGGTGTCTTGCTGGTCACATTATCGTTCATTGTTAATCCTCCATGTTGAAAATCCTTTAGTAAATCATCCTTTTTTATCGGATTGGTTCGTTATATGTAAAATGCAAAATAAATATTACAACCAGGCCGACACCACTCTCGGAAATTTTGCTCCTGGTGGCCTTGCCGTACAAATTTCGTAGTTTTTCCGTACTCTTGCCGTGTTTTTGCCGTACAATTTCCACCCTTTTTCCACCATTTTGCCGTAAACACCAGAGCAAGAAAAATTTTTATTCCACTATTTTGCCGTAAATTTTCCGTACAAATTCCGCCAGATTTCCGTATCGGCGCCATGCGGTTGATGTACTCCATGTCAAGGACAAATTAAAAAGTGCAGACCATGATTTTAGACAGTTGTATTTTCAGTCCCCGAGTTAGTGGACATCAAAAGGTCCCCCGCTTTTTCCATGCTCCCATATAAAAAGTAAGATCCGAAGAAGAATGCGGCAATAAGGAGCGGTGAAGTAAGCGCGTGACAGGGCTTACAGTTCCCGGGCGAACAGACACAATCTACAATCAAAGCATATCCGGTCGCACAAAACAGGAAATTTTCGACCGCAGGCTCTTTTTTTCGCCGTAGCGGAGAAATAAGAAGTGTAGGGGGCCATTGTGTTCGATGTCCGCGCTAAAAAGTGCAATTTCAACGCAAGGCTTGTTTGAACAAAATCAATGCAATTTTCTGCGATTCTTCGAGTATTTCTGCGGAAGCAAAAACAAATACTCCAAAATTACAGATGCAAATTCAGTGTTTGGGGCAGGCTCTTTTTCTCTGATAAATTATATGAAGAATGTCTTGAACGGAAGACGTTTGAACCGGAACCAGGCGTTTGCAAACGGTGTTCTCCACAGGAGAAGGTTTTTGGCCGGCAAGAGCAAGCTGCTGCTGTGTGCAGCGTAACTGTTGACTTTCTACTGGCAAGGGGACACTTCACTCTTTCCAACAAGGCAATAGGTATTGATACGAGAAGTGAGCCGCTTTTTCTTGCCGGCCCAAAAACTCTTTTTCCGGGAGCAGCCAGTCCGGAAAATTTATTCACCCACATATATTTAAGGATTCCACGCAAGGATTTTGCAACTTATAGCGTCCAATTTTCCTCCATTTCAGCCAAAACGCACGAACATCAGCAGAAATTTCCTCCAATTTTTGAGACATCTTGCAGCGATACCATGGTCTTTGCACGAATACCATAGTTTTTAGCTTCGCATATTCCCTGGATATTTCAGATCATGCTGGGAAAAATCGGTTAGCCCGGACATATCAAGTGACCTTTTGCTCCTACACGGTATTTCCGAATCGGACAGAGTTTGTCAATTTCTTTTCGCTGCGTCATGACAGAGATAACGAGCTGCTGTCTAATGCGATTCAGGTTTTTTATGTAGAACTGAGCAAGCTGAAGGAACTGCTGAAAAAGCCTGTCAATACAATGGCAGATCTGGAAAAGTGGGTGCTTTTCTTTCGGTACGCTAATGACAGCCAGTGCAGGGAAAGGTGAACGAGGTCATCCAGTCAAAGGAGGTGTTACAGATGGCAGGGGAACTCTTAATGAGCAGTTATACCGGCCTGACAAGGCAGGAGATCACACAGCTATA
>CAJTYM010000090.1 GCA_910583835.1 uncultured Lachnospiraceae bacterium | reverse complement strand
CTGTGACCCTCTGCTTGTAAGGCAGATGCTCTCCCAGCTGAGCTAAGATCCCATGTCCATCGGTCTCTGACCGACTGCTTGACTATTATAATACCATTTCATGCCAAAAGTCAAGAACTTTTTCTGCTTTTCTAAAAAATATATTATGAATTGTTACATTTGATTGACTTTTCCTATGTTTGATGGTAGTATTTTGTTAAGTTGTGACAATAACCAGGGTAATGCTCCTGGTTTTACAATCTTACAAATATTATTCAAGGAGGTTTTTATGGCACGTTTTACATTACCAAGAGATTTATATCACGGAAAGGGTTCCTTGGAGGAGTTAAAGAACCTTCAGGGAAAAAAGGCAATTATCGTAGTGGGCGGAGGTTCTATGAGGCGTTTCGGTTTTCTTGACCGCGCAGTTGATTATTTGAAGGAAGCCGGCATGGAAGTAGAATTATTTGAAAATGTAGAGCCCGACCCCAGTGTGGAGACTGTCATGAAGGGCGCGGCAAAAATGCGTGAGTTTGAACCGGACTGGATTATCTCCATGGGCGGCGGCTCCCCCATTGACGCTGCTAAGGCAATGTGGGCATTTTATGAATATCCCGAGACAACATTTGAAGATTTGATTACACCGTTTAACTTCCCGACCCTGAGGACCAAAGCAAAATTCTGTGCAATCCCATCCACATCAGGAACGGCTACGGAAGTTACAGCATTTTCCGTAATCACCGATTACGACAAGGGCATCAAATACCCGCTGGCTGATTTCAACATCACCCCGGACGTAGCCATTGTTGACCCGGCTCTCGCTGAGACAATGCCTAAGAAACTGACCGCGCACACCGGTATGGACGCTATGACACATGCAATTGAAGCATATGTATCTACGCTTCATTGCGACTACACGGACCCCCTGGCATTACATGCTATTAAGATGATACATAGAGATTTGAAAGCCTCCTTTGACGGAGACATGGAGGCGCGCGACCGTATGCACAATGCACAGTGCCTTGCCGGCATGGCATTTTCCAATGCTTTATTGGGCATCGTCCACTCTATGGCACATAAGACGGGCGCAGCTTACAGCGGCGGGCATATCGTGCATGGATGTGCGAACGCTATGTACCTTCCCAAAGTCATCAAATACAATGCCAAGAATGCAGAAGCAGCCACACGCTATGCGGAAATTGCTGCTTTCATCGGCTTAACCGGAGATTCCACGGACGCAATGGTAGATGCGTTGATTGCTGAATTGAAGTCCATGAATGCTTCCTTAGAGATTCCTACCTGCATCAAGGATTACGAAGGCGGCATCATTGATGAGAAAGAGTTTATGGATAAGCTTCCCGAGGTGGCAAAACTGGCAATTTCCGATGCCTGCACCGGCTCTAACCCCAGAATCCCCACACCGGAAGAAATGGAAAAACTGTTAAAGGCTTGCTTCTATGATGAGGAAATTGATTTTTAGGGAAACGATGATTTCAACAATATTTTCCTAACATTCAATCAGAAAGTTCAAAACGCTGTGCAAAAGGTTTCTCCGATTGCACAGCGTTTTTTATTTTATTGTAAAAAAGACCTTGTCACGCTAAAGCATGAAAATGACTTGTCCGTTTTGTTCCAGAACCTGCTAAAATCTCCTCAAATCATCGGCAGCATATGCTCTACCAACGCCGCGGAATGTGCCGCCGCCGCTTTTTCAAACGTAGGGTAATCCATCTCGGCGCTGTCGTCTGCTTTGTCTGAAATTGCCCGGATAATTACAAACGGCACATGGTTCAGGTACGCGGCGTGCGCGATGGAAGCTCCTTCCATCTCCACACAGAATCCCTGGAAATTGGCAATAATATTGTCTTTGACCTGCTTATCGCTGACAAACTGGTCTCCGCTGACAACCCTTCCCTCATACACATTGATGTCAGGATTGACTTCTCTGCAGGCAGAAACGGCAAGCGCAGTCAAATGCTTGTCTGCCGGAAATGCCAGACAGCCTATCTGCGGGACCTCGCCCAATGGGTAGCCGAACACCCGCACATCCACATCATGGTGAAGCGCATCGGTGGACACTACAATATCCCCGATATCAATCTCATTCTTCAAAGAACCTGCTACTCCAGTGTTGATAATATGGCTCACTGCAAAAGAATCGCAGAGAATCTGGGTGCAGAGCGCAGCGTTTACTTTGCCAATCCCGCTGCGCACAATCACAGCCTCCGTACCGTTTAATGTACCTTCTAAAAATTCCATGGACGCTTTCTCCTGGGTGCGGCGGATGTCCATTTTCCCTTTCAGTTCCTCCACTTCCAGTTCCATTGCGCCGATAATTCCTATTTTTTTCATTACTTCCTCCATCATTTTATTCCGGATAAACCAGATGCGCTTCATCAATCTTGTACAATGTCTGTTTCAGGTAACGGTCGGCAAGGTAATTTGCCATCTTAAGGTTCATGTCCAGATAATTTCCGCAGTCCTTTGCACTCGCACCCGGCACTTCATCCTTGAAATCACGGATAAATTCATACAGTTCCGTAATCAGTTCCACGATATCTTTCGACTCGTAATCTCCCGCCAGCAACAGGTAAAAACCCGTACGGCAGCCCATCGGTCCAAAATAAATAGTTTTGTCCCCAAACTGCGGATGGTTGCGCAGAAACGTCGCCGCCAGGTGTTCAATCGTATGCACCTCCGCCGTATTCATCACCGGCTCGTCATTGGGGGACGTCATGCGCAAATCAAAGGTGGTAATCACCTCTTTGCCCACATGGTCCTTCCTGGACACATAAACTCCTGGTTCCAACTTGATGTGGTCAATTGTAAAACTCGTAATTTTCTCCATCTTCCTCTCTCCTTTTTCGTTATTTGCATTTAGGATTCGGGTGACAAAAGGTAATTTTTCAACTATCTACTGGCAATCTGCACAAATAAGCACAAACGCCGCTCCACGTGTTACAGTCAGAAGAATTTCTAAG
>CAJTYM010000089.1 GCA_910583835.1 uncultured Lachnospiraceae bacterium | reverse complement strand
TCCAGACAGACGGAAATGTGCATGATCTATAACGAGGCATGGGGAAACGCAAAGAGGGGTATTCCGCTGGCGGGTGAAGAAATGGTCAATGTGGAAAATCCGCAGAATAGTTTTGATGCAAAAGCATAGCAGGAAATAAATTTCAACGGCTCTATATCTAATAGGCTACAGCCTGATAAGACAGAGCAGGCATCTCCGGCAGATTGAGAAGCAGAAATGGCTTTGGACAACAGAATGGATGTTGGATGAAAGAAAATTGGAGGAAGCTGGGTACAGAGGAATCTAGGAGGGATAATGGATCATACAGTTTTAGAACTGGCTTATTTGGAATATTCCCGCCGCTGACAGGATAAAGGGGGATATTCCGGCAGGCAGGATTGCGTCGGCGTTAGGGAATGCCTGTCAAGGCATAGGATACGGTATTCATCGGTATGCAGGCCCGAAGCCGCCGAAAGGGAAAAAGCATACTTATAGCTTTACGGTTTATTCCTTAGATTGTGAAATGAACATAAGTGCCAATTCTATGAAAAGAAGTTTTCTGAAGAAGGCAGAAAAGCATATCATTCAAAAAGGCAGTATTGTTGGTGATTTCGAATAAGAAATAGATTTCAATAAAAGACAACAATGGAGGGATTTTAGAAATGGGAATAAGTAATGTGAATGACCAGACTTCCGCATATGGAGCGGCTTTCAGGAACAAGCCAATATTCTTCATGACGGGAAAAGAGACAGAGGCATTTTTTGACGGGAAGATGCGTAGGAATATGGAATTGCGGGAGGACACCTGCACCCTTAGCAGCAATCATACATACCGCAGGCAGCATACCACTTATGAGGTTTCCGATAAGGACAAAGGCAGCGCGTTTCTGGATTTGAACTTTCTGATTAAAGATGAGACGAGCAGCCTGAAAGGGAGCCTAAGTGATGATAAGGATGTGGATTTTTATAATTTTTCTATTCCATTTATGAGTATACAGAGGAATTACTTTAGCGTTGAGGCTTATCTTGATATGCCGGAGGGCTGCGATTACGACCTTACCCTGTATGATGAATACGGCAATCAGGTAGGAAAGGCAGAGTGGGATGGAGAAGGTCGGAAGAAGCTGAACATCCCGAATTGGGATATTGACACCAATAAATACTGCCTTAAGGTGGAAAACGGAAATGGGGAGGAGGTTTCCCCGGATGATTATTACAAGATCAGTTTCCATGTTTCGGAAAATAAGGAGCATGAAAAGACTGACGCCATCAGGGAAGCATATGGGAATCTCCACAACGCATACAGCCGGAAGGATGAAAACTGGCGGGAGTATCTTGATAAATATAATGCCGTCTTAAAGGAGACGGATCCATTAGAAAATCTTTACCTGACGCCCGACGGGAAGATCGGAGGGCTGCCGGAGAAAGCTGCCAACCTTATCAATAAGACAAAAGACAATGCCAAGATAGAACGGATGAAGGATGCGCTGGTTGATATCATAGGGAATATCAGGATAAGCGGCGGTTTGAGAATTCCCGATTTTACTTCACAGTTCCAGTTTAAGGATGGGGCGTTCTCCGTGGCGGACAGCGGTTTTGCGGTGGATATAGGCGCGCTGGATGGCCGTCTGACACCACAATCTTCTGGCAATATGTATTCCGATAAGTATAAATATCAGTTCAGAAAAGTGTTATAAACAGCAGACAGGAGGATTTAAAAATGGCTATTAGCGGAGTAGGACAAAATTATTATCAGAACAATATGGAAACAAAGAGGAACACAAAAAATGTAAACAGTACGGATAAGTTTGCACTGGAAAAGACAGGAAGTACGCAGGAATTATCGGAAGCGGAAGAAATGGAACTGTTTAAGAAGGAATTTTACGAAGACTTGTCTAAAGTTACAAACCACAGGACGGTGAGCAATGCGGCTATCAATATCTCGGAAGCGGCATTCAAAGCGATGAAGGAAGACCCGCAATATAGGGAGAAAGTTCTTTCGTTAATCCAGAGGGATTGGGGAGATTCCTATGCGCCGAGGAACTGTTCTGTGCTGATAACTGTTGGTGCGACACTGAATGAGTATAGGGCGGATTCATGGCCAGTAGGGTATGATTCGGAATTTGATGTGCGGTCACAGAACAGTTTCTATAAAAGGACGAGTGAAAAGAAAGACAAACAGAAGGAACTTCTGGAAGAATATCTGGAAAAGCGGGCGCAGGCTAAGAAACAGCAGCAGGAGCTATTGGATGAAAAGGTTGCAAAAGAAGAGCAGGAGAGAAGCAGGCTGGAAAAGGCGTGGGCTGGCAGCAGGCAGATGGCGGCGGTATCCAGTGCCTATGAATCAAATGTGATGACAGAATGAGTTTCAGCGTAACGGTGACGTTACAGGAAAGGAGACAGATATGAGTATCAGTAATGTAAGCGGGGTAGGGGTGAACCCGTATACCTACACAAACAGCAGCCAAAAGGCCGCTCCACCTGCGTAGGCGGTGCGTTGACGATTACGGAGGAATGCTTTGAAAGAATGAAAACTGATTCGAGATGGGAAAAAACAGTGTTAGGAATGGTTAGGAAGATGTATTCCTGTAGCGGAATCATGGGCTCCAAGATGATCGGCTATCAGGTCATTGGGGCAACGCCTGAACAGTGCCATGGGGAAGGGATACCCATAAAAGACGAATCTTCGCTTTCCACAGATAATGAAGAATCATGGTGGCTTTTCAGTCAGTGGGTGTAAGCGCATTGGCGGCAACTGCTTATGAGGAAAACATCAGCACATTCAGTAAAAGCGTTGTTGGAAGCCAGAAGATATAAAATTTGCGGGCATTTTGAAGTAAGGAAGATCATGCCTGGACTTATTATTAAGAGGGCATGGGCGGTTTTAAATGACAGAAGAATCGCCAGTAAATATTGATAACAATGGAGGAAATTAAGAAAATGAATGTAAATGGAATAGCAGCAGGATACCCGGCAGCAGGGTATGAAACGAGAAAGACAGAGAGGAATGCGGTGGGGAGGAATTACGCTGACCAGATGTGCAGTATGGTTCCGGCAACACAGGCATCCGGTGGCACATTTGAGTTACATATTTCAAACGATAAGGACGGAAAAGCAATCGGCTCAATGTGTGGGACTGATTATTCCCTTACAGTCTATCAGCCAAACGATTTTGACCCTGCAAATCCAGTGTATAAGGTTAAGGTATGGGATAAAGACGGAAATGTGACAGAACGCATGGTTGATGTCTCAAAGATTGATACAAAAAACAGTGATTATATTGATATGTTTGCATATTCCAGCCATTTATCAGCAAGCGGGAAATGTCCGGGCGCACAGTCTGCTTTTATCAGGGCAGAGGCAAATCAGCATGGTGCTGACAATAGGACACATGATGACCTGTTCGGGATGAAAGACTGGATCAGCGTTTTAAAGGACGCTATGCAGTCGCAGTATGATGCTGGGAATCTGAAAGGCTATCTGGATTATAAGCAGTTTTGGGATTTTCTGGATAAGTAGGATTACCAATAAAGCAGTTACAGCTAGAAATTGAAAAATAGAATTGCTTTAAGCCCACCAAATAAAAAAATGGCGTCTTTGGTGGGTGTGATTTGGCACGCCTAAATAGCAGAACCGGCGTTGAGATTCAAAGTCGAAACTGTCAGTTACGCTTATCTGTTACCGACAGTTCAAAGCAATTCAGAAGCGGCGGTATTTCCTTTTCGCATACCGCAGGCGTGTACGGCGTAAAGCCGTACTCCCAAATTCTGTGAAGGAGGCTGTAAAAAATCTTGTGTCTATTGTCAGCCAGCAAATTAAATTTATCTATTACCGCAGGTTTGCAGCAAATTAA
>CAJTYM010000088.1 GCA_910583835.1 uncultured Lachnospiraceae bacterium | reverse complement strand
GCCAAAGTGGCGCAGTTGGTAGCGCGTCGCATTCGTAATGCGTAGGTCGAGGGTTCGAGTCCCTTCTTTGGCTGTTTTGGGAGTGCCTTTTCACGGAGTAGTGGGAAGGTGCTTTTTGCCATAAAGGAAACGAATCAAAACACAAGTGAAGTGTTCAGTTCCTATACAGAAACAGAGGATAAGGACCATATGGAGGTTTGCATGGAGGATAAAAAATCTGCTGTAAGCAATGACGATTTGGAAATTGTAGAAATTGCTGAGTTTAAGAGGGGCAGTGTCCATAGAAAGATTGCGAAACATGAGCAGAGGGAGAGACAGAAGAGACATAGGTTTTATGGTATATTGGCGTTGTATGCGGTGGGGTTTCTGGCTGCGATTCTGTTAGGGATCTTTGCTTTCCATCTGTCGGCAGTACAGGTATGCGTTGTTTTAGTATTGGAATCGGTGATTGCTGCCTGCCTGTATGATGTGAAGACCTGGGTGCAGATATTGGTGTTTGCCATTGGGATAGCTGCAGGTATCGTGTTTGATAGGCTGTTTTTAATGCTGCTTGGAGCCGTGGTGTATCTGGGGGCAGTGTTGGCTTTGTATTGTATGAAGAGGATTATCAGGGGTTGAGGTAAGTGCGGTCCATGTTCTTCGCTTCTGCTTTGCTGCTCAAATTATGATTTATGTTTTTCTTCAAATTGTGTGGCATAAATTTGCTGTCAGCCACATAAAACAGTGGATAAAGGAAGCTGTGAGCAGAGAAGAAAGCGGGGACAGCCAATGGACATTAACAGAGAATTTATTTCAAAGGAAAACACCTACCCGGGACAGAACAAACCGAAATATATTGTCATCCACGAGACAGATAATTTTGCAAAAGGAGCAGGGGCAAAAAAACATGCGCAGGCACAGGCGGCAGGGAATTTAAACATATCTGCCCATTATTATGTTGGTTCAGACGGCGTATATCAGGCAGCGGAACATGAAGATGGCACGTATTCCGTGGGCAAGAAATATGAAAGCCATCCGGTACCGGATGCAACCAACAAGAATACGATTAGCGTAGAAATTTGTGTGAATTCCGATGGGGATTATAAAAAAGCGAGGGAGAATGCCATTGGATTAACGAAATCTCTCATGCAGTCTACCGGAATTCCTGCAGACAGGGTTATTCGCCATTATGATGCCACTGGCAAATATTGTCCCAGAAATATGATGGATGACCCATCCTTGTGGGAGGATTTCAAGGCGCGGATACAGAAAAACCATTTGCCTGTCCAACCAGGGACCTTGCACGGAACAGTAATTACAGATAAGGATTCGCTTTTGATTAGGGAAACGCCAAATGGCAAAATAATATCATCCATTCCCAGAGGGAAGGAGGCAGAAATTTTAGAACAGGGCAAAGAGTGGCATAAAGTAAGGTATGAAGGAGTCACAGGCTACAGTGCGGCGAGATATATTTCTGTTAACGGCAAAAAATATGTTGCGGAATGTACTGGCGATGGTGTGCGCGTGCGGCGGACGCCGGATTTCGGAGATAACGTGATTCGTTTACTGAATAAGGGGAATCTTTTCGATGTGCTGGGCACTGTGGGCGTATGGACGCATATCGATGTGGAGGGGAAGGAGGGCTATATTTATTCCGATTATGTGAAAAGAGTTTAAAAGCAGACAATCCGCTGCTTTCATAAAGAACAATAGGGGTTGTTGCAAAAACAGTATTAGGCACAATATATATGTTGTTATTTATTGTTGACAAACTATATATTGTTTCTGGGTGTTTTTGCGACAGCCCCTTTAGTTGTATAAAATCTTCATATGGTATCTTGCAGCCTTTTTAGAATCTGCCGGCAAGTCACAGAAATTTCACAGAATCTGGGGGCTGTTTTAAGTTCCATCTAAAATATGAGCATTCCAAGAAAATGCGTATTTTAGACGGAAAACCCGCTAAATATAAGGCTTCCGGCTGTTTTGATAGAAGTTTTCGGAAGCCTGAAAAACGCCAAAAATGAGCACCGTTAGCAACAAATTAGCAACAAATTTCAGGGGTCTGTATCTTTTCGATTTCCGCACGGAGTTCTTCTAAGCTGCGGTGTCCGTATTTGGCGTTGGTAATGTCGCTGCCAAAGGAGTGCCCGAGCATCCGCTTCCTGTCGTTTTCGTTGACGCCATATCGCTCACAAAGCATGGAAAATGTATGGCGGCAGTCGTGCGGTGTGTGCTTGTCAATTCCAAGGCGTCCGAGGGTGGCGTACATTCTGTTCCGAAATGTTCCGGCACTGCATGAAAGCAGGTTGCTGCTTCCGTCAAAGCGGTTAGCCACAAGGCTGCAGATGGAAGAGTGGATGGGGACAATGCGGTGCTTGCTGGTTTTGGTCTTTACGCCTCCGGTGAAGCAGCGGTTTTCCAAGTCAACCACCATGTCCGTGTATGCCTTGATGCGGAAACCGCTATAGCACATGATGAGAATCATTTCCACAACTGGGTCCCCCTGGTTTTCCCAAAGGATTCTCAGGTCGCCATCGGAAAACGGAACTCCGGCTTCATCATCTTCCTCTTTGGGCAGGTAAAGGAAAGCGGAATAATCTTTGTCTACAATCTCATATTTCATGGCATATTTGTACATCTGGTGCAGCAGGCTTATAATCAGTTCGAGAGAAGCGTGCTTGAGTTGGCAGTTATTCAATACTTCCTGTAAATCTTCATATTTCAGCTGCCCAAACTGCTTATCATGCAGTTTGGCACAATTCTTGTAGGCGGCTTCTGTGGATCCCATGGAGGCTTTGGAGAGTTTTTTGGGGGAGCTGTAATATTTTTCGTGGAAATATCTTTCGTAGACCTCCGAAAACGTAGGCGTGCGGTCAATGAAAACGCCGCGCCTTACGGCTATCTTTCCAGCCTTTTCCATGTTGTAGGCGGTAAGGATTTCATAGCCCTCCTCCCAGGTCTCCGTGTACGCCAGGGCTTTTGGGGTTACCGGGCCATGGAAGCCATATTCCGTCACCGGCGGATATACGCCGTAAGGCCTGCGCCGGCCTTTCCCGAGATATTTTATGCTTCCGAAGTTGTTGGGGAGCTTCATCCGCTTCTTGCGTTTTGCCATGGTGTTATCCTCCTTGTGAAATATGAAACTGAAAATATATATACGAATATTATTTGTCGCATAGGAAAAAAAGGTATAAAAATAACAGCCAGATGGAATCCAAGTTCCGCTTGCAAGCTGTTTCCGAAGGTGGTACAATATCCCGAGTTTGACAGTGTTTTAACAAAAAAAGTCCCATAGTTCGCTCTGGCAGCGGCTTTCAGGACTTTTGTAAATTTTTTGATTGCACGTTACGCTTTCGGCTTTTTTGTCTGTGAGCAGATATTTCTCATTTTCTTTATGGGGATTATCTGCTTTGAAGTGCAGAAGCCGAATGCCTCATGCAGGGCATCTGTCAGTTCGGTCCTGGTATAGACTGGCTGGTAGCCTTTTCCCTCATATTTCATAAAATCCATCTCCTGCAAAGTAGAAATGATTTGATCTACCGTGTATCTTTCATCCAATTTTTTCTCAAGATAGCGGTACACGATCAGGGCGATAAAACAGGTCATGAAGTGCGCAAGGATGCGGTCCTGCCGCTTCACATATACCGATCGTGCTTCAAAATCTGTCTTCATGATGCGGAAGCATTCTTCGATTTCCCAGCGGCGCTTATTCACCTTGATATTGTCAATATTAGTTGACACATTTTTCTCAAAGATATCACTGACTATGCTGACAATT
Organism: uncultured Lachnospiraceae bacterium; assembly: GCA_910583835.1. Taxonomy (GTDB): domain Bacteria; phylum Bacillota; class Clostridia; order Lachnospirales; family Lachnospiraceae; genus Petralouisia. The sequence goes on along the minus strand of CAJTYM010000088.1, from coordinate 854 downwards.
TCAAAGCCTCATAATACCGTCTTCGTTTTAGCATAGGAGGAAGACCGCCATTGGCGGAGCAGACCCTCCGATTGTTCCAGTAGCTGGGAAAGTATCTCCAGATGAGAATCTTTAGTTCCTCTGCTGTCATATGTTCTGTATCATAGCGGTCATAGAGAAGCTCGGTTTTCATCCTGGCCCACATACTTTCGCAGCGTGCATTACCATGGCACCGTCCTCCGGCACTGTTCATGCTTTGACGGATATGGTGCTGCCGGACTGCCTGGCGGTAGGCTTCGCTCGTATACTGCGTTCCCCGGCCACTATGGATAATGGCACCTTTTAGGTCAGGATAAGCGGTAAGGGCATTTTCCAACGTGTGGACACACAGATCCGCCTTCATGTTTGTTTCCGTTGCCAGACCGAGAACGCCGGGATCAAAGCAGTCGAAAATCGCAGATACATACAGTTTCCCATCGGATGCCCTGATTTCCGTGATATCAGTGATGCATTTTTTCAATGGGGCCTCCGAATGGAATTCCCGTTTCAGCAGGTCATCCGATTTCATGGCATCCCGGTCGGCTTTTGTAATCCCGTTCGGTTTCCTCTTTGGACGATGGCTGAGGCCAATCTGTTCCATGACCCGGTACACAGTCCGCTCACTGGGAATGCGTACCCCGTCCGGCTGTTTCAGCAGCAGTGCCTGGTACATCCGGATCCGTCCATAAGTATCGTTGCATTCATCCTCACTGACGATTTCTTTGGCCAGCTTTACTGCCTGTACTTTGTATTCGTGGTCATATTTTCGTGCCATTTTGAATACCTCCTCGTATAATAAGTTTATAGGCAAGTACAAAACAGCCTATAGACTTATT
>CAJTYM010000087.1 GCA_910583835.1 uncultured Lachnospiraceae bacterium | reverse complement strand
GTTCTTAGAAATTATGGTGGATTATTTTTTATATTCCTGTTATAATATACAAATCATAATGAAAGGAATGTAAGTTAAAATGAAGTTGATATCCAATCGTTCGGTTAGCGTGATTCTTTCTGCCGTCATGCTGTTTGTGAGCGCCCTTTCCTTGAACGGCTGCGGCGTCAAGGATAATTCGCAGACAATGGAAACGGCTACAACAATTGCAGAAACCACTCAAGCGTTTGACGAACCGCAGCAAAAGCGAAAAATCATTATTGATACCGACACCGCGGGCGACGATGCCTCCGCATTGATTATCGCGGCAAAGGCTAAAAACATTGACATTCTTGGCGTGACAGTTTCCGCAGGAAACGTCAGTCTCGATCAGGCAGTCAAAAACGCGTTGATGACGCTGGAAATGGCGGGCAGCGACGCCCCTGTTTATGCAGGCGCTTCTACTACATATACCGGCAAAGAACGTGAAACCTTCAGCGTTTACGGCAAGGATGGCATGGGGGATCAAGACTTGATTCATCCCACGCGAAAAGCTGAGGATAAGGGCGCTGTTGATTTTATCGTTGAAGCGGTAAAGGCGAATCCCGACGAGGTGGAAATTGTCGCTCTCGGTCCCGTCACCAATCTTGCGCTCGCCTTTGACAAAGATCCCGAAACGATGAAGCGCGTCAAGAAATACTGGTCAATGGGAACCGCAGGCTTTGGATCTGGCAACGCAACGCCTGTTGCGGAGTTCAATGTTTATCATGACGCCGAGGCGTACAAGGTGCTGGTTGATTCGGGTGTGGCGATTACGGCAATCGGCTTCGATATGCTTCCTGAAGAAACTACTTTTTCCAAGGAAGAGCTTGACGAGCTGGAGAAAAAAGGCGGACTGTCGGAATTCTTCGCCAAAGCCTTCAGCGGACTGATAGAATTTAATACAGAAACAAGAGGCTTACCGATTGCCGATGATGCCGACGGAGTCGCTATGGCTTGCGTACTGTGGGACGATTATCTTAAAAAGACCCAACCCTGCCACGCAAGCGTTATGACGGACGACAATGAAGCGTACGGGCAGGTAATCCTGTACAAGGAAGGTTACGGCTACGACTCTCAGGTAACCTTTGATAATTACAACTTCTATGTTGCTACCGAAACAGACAGTAAGATATTTAAAGAAAAGCTTATTGCTCTTTTAGATGAGTGATAGTTTATGAAAAGAAGATAATTATGATTTCACTAATCATCACCCCCGCTTGAAGCGGAGGCCGCTGAAAGACATACTGTTTTTTAGGCTTAAGTTTCAAACACACAAAAAAATCCACTAGTTTCGGTTACTCTAACGGTTTGCATTAACGGACAGCTTTGACACTTAAAAAAATCATAAAAAAACCTCCCATTTTACGGGATAATACGAGATAATAGAATTAGCAACAAACTATTTTTTCGCACTACCCATAAAAGAGAGGAGGTTCTACCATGAAGCAAGAATAAAGATTACAAGAAGAGAGGCCAGGGAACACCTGGAACAGTTTCACCTTGCCTGCGAATTAGCTAAGCTGATCCGACATCATTTTCCAGATCTTTTGCCATTATTAAAACAACTACCAGATCCCCGGAATCAAGGTTATATTACTTATCCGGGTGTGACACTTCTCATGACCCGTATTCTTTCTTCTTTATTTTACATCAGCAGTATGCGGAAAACAAGTGAAGAATTCAATTCGGAAACCATGATAAAAAATGTCTGGACGTTGTGCAAAGAAGAAGCCGTAGTGGATGAATTGCCTTATTGGGAGACCATCAACCGGTATCTGGAAAAACTGGAGCCGGAAAACCTGCAGGATGTGGTCAACCGCCTGTGCCGCAGATTGCTGCGCAGCCGGGTATTTGAAGACATGCGTATCAGGGGAAAATACTGGCAGGTTATTATAGACGGGACGCAGCTTTGCAGCAGCCGCGGAGAATTGGACGGGAAGAGCCTGCACCGGATCCATAACAAAGGGACGGAAAAGGAGTGCCAGGAAAACTATTATTATGTGTTGGAGGCGAAACTGGTGCTGCACCCGAAAATCCTCATCAGTATTCAAACGGAATTTGCAGACAATGAAAATGGGAAAGAGATGGAGAAACAGGATTGTGAAAGGAAAGCGTGCTGGCGTTTAATGGATAAGCTGAAACAAGCATTTCCAAGGCTGCCAATCTGCCTGTGCGGTGACAGCTTGTATGCCTGTGAAGGTTTCTTTGAAAGATGTAAGGGAAAGAACTGGAAATATATTCTGCGATATAAGGAAGGGAGTATTCCTACGATTGGAACGGAATACCGGAAATTGAAGGGGATTGAAAAGAACTACCAGGAGTACAAGAGAAAGACTGGGGAGGAATGGTATGATTATGTAACAGAGATTGATTATAAAGGGTATAAGGTGAATCTGGCAGAATACGGGGAATATCAAGAACAAATCTGTAAAAAGGGGAAGAAAAAAGGGAATGCAGAAATCATCCGAAAAGAATCCTGGTTTTTGACGGATCTGCCTGTTACCCGAAAAAATGTAGCTGGTCTGACAGAGAGGGGAAGGATGCGCTGGAGAATTGAAAATGAGGGTTTCAATGCACAAAAGAATCATGGATACTATCTGGAGCATTTGTACAGTAGGAATTACCAGGCGTTGAAAAACCATTATTATTTGATTCAGATCGGGCATATGATCGGACAGTTTCTGGAGGCATGGGAACGGATATGGAAGAAAGTAAAGCAGAGTATGGAACAGAAACATAAGAGGATGCTGGAATCCATGAAGGAACTGTTGCTGGAAGAATATAAGGAAGAGCTAGATCAGAAGATGCAGATACGGTTTATATAGAAAACATTAGGGAGAGGTGGTGATGGAAGGATAGACGATAAAGAAAAGAAGGTACGGAACAGGACACAGGGATTTTATGTCTCAAATCGGATGGTAAGGATAATAGGATATGAAAAAATAGAATCTGATGTGCTCTAAGAAAGTAATCATAAATTTAAGCGTCAAAGCTGACTTGTTATGGAGTTTCTTGACTAAGATATATATTTTGGTATATACTATAATTAAAAAGGAGTTGGTAATAATGATGACGGCTAAAGTTTTTGAAAATGGCAGAAGTCAGGCGGTTAGGCTGCCCAAAGAATATAGGTTCCATACAGACGAAGTTGCAGTGAATAGAATTGGCGATGTAGTTATGCTTATGCCGAAAACGAATAAGTGGAATTCATTTATGCAGGCGATAGATATGTTTTCTGAGGATTTTATGGAGGAGGGCAGAACTGGTGAAATGAGACAGGAGCGTGAAGATTTATGAGATACATGTTAGACACAAATATATGTATCTATGCAATAAGGCACAAACCGGAGCAAGTATTTCTTAAATTGCAGGAGCATGATCCATCGGAGATATGCATTTCTTCAGTAACATATGCGGAATTGGTCCATGGTGTTGAGAAGAGCCAATCGATAGAAAAGAACAGAGTGGCATTAGCATTGCTTTTAGCTGGTATTGAAATTATGGACTTTGATTCTTATGCGGCTGAAAGTTATGGTAAAATACGAGCGGATTTGGAAAAAGCGGGGAAACCTATTGGACCGTTAGATATGTTGATAGCAGGACATGCGAAGTCGTTAGGCTGCACAGTTGTTACGAATAATACCAGAGAATTCATGCGTGTAAATGGATTGCAGCTTGAGAATTGGGCTTTATAAAAAGGAGGAAAAACTTATGGCAAACATACCAACACCCCATATCGAAGCAAAGGCAGGCGATTTTGCAAAAACCGTCCTGATGCCCGGAGACCCCTTACGTGCCAAATTCATCGCAGAGACTTATCTGCAGCAGCCGCGCTGCGTCAATCAGGTGAGGGGAATGCTGGCATATACCGGAACATACAAAGGCAAGGAACTGTCGGTGATGGGTTCCGGCATGGGAATGCCGTCCATTGGCATCTATTCCTATGAACTGTTCCATTTCTATGATGTCGATAACATTATCCGCGTGGGTTCCGCAGGGGCAATCCAGGATGACGTGAATGTCATGGATGTGGTAATCGGCATGGGGGCAACCGTTGTCTCGGATTACCCAGACCAGTTTGCATGTCCCGGGCATTTGGCGCCGCTGGCGGATTACCGTCTCTTAAGTACCGCGGTGGAAAGCGCCAAGGACTTGGGAACGGAGGTAAGGGTAGGAAATATTCTCTCGGAAGATGCGTTCTATTCTGAGCGTTCTAAGGACTGCTATAAGAAAATGGGCGTGCTGGCAGTGGAGATGGAGAGCGGGGCACTATATCTGAATGCGGCAAGGGCGGGCAAACATGCGCTCTGTATCCTGACGATTTCAGACCACCTTTACCGTGCGGAGGAACTGACTTCCGAGCAGCGGCAGGTTGGCTTTGGCAAGATGATTGAGATTGCGCTGGAGACAGCGGTGAGGGTCTCAGCATAAGGAAAAGTTTTTTATTTCCGCGAGCAATGCACCCACAGGGCACTTAGGAAAATAGCCATGTTTACATGGATATATGGAACACTTGCCACATATTCCATGAAAAGAGAATCTGATTGAAATCCCTGTCGGACTGTAGTAGAATTTCAATTGCGGAAAAGTGCCCATGACAGGGGCGGTAGCCTCCCGAGCCAATGACCGGTTCTCCGGAATACATAGGAAGGGAGGTGCGTATCATGACAGCTGCGGATATTATTTTAATATTCATGGGGATTATTGGCTTGCTGATATCCTTTGGAAGTTTGATTGTTGCGTTTCTGACCTTTCTCGATAAGAGAAGTAAGAAGAAATAAAAATGCCTAACCTGTCTGCCAACAGGTTAGGCGGTGCTCAATAGAGCATTTTCCCAATCGAGAGGCATCCACCTTTGGAGTGGGTGCTTTCCCTTTATATTGTTATAATACCATTGAATGTGAAATGTTTCAAGGGATTTCTGCTAAAATCTGTAGATAAATCTTTAGTAAAGTTACTTTTCACGGGGTGGGGAAATAGGACACGCTAACAAGGGGCTCTTGTGAG
>CAJTYM010000086.1 GCA_910583835.1 uncultured Lachnospiraceae bacterium | reverse complement strand
AATGCGGTTTTGTTCTCTCAAATTTAGCTTTAGCCATTTTATAACGTCCTCCTTATTTCTGCCCCTTATGGGCTGTCTCAATTTTAAATCAGCTATTTATGATTATATTAGAAAATCATTGGATTTTCAAGTCTTTTCTTCCTATTCTTTTGCAGAAATAACTTTTTCCTGTACCGACTTCGGCACCTGTTCATATTTCTCAAAGAACATAGAATAATTACCACGTCCCTGGGTTCTGGAACGAAGGTCTGTGGAGTATCCGAACATCTCAGCAAGCGGTACAAAAGCACGCACAATCTTGCCGCCGCCCAAATCATCCATTCCTTCAATACGTCCGCGGCGTGAATTGATATCGCCGATAACGTCTCCCATATATTCTTCCGGCATGGTTACTTCGACTTTCATGATTGGCTCTAACAGTACCGGAGTGGCTTTCTTCATAGCTTCCTTGAACGCCATGGAACCGGCAATATGGAATGCCATTTCCGAAGAGTCCACTTCATGGTAGGAGCCGTCATATACCGTCGCGTGTACGCCTACAACCGGGAAGCCTGCCAGGATACCTGCCTTGGTAGCTTCCTCAATACCCTCGCCGACAGCTGGGATATATTCTTTGGGGATAGCTCCGCCGACAACCTCAGAATCAAATTTAAACAATTCTTCTCCGTTGGCATCCATCGGCTCAAAACGAACTTTACAGTGACCATACTGTCCACGTCCACCGGACTGTTTCGCATATTTGTATTCCTGGTCGATTGGTTTGGTAAATGTCTCTTTGTAAGCAACCTGAGGTGCGCCGACATTTGCCTCTACCTTGAACTCACGGAGAAGACGGTCCACAATGATTTCCAAATGCAGCTCGCCCATACCGGCAATGATGGTCTGTCCTGTCTCTGTATTGGTGTGCGCACGGAATGTCGGGTCTTCTTCTGCAAGTTTGGCAAGCGCTTCGCCCATCTTGCCCTGACCAGCTTTTGTCTTAGGCTCAATTGCCAGTTCAATAACCGGTTCTGGGAATTCCATAGACTCTAAGATTACCGGATGCTGGTCATCACAGATGGTATCACCTGTACTGGTAAACTTAAATCCAACTGCCGCAGCAATATCACCGGAATAAACTTTATCCAGCTCCGCCCTCTTATTTGCATGCATCTGCAAGATACGTCCTACACGCTCTTTCTTGCCTTTGGTAGCATTCAGTACATAGGAACCAGAGTTCATCGTACCGGAATACACACGGAAGAATGCCAGCTTTCCAACAAATGGGTCCGTCATAATCTTAAATGCCAGTGCAGAGAAAGGCTCGTCATCAGACGAATGTCTCTCTGTCTCATTTCCTTCAAGGTCCACGCCTTTAATTGCAGGAATATCAGTAGGCGCCGGCATATAATCCAAGATGGCATCCAACAATTTCTGAACGCCCTTATTGCGGTAAGCAGAACCGCAGCATACCGGAACTGCTGTACACTCACAGGTTCCTTTTCTCAATGCTGCTTTCAGCGCTTCCACAGAAGGCTCTTTGTCCTCCAGGAACTCCATCATCAAATCGTCATCTAACTCACAGATTTTTTCTACTAATTCAGAACGGTACAGTTCTGCATCATCTTTCATATCATCAGGAATATCAACGATAGAAATGTCATCGCCCTTGTCATCATTGTAAATGTAGGCTTTCATTTCAAACAAATCGATAATTCCTTTAAAATCATCTTCTTTGCCAATCGGCAGCTGAAGAATGATTGCATTTTTACCTAAACGTGTCTTAATCTGATCTACAGCTCCGTAGAAATTTGCTCCCAGAATGTCCATCTTATTGATAAATGCCATTCTCGGTACGTTATAGGTGTCAGCCTGACGCCATACGTTTTCAGACTGCGGCTCTACTCCGCCTTTTGCACAGAAGACGCCGACTGCGCCGTCCAGCACACGAAGTGAACGCTCAACCTCAACCGTAAAGTCAACGTGCCCCGGAGTATCAATGATGTTGATACGATGTTCCAGTGCACCCGCCTTGGGCTTGCAGTTCTCCTGCTCTGTCCAGTGGCATGTTGTAGCGGCTGAAGTAATCGTGATACCCCTTTCCTGCTCCTGCTCCATCCAGTCCATGGTAGCAGTACCCTCATGAGTATCACCAATCTTATAATTTACACCGGTATAATAAAGAATACGCTCGGTCAATGTCGTTTTACCGGCATCGATATGCGCCATAATACCAATGTTCCTGGTTCTCTCTAATGGATATTCTCTTCCAGCCAAGGTTTTTTCCTCCTAAATTTATATAACAGAAACAATTGCAGATACAATCCCAATTTCGGATTGCCGTCAGGCAACCTTCCTCGCTTTACAGCCCATGTGCATCACACGAGCTTCCTGCGAGTGTAGTCCCAATTTCGGATTGCCGCCTGGCAATCCTCATCCTTGCGAAATTGTGGACATATCAGCTTTCGCGCACTAATAATTTTAAATATTAAAAACGATAATGTGCGAAGGCCTTGTTTGCTTCTGCCATTTTGTGCATATCTTCTTTTTTCTTAACAGATGCACCAGTATTGTTCGCTGCATCCATAATCTCATTTGCCAGTCTCTCCTGCATGGTCTTTTCTCCTCTTTTGCGGGAGTAAAGGGTTATCCAGCGAAGAGCCAATGCCTGACGCCTGTCAGGTCTTACCTCAATCGGTACCTGGTAAGTTGCTCCACCGATACGTCTTGCCTTAACTTCCAATACCGGCATAATGTTATTCATAGCCTCTTCAAATACATCAAGTGCAGGCTTACCTGTCTTCTCTGCAACTCTGTCGAATGCTCCGTATACAATCTTCTGGGCTACGCCTTTCTTACCATCTAACATAATGTTATTGATAAGTTTAGTAACCACTTTGTTGTTATACAACGGATCTGCTAATACGTCTCTTTTTTGAGTATGTCCTTTACGTGGCACGTTGCTTCCCTCCTTAATCATTCCTTTTTGATTTCATTCGATTAATTCAACGGTACTCACATGTGTCAGTCACATTCCTATGCAACCGGGATTCACGCCCCCGCATTTCTGCGCCAGGCTGTGCCTCCTACTAACTATCTGTGTATTCGTGCGGAAATTTATCTATAAAAAGAATGTGCGCCTGCGCGCTTTCCAACACTAAACCCATAGTAGCTATCAAGCTTATCAGACCATCTGTCCAACAAGCGTCCACACTTACTGTGATACTATTGGTGCGCTAAAACTTATTTCTTAGCGTCTTTTGGTCTCTTTGCACCATATTTGGAACGTGCCTGGCGTCTGTTTGCAACACCTGCGGTATCTAAAGTTCCACGAATGATATGGTATCTGGTACCTGGTAAGTCTTTTACTCTTCCGCCACGGATAAGAACAACGCTATGCTCCTGCAGGTTGTGGCCTTCTCCCGGAATGTAGCTTGTAACTTCAATTCCGTTAGAAAGACGTACTCTGGCGATTTTACGAAGAGCAGAGTTAGGTTTCTTAGGAGTTGCAGTCTTAACTGCAGTACAAACACCTCTCTTCTGAGGAGAAGCGTTATCTGTCGAGCGTTTCCGCAAGGAATTGTATCCCTTCTGCAAAGCCGGCGCTGTAGATTTCTTCTCAGATGTCTGTCTTCCTTTTCTTACTAACTGGTTAAATGTTGGCATTCTTTTCACCTCCTATAAGATTATATGTGTGCCCTTTTATGCACGCTAAATCATTATATAAGGTTAAAATCGCCATGTCAAGGACTTTTTACAATTTTTCCCGCTTTTTGCAATTGTATACATAACAAAGTAGGCAAGTCCACCTCAGCCACACATTTATGCAGCACAGTCTTCCTATAAGATAAAAAAAGGAAGCAGCTATCGCTGCCTCCCATGGAAATGCTATGTATTTATCCTTGTTTCTTCTTAAAATAATCGTCAATGTTTTTCTTAATTTCTTCAGGCTTCAGCGTCTTCACCAGATAGCCCATCGGCTTCAGGGGAATTACTTTCTGTACGCTCTCCCTTGATACGTTCCCGGTAAGGAAATATACCGGGATATCTGCAAATTCTTCCTCAGAGCGCATCATTTCTAAAATCACGCTGCCGTCGCAGATAGGCATCTCATAATCCAAAAGCACCAAATCCGGCCTGCAGAGGGTCATGCACCTAATGGCGGCAATTCCCGACTTTGCCGCCTCAACCGCATAATCCTTGCCCAGCAAATCCATCATCGCCCGGCGCACAACTTCTGAATCATCTACCACGAGGATTTTCTTCTTGTGGCTGACATCGTTCTCATTAAGGTAATTCTTGATTTCAGACATCGCATTCTCAGCCTTGATGGTAGTGCCTTCCGCCTCGCTCTCAAACAGGTGCGGGGCTATCACGCAATACGCAAAATATCCCTCCCCGGTATCGAACAGTAAGCTTGCCTGCGGCTTTTCCCGATCAAGATTCTTGTGGAACTGTTCATAGCTGAGCAATTTCTCATCTTTCATCTCATACTCTGAGGAGGCCGGATACTGCTCACTGATGCGGTGGACAAATTGCTGTGCCATGTATCTGGCAATATTTATCACCATGACGTTAACCTCTTCGGAGTCTATATTCATCATGCTGCCGATGGTCTTAAGCAGCAGTTTCTCCTCAAACCCTAAAATAATCTCCCATCTCTCGCCTTTCTTTCCCGCATAGGCAAGACGGTAATACACTGCTTTTCCAAACTTCTCTCCGCCATAACAATCGCTTACTACACTTGCATTCAGCTGGAACATATCGGACAGCAGCTGAATAATCATCTTCCTCATGGCAGCCTGCTGTTCCTCTGGCAGGAGTTCCCCCCATTTACTAACCGCTTTCCCTGTAATCGCACGGTCCTCCGTCAGGGTATGCCCGAGCAGCCAGCCCGCACAGACGCCCAGAAAATGGTCAATTGCCTCCGGCGAAAATGAGGACTGCGCCAGTTCTTTTTCCAGAGCCGGCAGCGTCTTCTGCCTGAAGTTATCATGTACGCGCCTGTGGATTTCAAAGCCCGCATAGTCAATAGAGGCCATGTACTGCTCTTCCTCTGTAAAATGCTTCATTGCATGGTCTTTAAAGTATTTAATTCCTTCCTGGCAAACCCACTGGCTCTTTGATTCCTCTGACTTGTACATAAACAGCCTGTTCAAGATGCCAAATAATTTCTTATGCTCACTGTCAATAATATCCACACCTATATTAAACCGGTCCTGCCATACTAACTGATTCGCCATTTTTTCCTCCTTCATTACCGTACTTTTCGCTATGGTATAATATCACGAAGTGATTATGGTATAATATCGACAGATATTATACGCGCCGTAGTGC
>CAJTYM010000085.1 GCA_910583835.1 uncultured Lachnospiraceae bacterium | reverse complement strand
TGCCTATCGGCATTATAGCATATGCAGGAATGGAATGCAATATGCTCCCCGGGAGATTTTCTGTTGAAATGTACAGCAGAGTGGCTAAGGACTGTCAATGCTTTACGTTACTGGGCTGGTCTTGCCTGAAATCAGTTTCGAGGAGGATGTCGGCAGAAGTACCAAAAATATTGGCAAGCAACCTTATGCTGGCAATGTCGGGTTCCCGCCTGCCTGTTTCATAGCCGTGGTAGGTGCTGTTGGCAACTCCAATCAGGGCAGCAACTTGTTTCTGAGTGTAATCTTTGTCCAGTCTAGCCTTTTTCAACTGTTCGGGAAAACTCATGGTATCACTTCTTTCGAGATATATTTTAATGCTGCCCTAGGATGCTTCAATTCAAAAGAATCCATAGGACTGCTTTCTGGGGGTTTTGGTGTGCAAACATGCTGGATGTATGCTATAGAATGCAATATGCTTCCCAGAGAAATTATGTTAAGTTGTTGGGCATTTTCTACTAAGATAGAAAGAGTTTTAATCATTGTATACAATATATTGCATTTTAGCATAAAATATAATATATGTTTAGTGCAATTGCCTTTTTTTTAATTGCCATCATAGCTTTAAACTATTTGTTAGTAAAATAATATTCAAGTTGCTGTTCCTTGCTCATGCTTTTATCTAATTTTAGGTCGTTGCCTAAATCGGAAATATATTTTCCGGATTCTCGATATGAGAAATAACTACCAGAGATATGATTTATTAGTTCCATTGAACAATCGTTTGGACAGTATACACAAGTGCCAAATGAGTATTTATCCAATACATCGTTGGCACTGTTTTCGTTTTCTGGATAAATGTAAATAATTTCTACATAACTGCCATTTTCTTTTTTGTATTTTTGAGCTGTAGATTCTTCAGTGAAAGCGACTTGTACAATACGACTTCCATTATATTTTGCTTCACTGTATGGAAGCCCAGTAGATTGTACCAAAGTTACCATTTCTGAATAGCTCATTTCTGAATCAATCTCTAAATATAATTGTTGCAATTTATCATATTCAATAGCCTTTTCATTTTTCGGTGTTTCTGGATTTGTGTCGCTGTCGTTTCCGTCACTGCTATTGTTTTCGATTATGAAGTTTTCAGGAGGGAAGTAACGCAAGCCGTACTCGTTAGTTTCTATATCAGCCTTACTGTTTGTGATTTTTCCGATATTTCCAAAGTCAACTGTGATTGTTTCCCACAATTCATCATAATCCTCTAAACCAAGAATGTCATCCGTAATGGAACTGGTTCTTGATATGGCTAGATCGTCCAATGTAAGTATAGATGTATCACCATCACTTATATCTACCTGTATGCATAAATCTTTATCATTAAGTTTTACATCTGTAATAGATTCGCCTTCTCCGATATCATCTGCTATAAGATTTTTTATTTCCTTTACAAAATTGTCAACTGTTTTTTCACTGCTTATATCCTCAGATTGAGATGCTGAGGTAGCATCTTGTTCCACTTCTGCTTTATCTGTTTCAATGTTTGTACTTTCAGTGGTGTTGGGGGATTCATCGTCCGAACTGCCGAAAGAGCCAATAATTCCTAAAACAACAACCACAGCGATAATAATGATTACTTTTTTGTTCTTCATTTGTTATACCTCTCATAGTTTAGCGTTTTAATAATTGCGATACATAAATGATAAAGCGAAAACGGATTATTCCATGGCAAGTATATCTTCCTTGTGTGTTAATTATCTGTCCAAAGCAAATAATATAACGCGGAGGTAAAACACTATGGAAATCCTTACCTGGTATGCCAGGGACAGAAAGAACGTAACGCTCATGGAATTGTCTGAACTGACCGGAATAAGCAAAAGCACCCTCAACAATATAGAAAACGGTAAAGTGTCGCCGACAATAGAGCAACTGGAAATAATTGCAAAGGCTCTGGGCTGTCGGATAAGCGATTTATACGAGAGCCCTTATAAATAAATTTCCAAGATATTGGAAATATTTGGAAGAGCCATTGCAATCTGCTGGATTTGAGTTATAATGTCGGCAAAGGAGGGGAGAGTAGATGGATTACAAAGGAAAAATCATTGAATTAGTACGCAGATTAGAAAATGAGGACCATCTAAAATACATATACACATTATTAAAAATATTCCTCGAATCCTAACCGCAGCCGTCCTTTGCAGAAATGCAGAGGGCGGTTCTTTATGTATCCTGGACCAATTCTTTCGCTTTGCGTTCCAAAAGTTCCCATTCCTCCTCAGATAAATTTGCCAGCATAGAAACCAAGCGGTTTTTGAAAGAATCGCTTTCTTCACTCAATAGCTGCTTTGTCAGCCGTGCAATGTTTATGTTCCGGTCGGCTGGGAGAAACATGTCTCCGATGCCAGTGCGGAGCCATTCTTCATTTACATCAAATTCTCGGCAGATAAGTGACATTACAGAATCAGATGGTTCGTTTCTGCCGATTTCATAATTAGAAATACCTCCACGCTTTATTCCTAATCTATCAGCAAATTCTTGTTGCGTAAGCCCCAATTCTGTTCTGAGGACTTTTATTCTGTTGTTCAATAATTCACCACCTTTCTCACCTTGTTGCCCATTATACAGATAGAAAGAAGCAAAGTCAATAGGAAAATGCAACAAAGTCACAAAAAGACATTGACAAATGCAACATACTAGAATATAATAGCAACATAATCACATATGTCAAATCAACAAAGCAGCCCATATAAACATGCACCGACAGAGAAAGGAGAAAAATCATGGAATGAAGAATCAGGGAAAGTGAACGCGGATTTTATGCGGAATACGGAGGATATGTCAGGGGCGGGACGCCAGCAGGCTTCAAGCCTGGGTGTTATATGCCAGGCTTTAACGTTTCTGTAAGTGCCAGATTTGACACAAGGAAACAGGCGGAAGGATATATCAAAAGGCAAAGCTGAAAGGCTAAAGCTATATGTAAAACAAATAGGGAGGCTGACCTCCCTTAACTTTTAATATTATGGAGAATTTGATTTTTCAGCTAATGAATCAATCATTTTTTTGACTAATTCGCGGTCTGAATCATTCAGTAGGCTATATTGCTGCGCGAGTTGCCTGACTTCATCATTGATTTCCAGGTCGCTGGTTACATCTGTAAACATGGGCTCAATGCCGTTGATAAGCCAATCAGAATTAACGTTGTACTCACGGCATATGTCACGGATTGTACGCTCAGTAATGTTGCGTGTACCTTTCTCCATATTAGTGATAGCCCCGCCCGACATGTTAATAGTTGCACCAAAGACACGAGTTGTAAGATTCAGATTTTCTCTTAAGTATTTTAAGCGTTCATGGATGTTCATTATTCCACCTCCTTGAAAGCACTATACCACAAAATGATTTCAAAGTAAACAAAAAAATATTGACAATGCATTCAAAGAATGTTATATTGATTTCAACGAAAGCGTAGAAAGGAGGAATACAGGTGACTACACAAAAAGCAGAGGATATAAAAGATACAGCACTGAAATTGAACGAAATTCACGCCCAGCACCCAGAAGATTATTTTTATTTAAAAGGCTGGATTCATTGTCTTTTGCAGAAAAAGGAAATAGCCGAGAACCAGCGCAACCCGACAAAGCAGCCCATATAAACAAACTCTGCCAGGGAAAGGGGGTGAAATGACATGAAGGACCTAATGGAATTATCATGTGGGATTGCCGAGAAAGAAAAAGACCCAAGGCGGCAGGCAGAAATGTTTGCGGATGAGTTCATCAAAGGGCTTGCTGGCATGGGAGGCACAGCCGTTGCGCCGCACCTCTCATGCAGCTTCAATGTAATCCGTAGGGAATATGAGGTAAAGCTGATTTTCCCAATGGGCTTCTTTGAAACAGATTCCTGCAAGAGAAAGGAAGCCGTAGAAGCTAGGCTGGCAGACCTTGAAAAGAGAATACAAGACCAGCCACAAAAAATGGTTGGAGATTTAGCGTTTTGTGCAGAAAAGGCTACTGCCCTAATTTCTCATACTCCTGAAGAGTGACTACGGAAACAGTAGCGGCAATTTTAGCTATCTGCTGGGCGAGTTTTTCATCACCGGTCCTGCCGGGGTATATTTTGTTAATTCGTTCCATGACAGCATCCATCAGGTTGTTGGAAGTATCTTTTGTCAGCATAATGTTACCTCCTCTCTTTAATACTCGGCTGTTGCAGCAGCCTGTACATACATTATAGGGAGCGTGAGGGGGAACGGCAAGGAAAAAGCGGCCAATATTGTCTCTTGCAGAAAGAGGAAATAGCTGGTAATCAGCGCAATCCAACAAAGCAGCTAAGCAGGTGAGAAAGGCTGGGAAACTATGAAATATGAAATCAGGAAAAGAAGCACGACAAACCCGGATATCTGGTACGAGGTAGCCTGGGCGGACACGCGGGAGTGGGCAGGGAAGATTGCGGACGCACTGAATCTGTGCGGAGACGGAGAATTTAAATTTGGAGAGAGGAAACGCCCCGGCGGCACGTCACTGCCCCGGAGCTTGGCAACAAACTGATGTACGCAGCCGTGCATTACAGTCATGCAAAGGGGCGCACCATGGTAAATAGGGCAGCTTTCCGCGTCCGGGCATTCGCCGGAATGGATTTTCTGCATATGGATTTCATCCTTCCGTATGTACTCGGCTGTTGCTGCAGCCTGTACATACATTATAGGGAGCATAAAGGAGGATGGCAACAAAATTACCTGAGGGAAAGGGGGGCAGGGTACATGACGTTTGAAAAATGGCTGTCGGGAATTATCCGGGAAAGGGGGATAAACCTCTCTGAACTGTCAAGGAGGACGAAACTCCCATATCAGGCAATATATGCCAGCCTGTTTGCCCATGGGAGGGACAGGGAACTGCGTTCAGGGGAATTGATAGCAATATGCGGATATTTGGGCATAGACCCAATGGAGTTCGCAAGGAAAAGAAAGGAGGTAAGGGGTGAAGGGCAGGGAGCATAGCGCGCCTTTGGCGCAGAAGATGAATGCTTTTGGCAGGAAGCGGTATTCAGTGGAGACAAATGCAGCAGACTATGAAAACTTCCATTTCGATGACATATGGAGGGCCATTGGGCGGCTTTGGGCTGCAGTAGCTTTACTGCTGCTGGCAGAAGTCTTTATGAGAAACAGGAAATGATTCGTTTGCCGATTTCGGTAAGGGCAGATAAAAGGTCCTCTTTTCCGGTGATGTGCTTGAGAAACGTAATTGACTGGTTGGCAAGGTATAGGAACCCTGCAATGTCTTTGATTGGAATGTTGACAGGGATATGGAATTTTTTGATGGTAGACTCTGCTTCCGATGAAATGTCTGCCGGAAGCGTCTGCTGTTCAGGGCGCAATTGCTTGGAAATCTCTTTGAGAGATTTCATGGTTAATTCAAAATTGCGGCAGGCAGAAAGTTCCGCGTGGGTAAAATTAGACAATTCCTTATGAGTCATGCGTCAGATGTTCCTTTCTTTTGTAAGGTATAAAAATATTTTAACACTATAAAGAAAAATGCAATACCAAAAAAGCAGTTGCAGAAAGGAGATTCCAGATGACAGAAAAAGAAATGAAGATTTTCGGGACATTCGCAAAACTCATACCCCAGATGCCGGAAAATAAGAAAGACTACTTCTTAGGGTATGGGGATGGCATGGCATTCATGGCGGAGTGCCTGAGGGGGCAGCCCGGGGAAGAAGGGGAAGCAGCCAAATAGGGAGGAGGGGGACCGTGGAGTACCCAGGGAAAATAATGAGGAAGACAGAACTGAGGAAAATGGGGTTCGGGGAGGCATACCTGATGCGCATCTTCAATACAGTAGGAGCGCCGGTTGCCTGGAAGATGGACCCCAGGGGGAGGAACAGCCCCATTGTCTTTGACACGGAGGAGTTTGAGAAGCTGCGGGCAAGGGGTGTATGAAAGGAGGTCAGCCATGGGAG
>CAJTYM010000084.1 GCA_910583835.1 uncultured Lachnospiraceae bacterium | reverse complement strand
ATAAATCGCTTGCTTATGGTATAATTGAGTTGCGAAAAACAATCACACAGCAAGGGCCGCTCAGCACATCCTGGTTCGCTGCCAGCGAATTAAATAACGTAACTTCGTCAAAATACTCTGCCGCCGCCTTAAAGTGGGTATTTCCGGTAATGTCATAGAGCTCATACAAAGCCTCGTTCATGCCGCCGTACTCCGTGCGCAGCATCACCTGGTTGTCTGTCAGTTTGCTGCAGCGGTTAAAGACATACTCGCCAAAGTTTTCCGCAATGCCCAGCGCTCCCTCTGCCAGTTCCTCATCATCCACAAAGGTGTAGATATCTATCAGTCCGGCAAGGACCTTGTGCAGGTTGTACCAGGGTACGATAACATTCTCATCGCTGTCCCCGCTTCCGTCCACTTTATCCAAAATGCTCTCGCGGAATGCCGACACATAGCCCGCGCTTGCCGGTTTGGCGTCCGCATAGGCATCCTGGCATTCTTTGAGCCCTTCCACGGCATCCCTGATCTGCGCCAACAGTTCTGCTTTTTCTTCCTCATCTTTCGTTCCCCTGTACGCCTGGGAAAGTGCGGACATGTAATGTCCGAATGTGTGTCCGCGGAAGTTCGTGCCGTTGCTGCGCTCCCAGCCCTGGTATCCTTCCTCTGTGGGCGGCGTCAGCCCGGACACCCTGTAAAATTCATACAGGAATTTCTTGGAGGTCATGCTCAGCAGATAATCATTTTCCTTCTGTGCCGCATTCAGCAGGTAAGCGTCTGCCAGCGTCACATTTTCAATGCCGCAGTCTAAGATTCCATCCTGACCCTTCTCTGCCTTTGCCTTTACGGTAACGGTAAATGGTTTTTCCACTGCTTCCCCGCCGGCAAATACTGCTTTGGCGGTCAGGGTGACCGTCTCATCCCTTTGTCCGATTTCCGGTCGTACAACCGTGCCGTCCAAAGAAATTATATCAGGATTTGACGTTTTCCAGGTAATCGCTGAGCCGGATTCCCCTTTACTTGCCAGGATAAGCCTACCAGTCACGGTATCCGGGATTTGCAGCGCATCGATATCCTTCTGCGCCACTGCCCGTTTATCAAATAATTGTCCGCTCTTCTCATATTCCTCAATTACCTGCTCCTGACCCAGAACCTTATCATACAGGCGGTACTCATCAAGGGCAGCTTTCAGGTAAGCGCCTTTGTAATTAGGACCGTTATACCCGATAGCTTTCTCCATGTCCTCACATGGTCCGATAACCCCGGTGGAAGTCGCGCTCAGCCCATATTTCACCGTTGTCTTCTGAGGGATGCCGTTGCGGTAAATCGCAGCCTCCTTGGTATCGCTGTCATACGTCACCAGGATATGCGTCCACTCCCCTGCCGGGAAGAACTTGCTCCTGTCGCCCGATACGGAAATCATGTACGGCTGCTTCTCTGCTGCTGCCGGTCCCACGGACAATGCCAACGGCGTTGTATCGCTTTCCGACATCAGATACCAGCCGTCACTGTACCACTGCGTCTTATTCCATGTAATGGCGCGCTCCCCTTCCATCTTCTGTTCCGGGTTAATCCAGAAAGAAAGGCTCAGCTTGCCCGGCGAGAGTTTTCCGCTCTTGCCCAGGTTCAGATAGGTGCTGCCATCCAGGGAGATGGCTTTCCCTTTGACGCCGTCTGTATAAGACGCCGCTTTGTTTCCTGCAACCTCAAATGCATTGGCTGAGTTATCTGTTAAGTTATCCTCAAACGCAAGATCCAGGACCAGCGCTTTCTCCAACAGTTTGGCAATTGCCTCTTCCAAGGATTCTTTTGCTGCATCTATCTGCTCGCGCGTGGCATCTCCATCTGCCTCTACGCGCTTTGCTTCTGTCAGCGCGGTCTGCAGACTGCTCCAGCTCTCTGCCGTGTATTCGCTCTCATTCTTGCCCTCTGCTGCCTGGATGGCTGCTAAAAGCGCAGTTCTGTCCACCCTGCTCTCAAGATTGATTACTGCATTCTCCAATGCCTGTCTGGCGTTCGTCACGTCAGCCTGCGTGGCATCTTCATCTGCAAAAACCCTCTCCGCCTCTGTCAGCGCAGTCTGCATCGATGCCCAGCTCGCCGGCGTATACAAAGACTCCTCCTTGGCTTTGGCTTCTGCTATGGCTGTTTCCAGCCTCGTCTTGTTGGGCTTGCCATCCGGGTTGCTGTTCTCTTCCAGGTTTGCCAATGCTGCCCGCAATGCTGTTGCGGCAGCATCCACCTCTTCCTGCGTGGCATTCGCATTATTGTTTACGTCAACTGCTGCTGCAAGCGCAGTCTGCAGACTGCTCCAGCTCGCCGGCGTATACATGCTTTCATCTTCCGCCTGTGCTGCCTGGACTGCCGCTGCCAGTTCTCCCTTGTCTGCCTTCTCTGCCAGTCCATCCATTGCCGCTTGCAAATCGCTCTCGGCAGCATCTACCTGCTCCTGCGTGGAGGCTTTATTGCTTATTACGCTCTGTGCGGCTGCCAATGCATCTTTCAATGCCTGGAAACTTGCCGGTGTATAGGTTTCCTCCTCAAACTTGGCGGCGTCTTCCATGGCTTGCTGCAATCCGCTCAAGTCTGCTTTTTGGGCCTTGACCGTTACCTGGAAAGTCTTGGTCGCCGGCGTACCGCCGGCAAAGACTGCCTTGGCGGTCAATGTCACAACCTTATCCTCTTCCCCATAGCCGGGAGCGGTTACTGTACAGTTCGTTCCATCTATCGCAATAGCAGCATCATTCGATTCCCAGGTAATTACCGAGCCGGATGCCCCTTCTCCTGCAAGCGTCATGCCATCCGCTGCCACTTCCCGGACTTCCAGCGCATCGAGGTCTGCCTGCGCTGCCGCCTGTTTGTCAAAGGTTTTCCCGCTCTTCTCATATTCCTCAATTACCTGCTCCTGATCCAGGACCTTATCATACAGGCGGTACTCATCAAGGGCAGCTTTCAGCTTTCCTTGATGCCCATGCACTTCGCCATTGCTGCCAATAACATTGATATTATTATTCGTACCGATGACTCCGCTGGCAGTGTCACTCACCGCATATACCACGGTTGTCTTCTGCGGGATTCCATTACGGTAAAAACGCGCCTCTTTGGTTTCACTGTCATACGTCACAACGACATGGGTCCATGCCGTAGTCGGGAAAAAGTCTTTTGCCGCGCCATTGACCTTAATAAAATGTGGCTGGCTGTTTCCCGGTCCCACGGACAAACCGAGCGGCGCATCCTTGTTTATATTCAGATACCATCCGTCAGCGTTATAGCTTCCCTTACTCCAGGCAATAATCTGCTCCTCGCTTATGTCTGCATTGGGCTTCAGCCAGAAGGAAAGCGTCATCTTGCTCGGCGTCAGCTCCCCATCTTTGCCCAGATTCAGATAAGTATTGCCGTCAAACTTAATCGCTCTGCCATTGCTGCCCTCTCCGTCTGTGTAGGCGGCTGTTCCGGCTGCCGCTACTGTCCTGCCATAGACAGAGGTATCGGTAAGCGTATCATCATTGAACCCAAGCTCCAGCAAAAGGGAGGGATCCTCATCCTCGCTGATTGCCTTTACTGTCACTTGAAAATCCTTAGTTAACGGCGTCTCTCCCACATAGCTGACAGATGCCGTCATCGTCACTTCAGCATCGGCTTCCCCCTGCCGCGGGCGTTTTAACAATTTTCCATCATCCGTAAGGTATTCTGAGCCGTTGGCGCTCCAGGAAATGGTGCAGCCTTCTTCCCCCTTCACCGGAAGCTGCAAATCCTTAACGGTGCTGGCAGAAATACTTATAGCGTCCAGCGCTTTCTGCTCAATTATATTTACTTCTTCCGCATCTAAAGTACGTCCTGACTCTCTAAATGCTTCGGCAATGTCCGTTACCTCCAGAACCTGATCGTACAAGCGGTATTCATCCAACGAAGCATTCAAAAAAGCTCCATTATAGTTGGGTCCATTATTTCCAATGGTTTTCTTGTCATCTGCACAAGGTCCAATGATACCCGTTGCCACTCCTCCCAGTCCATATTTTATATTTGTTTCCTGAGGAATTCCATTGCGGTATATCTTAGCCTGCTTCGTATCGCTGTCATAAGTTATTGCCATATGGGTCCATTCCCCTACCGGAAACAGTTCATTCCTTGTTTTTTTAGAGGCAATCATATATGGCTGCCCTCCCCCTGGTCCTACAGACAATTCTACCCCCCCATCCGTAGACATCAGGTACCAGCCGTCACTATTATACACGGTCTTGTTCCAGGTAATGCCCTGTTCTCCAGACATAGCAGCATTCGGTTTCATCCAAAAAGAAAGCGTCAGTTTCTTCGGCGAGAAGTCTGTGTTCTTCCCCAAATCCAACATCGTCTTTCCATCCAGAGAAATTGCCTGTTCCCCCTCCTTGATTCCTTGCACATAACTTACCGTACCACTGGCTGTCACGGTAGTATTATTATGTGAGGAATCTGTCAAATCTCCCTCAAATTTCAGTTCCAGCACAGGAGCCTTTGTCACCGCTTTCGGCGAACCTTCTGTCTGCGCTCCTTGCGCATGAAGCTGAAACATTGGCAGCCCTGTCACTGCAATTGCAGCAGATAACAGCACTGCTAAAATCTTTTTCGTTCTCTTCATCTCTCTTTCCTCCTTCCTATAACATATACAATGATTTTATCATATAGAAAAAGCAATTTACAAGCAATTTCGATAATAAAATGCGCATTTTCAAGCATATTTTCTGCGGTATTGCCGATGTTTTTCCTTATTATTCCAAATGGGCATGTACAAAACTACCATACCGCTGCCATTGCCGCCAAGCCCATAAATATTTTATGCAATGCACATAGGCAGACGGTGCGGAAAGCGCTTTTATCAGCGTTTCCCCTGAAATTTCTGGCATAACTGCAACAAACATGGAAGAATCTGGCAAAAATTAGTTGAAAAATATCTCAAAAGTGGTACATTATATTTAGGGATTTCAAAAAATAATTTATATGCTGATGACAGAGTCAGATAGATGTAAGGAGGATTTACAATATGAGCAGGAACATGCACGGTTTTGGCGCAATGATTAAGAAACTGAAACAGAGCCCCAAAAGGATTGTCTTCACGGAGGGCAAAGACCCACGTATCTTAGAAGCTGCTTCCCGGCTGCTTGCTTCCAATTTCCTGACGCCGCTTTTAGTTGGCACCCAGGAGGAAGTGGAAGAGGCAGCTGAGGAGTATGGTTACAACATCCGCGGGGCCCAGATTATTGACCCGGCACATTTTGAAAAAATGGACGAGATGGCAGCAATGCTCTGCGAACTGAGAAAGAGCAAGAACCTGCAGCCGGAAAGGGCACGCGAGATTTTGCTGCAAGGCAATTATTTCGGTACCATGCTGGTGAAAATGGGATATGCCGATTCCCTCTTAGGCGGCGCTACTTATACAACGGCAGACACTATCCGCCCGGCGCTGCAGTTAATTAAGGCAAAACCGGGGCACAACATCGTGTCTTCCTGCTTTATCCTGGTACGTCCTTCCGCTACCGGCGAAAACGAAGTGCTTGCCATGGCAGACTGTGCCATCAATATCAAGCCGAACGAAGACGAGCTTGCAGAGATTGCCATTGAAGCAGCTAAATGCGGACAGCTCTTCGGTATCGACCCCAAGGTTGCATTCCTCAGCTATTCCACGCTCGGTTCCGGCGCCGGTGAAGACGTAGACAAGATGCACAATGCCGCCATCAAGGCGAAAGCGCTGAATCCCAATCTCCCGATTTCCGGCGAGATGCAGTTTGACGCTGCCGTTTCCCCACGTGTCGCACGTACCAAATGCCCGGACGACCCAGTTGCCGGACATGCCAATGTCTTTATTTTCCCGGATATCAACGCCGGAAACATCGGTTACAAGATTGCACAGCGCATGGGTAACTTTGAGGCGTACGGTCCCATCCTCTTGGGCTTGAATTCACCAATCAATGACTTATCCCGAGGCTGCAATGCCGATGAGGTATATTCCATGGCAATCATCACCGCTGCATTGGTAGACGAAGAACTTGAATAGAACTATCAGAACAAAGTGGGCAAGGTCTTTCCTATTAGATAAAAGTAATGGCACGCGCCGCAATGCGTCACCTGCCAGAACGTCGCAAAGCATTCCAGAAATGCTGCGCATTTGCTTTGCTCCTAAGGTAATGGCACGCGCCGCAATGCGTCACCTGCCAGAACGTCGCAAAGCATTCCAGA
>CAJTYM010000083.1 GCA_910583835.1 uncultured Lachnospiraceae bacterium | reverse complement strand
TTCCTTTTTATTTAGAAATTATTCCTATTTCTGCCAATGATAATTATACACTAACTCCGAACAGTACACGGAAATCAATTTTCAAAATATCTTTGTTTGTTCTCCCTTAGGCAGCCTCACCACAAAAACAACCTGCTCCGCTTCACTTTCCGCCGATATCTCCCCGCCATGCAGCGTCACAATCTCCTTGGCAATCGCCAGTCCCAGACCTGCTCCCCCGGTGTTGGAAGTTCTCGCTTCATCCATGCGGTAGAATTTCTCAAAAATGGATGACAGCTTCTCCTTGGGAATGGTTTTCCCCTGATTCTGAAATTTAATGATAACAGAATCCTCCTGTGTTTGCTCGACAAAAATATGGATTTTCGTATTATCATAGCTATAGGCAACCGCATTTTTGAGGATATTATTGAATACGCGCGCAAGCTTCACCGGGTCGCCGTAAACCGTCACATTCTCATCCCCATGCAGCAGCGCCTGATTCCCTTTCTGGCTCAAAAGAGGATAAAATTCCTCTATCATCTGCAGCAGCATATAATACAAATCAATCTGCTCCTTTTCCAGCACAATCTGCTGGATATTGTAGCGCGTAATTTCAAAAAATTCATTGATAAGACGCTCCAGGCGGTTTGCCTTTTCCAGGGTGATATGCACATATTTTGCTTTCTGTTCCGCCGGCATGTCCGGCGCCTCCTCAAGCAGGCTGAGGTATCCAATCACGGACGTAAGCGGCGTACGGATATCGTGGGCAAGGTACATAACGAGGTTATTTTTGCGCTCCTCCGCAAGCTTTGCCTCCAGTTCCCGCCGCTCCAAAGTCTGGCGCAGCACATTCAGCTTCTGCTCCATAGGCTCCATCTCCTGAGACAAGGCAATCTCTTTGTCCTCCCCCTGAATCAGCTTGTCCAATCCCTCGTCAATCTCATTAAAATAGCGGGTGAACCACGACAGGGAAAACCAGAACAGCAGGAAAAAACAGAATATCACCGCAAATGAAATAATCCATGTGAGATTTTCCCGGAAACCATACTGATAAATATTTCTGGCATCATAATAATCCAAATGGAATACATTCTGCAGAAACAGCACAATCCAGTCCCCCACGCGCCCAAACCAGAAACGGCGGTACAGTGTGAAGATAATACAGAACGCCAGCACAATCATGCCCAATGTACGCAAAAATACTTTGAGCTTTAATTTGGCATAACCAGACTTTTTTTTCTTTCCTGCCTCCGATTTCTGGCTTCCCGCTTTCTTAGGATTCCCTTCCTTTGATTTCTGGCTTCCTGCTTTCTTAGGATTTCCTTCCTTTGATTTCTGGCTTCCTGCTTTCTTTTGATTCCCTGTCTCCGGTTTCAAACTCCTTGTTTCTTCTTTACTTTCTGCTGTCATATGCATATTACCGATTCCCTTCTGTACATCATTTCTCAATTTTATAGCCTACGCCCCAGATGGTTTTAATATACTTTGGGTGTTCCACGGAATCATTCATTTTCTCCCTGAGATGGCGGATATGCACCGTGATGGTATTATTGCTTTTGCTGTAATATTCATCCTGCCATATTTCATGAAACAGCTCTTCTGAACTGACCACCTCGCCCTTGCGCTGGCAGAGTATTTTTAAGATGGAAAATTCTGTGGGCGTCAGGTTCAGGGGCTTCTCATCCAACTGGCACTCATGGGTCTTCACATTGATTACCAAACCGCCATGCATGAGCAGAGAAGGATCGGTCTCCTCCACAGCCTGAGACTGGTTGTTGTAGCGCTTGTACCTCCTTAACTGCGCTTTCACCCGCGCCACGAGTTCCAATGGACGGAAGGGCTTGGTCATATAATCATCCGCCCCCAGCATCAAGCCGCGTATTTTATCTATCTCCTCATCTTTTGCCGTCAGCATAATCACCGGATAATTATGGTTCTTACGAATCTCTTTGCAGAGTTCCAGCCCATCAATTCCCGGAAGCATGATATCTAAAATCGCAATATCAAAAACCTCCGACTGAATGTAAGCAAGCGCCTCCTTTGACGTATAGCAGACTTTCACCTCAAAATTCTCGCTCTCCAAATAAAACGCCACCAAGTCAGCTATCTCTTTTTCGTCATCCACTATCAAAATTTTATCGCTCACAGATTTTCCCTCCCATTAAGTATACAGAAACACTGATGAAAACGTATCCTGCACCGGATTTTCGCTGAAAAACAGCATAATGCTTTCATTGCTGTATATTATACATGAATTTTCTTAGCAAATCCTCACTTATTTCCTGTTTAAATATTAAGATTTTCCTAAGGATATGTTATAATATTTGCGTTGCTCACCGAAACCCGCAACAGGGAGAACGACAAGGGCAACAACCAGCCTAGTGGGTGCTTTGCCAATATAAAAGAAAAAGAAGAATCCCTCGATTGTATTGCAGTACAGTCGGGGGATTCGTTTCTTCGTCAACGTGGACTTCTTACATCTTTTTGCCTACTGGAATTATAGCATATGTAAAAATCTATTTCAATATGACACACTTAACAAATTTAAGGAAATTTTACAATCTCTACGAAAAAATATACCATTGCCCAAAAACGCCGAATCCCTTATAATCTTATAGTGAACGACAAAAATTTATCGTACGCTAAAGGAGATTGCCATGAGAAAAGAATATGTAATGGGGAACGGCGCAATCGCGCTGGGAGCCTTAGAAGCCGGCATCCATCTGGTGTCCGGCTATCCGGGAACCCCCTCCTCGGAGATAATTGAAACCATCGGCAAATACAGACAGGGCAACGTGCATGTGGAATGGTCCGTGAACGAGAAAGCTGCCATGGAGGTAGCTGCCAGCGCATCTTATTCCGGCGCCCGGACATTAGTCACGATGAAACAGGTAGGGCTCAATGTCGCATCTGACCCCCTGATGTCATTGGCATATGTGGGCATCAAAGGCGGAATGGTGGTGGTATCCGCCGATGACCCCGGACCTATCTCCTCCCAGACCGAACAGGACACACGGATGTTTGCCAGCTTTTGCCGCATCCCTGTATTTGACCCCTCCTCCCCGGAGGAAGCATTTACCATGATACAGGACGCATTTGACTATTCAGAAAAATACCATACGCCCGTGCTTTTCCGCCCCACCACAAGGGTATGCCACGCTTATGCTTCCATTGAAATCAACGAGACGACAGCTCCAAGACCATACGAAGGATTTGTCAAGGACTCTAAGAAATGGGTGATTTTCCCGCGTCTTTCCTTCCTCAACCACGCGATGATTGAGAAACGCAACCCGGAAATTGGCAGGGATTTCTCCTCATATTCGGGCAATACGGTAAGCGGAACAGGCAAAAAAGCTGTATTTACCGGAGGAATCAGTTACTCCTATGTGAAAGAATATTTAAAAGATTATCCCGATGTGAAATTATGCAAAATTTCCACGCCTTATCCCTTCCCGGAGCAGTTTGCCCTTTCATGTCTGCAGGGCGTGGAGGAAGTTTTGTGTATCGAAGAGCTCAGCCCCTTCCTTGAATCTGAACTGCTGAAAATAGCGGGCAGACATAACCTGCCAGTGAAAATATACGGCAAACTGACTGGGCATGTCCGTGCCAGCGGTGAGAACTCCGCAGACTATGCCGCTGGTATTTTAAGCGAATTTTTAGGGACCGCTGCAAAAAAGGACGTTGATCTGTCCGCTGCCCCTGAGCTTCCGCTGCGTCCTCCGGTACTTTGCGCCGGCTGCCCCCACAGGGCTTCCTTCTATGCCGTCAAAAAGGCCATGGAAGGAAAGAAAAGCTACTTCTGCGGTGATATTGGCTGTTACACCCTGGGCAATGCCATGCCGCTTGACATGGTTGACACCTGCCTGTGTATGGGCGCTGGGATTACGATGGCACAGGGATTTCACTGGATGGACCCGGACAGTACATGTTTCGCCTTTGTCGGTGATTCCACCTTTTTTGCCTCCGGCATGACAGGGGTCGCCAATGCCATTTACAATGAAGCGGACATGATTCTCTGTGTATTGGACAATGCAACGACTGCCATGACCGGGCATCAGCCGCACCCCGGAACCGGAAAAAATATGATGGGACATATCGTGGATAAGGTCAGCATCGAGAAAATCCTCGCAGGAATGGGAGTGCAGAAAATCCTCACGGTCGACCCCCTGAATCTCAGGGAAAGCGTAAACGCTGTACAGGAATGCGCTGCCATAAAAGGCGTCAAGGCAATTATTTTTAAATCCCCTTGTATCGCCATCAGTAAGCCTGAGAAACAAATGGCAGTCTCCGATAAATGCATACAATGCAAGAAATGCATACGTGAAATTGGCTGTCCCGCCCTTATCACTGCCGATGGAAAAGTCTGTATCGATAAAGGGCTCTGCACGGGCTGCGGGCTCTGCAGCCAAATTTGCCCGGTAAATGCGATTGGAGGTGACTGCAATGAATAAAGATATCTTAGTGTGCGGCGTAGGCGGACAGGGCACTGTGCTGGCTTCCAAGCTGATTGCCTCCGCAGCCATGAGTCTTGGCAATACCGTCCATTCCGCTGAGACCATCGGCATGGCGCAGCGCGGCGGCTCTGTCACAAGCCATATCCGTATCGGGGATACGGCTTATTCGCCAATGATTCCCCAGGGCAGCGCGGACGTCATCCTCGCCTTCGAACCGGCAGAGGCCGTCCGCAACCTTGCATACCTCAAAGAGGACGGTATTGTCATCGTAAACAGCGTCCCGGTCAAACCAGTCACGGAATCGCTCAATGACACCGGGTATGACGGCAAGGATATGATTACATACCTCAAATCAAAATGCGATTGTATCGTTGTCAATGCCATGCAACTCTGTCTGCCCTTTGGCAGTACACGATATTTCAATGTCGCCATCCTCGGCGTTGCCGTTGGCGCTGGCAAACTGGGACTTGACGCTGAAACAGTCTTAAAGGAAATGGAAGCCCGCGTACCTGCAAAATTTGCAGATACAAATAAAGCTGCATTTTCAGCCGGGGTAAAGGTTGGCGCTGCTAACAAATTATAATTATTTTGAACCAAAACGCTTACTGACAGAAAGGATAGACCGATATTATGAAATTAAATGACACACAGTTGAGACAGGTAGATGCTCAGATTAAAAGACTGATTCAGACAGACAGTTATTATGGAAAAATTTACCGCGAGAAAGGAATTGAGGGCATAGGCAGCCAGGAAGATTTTGAGAAGCTGCCCTTTTCCAGCAAGGACGATTTAAGAAATGCTTATCCGCTGGGCATTCAGGCAGTGCCCGATGAAGAAGTGGTACGCATCCACTCCTCCTCCGGTACAACGGGGAAGCCTGTGATTATCCCTTACACTGCCAAGGACGTGGACGACTGGGCAATTATGTTCGCCAGATGTTATGAAACCGCCGGCATCACCAACAAAGACCGCATTCAGATTACGCCTGGTTATGGCTTATGGACAGCCGGAATAGGATTTCAGGCAGGCTGCGAAAAGCTGGGGGCAATGTGCATTCCCATGGGACCCGGCAATACCGACAAACAGCTGCAGATGATGGTGGATTTGCAGACAACTGTCATTACCGCCACTTCCTCCTATGCGCTCCTGCTCTCAGAGGAAATCAATCAGCGCGGCATCAAAAATGAAATCTGCCTGAAAAAAGGCGTCTTCGGTTCCGAACGCTGGAGTGAAAAAATGCGCAACACCATCAAGGAAAATCTGGGCATTGAACTTTATGATATCTATGGGCTGACAGAGATTTATGGTCCTGGCATCGGTATCAATTGCGAGCATGAAACTGGAATGCATTACTGGGATGATTACATTTATATCGAAATTATCGACCCCAAAACTGGCAGGTCCGTGCCGGATGGCGAAGAAGGGGAGATTGTCATTACCACCCTGGTAAAAGAGGGCGCACCTCTGCTGCGCTTCCGCACACATGACATCTCAAGGATTATCCCCGGGGATTGCCCCTGCGGCAGAAAATATCCGCGCCTTGACATCATCAAGGGGCGCAGCGATGACATGTTCAAGGTCCACGGCGTAAATATGTTCCCCAGCCAGGTTGAGGACCTGCTGCAGCTGGTGGACGGCGCTTCCAGCGAATACAATGTGACCATCGCGCACGATGACTCCAAAAATAAAGATATCATGATTGTTACGGTCGAGGTGGAAGGCCGCGTAGATTTTGAAGAGGCGGCAGCTAAAATCCGCAATCTGTTCAAATCATGTATTGGCGTTACCCCCAAGATTACACCTGTTCCTGTAGGGACGCTGCCAAGGAGCGAGAAAAAAACCAAACGCGTTACGGATTACCGTTTTGAAAATCAATAAAATTTATACTATATGACCATGCGGCTGCCACCCTGTTATGAAGTGACTTTTGTCAAGAGGAAATTCAAACTTTTTTCTTCACT
>CAJTYM010000082.1 GCA_910583835.1 uncultured Lachnospiraceae bacterium | reverse complement strand
GTGCTTATTTGTGCAAATTGCCAGTAGATAGTTAAAAAATTACCTTTTGATACCCGAATCCTATAAGAGAACAAAGGAGCTGCCGCACAACTCGCAGCTTGTAATTCATGCGAGTGCGACAACTCCTTCTCTATGCTGTTCCCATTATAAACCAGGTATCCTTGCAGGCTAATTAATTCCCGCCGTCCATATTTGAAAACCCAAAAAACCTCACCGCATTGTTATAGCAGATATCCGTAACCAACCTGCCCAGCCATTCCCTGTCATCGGGATATTCGCCGCGCTCGACCCAGCCGCCGATCAAATCACAGAGAATGCGCCGAAAGTATTCATGGCGCGTGTAAGACAGAAAACTTCTGGAATCTGTCAGCATGCCGATGAAATTTCCCAAAAGCCCCAGGCTGGCAAGGGATTCCATCTGCTCTCTCATGCCATGCTTGTGGTCGTTAAACCACCATGCGCTGCCCTGCTGTATTTTGCCCGCCGCGCCTGATTCCTGAAAACAACCAATCAATGCGCCCAAAGCCGCGTTATCTCCGGGATTCAGGCTGTAGAGGACTGTCTTGGGCAACGCCTGTTTCTCACACAGTGCATTCAGGTAGGAAGATAACTTGGTAACCGGAACGCGGTTATAAATCCCATCAAACCCGGTATCTGCGCCAAGTTCCCGGTACATTTTCGAGTTATTGTTCCTGGTTACGCCAAAATGAAGCTGCATCGCCCAGCCGCGCTTCTCATACTCGCTGCCCAGCCAGATTAATGCTTCTGTCTTGAATTTCATTTCTTCTTTTCGGGGAATTTTTTTGCCCTGTAGGCCCATGCGGAAAATCTTTTCAACCTCTGCTTCCTTTGCCGGTGACCACGGCACGTACAAAAGCCCATGGTCGCTAATCACACAGCCCATATCTGCAAAATAATCCATGCGTTTGCTTAACGCCGCTTTCCAGTCGGCAAAATTACGGATGGCTATGCCAGAGACAGCAGAAAGCCTTTTCATGTAATCCGAAAAATCATCTTTCTCAATGGACAGGGCGCGGTCAGGCCGCCAGGTAGGAAGCACCTGGAAGCCTACCGAGCCATCCCTGGCAATTGCCCGATGCCAGCACAGATTATCCACCGGGTCGTCCGTAGTGCACATCAGTTTCACATCAGACGCGCGTATTATCCCGCGCACACTCATATCCTCCTGCGCAAGGCGCTCTTCGCACAGCTCCCATACCTCCTGTGCCGTTTGCTCATTGAGGACGCCATCGAAGCCGATATAACGCCACAGTTCCATGTGGCTCCAGTGGTATAGCGGATTTCCAATTGCTTTTTCCAGGGTCTTTGCCCACTCGGCAAATTTCTCGTAATCCGTGGCATTCCCAGTAATATATTTTTCCTCCACGCCGTTGCTTCGCATCTGCCGCCATTTATAATGGTCTTCCGCAAGCCATACCTGCGTCATATTGTCAAACTGCCAGTCCTCGGCAATCGCCTTGGGGCTGATATGGCAATGATAATCAATAATGGGCAGCTTTTCTGCGTAGGTGTGGTACAATTGGCGCGCCGTCTCTGTGGACAGCATAAAATTTTCCTGCAGATATTTCTTTCTTCCCATAAGCTACACCCCGGAATAAGCGAGGAAGCCGCCGTCAATCGGCAGCACCACCCCGGTGATGAACCCTGCCGCCTCCTCACTGAGGAAAAAGAGCACGCTGCCAATCAGCTCTTCGGTCTTGCCAAAACGTTTCATCGGCGTTGCCGCCAGGATTTTGCCAGTGCGCTCCGTAGGGGTTCCGTCCTCACGGTACAGTAATTTCTCATTCTGATTCGTGACAAAAAATCCCGGCGCAAGGGCATTGACACGGATTCCTTCTTCTGCAAAATGCACGGCAAGCCACTGCGTGAAATTGCTGACTGCCGCCTTTGCCCCGCTGTACGCGGGGATCTTCGTCAGCGGCGCATACGCGTTCATGGAGGAAATATTTAAGATATTGCAGCCCTTTCTGCCTACCATGTCCCGCGCAAACACCTGCGTAGGCAGAAGCGTGCCGATGAAGTTAAGGTTAAATACAAACTCTACGCCGCTCTGTCCCAAATCGAAGAAAGTCTTGACGTCTTCTTCCAAATCCTCCGCTGAAAAATATTCCTTATCGGTAGTCGCCAGGGGATGGTTGCCGCCCGCGCCATTGATGAGGATATCGCAAGGTCCGAAGTCATCTAAAATCTTCATATGGGCTGTCTCCAGGCTGTCCTTTTCCAGTGCATTTGCCTGGTAGCCTTTGGCTGTACCGCCCGCTGCGGTGATTTTATCTGCACACTGCTTTGCCGCATCCCCATTGAGGTCTAAGAGGGCAACCTTCGCCCCGCACTCCGCAAGCGCTCCCGCCATCGTTGAACACAGGACGCCGCCCGCCCCGGTAACAACTGCTACTTTTCCCTGTAAATCTATTTTAAATGGTACGCTCATTTCTGTTCTCCCTTCTCTATCTGTCAAAACTGCATATTTATCTTCTTTCTGTCCCTTTTTTCCATAACTGCATATTTACTTTCTTTCTGCTCCTTTTTCAATCGCTTCCCACAAGCCGTTGAGATACGTTGCTCCCAACGCCCGGTCGTACAGACCGTAGCCGGGACGCCCGGTCTCCCCCCAAATCATCCTTCCATGGTCCGGGCGGATATAGCCGCAGAATCCATGGTCGTACAAGGCCTTCATAATCCCATACATATCCAGGGAACCGCATTCTGAGAGATGCGCCCGCTCCTCAAAACCGTTATCAAGCACCTGGACGTTGCGCATATGCACAAAATGGATTCTGCCCTGGGAAGCGTATTTCTCTGCCATATGCACCACGTCATTGCGGCAGGAGCACCCCAGGGAACCGGTACATAGGGTAATGCCATTATGCGGGTCATCCACCAACTTGAGAAAACGGTCCAGATTTTCCTCACAGGTAATGATTCTCGGCAGGCCAAAAATGCTCCAACAGGGATCGTCCTCATGGATTGCCATATTGACCTGGCAGGAGGCGGCAACCGGGATTACCCGCTCCAGGAAATATTGCAGGTTCGCCCACAAATCTTCCTCCGTCATCGCCTGGTACTCTGCCACAACATCTTTCAGCTGTTCCCGGCTGTAACTTTGGTCCCAGCCTGGCAGCGTCAAATCGCTGTCGCTCTGCAAGGGATTTACCGCATCTACCTGTTCCTGGTAATACACTAAAGAGGTGGAGCCGTCGGCAAGCTCATGGTCCAGCTGCGTCCTCGTCCAGTCGAAAACCGGCATGAAATTATAACAGATGCATTTTACGCCCGCCGCCGCCACGCGCCTGATATTTTCACAGTAATTTTCTATATAGTTATCACGTTCCGGCTTTCCCAGCTTAATAGCCTCATGCACCGGAATGCTCTCCACCACCTCAAAATGCAGCCCCGCCTCTTCAATCTGGTTTTTCAGTGATTCAATGGAAGACATGGGCCATACTTCCCCGGGCGGCACGTCATACACTGCCGTGACAATGGTATGCATACCGGGAATTTGGCGGATATTTTCCAGTGTCACCTTATCGTCTTCGCCATACCAGCGGAATGATAATTTCATTCTTTTCATGAGATTTCCTCCTTCCTGCGCTCAGCAAGGATTTCTCCGTTTCTCTCCACCACTCCCTTGCTCAGCGGATATGCAAAAATCAAAATCAGCGCCACGATGATATAACAAACGCCCGGAAAAATCGTGGCGATATTATAAATGCCCATGCGCACCGCATCGGTCTGCACTGCCCCCGGCTCAGACACATAGCCAATCGCTGACAGCGCAAACCCGCTGACGCCTCCCGCCAATGCCTGACCGATTTTCCTGGCAAAGGAATACACGCCATACACCGTACCGTCTTCCCTGGTACCGGTCTTAACTTCTTGATAATCAATGACGTCCGTGATATACGCCCACACGACCATATTGAAATAGTACATACCGAAATTGGCAATAAATGTAATGGCAACGAATACCCAGGGATTTTTCACTTTAAAGAAAAACAGCAGCACAAATATGATTCCCGTGAAAAGCATTCCTACCGCTCCGGCTTCCTTTTTACCAAAACGCTCGGAAATCCTGCCGGTAAACGCCGCCAGAAGCAGCGATGTGGGCACGCCCACAAACCCCATCACCGAAAGCGCATTCGTGTCCTTAAACCATTCCGCAAAAAGGTAATTATTCATAGACTGCCCCAGCAGGGAACTCAGCAGCAGGAAAATTGCCGCCCCGATGATGGCGAGCAAGGCGCGGTTGGATACAAGGGCTTTCACGGTCTCGCCCGCTCCCGGCATTTTGCCGTTGTCTTTCTTTTTGATTTCCACACGCTCCGTAGTCATCTGGTAGCACAGGATATAGCACACGACCGCCAACACGGCAAATACCCCGGCAATAATCGTAAAATTCCTGCCGCTGACTATCTGGTTGCCATTGGCATCCGTGTAATAAACGACCATCGGCGCAACAACCATAATCACAACGCTGGCGAATGTCGCTCCCATAGAGCGGAACGTAGACAGCTCCGCGCGCTGCCTGGGATTGTCGGTGATTGCCGATGCCATAGAGCCGTAAGGGATATTGATTGCCGTATACAGCAGGGAACCCCACAAAATATAGGTGATGAACATATAGATAATTTTCACGGTCATGGAGGCCGGAGCCAGCACCGACTGGTACATCAGGAAACTGACAAACGCCACCGGAATGCAGATGCGTTTAATCCATGGACGGAATTTACCGTCTTTCGCAGCTGGCAGCCTGTCCACAATCCGCCCCATACCGATATCGGTAAAGGCATCCACCACTCTCGCCACCACGAAGAGGATACCTACCATCTTAGGGTCAATCCCCAAAACATTCGTATAAAATACCATCAAAAAAGAGCTCGCGAAAATAAACGTGAAATCATTTCCGAAATCTCCAAACATGTACCCCAGCTTGTCTCTCATGCCAAAGGGTCTTTTATCGCTTTTCCCACTCATATCATTTCCTCCAGGTATCATAAAGTACACATATTTAAAGCTATTGTCTGCAAATACAGGGAAATTATTCTTTGGCTGGAGAATTTTTATTGACAATTATATCGCACTGCGATATAATTTTACTGTCGTAGTGCGATATATCGCAGTAAAATGTATGGAGGTGATGATTGTGGATGCGCATATTAAGAGAGTCTATGTTCCCATGACAGAAACGGGATTTTATATTCTCTTATGTCTTCAGACACCGAATCATGGTTACGGAATCGTGCAGAAAGTAAAGGAAATGACAAACGGTGATATTGTGTTGGCGCCAGGGACGATGTATGGAAGCCTGTCCAAAATGGAAAAGGACGGATTAATCCGTTTCCTCCGGGAAGAAGAAAAGAGAAAACTATACACGATTACAGAGTTAGGCCAGGAAGTGTTAAATATCGAGATGACAAGAATCGAACGCTTATACAAGAATATGAAGGAGATGAGATAATGGGCGATAAAAAAACTGCTTTTAAATTTTTTACCATATTCCAATACCGGCAGGAAGAAGCATTCTTAAGTTCTATGCATGGGAAAGGATGGAAGCTGACGGGAATCATCTTTCCCGGCTTCTATCGTTTCGAGAGCTGTGAGCCGCAGAATGTTGCATACCGTTTAGACTATAATCAGGAAGGCATTAACGATAAAAAAGATTATGTGCAAATCTTTTCCGATTGCGGCTGGGATTATCTGTTTGATTTCGTGGGATACAGTTATTTCCGTAAAGCAGGAGCAGACAGCCAGGAGCGGGAAGAAATATTCTGTGATGATGCATCCAGGCTTGACATGATGAAACGTGTGTTTAAGGGCAGGATAATTCCGCTTATCATACTGTTTGTATGTGTGATTTTACCGCAGCTTTTTATGAATATATCAAAGTACGGCACAGGAGGCAGCGTTCAGGACTTTTTATCCATCACTTTCCTGGTAGTGGCAATTATATATCTGGTTTTATTTGGTGCGACATCATTTCAATTCTATCAATATGAGAAAAAATTATTTCCGGAAAATCCAGGCATAAAATGGAAATACCTGGGAATATCCTTACTCATTTTGTTGATTATTATCAGCATTGGGATATTCTTCTATTTCTCAAGACGTTCCGTATATTCTGTCTCAGAAACTGCGGATGGGTTTACGATAGAAGCCGAGCAGTTAAACAAACCTGTGTTGATGGAATACAATCTCAAAAAGGGAGACCTCATAGCTGTCAGCCATCAATATGATGGCGGCGAGTTATCTATCCGCATAGAAGATGGGCACGAATCTCCTGTTTTTTACGGAAACAGTTACGATGGATTCGGTGATTTTACGGTGGAAATCCAAGAAGATGGGCATTACAGGATAGAATGCTCTGGACGGAGGGCAAAAGGCGTTATCCGGTTTGTTATCAAACAACACCACGCTCTCGGAATTGTGCTATAATTAGGGAAGCACAGAACAATAAATCGTAGTTTTCGAGGTGCCTAAATTTCAATTAGAAAGTGGGGGTATCTCCAATGGACAACTATTCTGCGTACATTTGAGGACTGTGTATTGGCGATTTCTGCTTGCAGTGTTTCAGATTGCGATACAAACAGCGGGGTCTGTACCGCAATCAAGGTGCATATTGAATAAATCGGGGGTATCGGAAAATGAATGAGAAAAATTTTGTGGAAAAAGTATTGACTTCCACGTAACGTGATACTGTATTCTTTTCTCATAGGAGCAG
>CAJTYM010000081.1 GCA_910583835.1 uncultured Lachnospiraceae bacterium | reverse complement strand
ATGGCTGGCACGTTCAGGGAGATGGCATAAATGGGAAAAGGACTGGTCGATACTCGCAGGTAAAACCTTTATACAAACACGGAAACTGACTGTATTATCACGGAAACCCGCTGGGAGTTTTCGTGATAGTATAAGGGTTTTCGTGTAAGGAGTTGCGGTTTCATTGGTTCAGTTTACAGATTCAATCGGAAAATCTAAAACAACTTCGCAGCCTTCTTGTTCGTTGCTTTCAATCTGCATAATTCCTTTATGCGCGTTTACAATCTGATGTACAAGGATTAGGCCAAGTCCATGTCTCAAATCCAGTCTGTCATCCGTGCTTTCCATGTAATGCGGTTTCTTGTTTAGTTCTCTTAATTTTTCGCTCGATATGCCTGCCCCATTATCGGATACGGAAAGGGAAATATTTTTGTCTGTACAGTCAAGGGTCAGTGTGATGCCGCAGCCGTTCGGATTGTGGCGGATACTGTTCTGCACAAGGTTACCTATGGCTCTTGAAATTAAGCGGGCATCACAGGAAAAGAAAATTGTTTCCGCCATAGGTGTGATTACAATATCTAAGGAATATTCATCAGGAAGGCCTGTATTGAGTAATTCGGCAGTATAGGAGCGTAGCAGCCCTGCCAGGCTTACAGGCTCTTTATGGAGGGGCTGCATTTCATATTCCAGTCTCGATACGAGATTAAGATCTTGAACTAACTCCCGGATTTTGATGCTTTGCCGTCTTATGATTTCAGCCTCTTCCCGGATGCGGGGCTCCGCTCTTTTTTCTTGTGAAATCCGTTCCGCATACCCCATGATCATGGAGAGTGGTGTCCGTATGTCGTGGGAAACACCGCTGATCCAGTTCGTGCGGGCTTTGTTCTGCCTGTTAATGATATTGGAGGCTTTATTGACGCTGTCCGCTATTTCCGACAGTTCCCCGCGTACAGGAAGGGAAGCCGGCCTGCCGTCTGCGAGTGTTTCGATGGAGGTTATGATCGGCCTGGCATTTTTAAGGATTTTCCGTTTGGAGAAATAATAAGCTAAAAATAAGATAGTAAAGTCAGCCGCCAGTATTCCTAAAATAAAAAAAGGAAAGGCTTTGATGGAATGCAGTGAATAATAGTTGCTCGGCAATTTCATATAACTGTCTTGCGGATAACCTAAAATCAGCATACCGTCATCCGTGTTCTTGATGAAGACGGGGTAATCGGCAAGATACCCTTTTGCAAATACGGCCACATCTTGGACAGTGAAATGATCCGGTATCCCGTCCGGTGCGTCTATATCCCAGATTCTGTTTCCTTCCGTGTCAAGGTAAACGGCCCAGATATGGCTGTTCCTTAACAGATCAGACGCTTCCTGCGGGATGCCTTTCAAGGAAGCGTCTGAGGCAGTCCTGTTTAATATATTCTGCGGTGAAATGCTGCCGTAATCTTTTGTCACAACTCCATAAAATGTCCAGCCAAAAGCAATGCCGTTGATTAACAGCAGAAAGATGGCCAGCCCGGCAAAGGCTGCCAGATACTTTGATATATATTTTCCAAGCGTTTTCATGGCTTCACTTCCTTATGTTCAGTTTATAGCCGAGTCCCTTGACCGTGATCAGGGAGACGGGTTTTGACGGGTCTGTTTCGATTTTTTCGCGGATTCGGCGGACATGGGCATTCAGGCTGTTCTCATAGCCAAAGGGGTTATCGCCCCACAGGGCTTCGCATAACGTATCCACGGTAACGATCCTTCCTTCGCTGCGGGCAAGCGTTTCCAGAAAAATATATTCTTTGGCGGTCAGAGGTATGGCCTTGTCGGCTTTGCGGACTTCGGCCCGGCCAAAGTCAACGGTGCAGCCATCCAGTTCGACAAACGGTGCGTCTTCCTTATAGCACCGGCGCAAGACGGCATAAATGCGGAACAACAGTTCCTGCGGCAGGAAGGGCTTTGCAATATAGTCGTCCGCCCCAAGACCAAGCCCGGAGAGCCTGTCTGCCGCCTCGTCCTTCGCAGTCAGAAAAATCACCGGCACATCTGAAAAGGCTCGTATCTGCTGCATAAGCCAAAAGCCGTCCCCGTCCGGCAGCATTACATCCAAAATAGCAAGGTCCGGCTTCTCGTTTTGAAACATTGAGACTGCGTCTTTTGCAGAAACCGCGGTCACAATATTCCCAAACCCATCATCCGATAAGATGGATGTAACCATTTGCAGCAGTTCCGGTTCATCATCCACAAGCAGGAGTTTTTTATTTTGTAAAAAGGAATGATCCATGGTTGAAACCTCCGTGATTCTGGCAGATTATCCTGCCCTTTGCGGACATTATACCATACTCTTTTTTATATATAAGCCGTTTTTTGAAAAAGTAAGGAAAAAGTAAGGTCACGGGAAAGTTAATGTCAGGTTGGTGCTGTACCATAGAGACATGGAAAGGAGTTGGTTTTATGGAATATATCATTACCACTGAACAGTTGACGAAAAAATATATAAACTTTGTTTCTGTCAACAATGTTTCACTTCACATTCGGAAAGGCAGTATTTACGGATTCCTCGGCCCCAACGGTGCAGGAAAATCGACTACCATGAAGATGCTGCTGGGACTGACTGCCCCCACAAAAGGCAGCTTTGCCATTGATGGCAGACATTTTCCGGAAGACCGGATCGACATACTGAAAGAGGTAGGCTCTTTTATTGAATCGCCATCTTTTTATGCAAACCTGACCGGTCGGGAAAATCTTGATATTATCCGCCGTATTTTGGGGCTGCCAGAGACTTCGGTTGACGATGCCTTGGAGCTGGTCGGCCTGGAGGAATTTGGAGGACGTCTGGCAAAGAAATATTCGCTGGGCATGAAACAGCGACTCGGTCTTGCTGGTGCGCTGTTGGGGCGGCCGCCTGTCTTGATTCTGGATGAACCGACGAACGGGCTTGACCCTTCCGGCATCCATGAGATCAGGAATCTGGTGAAGTCCCTGCCGGATCTTTATGACTGCACCATAATGATCTCATCCCATATGCTATCTGAAATAGAACTGATGGCGGATGACATCGGAATCCTCAATCATGGGAACCTTCTGTTTGAAGGGAGCCTGGAGGACCTGCGGCACAGTGCGGGAAAGGCAGAAAGTACTAATCTGGAAGATGTGTTCCTAACCATGGTGGAGCAGGATAACACCAGCAGAAAGCAGAGGGCAAAACTATGAATGCGTTGGCTGTCGAATTTCGGAAAGAAAAACGGACGGGCGTTATCCCGTTGCTGCTGGCAGTCGGTATTCTGGGCGCAGCTTATGCTTTCCTCAACTTCCTTGTGCGGAAGGATGCATTGCTGGGGCTCCCACTTGCGCCGATGGATGTCCTGCTGACCCAGCTTTATGGCATGATCATGGTCTTGAATATGTTCGGCATCATAGTTGCCGCCTGCATGATTTATAATATGGAATTTAAGGGAAATGCCGTTAAAAAGATGTATATGCTCCCCATGAGTGTTTCGGGAATGTATTTTTGCAAATTTTTGATCTTGTTGGTCATGTTTCTGGTGGCGGTCGCTTTGCAGAATCTGTCGCTTATGTGGATTGGTATGGCGGAGCTACCGCAGGGAGCGTTTGAAATAGGGGCGCTGGTTAAATTTGCAGGCTATTCATTTCTGACGTCAATGCCTGTATTGTCATTTATGGTTTTGGTCTCGTCCCGCTCCGTCAATATGTGGATGCCGCTGGGCGTTGGGGTAGCCGGATTTTTGAGCGGCATGGCATTGGCTAATTCAGGTTCCGTCTTGCTGTTGGCCCATCCCTTTGTCATAATGCTGAAGCCTGCAGTTGCCATGAGCGCACAGCCAGATATGACGGTTGTCACAGCCACTGTTATTGAGACATTGCTTTTTCTGGGTGCAGGGCTGTGGATGGCAAAGAATCTACGCTATGAATAAGGAGGGATTGCAAGAATGGATTTTGGGGAAGTTCTGAAAATTGAATTTATGAAAGTGAAACGATCAAAAATTGTACCATTGATTTTTATTGCCCCGTTGCTGGTGGTTGCCTCCGGGGTTGCAAACTTAAGTCATTATTTTACTTCGGAATATACAAACGCATGGCCTGCTATGTTCATCCAGAGCGCACTGGTTTATGCATACTATCTGTTGCCGTTCTCCATGATCGTGGTCTGTGTGATGATTGCGGGACGGGAAACGGGGAATAATGGGATCTTAAAAATGCTGGCCCTGCCGGTCAGCCGGTATTTACTTTCCATGGCGAAATTCTGCGTGCTGGTATTCTATCTGTTTATGGAGATGGCTGTGTTTTTTGCAGTATTTGTAATAGCCGGGACAGTTGCAACAAGGACAATGGGGGTGGCTGAAACATTGCCGGTTTTCTATCTTGTGAAATGGTGTGCGGGGTTGTTTCTGACAATGCTGCCGTGCGTGGGGACTATGTGGGCGATCACGGTCCTGTTTGAAAAGCCGCTGTTTTCTGTGGGCCTGAACCTGCTCCTGGTCATTCCCGGCGTACTGGTCGCAAATACACCGTTATGGATAGCATACCCGTATTGCTACAGCGGTTATCTGGTGTCCTGTTCCCTGCATGATTTTACGGTGGAATCTGGCACAGCGGCATTTATGCTGTTTCCTTTCCTGCCGGCTGCGGTTCTGGTCTTTGTATTGATGGTTGTGGTTGCTGCAATAAGATTTGGGAAAAAAGAAATGAGGTAAATGATGATGGAAAACAAAAAATTGAAAACGTTAAGCAAGGCATCGTTGATTATCAGTATTTTGCCTTTGGCAACGCTCATCCCTGTGTTCCTTAAAATTACATTGCCAGAAGGGGTAAATACGGTCTGGGCGGGTGTCAATATTGTCTGTGCCTTGGCAGGCATTATCCTTTCAATCGTCTGTGTTAGGAGTAATGAGAGTCGCAGCCTTGTAAATATTGCGTCAACAATTATCAGTGCGTTTTGGTGCCTGTTGATGGCAGGCATTGCTGCAATGGCGTTGTTCCTGACTTTTATGCAGTAAGCAGGAGGGGCTATGGAATTTTTTAAGAAAAAATTAGCTTTTCTTTTAATTGGAATCATGATTCTCTCATGTACAGCGTGTTCTGGGTTGGAGAATTTGGCGGACGGTTTGCGAAGTGGCGCAGAGCAGGTTGGTGACAATGTTGTCATAGGGAAAAGCAATGCTCTCATTACACCTTATCAGTCTTTTGATGGAAACCGTACTTCGGATAATGCGGCTTTTCTGGCAACTTATGATGCATCGGTGAGCGGTTTTGACGGACAGGATATACTGGTTGGAAATACTGATCTCAAAGGCAGCGATTGCCGGGAAATTACAATACGCTATTCTTTTGATACTGTTTCTGGTGGTTGTCGGCTGGTCTATACTGACCCGGATTTGGAGGAAAATGTACTGGCTGAAAATGGGGGCGGCAGTATTACAGTGCAGCTTAAAAGTGGTGCAAACTATATTGGGCTTTATGGAATGGATTATAAAGGGACTATCCAGATTACTGTAGAGTAGGGTTTAGACCGCCGCTATGGTTTACTGCTATATACGGCGGTCTGCCTGATAGCTGAAAACGACCTGATGAGAATTTCGCGCAATAGTGGTTGATAAAATACCCTTTAATCCGATATTATCCGTGAAAGATTTTTGTTTTATCATGGAAAGGGAAAAGCATGAAAAAAAGAATTTCTAAGAAATATTTTACTTTATTATACATAGCGATCTTGCTGTTTTTGTTCTTAGTTATCTGGACGGTATGGGGCAATACGGCATTAATGATTAATGTAATCACGGTTTCAGGCAGCCGTATCCCCGCCGCATTTTCAGGCTTCCGGATAGCGCAGGTGTCAGACCTGCATAACGCTGAATTTGGCGATGGCAATGCGGAATTATTAAAACTACTGTCCGAAAGTAAGCCGGACATCATTGTGAT
This sequence comes from uncultured Lachnospiraceae bacterium, assembly GCA_910583835.1. Lineage (GTDB taxonomy): Bacteria > Bacillota > Clostridia > Lachnospirales > Lachnospiraceae > Petralouisia. The sequence goes on along the minus strand of CAJTYM010000081.1, from coordinate 894 downwards.
AACCGGGGATTTCATAGATGCCAGCCACACGGACGTAGGGATAGCACTTGGCTTCACGCAGGAGTCCGTCAGGATTGCCCCAACCTATTATGCGACAGGAAACCATGAAGCGGCCTGTTCCCAATATGGCAATCTGAAATCCGGGCTTGAAGAGGCGGGGGTTATCGTGCTGGAGGATGAAGCCGTTTCCTTAGAGCGGAATGGGGAAATCATAACACTGTTTGGATTGGATGATCCGGATTTTACGGTCAAAGAGGATATGTTTGGCGAAGTTCCTGCTATGGTCGGTACGAAATTGAGAAATCTGGATAATGGTGAAGGAGGGTATACCATTTTGCTATCACATAGGCCGGAACTGTTTGAAACGTATGTAAACTGCGGCATTGATCTGGTCTTTGCAGGCCATGCGCATGGCGGCCAGTTCAGGCTGCCGTTTATCGGCGGAGTGATTGCTCCTAATCAGGGTTTATTCCCTAAGTATGATGCCGGGCTGTATACAGACGGCGGCACGAACATGGTGGTCAGCCGGGGTATTGGGAACAGCATCATACCACTGCGTTTCAATAACCGGTCGGAGATTGTTTTGGTGGAACTGAATGTCAAATAATACAAAAGACAAACCGCCGTACTATGGCAGACCGCCATATGCGGCGGTCTGCCTGTTGGAAAGCGGGGGAAACAAAGTTAATATGCTTACACGGCGGTTTGCGTTTGTGCCGCCCCTATATCGGACGAAAGGCGAAAAACTTTAGCCATTTCGGTGATATTCTGAGATTGATTTATAGTCGTTTCGTGCAATTTATGGGAGTTTTGTGCAATGGCGTTTGATAGGATGCCCTATGATCCGATATAATTTATGACGGAAAGTGAGGAAAATATGGATGAAGATAGCGG
>CAJTYM010000080.1 GCA_910583835.1 uncultured Lachnospiraceae bacterium | reverse complement strand
GTGTGCTTCCAATATGCCTTGTAGGTGCTGACGGAGAAAATCTTATCTCTGTCCGTCCCATTGGCTACCGCCGCCTTTTTGCTCTCCCCAAAGGCTTGCATCCCTATCAGGCGTTCATACGCCTGTTGATGGAGGTCCTTCGAGTATGACTTATTTCTCCTGCCCATCTCATCCCCCCTTCTGGACTATCCCTTATACGCACTTTTTGTAGCTCTCAGGGGGATAGTCCTGGCATAATTTATTTAATGTCAATAATGCACTTCTAATAAATATATAAAATATATTATATAATTTATATATTGCACTTATGTTATATAGTTTATGCGTGTTAAAGCCAGGCCGCCTCATGTCAGCTCCAATCGGAGACTCGGCAATCGGCAAAGTACACTTTTTAACGTCTTATGTGTGACGGGTTTGGGAGAACTCCCTACACTTTTTATCTTGCTTATGTGTGCAGCCCTATTTATTGAGATCTACGGCAGTTAGGGTTCTGTCGGCTCCTTTGTAGAGGGAGCAGCTCTCCGGCAGATTTACAGCATGACCGGCTGCGTTCGGAAGGTGGGAAGGGACACGATACGTTTTACTTACCGTCGCTTTCAAAAAGATTACTCGCTCAGGGTCCATGATGCGCTTTCCAATTCACAAAGGTTACTAAGGCAAGCCCGCGCACCATACAGGTGTATCACCCCCGAATGGCTTCTGATTAGCAAACTGCTAAACCCCCGACCGGCGAACCAGGAGCCGGGGCGCTCTGGGCCTAATTACTGTTTATCCTCGCCCAGACGAGCCTTGGATTTGTGCTGCAGCCCTCCTTTCCCCGCTGACCACAGCCAGCGATTTTTATGTCAGCAGGAAATTTTTTCCTGCTGTTTTTAGTATAGCATAGATTGCCGGGGCAGTCAAGATATTTCGATTTTGATAGACATAACGGTTTACCCGTTCACGTATAGCGCAAACGGGTAAACCGTTATTCTCTATTGTAAATCTAGACAGCTTATTGTATAATATTATTTACAATATTTGTGACTATATCTAATTAGCGGAAGAAAGGGGTACAAAGGAGGTAACAAACACGCAGAGTGGACATGAAACGATCAAATAAAATTTTATACGGCAGTTTTCTTGTCGCGCTACTTCCCGTTTTTTTACCATGGTTCCGTATCGGCTATGGGACTGGCATCCGCCCTCCCTGGAGAGGAATTTACATCATGAGATGGGAATTTTATTTAGTGGTGGCCCTGTATTATGTGATGGTTTTTTTGAAAAAGCGATGGGGCGTGGTGGCGGCTCATTTTTTGACTGGAGCTTCGTATGTTTTCGCTTTGAGCCGGTTTACAATTCGGACCCATATCAGCGAAACGCAGAATTGGAAATTTACCCTGTCCACTCTCCAGTGGACGTTTTGGCTCGCCATAGGTGCCATAGCCACACATCTTCTCTTTTCCGTTTTATGGATTAAAAAGCGTGGGACGCCACCCAATCTTGACTGAGTCTCTCCTGAAGACCGGAGAGGCATTCCGCCGTACAGCTTCTTATTTGGCGAACAATGAATTTCGCAGTGCCGTCTTTTCAACTTTAGGAGGTATTTTTATGAAGCGCAAGTTTTTCGCTCTTCTTACTGCCCTATGTCTCTTGGTTTGTATATCCCTTCCCGCAGGTGCGACATCCCCTATCGACTCTTCCCCGGCTAACTTTGTTTTTGAGCAAATTTCTGCCATTGCATCTACTATTCCCAATTGTCCCTGGAACGAAAGCACCACAATTTCAACTACAACCACACTTTTCAACCTTGACGGAATCCCCAATGGTTATATCTTTAACCTGTTAACAGATGATGCTGAATCTGGCTTTATCCAAATTCATGATATCGATGGTTCCTACTCTATTTACTGTTATGCTTTTGATGGTCATAGCGAAGTAGATAGTATGGCAAACTATTGGGGATACGACCTATCAGACACCGAAATTTATTTCTTGGGAAGCTTTAAATATGCAATTGCTACAGATTCAGGATACCTTAATTTAGCATCTAACGCCCCTATTGATATAGGAGACGAAACTGTACAAACTAATGCTATTGCTTACGCGGAGCAGGTTTCCGTTGATCCTCTCATTATTGACGACGCAGAACCTTCTATGGAGTCTGGTATTATGCCTCTAGGCTCCGATGATGACTTCTATTGGCCTATAACAGACGATTTTAAAAATCTATCTATATCTTATAATGGCAAAACTCACAATGGTATGCATGACCACTGTACTCCTACTGCTGCAACAGGCATTTTCAGGTATTTAACTCACCTTGGAAAAACCTCTTGCACAAGCGGTGAATCTACTAATAAAACCTTTGAAAAGTTATATATCTCACTAAATACTAACAATATCAGTTTCTCTTCTTTTGTTTCTGTTGGTACTGCGAGAAACCAGATAGATGTTGGGCTTAGATCATATGCTTCTGGCAATAATTGTTCCTTTGATATTGAACGCTCTTCTTTTAACACCTTGAGTAGTATGAAAGATCATTTGGACCGTGGTAGGCTTTTATTGATATCCGTCGATGATTTCGGAGATCCGGCGGTAGATCATAGTATTGTAGCAACTGGATATTCCTCCAATTCGCTCTACATTCAAAATGGCTGGAGTCGAAACCGGATAATGTACAGTTATTCTAGCTTGGATATTGCGCAATACGTTTACATTTCTCCTCTCCCATGGTGACAAGTTACTTAAAAGGGGGTGCAATGCATAAGCATTGCACCCCCTTTTAATCCTCCTTAAAACGTCCCACTCTAAAAATATAATATCCTTTATCGGGGAACTTACATACGATCAGTTGTTGATTTACTTCAATTTCATTTATATTAAATGATATCATCCTGTCTTCTTGCTCCACATCAACCGTCTCTGGCTCACCCTTTGATGTTGGTGATCCAAGCGGTTCATCCATTTCGTAAATCTCATATTTAACAACCTCGCATTCTATTTCCTGTTTCCCCGAAAAAATAAGTGACAATCTATCCCCTTCCACAACGGAAATATACGGGATCTGCCTTGCCGTGTTATCTAGAAAACTTCCATCTGCATCTCTTGTAAACTTCCTTGTATATGGAACGAAATCAGTATATTCCCCATTAATTCTTATCTCTACTTCTCCCATTTCTTTATGGTTATTTTTTCCTATAATCATAATTAAAGTAGCCATTAAGGCAATACATACCAATGTAAACGCTTTTATTTTCTTTATTTTCATCATTTTCTCCTCCCATTTATGTGTCGGACGATACTAAACATTCACCAAGAGCCTCACGCAAACTCCTAAATATTTTTATTGCTCTGTCCCTTTTTCACTATTTTTCTATACTCTGCAAGTTCCTCCTCATGTCCTGCCCTAAACTGCTCCATCAGATCTCCAACCAGATCACTGATGCTTCTCCGTTGCACATAGGCAATCTTTTGTATATCCTCATACAGACTTGGCAGCACTGACAGACTCACCCGCTTCTTGATCTCCCGGTCCTCCTTCGGGCGACCTCTCCCGCTACCGGCCACTGCCGGCGCACCATCAACGATACTTCCTACAATCGAACCCCTCCGACGGTTCTCTCTATCCTCAAACTTAGCCATTCTCTTTCTCCACCCTTTCAAATCTTTCTGTGACAATTATTATATCTGCTATCTTATTGTACTCTATGGAAATTTCACTGCTGGGCGTCTGCTCCACCACCGCCAGCCCGTCATAGATTCCTTTCTTGGCAACCGCAAGTCGTTTAATTACGCCCAGGAGGTTATACTCTTTTTTCAAAGCGGCCAGTATCTCGTTATCATCGCCTACTCGCTTCTCATACAGCGTCGCAATGACTCCCAGCACCTTCAGCTCCGGGTTAATCAGCTCCTGGATCTCCTGGATGCTGTCCTGGAGCTGCGTCAGGCCACGATAGGCCAGATAATCCGTCTTGACCGGGATAATCACGCTGTCGGCACAGGAGAGCGCATTGATCGTCAAGATGGACAGCTGCGGGGGGCAGTCTACCAGGATGAAGTCATACTCTCCCCGAACTGGCCGCAGGGCCCGGTCAAGAATCTTCTCCCGGCTGGCCCTGGACAGCAGCTCCATCTCCATCGGAGCCAGGTCAATGATGGATGTAACGATGTGCAGCCGGTCGCTGATCCGCTCGATGCACTCGCCGACCGGCACCCCGTCTTTTCTCAGAACATCTACAATCGTCCTCTTTACCTCCAGCGGCTCCAGGCCCACGCTGATCGTCAGGCTGGCCTGACTGTCCAGATCAATCAAGAGAACTCGCTTTCCCTTCGCCGCCAAGGCCACACCGAGATTGTGTGTCGTTGTGGTCTTCGCCACGCCGCCCTTTTGATTTGCGATTGCTATAACTTTCAAATCCTTCACTCCTTATTTCATTTATATAGTCTGCGCCTACTATTTAAGTTATATAAATTATATTGTTTGTTCCTTATGTTGTCAAGCAGAAAGCGGTGTCTCCGTTCCTGGAGCACCGCTTTTTATTTCATATACATAAATTATTTATATTATATAACTTAATCTTAATATATACTTTATGTCTTCACAAACAAACCTATAGGGCAAATATCCCTAAATCCTGGCGTTGAGATATACCAACAGCCGGGGCCGGTCGGCTCCCAGCTCACCTCCAGGGTAATATCATGCCACCCATCCGGGAACAGAGCCGTAAAACACTCGCCAGCATGAATGCCCCGGCCCTCCAGGAGCAGCCGAGGGTGCGGATCAGCGTCTGCTGGGTCCGGTAACCGAAGCTGTGCAAATCTTGTTTCCTCTGCCATACGTTCTAATTCCTCCATGGTTTTGACTATGCCCTGACCAGCTCGAACCTGGGCAAGCCCTCTTTTCAGTTTTTCATTGTACTCCTGGTATGTCATTTTCTATGGCCCTCTAAAACAAATCACTGTGCGTACCTGTCCGAGTCAGATACAAAAAAAGTTCATCCTCAACAATCTCATAGATCAACAGCCAATCAGGAGTAATATGACATTCTCTGCAATTCACATGGTTTCCTTTTAACGGATGGTCTTGATTCCGCTGCGGTAATTCCTTCCCTGCGGCTAATGTATCCACTACCGTTTCCATAAGAGATAGGTCATACCCTCTTCGTTTTACTAGCTTCAAGTCTTTTTTGAATTTACTGGTCTGCACAATCTTATACTTCATCGTCCTCCTCCATCTCTGCAAGAATCTCACTAAATGAACTATAAGATTTTTTATGCGGATTCTTCTTCAACTCCTGCACTTCTTTAATTGCCTGTATCGTTTCTGCATTAGGTGTTTCATACATAATAACAGACTTCATATACCGCACAATATTCCCTTTCACGTTCTCCCCATACGATGCAACAATGCTCTTATAAGCATTGTAAACATCTCTATCCATCGTAAAAGAACAGGTCACTGTATTATCACTCATAGCAACTACCTCCGCACCAATTAACTTAGTCAAAAGGCTTAGTAAACTTAGTATATCCCCATTTTCCATTTTTGTCAATAGCAATCCAGAAGCACAGCAGAACACACCGATATGTTACCATTTAGAGGTCAACCTCCCCCTCTTGATTTATGCGGCTTTTCGGGTGCAGTAAAGAGGTGGCCGGTATGTTTACCCTCAAAAGGCCAAAAAAGGCCCTCAAAGCATTGCAGGGCCTTTCCCGCCCTAATCCTGGCTTCCATCATGCAGCGCATCCAGAAGCCAGTCGCTCAACTCCTGGGACGGCTCAACCGGCACCGTAATGTGGCCATCCTTAAACCGCAGCGGCGGAGGCGGACAGTCCCACCACTTCCGAATGGTCTTAGGGTCAAGGCCGGTCTCCCGGTGACAGTCGGCCTTGCGTCCCTCGGGATGCTGCTGCTGCCATTGATAAACCGTTGCCTGAGCTGTTCCACTACCTTGAGGTCTCCCATCTTTCACTTCTCCTAACTCTCTCAGAATAGACAACTGCCCTCTTGCAAGCCTTAAATGCTGGGTTTGTTTCCTCCAATTTCTCTTATTGACCGGCATAGTCATGCCAGAAAGCCTTGCTATATCATCCCTTGGAAACGTCACATAGTCCTCGTTGAACATTGAGAGAGCCGCCTCTACATCATCCCTGGTAAAACGGTTGACCTCCTCAACGCTCATTTCATCATAAGGCAGAAGGAGGGAATAGGCATCCTGGCGAAGCTCCTCCTCCTCAATCCCGCATTTCTTTGCGTAAATTGCCAGGGTCATTATCCCATGATAGCGGTGGCCCACCCGGATCTCGTCCTGGATACGTCGCAACCACCAATCATAGAGATCTCTCTTCACCGTCCAGCGACCTCTCCGCTCGCCCTTCACGATCCGGCGTTCATACCAGTCCGGGTACTTCTCCTTTGCTACCGCCAGAGGCATACTGCTCTTTTTCAAAATGCCCTGCAACTTCTGCCGTTCTCCGTTTGATGCTGGTATGTACTCCAACAGATCATCCAACTCCACCCGGCCCCCAAACTGAAACGCTACCACAGGATAGCCTTTACCCAATTTCGTCCCGGAGCCGACTACCCGGAACCCCTGCATAAGACCCTGCATCTGCGGCTGCTTGATAGAGGACGTGTACCTGTTCCAAATCTGCCGGGTCAGGGAATACTTCAGTTCCTTCAGATAATGCTGATTTTGCGGATACATGGGAACCGGCTCGGACAAAACATAATACAGGTGCAGCCCTGTCCCGCTGTTCACCACAAAAGTAGCCTTCGGCAAAATATCCTTGTTCATTTGATGCAGCACATCCCGGAGCTG
>CAJTYM010000079.1 GCA_910583835.1 uncultured Lachnospiraceae bacterium | reverse complement strand
CGCAAGGCGAACGAAGGGGAGGTGCCGCAGTATTATGTGGAGGGCAGCCATGACGCCATCATCGAGCCTGCGGAGTGGCAGCTCGTACAGATGGAGATGCAGCGGAGGAAGAACACGGGGCGGAGCCATAACTGCTGCAGCCCGTTCTCGGCAAAGCTGAAATGCGGCGACTGCGGGGAATACTTCGGCTCCAAGGTCTGGCATTCCAACAGCAAGTACAAGCGGACGATATGGCAGTGCAACGCCAAGTTCAAGGGTGAGAGCAGGTGCGCCACGCCCCATCTGTACGAGCAGAGGATAAAGGAGCTGTTCCTGGAGGCGCTCGGCATCCTGATGGAAAACCGGGAGGAAATCATCGGTGACTGCAGGGCGGTCATGGAAGCACTGGCGGACTGCGGCCCCATCGATGCAGAGATGGAGACGGTCAGCGATGAGATGGAGGTGACCGCGGGGCTGATCCAGAAGTTGGTCGATGAGAACGCCACCCGGAAACTTGACCAGCACGACTACCGCAAAAAGTATGATGGGTATGCCAGCCGGTATGCCGCTTTGGAGAGCCGGATGGACAGTCTGGAAAAAGAGCGTGAGAGGAAGGAAATCCAGTATGACATTTTCAGCGGCTTCCTTGCGGGGCTTAGCGAGACGGGGGAGCTGCCGGTGGATTTCAACGAGAAGCTGTTCCACAGGCTTGTGGATTACGCAACGGTCTATACGGACGGCAGGGTGGTGTTCATCTTCCGCAATGGTGTGGAAGTCAGCACGGAGATTTAAAGTCGGAAGCGGTCGGAGTATCGGGTTTGTGCCAGATGCCTCCGGCCGCTTTTTCTATGCGTGGAAATAGTTTGTCGAATAAGAGTATAGTTTGTATGGAAATTTGCAAGGGATTGAGGTATAATTTTGATATCGGAAAAGCTTGATAAATTAAAGTTGATGGAGGTATTTGTATATGACAACAAAGACAACAATTCGAGTTGAGCAATATCAGTTTATTGATAATTTGGAACATATAATTGCTCCCGAAGAAATGGGTTCATATTATACTGACAAAGTTAATGATGTAAAGAATGCATTTTTAAAAAATGGATGGGAAGGAGACGGTGAAATTGGGTTGATTTGGATTCCGCCGTTTATAGAAAATACAGGGGATACTTTTGGAAGCTATGTCTGGCATGTAAAACAAAATAACAATGGGATATCTTTTTTGGGATATGAAGAAACAGAATTTTTTGATAATGGTGTTGAACGTAACATAAAAAAATTTGAAGAAGAGCATATTACAATTACTTATGATAATACGAGAGGTTGTCTTGATATTATCAATAAATATAAGACAAATCTTGATAGTTTAATTATGTTTGACAAGAATATAGAATCACAGGATGAATTGTATCATATTACGCTTAATGCAATCCAGAATAATATTGTAGCGTCCTTTATTGACTGTATTGATGAGATCTATCTAAATTTATTAAAACATGTTTTTGATTCTCAAAATTCTGATAAACTAAAATTATCAAAAGCAAATGTGAAATTACCGCTTGATGAAATTAGTAAATCAGATTGTGAGTATATTGATTCTTGGCTGATTATTCAGCAAATAGAATCCGCGATATGGCGGGACTTTAAGTTCAAGCCTTTTAAGGAAAAGTTTAGGGAAATTTGCAGTGCGGTTGATTTTAAATGTAATGAAGATTTGCGAAAAAAGATAATTTGCCATGTAGAAATCAGAAATTCATTTCAACATCATGAGGGACAACTTACTTCTGATATGATAAAGATGGTGGGGCAAGATCATATTGACTTATTGGATGAGAGTGGGAAAGCAAAGAGATTTGAAAAATGGAATTTAATAATACTTTCCATTCCAGAAGTACGGAGTTTTTGTGATAGCTTAGAAATTTTCATAAGGGATTATGAGCAACATATAGGTACTCGCATGAAAGATAGACATATAAGATATAAACAGAATAGTATACCTGTAATAGAATCAGATAGTGTCAATAATGAAGTTGCCGCAGAAAGTTGCAATAGTGAATTTGTTATTAAAAATAGAAAGATGGAGTTAATTGATTATATTTATTATTTGCAATATACAGAAGAAGAGGATGATATTGTTGTCAAAACTAAGGATGCAGACTTCTACGTTTACGAAAGTAGTACATTCAAGGTAAACTGGGAGGAATGCACATCAGAAGAATTTTACACAATACTTTTATCACTGGGTGAGTTAGTGTCTTGTAATGGATATGAATTTGAATATAATGGTAGTGAATTTTTAAGTAAAGAAGCTTTGCCTATAAAAGAAGAAAAAGGGCATAGCAATATTATACAACTATGAATATAGTGAAGTGGTTTGGAAATAGGGGATGTTTTATCAATTAAAAATAATCGTAGTCATTTGGGTGCAAAAAATAACGATAGCCTCTCTAAAAAATAGGCTATCGTTAAATTTTACACTATGTAATATCGAAGGTGCGGCAATTTCAATTCAAAAAACGATAGCCGCCCACGCATGGGTGCATCTGCATTTTTGAAAAGTGTTGATTTTCGGGCGTTTGCAGTAAATGTAAAAACGATAGCACTGGAAAAATATTTGTATCAATCTGGACACGCAATATGGTGGGGAGACATGCCGCGCATTCTGTACACCTTTTTTGACGCCTATGACCTGACGGGAAAAACGGTTGCCCCATTCTGCACCAGCGGGGGAAGCGGCCTTTCAGGAACGCCGGAAACAATCGGGAGCCTTGAAATGGGGGCTGATGTTCTTGAGGGGCTTCATGTCGGCGATTCCGCGGCAGACAGCGCGGAGGATGAGGTGTCAGAGTGGCTTGGCAGCATCGGGCAGACAGAATAGGAAGAAGGCAAATGAGAAGCATTTTTTTGTGGGAACACTGGAACGGATGGAGTAGAAGAAAGGAGCGGCATATGAAATATACAAGGTTAGGAAATTCAGATTTGAACGTATCCCGTATCTGCATGGGGTGCATGGGGTTCGGCGATGCAGGCAATGGGCAGCATTCGTGGACGCTTGACGAGGAACATTCCCGTGAGATTATAAAACATGGCCTGGAATTGGGCGTCAATTTCTTTGACACGGCAATCGGCTATCAGAGCGGCACAAGCGAGCAATACCTGGGAAGGGCATTGCGGGATTACGCAAAGCGTGACGAGGTGGTTGTGGCGACAAAATTCCTGCCCCGCACACAGGATGAGATTGAAAAAGGGATTACAGGCCAGCAGCATATCGAGCGCATGATAAACAAGAGCCTTGAAAATCTCGGCATGGATTATGTGGATTTATACATTTACCATATGTGGGATTACCAGACGCCGCTTTATGACATCATGGAGGGATTGAACAATATCGTAAAGGAGGGAAAAGCGAGATATATCGGCATTTCCAACTGTTTTGCATGGCAGCTTGCAAAAGCGAACGCGCTGGCGGAAAAGGAGGGCTTTGCAAAGTTTGTTTCCATCCAGGGGCATTATAACCTGATTTTCCGTGAGGAGGAACGAGAGATGGCGAAGCTGTGTGCTGAAGATAACATTGCCATGACCCCTTATAGCGCATTAGCGGGCGGGCGTCTGTCAAAGGCTCCCGGTGAGACTTCAAAGCGTCTTAAGGAGGACAGCTATGCAAAATTCAAATATGATGCAACTGCAGGGCAGGACGGCATGATTATCGGGCGTGTGATGGAACTGGCAGAAAAACATGGCGTATCCATGACAGAAATTTCCCTTGCGTGGCTTTTGTCAAAGGTGACGGCTCCGGTAGTCGGGGCGACAAAGCTGCATCATACGGAAGGGGCTGCCAAGGCGGTGGATTTTGTCCTTACGGATGAGGAAGTCGCATATCTGGAAGAACTGTATGTTCCCCATGCCCTTGTAGGCGTCATGGCACAGAACACGGCTTCGGCAGCAAAAGAGAAACATGTATGGTCAATGGGAAACCAGAAAATATAGGAGGAAGGCAAATGCGAAGCATTTTTGGAATGCCTTCCGATGATTTGCAGCCGAACCGAATGTGAGGGGGTATTACATTAGATGAGATTGCCGAGATTTTAACCCATGCGGCATTTTACGCAGGATGGCCGAAGGTATGGGCGGCTTTTCGGATGGCGAAGGAGGTCTGGACGGAAGATACACCGGTGGGGAACGCAAAAGAGGCACATGAAAAGAGTATGTTGTTCCCTATATGAGACCTTGAAATAAGAAAGGACGGTGGGCGAAAATGAAAGGAAAAATAAAAATGGCCGTTGATGTGCTGATGACGGCTGCCCTGCTGTTTTTAATGGGATACCAGTTCTGGGGCGATACGGTCCATGAATGGGTGGGAGCAGGGATGTTTGTCCTGTTTCTGGTCCACCATATTCTGAATGGGAACTGGCACAAAAACCTGTTTCGTGGGAAATACCCTCCAATGCGGATTTTTCTGACAGTAATTGATGTGCTGACGCTGTTTTCCATGATTGCCCAGATGTACAGCGGTATTGTCCTGTCCCGTCATGTATTTGCGTTTTTACCGATTGAAAGCGGGCTTGCATTCGCAAGGCGTCTGCATATCTTAGGCTCATACTGGGGGTTTCTGCTGATGAGCCTGCATCTGGGGTTGCACTGGAACGTAGTTCTGGGTGTGATAAAGAGAAAATTCCCTGCAGCTTTCCATGGCTTCCGTTATCTTAGTTTTGGCGCGGGGCTTGCTGTGGCGCTATATGGGTTATGGGTGTTTGTAAAGAGGGATTTTACCACTTATATGCTTTTACAGAGTGAATTTGTCTTTATGGATTATGAGGAAGCTAAAATTCAGTTTTATTTGGAGTACTTATCTTTGATGGGGACTTGTATTTTTATTTCCCATTATATGGGGAAAATATTACAGCCATTGAAAAGGAAAGAGGGCAGTCGATGAAAGAGGGCTTGTATTGCTTTTCTGTATTTGTATGGCAGCTTCGCTTGCCGCCTGCGGCGAAACAGGAAATGGACAGACTTCCGGCAATGCGGCAAAGATTGCCGGATGAATCCGGGAACGGATGGGTGGGGATTTGCCGGCTGTCTATATGACAACAAATTTGTGAATTTAGTTATATCATGAATGGAGGAAATTAAGGATGAAATCAGAAAAAAGACAATTATTACGTTTCATTATAAAAAAATGTATTTTGGGGATAACGGCTTTCTCACTTTTGGTCGGCATTCTTTTGAGTGTCCCATCCGGGGAAGTTTATGCGGCGGGAAAAGCAAAGCTGAATGCGGAAAGCTACAGCTTAAATCCGGGAGCGCAGCGCACTCTGACGGTAAAAGGGGGTTCCGGCTCTGTCAAATGGTCCGTCAGCAATAAAAAAGTGGCTTCCATCAAGAAAAACGGAAAGAAAGCCACCATCACGGCAAAGAAAAAGGGCAATGCCACGGTAACTGCGAAAATTGGGAAAACTACCCTGAAATGTAAAGTCAAAGTTTCGGGCAAAAAAATCCTTGTGGCATATTTCTCAAGGTCAGGCAATACGAAAAAAGTTGCGGATTACATCCATAAGCAGATAGGAGGGGACATTGTACAAATCAGGACGAAGAAAGCATACCCTTCCGATTATGACAAATGCACGGAACAGGCAGAGCAGGAATTGGAAGACGATGCGCGGCCGGAGATTGCCACCAGGATAAAGAATTTTGCAAAATATGATGAAGTCGTTGTGGGGTATCCCATCTGGTGGGGGTCTGCGCCGCGGGCCGTCTGCACGTTTGTGGAAGGCTATGACTGGTCTGGGAAGACGCTGATCCCATTTTGCACGAGCGCCAGCAGTGGGTTAGGGGACAGCGCCGCAGAGCTTGGGAGACTTGCAAAAGGCTCGAAGCGGACACAGGCGCTGAGCGCGTATGAGGATGACGTCTTAAATAAAAACCTGAAGAAAAAAATTGACAAATGGCTGAAAAAAGTGAAGGCGTAGTGCCTGGAATGCAGGATAACATGAAAATATTCAGACAGCGGATGCCTGCATGCATTCTTGCAGCCCTTATTTTTGTAGGGGGCGGCAGCAGGAAAAGGCATTTCCGTCCAGGCGGCTGGATGGGGAGGGGGCGCACCATTGGACATATTGGTGGTTTATTTTTCTTGTACGGAAAACAGAAACAGAACTTATCCGGGTACGAGATCTCCTATTCCACAAGCAGGAAGTTCACAAAGAAAACAACCCGCAGCGCTGACCGCGCAGGCGGCAAAAAACAAAGGATGAAGTGATGGGATTAGGGATATGGGTCTGCTTGAATCTGCATTAGAAAGTCCTTCCCAATATTATGGTGGAGAAGAATTATATCCAATCATGCAGGCAATGGCAGCGAGACTTTGTTGTGGACTGGTTAAAAATCATGCAATGATAGATGGCGATAAAAGACTGGAGTGTCATACTATGTATGTTTTTTGCATTAAATGGTTATGAGATGGAATATACACAGAAAGAGCTATTAGATTTAATCTTAGATGTAGCGGCGGACAGAATGCAATACGAAGATATTTTACATTGGTTGTTGGTTTATCAGATGTAAACTAGATGATTTGGAACTTCTTCCGATAAAATCTCTAAAACAAAAGTAATGGATAAAGATGTGTTGAAGTTTATAAAGTTGGGGGAAGAACCTTACCCCAAATTCCCCCAAATGGGAAATGGCTATCCCACAATTTTTAAAAATCAGAAATTGGAAATTTTAGAAAGCAAAATCAATTTTCCACCAAAATAAAATTTTTTTGGGGGGGGGTACGGTTGAAAGACCGCTGTCTTAGAACAGTCAAAAATCACTGCAAAGCCAGTAAAATATAAAGTTCCAGCGATATGCGGCTGGGACGGGGGAAAGGGAAAGTTCGCATAACAGATGAACGCATAAGGCGAAGTTTGCCTGTTTATTTTGAATGAAGAACCCCTGTGAAATGGTGTGAGAATGCCATTTGCAGGGGTTTTTGTATTCTTATATTAAGCCTCAAAAATAGATTGGAGACAGCGGTGAGGAATAAAAACTTTTCGCAATAAAATAACCAGGTTTTACGCTGAA
>CAJTYM010000078.1 GCA_910583835.1 uncultured Lachnospiraceae bacterium | reverse complement strand
TTCTTGATCACACGCAGCTTTGCGGTAAATTCACGGTCAATGAATACACGCCATATCTGCGGCTCTGTCGGGTGGTTCTCCACAATCCTTACTTCAAAAGGTCTTACTGGCTGCATGTTATGCGGTGTGACTGTCTCAACTACCACATAAGTCCCATAAGGGATTGGCTGTGTCACGATATGCCCCTTTGCATCCGTAAAAAGGGTAGTCTCACCCTTGCTGCCGATTTCAACAGGTTTTGCGCTGTCAAAATCATAACTTCCATCTTCCAGTACGGATAAGGAAGATTTCAGGTATGCGGTAAAGCCTGCGCCGGACAATACAGGCGCTTCGGTGTCATCCCCGTTGTCTGATACCTTGATAAGCTGGAACGGCTGCTTGATGACCTGCTCCGGCGATGTTGTGCTTCTTGACACTTCCGCTACCAGATCGCCCTCATAATCGCATACAACATCATGTTCTTCTTCATCAAGGAGATACCCCTCTGACGGTGTAATTTCCTTTACATAGTAGTTGCCAAGATAGAGGTTCTTTACCTCTGCATTGCCGCCCTCGTCCGTTGTCATTGTCGCAACAAGGTCCCCTGCATGGAAGATAATGCCTGTTGCGCCGTCCGGGTGTGCAATATCGTCACGGGCATACAGACCATAGACTGCGCCCTCCAGTTTTGCGTCTCCCTGCGGAACTGCTTTTCCTGTCTCTTTATCCACCTTGTAGATATGGATTTTTGCGGTTGTCCTGTCATTTGTAAAAGTGTGTGCAAATGATGCTTTTGCGGTTGTCTCCGGCAGGTAATTGAACGTAAAGCTGTATACGTCAGAACTGTTCCTGTAATATGCGTAAGGAGCCTGTGTCTCTGAAATATAATAGCTGTTTGCAATCGGAAGGTCTACCGTGTAAGCGGCGCTGCCGTCCTCCCCTGTTGTAACGGTCTGTAATGCAGTCCCCTTTGTCACAATGACCTGTCCTGCATAATTCCTGATGTCACTGCCAGCATAAAGCGTGTACTGTCCGCCGTCCAGAGGGTTCGCTGTCTCGGAATCTTTCTTTGTAACGGAAACTTCCGCTTTCTGCCGGGTATTCAGGACGGTTGTTGACTCATACTGCACTTCCACCGTCTGATCCTTATACTCGATTTTTACGGTCTGCGGTGTGGTGTTGATAGTGTATCCGTCAATGCTCTTTGTCTCTGTCACGATATAGGTTCCAAGATGAAGGTCTGTAAGAACCACCTGCCCGTCACTTCCTGCCACAAGGTTTTCAGCGATCACATCCCCGTTGCTGTAGACCTTTGTGCCGTCAGCTTTGTAAATGTCTGCGCCTGCTGTCACTTTGAAAACAGCACCCGGCAGTTTCTTTTTCTCATAAGTGAAGTTGCTGCCATTCCATCCGGTCAGGACTTCCCCCTCTTTATAAATGGTAATCGCCCCAAGCTGCTCTTTGTCCGTTGCGCTGATCCCGGTTGTCTGTCCTGCTTTTACGGTCAGTGTGTGGACTTTGCCGCTGAGTACATATCCTTTCGGTGCGGTAATTTCCTTTACATAGTAAGTTCCCGCCACAAGTGCGCCTGATTTTGCATAACCGTTTCCGTCAGTGGTCATGGTGTCTACCTTATTGGTGCATCCGCTGTCGGAATAAATCCCGTATACGGCTCCTTTCAGCTTCACACCGCTGGACTCATCGGTTTTTACGATCTCCCCATATCCGATATTCTCTGTCTTTACCTTAAAATAGGCATGGATAGGATCGGCGCTTGGTCTTTCCGAAACAAACTCCTGATAGTTTGCTTTTTCCGTAAGCCAGAACACACAGCTTGAAGTAGTCTCTACCTCTCCTGCCGTGGAGTTCATGGTTGCCATTGCCGCTGTCGTGTTCACTTCTTTGCTGGAAATGGTGACTTTGTTCCCATTCTTTTCCACTTTGTACCCGCTCAGCGAAATATCAAAACTGCCAAGTACGCCGTTGCTGTCAGTCAGGGTTTTCTCAAAACGCTGGTTCCCCTCATTCCATTTCAGCTCATAGGTTTCAGCGCCGCTCTGTGTCCTGCTTGCAAAACTCGGTCTTATCGCATTATAAGACTTATTGATGTTGTTTTTCAGCCTT
Organism: uncultured Lachnospiraceae bacterium; assembly: GCA_910583835.1. GTDB lineage: Bacteria > Bacillota > Clostridia > Lachnospirales > Lachnospiraceae > Petralouisia. The sequence continues at coordinate 5,737 of CAJTYM010000078.1, read as the reverse complement.
GTATAATAGTCATAGGACGCTGACGGGTTTGGTGCCGTATCGCACAGCTTCCTTGCTGCGGAATCGCCGCTGCCTGTGCCGAACAGGTTCCCAACAATCACCCACACCATTGCCTGTGTCGCTATGAACTCATCACACTGGTCATTTGACGGCGGCGTTGCACTGTTGCTGTTAAATCCAAAATACAGGCAGTAGCTTAAAAGTTTTTCCTGCTGTGCCGTCATGGAAGTGCTTGAATTAGGGTAGCTGTTCATGAGCTGCCCGCCGTCTGCCGCCAGACCAAAATTCATGCAGTAGGCGGCATTGCCGTCCAGTATGGCATACAGGATTTTTCCGTGGTCATAGCCTGCCTTTAACTCGCTTACCTCGCCGGACGCCCTTGTTGATGCGTACCAGAAAGCGATGTTTGCACTGGAACTTGCTGCAAATGCAGTTGTTCCATTGCTGAACAGCGTTGTAAAGACCGTGAGCAGGGCTAAAAATCCTGCCATAAATCTTTTCATTTTCTGTTTCATTCAGATTTCCTCCTTAAAATAGGGCAAAAAAATAACAAGTCATATAAAATGGCTTGTTATTTTCCGTTTACTGTTATTCTGTTTGAATTTCTATCTTTGTCTGTTTCCCTTTATATCTAAGCGGAACACATATATCAAAACCGGATATACAGATAAAGGGAAACTAAACATTTTACATTTGGAACTGTCTTTCCGCTCCGTATGCCATACAGCGGCAGGGGCTGTTCCCTTACCGTCTGCCTGCCATAACACCAACCATCGTCAGTACAACCCTTGCAACCAGTGCAAGCAGCAACAGGAACAGTTTTGCTATTCCAAGTACCAGTTTCAGCAGCATCAGCACCGCCTGCAATATCCATTTTAATATGGTCAGCAGTACCATCGCCGTCTTTCTCAAAACCATTCCCACCATAGACATTTCCCCCATCCTCTACCGCAATCCTTACATTGTACTGATTCTTCCATATTAACCGCCTCCTGCACAATGCTTTCATGCCTGCGGATATTAAGGATTGCCATATCAGCAACGAACTGGTTTACGGATTTTATATTTCTGTATTCAGCTCCGCCAATACCCAGTGTACCTTCCGGCGCTGCCTGTTGTCAAGTCTAAGACATAATCCGGTACAATCCTGCATAATCCGGCATCGGTGTGATCCTACCTGTAACAACGGAACTCATAAAATTCTGTCCCGTTAAGGCTGCACACCCCTGTATATTCAATGTAAAATACAGGCTCCGTTTCTAGCATCATCATCTCTGCAATGTAATCCGCTATCCCGTCCTCACTGCCGAGTTTCCTGCCGGACGTAGTGGACGCTTTGTTCAGGTCTGTCTCCACAAATACACTGTAATACCCCAGTCCGTCATATGGATAATAGGAATTATATTCTTCCTGTGTGATCTTTCCCTCTGACAGCAGGTTTGCAAGATTATCCGTGGTGGTTATCATGCCGCCCGCCTGACACTTTGCAACCGCCTGACTGCATACAGATACGGGATTGTATGGCGATATGGTCACTGTCTGTTCCTGCTGCTTTGTTTCCTCCGGTTTTGTTTCTTCTGGTTTTGTTTCTTCCGGCTTTGCATCGTACTCCGGCTTTGTTTCTTCCGGTTTTGTTTCTTCCGGCTTCGCTTCTTCCTGTTTCGGAACATCTGTACTGCTTTGTGCGGGTTCTGTTTCCTCTTTCCGCTCTGGCTGCACAGACCGGGGTTCAGGTGTTTCCCCCGCTCCCTTATCCTCCTTATCCCCATCTTCCGGTTCCGTTTCCTTTGGCATTTCCTTTTCGCTCTGCCCCTTGTCTGTCTCCCCGTTTTCTGCCTGATCCGCAGCAGGGATTTCATCATCTCCCGCCATATCTGTTTCCTCAGTGCCTCCTGCCATTTCAGTCTTTTCCGTCTCCATATCAGCCGGAATATCCTTATTGCCACACCCGGCAATTAGCAAGATACTTACGGATAAAATCAGAAATAATCTCTTTTTCATATGAATCACCTATCCTTTCCCCATAAGGAAAAGGCAGGCTGTGTCCGTGTGCCGCTGTCCTCTCCCTTATGGGCAGACTCTGCATAATCTGCACGGGACACATATCAGTTCAGGACTGTCCCGTATTCTGTGCATTGTTTCCTCCTATGATACTGTCTTGTTCAGCTTACTCCAGTATGCAAGCATTCTTTTCAGTCTCTTGTCCTTTGCGTATGCCTTGTAAAATTTCAGCATCCACATATTTACCACCTCCTTCCAATGTTGTTATACCTTCTCACCGTCTGCCTGACGAAACACCTGCCATTGTCAGTACAATCCTCATAACCAGAGCAAGAAGCAGCAGGAACAGTTTTGCAATTCCAAATACCAGCTTCAATGCCACAAGCACCGCCTGTAATATCCATTTCAATATGGTAAGCAATACCACCCCTGTCTTTCTTAAAACAATTCCTGCCATATGTCATTCCTCCTATCCCCAGTTGTCAACCAGTTCCATCATGGTTGGATCTGTGATTTCCTCTGTATTATGTGTTTCTGTCTCCTTAGTCATGGTTTCCATGACAATCCTTCCCATGCTGCCCTCCGCCACCCGTGCCGCCCCGCCTCCGAGGGCAGCGCCGAGCAGCATGATAATTTCAGTCTTAACATCATTCTTTAGTTCCTCACGGATGCCATCAAGGTCACTCTTTAAAATGTATTCTTCTTCCTTTTTCTTCTGTTCCCCTGTCCCTTTCAGCAGGTTTTCATCCCCGAAGCTGTTTGTGTAGAAATCTATGGCATCCGTTATGAACTGGTTTACAGACTTATGAATGTCTGTATTCAGTTCCGCAAGCACCTTGTTTACCCTGCGGTGCTGCTCATTGTCAAGGTTGAGTCGGTAACTCCGGTAAATAATATTTGACTTTGCCATATGCCCCACCCCTATCCAATCTGATTACGGTGCTTTGCAAGAAAAACCCTGCCAAGCTGCTCATACCCCTTTGCGTTTGCCCTGATGTCCTCAATATACTGGATATTTGCGCCCTCATGCGAACCGAACAGCCGCATGACCGCCGCCCCGCCGCCTACAAACACAATCGGTATCACATCAAGATTATAACCATGTTCTTTCAGGGTATTGTATACTTTCTGAGCGAAATCACGCAGGCAGTCCCTTATAATATTCATGTACTTATCCGGCAGCATCGCTTCTCCGGTTGCCATGACCTGCTGTATCACATTTTCCTCAAGTTCCTGCCCGATCTGTCTGTTACATTCCTCATTGATCGTCCTCATGCAGCGGATAAGTCCCTGCTGGCTTGTGATACATTCCGCCTCATTCGGCTTACCGTTCTGTATCGGCATGATGTCAATGGTCCAGCTCCCTATATCCACTACCACTACACGCTCCGGCAGGGCTTTCAACTGCTCCGCAACCGCCGCATAGCATTGAGGGAACACGGACACCCTTGCTATCCTTGCTGTATACTTCTCTTTTTCAAAGAGGAAACTTACTTCTTTCTTCTTTGACAGATAATCAATGAAGTCCTGCTTCTCTGCACCAAACCTTGTCAGCGGAAGTCCTACCGATAAAAGGACATCTGTATTTCTCATTCCCCGCCTGTTCAGTTCCTTTGCGACTGCCGCAAGGGTAAGCAGGTAGAAGTTGTCATTCTCAACTTTCGTGTCCCTGACCTCAAGACGTTTCCCGCCTACCTTGTAATACTTTCCGTCCAGTTCCACCACATCATCATAAAATGCGGGTTCTGTAGTGATTTCCTTTACCCCTGTTGTAAAAATCTGTGTGGCTGTTTTCATGTTCGCCCAGCCGTGATCGATTCCAATTACTTCAATATGTTTTTCCATTTTGTTCTTCCTCCATATACTTTTCATAATGCCTTATCTCCTTAATATCTTTCTCATACAGGGAAAGCAATATTTTTCTGACTGTCTGTACGGGCATCCGAAGCACATGCTTTCTTTGTCCACTTCCATGATCTCAGGTCTGCTTTCTTCCCCGATACACTTTTTGGCAAGGCACTGACTGTTGTTTCCGTAAAAAAATTTACAGTTCATACAGCTTTTCAGATCTTTTTCCAGTTTTACCTGTGCCGCAATAATTTCGCTTTGTTTTGGAGCATCCTGCATCCTTACATTAATTCCCATCCAAGCCACCCGCCTCTCTTGCAGCGGAAAGCCTGTATATTTCTTCCATTTTTCTGTCTGCCATACCTGCTGATCTTGCAAGCGAAAAGTATAGCACAAGCATTAAAAATACAATAATTCCTGCCCCTATCATCTGCCGCCCCTCCTTTTCTGTTCCGTTTTCTTCTTCTGCTCTGTTTCCATCATCTTGACATACTCACGAATATCAATCAGATCCTCTACGTCATAGATTTTGGAACTCATAGCACGGTCAATGTTTTCAGGGGTACATTCGCCTGCCTCTGTTAATGCTGTGATTATCTTTTCTTTGATTTCTTGCTGCACATCATCCGACATCGCTACTATATAATGTGGCGGCAGATAGGAAACTGTTTTTTCAACCTCCTCCCCATACTCGTAACTCTTTTCAAAGTCACTGATGAATTTTTCCTTTACCAATACTGCCCTTATCTTGTTTTCCTCACTGGCTAATTCCACCAGTCCGTCTAAGAACTCAATCAGCTCTCTCCTTGTCATTGCCACTTTCTTTCCCTCCTTTTTGCAATAAAAAAAGTAGGAATAAGTCAGCAATAGCCAAACGGAACAACCGTTTCGAGAGCCAATTTAGTCCTACCTAAATGATCTTATATTAAATTTTCACCTCTCATTCCACTAAAAGCCAAAGCCCGACCATATCTGTATCGACCATATCTGACTTCCGTAATGTAGGTTTTGAATTGTTCAGCGCTGCCCATTCTTAACCCCAATCAGGTATAAAAAATAGGACTAAATTAGGCTTAACCCCTTGATTTTACTGGGTTTCTTCTAACTTAGCCCTATTATAACACGGGCATCAAAATACTCCACGCCGCACCGGTTTAACTGTTCCTCAAATATCCCCTGCATCTGTTCCGTTTTCTGCACCATGTAAACCGGCATCTTATCCGTAATAGTAAAACGCTCTCTCGGATACCGTTTTACCACGGCTTCCCGGAAAGCCTTTTCACTGTTGCCACCATGATAAGGATATGCCGTGTCAAAATATGTGCCGCCCGCTTCCAAAAAGGCATCCACCATTTCTGTCATGCGCGGAATATCTATCTCACTATAATTTCCGTTTACCACCGGCAGCCTCATTAACCCAAAACCAAATTTTTCCATCACATTTCCTCCATTCGCTCTATAATTTTTTATTCAATTATAATTTCTTCCCCGGCTTCCACAATCAGACGGTTGGGCGCTCCAAACTTTTCCGCAAGCTCCCTGTCAAAAACAACACCTTCCTCCGCCGTCATGTGGTAGGGAATATTATGCTTTGCTCCAACCATTTCTGCACATTCCGCCGCTTCATCCAATCCCATGTTGTAAATACCGTCACAGCAGAAGAAGGCATAATCAATACTTTTCTCTGCCAGCAAAGGCATCTGTTCTGTGGTTGACGTATCGCCTGTTACATAGACGGATTTTTCATCGGAAAAGGTCAGTATGTATCCCACACAGCCACCCACATCATGCAGAGAATTATAACCTGCCTCTACCGCTTCCACCGTTACATAGCCTAACCCGGATAAACCGGAAAAGATTTTGCAATTCCTCCACATTTCAAGTACAA
>CAJTYM010000077.1 GCA_910583835.1 uncultured Lachnospiraceae bacterium | reverse complement strand
ACCTCAAAATAGATAGCAGAAAGAAAGGAATCATCGGTTCGGACAGTATGATAAATATCAAATACCCCACTGCAAGCTGACGGCATATCAATCTTGTTGCAGGGTATTTGACTCTCGCGGCATTCGTCAAATATCCATGCCAGCATGGCTATTTTCCTCATTGCTCACAAAAATAAAGACCTTTCAAAGTGAATTTCCTTTGAAAAGCCTTTATTTTGCCCTTTTCAGAGCTGCTGACGGGAATCGGACCCGTGACCTCCGCACTACCAATGCGACGCTCTACCGACTGAGCCACAGCAGCATTGCATATTGGGACAATCCCAACTGACTTATCCAATATACAATAAATCTGCTGTGTTGTCAAGCAGTTTTTCTATTTAAAATACGCCACCCCACTCTCAAACAGTTTCATGTCCTGCTCACCGTAAATATTGACGGCAACGCTCTCACCGCGCCGCTCGGAATGCGCCATTTTGCCCAGTACACGCCCATCCGGGCTGGTGATGCCCTCAATCGCCATGTAAGAGCCGTTGATATTCCACTCCTCGTCCATCGTAGGCTGCCCATACTCATTGACATACTGGGTTGCCACCTGACCGTTTGCAAACAGTCTGTCCAGCCATTCTTTCGGAGCCACGAAACGCCCCTCTCCATGGGAAGCCGGATTGCAGTAAGTCTCTCCTAATTTCGCCTGCATAAGCCAGGGGGATTTGTCCGTCACGACTTTGGTGTACACCATCTTGGAAATATGGCGTCCGATTGTATTGTAGGTCAATGTCGGGGAATCCACATTCTGCTGGCGGATTTCACCGTAAGGCACTAAGCCCAGCTTAATCAATGCCTGGAATCCGTTGCAGATACCCAGCATCAGGCCATCACGCTCCTGCAGCAATTTGTTCACCGCCTCCGCAATCTTCTCGTTGCGGAACGCCGTAGCAAAGAATTTGGCGCTTCCTTCCGGCTCATCACCTGCGGAAAATCCGCCCGGGAACATGATAATCTGGGACTGCTCAATTGCTTTTACAAATACATCCACAGAATCGCGTATATCCTCGGCATTCAGATTCTTAAATACCTTGACAACCGTATCTGCGCCGGCACGCTCAAAAGCTTTCGCGCTGTCGTATTCACAGTTCGTCCCCGGGAATACCGGGATAAATACCTTGGGCTTTGCTACCTTATGCTTGCAGGTATAGACGCTGCCCGCCCGGAACACATTGGTCTTTACTTCTTTCTTCCCTTCCACTGCGATGGTTGGAAATACTTTTTCCAGCGTACCTGTCCAGGCTTCCACTGCTTCCTCCATGGAAATTTCTGTCTTTCCATAGACAAACTTCTGCTGTCCGTTTACCTCTCCAAATACGCGGCAGTACTTCTCATTGCCGCAGCCTTTATTTTCTCCGGCAGCTTCTTTGCCATACGCTTCCATTGCCGTTGCGATAGTCTCTTCCACCAAAGCTACCTTATCCTCCGGCACTTCTGCAATCAGCTGACCAAAATGCGGCGCAAACAAGCAATTTTTGCATACATTGCGCTCAATCGTGACGCCCAATTTATTACCAAATGCCATCTTGCTCACAGCCGCTGCGATACCCTTGCCGTCCAGAGCATAAGCGGATACAATTGCCCGCTCCTGAATTAACGTATGGATTGCATCGTACAACGCCATCACCTGCTCATAAATGGGCAAATCATACGCATCCTTGGCAATCTTGAAAATCATCAGTTTGTTGCCGGCTTTTTTCAGCTCCGGCGTGATGATATCCTGTTCCTTTGCCACGTCCACCGCAAAGGACACCAGTGTTGGCGGAACGTCAATCTCATTAAATGTCCCGGACATAGAGTCCTTTCCACCGATGGAGGGAAGCCCAAATCCAATCTGCGCGCTGTATGCGCCGAGCAATGCCGCAAACGGCTGACTCCAACGGCTCGGTTCCTCGCTCATCCTGCGGAAATACTCTTGGAACGTAAAGCGGATATTGCGGAAATCACCGCCCGCTGCCACAATCCTTGCCATGGATTCCAGCACTGCATATACCGCGCCATGATAGGGGCTCCAGGAAGACAGATAGGGGTCAAAGCCGTAAGACATCATGGTCACAGCATCGCATTTACCCTTGGCAACCGGCAATTTCGCCACCATGCTCTGTGTCTCTGTCAGCTGGTATTTGCCGCCATAAGGCATGAATACGCTGCCAGCCCCGATAGAGCCGTCAAACATTTCCACCAGCCCCTTCTGGGAGCAGACATTTAAATCGGCAAGCATTGACAGCCATGCTTCTCTCACGTCCTCTTTTTCCAAAGCCTCTTCCACTGCGGGTATCTCTATTTTGTCAAAGAAATTATCCTCTTTCCGTGGGATGTCCACAGATACGGACGTCTCCTGATGCGCGCCGTTAGTGTCAAGGAAAGCCCTGGAAATATTAACAATCTCCTTGCCCCTCCACTCTAACACAAGCCGCGGCTCCTCGGTGACCACGGCAACCTCCACAGCCTCCAGGTTTTCTTCCTTGGCGTAAGCAAGGAACTGCTGCACGTCATCCGGCGCAATCACGACCGCCATACGCTCCTGGGACTCGGAAATGGCAATCTCCGTGCCATCCAGCCCGGCATATTTCTTAGGGACTTTATCAAGCTGCACCCGCAGTCCCGGCGCCAATTCACCAATTGCCACCGACACGCCGCCTGCGCCGAAATCATTGCATTTCTTGATGATATGCGCTACTTCCTCCCTACGGAACAATCTCTGAATCTTGCGCTCTGTAGGTGGGTTGCCTTTCTGCACTTCCGCACCGCAGACTGCGGTGGATTCCGTGTTATGCGCCTTGGAACTTCCGGTCGCTCCGCCAATTCCGTCACGCCCTGTCCTTCCGCCCAGCAGAATGATAATATCTCCCGGGTCTGAAGTCAGACGCTGCACGGCACGTCTGGGCGCTGCCCCCATGACCGCACCGATTTCCATACGCTTTGCCACATAATCCGGGTGATATATTTCCTTGACATAGCCTGTGGCAAGCCCAATCTGGTTACCGTAAGAACTGTAGCCATGCGCTGCCCCACGCACCAATTTCTTCTGGGGAAGCTTGCCCTCTAACGTATCCTTCACGGATACCGTGGGGTCTGCCGCACCGGTGACGCGCATCGCCTGATATACATACGTGCGCCCGGAGAGCGGGTCGCGGATAGCGCCGCCCAGGCAGGTTGCCGCCCCACCGAACGGCTCAATCTCTGTCGGATGGTTATGCGTCTCATTCTTGAAATTGACCAGCCATTCCTCCATCTGCCCATCCACTTCGACCGGAACAACAATGGAGCAGGCGTTGATTTCATCCGACTCTTCCTGGTCGTCGAGTTTTCCTTCTTTCTTCAGGCGTTTCATCGCCATCAGCGCCAAATCCATCAGGCAGACAAATTTATCGTCCCTGCCTTTGTAAATCTCCTCATATGTCTTCAGATAATCTTGATACGTGTCCTCCAGCGGTTTGCGGTAATAGCCGTCCTGGAATGAGACATCCTTAAGCTCCGTAGAAAATGTGGTGTGCCGGCAATGGTCCGACCAATATGTGTCAAGGACGCGGATTTCCGTCATAGAGGGGTCACGCTTCTCCTCCCCCTTAAAATAATTCTGGATGTGCAGGAAATCCTTGAATGTCATAGCAAGCCCCAGAGAATCATACAATGACTGCAGTTCCTCCTCGGGCATCTGCAGAAAGCCTTCAAAAATCTTCACATCTTCTGGCTCCTCAAACTCATCTGCCAGGGTCTGCGGTTTTTCCAGCCCTGTTTCCCTCGAATCCACCGGATTGATGCAATGGTTTTTGATTGCCGCAAGCTGCTCCTCATCTACCTCCCCCTCAATCACATAGGTGGTAGCTGTGCGGATAATCGGCTGTTCCTCTTCATCTAACAGCTTCACGCACTGCTCCGCAGAATCCGCCCGCTGGTCATACTGTCCCGGAAGATATTCCACACTGAAAACTTTGGCCGATGCCGTGTCAAACTCCTCCTCAAACACTTCATCCACCGGCGGCTCCGAGAACACCGTCATCAGCGCTTTTTGGTAAGTCTCCTCCGAAATATGCTCTATATCATAACGGATTAGCACACGCACCCCGGTCACAGTCTTTATCCCCAGGTAACTTCGGATTTCTGACTGCAGTTCCTTCGCCTGAATCGCAAATGCAGGTTTCTTTTCCACAAAAATACGTCTTACGTTGCCCATAATTTCCTCCTAATATGCTGTTTTTCTCGTTGCATTATCATACCTGATGTATCATTGCCATCTTATTTTCTTGCAGCTTTTTTCTCTTTCTTTTCCTGATACATAATCGCATCTGCTTCATTTACATAATCTTCCAGTTTCTTGGACGATTCTTTATCTGTAATCACATAACCAGCGCTGATACTGAGATTGTTAAGCCCTACCTGATTTCCTGACCGTTCCACTTTCTGGCGGATGCTTTGGATCATGGCTGTAATCTCCGGTTCTGGCATCTCCTCACAGATGACAAGGAACTCATCGCCCCCCAGCCGGACCGGAATCCCCTCCTCATTGAGCGTACTTTTTATGGCGTCAGCCACCGCCCGAATGGCAATATCCCCCATATCATGCCCCAGATTATCGTTGATAAATTTCAGGCGGTCCAAATCTATAAACAGAATCAGCAAATTATTTGCCCTGCGCCTGTCATCAAACAGCGTCCCGGCAAATTTACGGTACCCCATACGGTTGTACATGCCCGTCAGCGTATCGCGCACATACAGGTTGGACAGCCTGTCATTCATCCACTCTAATTTCTCATGCCTGTTAAGATTCTCCATTGCTTTCAATAACGCGCCCAATATATGGTGCAGATACTGACGCTCCATCAGATACACTGCGTTGCGGAGTACAATATAACCTATCGTCCACTGCCTGAAATGCAAGGGAAGAAACAGGAAATTGGCTCCGGCTTCCTGACAGTCAAAAACTGGGAAAATGCCCTCCAGTTCACGCACATGCATCTGCTCCGGCTGTAATTTCAGCTTATCTAAAACCTCAGGGTCTTCATAGGAAAACTCCAGCGCCATCTTCTTCGGATAGCCCTGAATGCAGTAATTTTCTTTTTCAATCATAAATACTTCTGAATTTTCGGCCCGGTTCTTGAAATCATTCATCTTAGGGTCCATTACCAGGTACATGGCATCGCATTTCATCGATGGCAGACATTTGAGCACACAGTTCATCATCTGTGAAAAAGTGCTGCACTTCAAGAGCTCATACTCCAGCGAAATAATGTCCTCCATAAAACTGTCCGTCTCAATCTGGTAAATAATCTGCCCCTTGAGGTACTGCCTGTCCTGCCGCTGGTAGTCTGCACTGCAGCCGCAGCTTTCCCAAAATTTGTATTCCACATCCGTGTAGTGGAACTTTGGCGGCTGCCCCCCATTCCAGATATCAAGCAGAAGCTGCGCACAGAGGTAGCCCGCCTCCTCGCGGACATGGCTGACCGTCGTAATCTGCGGCGTATAAAATGCGGCCTTGTCAAAATTGTCAAAGCCGGTAATCAGGAAATCATCCGGCGCATGGTAACCTGCTTTGGCAGCTTCCTCGCAGACCCCTACGGCAATATTGTCGTTGGCACAGACAATTGCATCCGGCAGCTTCCTGCCGCTCTCCATAAAATGCCGAAAGCCGTTGACACCGCATTGGAACTCATAATTTCCATAATAGAAATCCTCTTCTTCCCAGGAAATCCCCTGAGCGTCCAAAAACTCCCGGATTCCCTCTACACGCCTGCAATTCTCATAATTATCTTCAGAACCCATGATAAACCAGAAAGTCTGGCAATGATGCTCCTTTGTCAGATGTTCCACCATGCCAGCGATTGCGCTTTTATTGTTCAGGCCCACATAGTAGAAATCCGCCAGCTCCTTGCCAATGGAAATTACCGGCACGCCTGCATGTTTGGCCTGTTCCACAACTTCCTCAATCACAGATTCCACTTCCACATTCGTCAAATCCAGAATAATCCCATCAAATTCGCTCAGATTGGGCAGACGGAAAATATTATATTCCCCTTCGTTGTATTTCTCATCATGGCTCCAGTTTCCGGAACTGTCAAATATATAGAGGCTTACCTCCTCCTCAGTCTCATGAATCCGCTGCAGGATTCCGGCAGGCCATGCAAAAGTAAAATATCTTTTCCAACCATCCATCAATAACGCAATTTTCCTCAACTTATGCCCTCCCTGCTATTTGCTTTTATCTCTTTCACCCCGGTACAAGGCTTCGGGTTCCTCCGCCTTAAGCCATATTATAGCATATAAAATAAGGTGTTGTATAGCTTTCTTGTATTTTTGACATGGAAATCAATTTTCAAAATATTCTTAATGGAATATTAAAATATCTGCATACTGCCGGAGCTGCATATACCCAAAGCGTTGTCCTGTTCGTGTGGGTATATGCAGCATACGGCAGAATAAAGATATGTTAATAAAGGTGAGGATATTTTGAAAATTGATCTCCATGTATTTTTGATGTATAGGATTGCCCATCACTGGAAAAAATTTATGTTATACAGAAATGAGGTGCTAAGTTTCATGAAAATCATGCTGAACCAGATGCTCGACCAAAAGGGCATCTCACAAAACCAACTTGCAAAAGACAGCGGCGTTTCCATCAATACGCTCCGCAACTTAAACCATAACAGAACAACCAGAATCAGTTTCGACACATTGGAGAAAATCTGCAGCTGTTTAGACTGCAATGTAGGAGATATCCTATCTGTCTGAAACTGTTTAATATTTTTCTTATATTTCTATATTTTCCGGTTATACTAAGGAAACACTGATTAAATCAGTGTTTCCTTAATCAATCCTATCAAAATTAGGAGGCTGAAATGAAAGCAACCAATAAAAATAAAGCCATTTACACAACTCCAAAAGGGGCATGGGAAGGCGGTGTCATCAATGAGAGGAAAAAACCTTCCCCAAAAAAACATCTGAACGACATCAGCACCGACCTTCAGGGGAACGGCTATCCCCTTGCCGCTGAAAAATCATCTTTGCGTACGCGCTGAGGACATTTACAACCATCTACATCCGGCTACAACAGCCTACATTGAAAACAGCGGGAAGCCTTGGTATTACAGGGCTTCCCGCCATTTTACGCTAATGAGACATCGGGGATTCGAACCCCGGACAACTTGATTAAAAGTCAATTGTTCAGTCAGCAGATTTGCTGGGTTTTCTGGCATTTTGTAGACACATTGTAGACATTCGTAAATTCCCTTGCCCTGCTGCACATTAAAAAATACCTCTTGACTTTTGTTCGACAAAAATTTATAATTATTTATAGTTTAGAGGGGCAGGACTTTAACGGAAAGGAGAAAATCGCATGGAGGTATTGGAAATGACTGAAAAAGAACAGGCAACAAACCTGATGGACAAATTCATTGACTTGCAGAGGATAAAAGCGGCTGGCGATAAGGACAAGGAAATTGATTATCAGTTGAAGACAACAAAGGCAAAACTGGAAGCGCTGGGAATCGTTACGGAAAATCTAGAAATAACGGAATAGCAGAAAGGGCGGGCTTGCCACCGCCCAATCTACATATTTATCAAATCATCGGCAAGGGGTGATGTAAAATAGAAAATAAGAAAATGGGCAGACCAACGGACAATCCCAGAGGGGAACGCTTAGGGTTCAGAGTGTCAGAAGAGGAAAGTAAAATGATTCGATACTGCATGATAAATTCTGATATGTCAAAAAGCGATGTGCTAAGGCTTGGACTCCGTAAAGTGTATGAGGAAATAAAAAATAATAAATGAAAGATAGCTGGCGGCAGGATTATCTGCCGCCCTTTCCAAAGCATTAAACCATCCCCAGCAGGGATTTCCACATCTTCTTCCTGGCAGTGACCTCCCCATCCAGGTTATTGTAGCCCAATA
>CAJTYM010000076.1 GCA_910583835.1 uncultured Lachnospiraceae bacterium | reverse complement strand
CTGAGGCTGACTAGCAAGTGCAGCCACTCAGGAAAATGCTGTGGATCAAAACTTCCTGCTTGGAGGTGGAGATCCCTGTTTATGTGACATTGAGCCGTTAACCGGAGAACTGCCATCGAAGCACGCCCGTCTCATAAATGTAAATTTACACAAAATTTGAGAATCGGGAGACGTTGCATCAGAGCCTAACCGGCCCGTCTTTCCCCCAAAAGCGACTTGCTTGGGAATAGCAAATGAGTTTTGTGGCACAGTCGTTTGTGCAAGTTGTCGGTTTATGAGACAGGCGTGGCCATCGAAGAAAAGGCTCTCGACATGGCATCTGGAGTATGATATAGTAAAAGCAGTACTTTTGCGATTGATCTGGATTTATCGTGCCGGGAAAATGCAGTGGATTTTTGAAGCATGCTGTGATACAATACTATATAGGGAGAGACAGATTATATGGGAGTAGAAGCAACTCTGGCAGAGGCGATTGGTACAACAGGAGTCAATGCGAAATATGATGCGGCTTGTAAACGGCTGTTAAGTGAGAAGTACATCTTAGCATGGATCATGAAAAGCTGTCTGACGGAATATCAAGATTGTGCAATCAAGGAGATCGCGGAGAAATATATTGAAGGGCAGCCTTCCGTGGAAAGCATCCCGGTTACTCCAGATAAGACGAACCCCGTTATTCGAGGGCTGCGAACAGAAGATTCCTCGCAGACAGAGGGAACCATCACCTACGATGTGCGGTTTTATGCCTATGCTCCGGGGACAAAGAAGCCGATTCGTCTGATTATCAATGTGGAATCTCAGTTGAATTATAACGCAGGATATCCCTTGCTTAAACGCGCTATATTCTATGGTAGCCGGATGATCTCTTCACAGTATGGGACAGAATTCACGAGCGCGGAGTATACCGGGATATGCAAGGTCTATTCGATATGGATTTGTCCCTCGCCGCCAAAGCATCACCAGAACACGATCACCCGCTACCGTATTACAGAGGAAAACATCATCGGGCATGTCAAGGAAGACATCGAGAACTACGATTTGATGACTGTGATCGTACTGGGACTTAGTGACCCTGCTGAAGCGGAGGACGAGGAAAGTGCCGGTATCCTGCGCTTACTATCTGTACTATTGTCGAGTGAGACAGCAGAAACAGAAAAAAAGCGAATTCTGAGAGACGATTATGCAATACCGCTCACAGAAAGGATGGAAAGGAGCCTGACAGAAATGTGTAATTTGAGCCAAGGCGTGGAAGAAAAAGGGATCGCCAAGGGACTGGCCAGAGGTCGTGCTGAAGGCCGTGCGGAAGCTACAGTAACCCTTATTCGGAATCTAATGGACAGCGCAAGTATTTCGATTGAAAAAGCAATGTCAATGTTAAAGATTTCCGAGGAAGACCGTGAAAAATATATCGAACTGCTGGAAAAGCAGTAAAACAGAGGAAACGATTGCCGGTTACCTGACAGGGTGACCGGCAATCATTTTACGGAGGAGGGATACTGATATGTCCAAGTCGGAGAAACCCAATTGCGATACCAGAATGACAGTCACAGTTCAGGGCCGTGAGGTAGCGATGCAATTTACTGAGAAACCGAATCCCCAAGTCGCTCTCCAAGTCAAACAGGCGCTTATAGGAAACTACCTGGCAGTCAGCAGTAAATGAGCAGAAATTGCCTGCAACTCTTCAATGTCAATTTACAATTTATTTTAGTAGTCAGTTAAGTCTAAAAATGGGCTGCCGTTTCACAGCTAATAACGCTAAACCAAAACTGAAATATTTTTGTCCCGCCATCAAGGTTTAGGTTTTACAGACTATTAGATAAGAAAGGGAAATCAATATGTCAAGAAAAGTTTATTGTTACTACGAATGCCCTGTTGCGGAGCAAATTTCTCAGAATCCGATGGCTAATTGTGAAATAGTTATACAGCGAGCAGCGTGCCGGGAGTTCTCCAAAAAGATGGGGTGGGATATTGTCAGAGAAGTTGAGGGATCTGGCGTTACTTCTCCCGAGGTTTCTCAGCATACCAACGAAGGATTGCCGCAGCTCGGCGCACTGCCAGGTTTGAAGGATATTGACATTCTTCTGGTCTTCATGTTTGACCGCTTGATCCATAATGCTGAACAGATTCCGACTGTTCTTGAATACTTCGCTCATAAAAATGTTGCTGTGTGGAGTGCCATGGAAGGCGAGATGGGAGGCGTTGATTACGCAGACCGGCTAATGCATTATATTTCTTTTTGGCAGGATGCATCCGGAAAGCAGGATTGATACCATGCAAAACATCAAATTCAAGACCTGCATCATAGACGGGCAGGAGCGGTACGCTTTCGCCACGATTGACGAAAACGGTCAGATGACGGAGATGCCCGCTCAAATGTTTCCTGAATCCCTGCTATCCTTCATGGATATTGACATGAGCAGAGTATCGGAACTGTTTTCAGCAATGAATGACTGTATAATTTCTTTACCAGATATAGCGGATACAAAATACCTGGACAAGCTTCTGTATATCCTGGAGGCCCTTGCCCAACAGCATATTTATTTTGAACTTTTCCGCTTGGACTGGACCGGACGTATCCGACAGGCGCAGTCGGCAAACGTGGTGAAAAGCCAATGGCGGAAATGCAAAGTTCGCAATATGCCCAAAGTCCTCAAGGGTATACAACACCAGGCCAAGGAGCTATTTGTCAATGCCCTGGATTATGACAGAGGGAATGGAACTGTCCTGGAAAAAGCGGTATCATATTATAAGATGATGGACGGAGCGGCATTTTCGTTTCGTCCTCAATTTATGCATTTTGAACTCTGGGACGATTCTGCCTTCGCAGAGGTCCTGTATCCTGAATCAATCTGTGGCCTCATCAGCTATCACCTTCAGGAGTGCGTCAAGCGAGAACTCAGGTTTCGAATTTGCAAGAACTGCGGTCGATACTTTTATATGTCCGGACGCAATACCGCCATGTATTGCTACCGCCCCTATGACGAAAATGGACACACCTGTAGGAGAATCGCTCCAGTGCGGGCATGGTCAGAAAGAAATCAGAAGGATAAAATATTTCATGAATACCGCAGAGAGTACAAACGCCGCTTCGCCTGGATCAATGCCGGAAAAATTGAGCGGGATGCTTTTTATGCGTGGAGCAAGCAGGCAAAAGAGAAGAAGGCTGAGTGTGCAGCAGGCATCATATCCTACGAGGACTTTATCGAGTGGCTTCGAGCATTGTAGCGCACAGGAGGAACCTTCTCCTTTCCGTGTGCTATTAAATATTTCAAAATTCTTCTTATTTTTCTGCTATTTCACTAGCTATATTGGTCGTTATGTGAGATAATGTTACTGGAAGAAGCCAATGCACCTCGACAACTGAATCAGGATCAAATATCCGTTCTCTCACATCACGGACTATAGAGAGGACGGATAAAAATGGCTGAAAGAGTTCAATGTTTATACAGAGTCTCCACAACGAAGCAGGTCGATCACGATGCGGATAACAACGCCGACATCCCCATGCAGCGGAAAGCCTGCTGGGCGCTTGCACGGCTCTGGGCCAGATGGTCGAGGAAGGCCGCTTCTGCGACATGAAAACGCCCTACGGTTACCGCCTGGAAAAGAGAGGCATCCTGAACAAACGGAAGGCGAATCGGATAAAAGCGCAGTATTGTGAAGGGGATGTATTCCTGCTGCTTTTCAAACAAGGCCTAGGTAGCACTGCTGACAGAGGCAATCCGTCTGTCCCGGCAAAAGCGGTTTGGAGCACCCTAGGAGCATACCTTGGAGGACGTCATGGAGCAGCTGAGCCTGTTAGCCAACGAGACAGAGGTCTATGCAGATCAGGTAGCACAAGAGGATAACAGCAGTGTAGTCGTGGCTGCCCACAAGCGGCATACACTGTGGATGAGCTATCCGAAGATGTGCCTGTAGATATGGTGGAACACCGTCTGCCAGAAGAGGAGTTAGTTTGTCCGAAATGTGGGAAATCATGTCTGAAGTCGGCAAGGATGCACGTCGGCACCTGAAGCTGAAACCGGCCAAAGTGGTCGTGGTGGAGGACTGGTACTATACCTATGCCTGCCGTAGGTGCGAAAAGGAAAATATTGAGACGCCTGTGGTGAAAGCGGTCAAAGAGCCAAGCTTCAGCCCCGACAGTTTTGCCATACCAGTGGTAGCGGCACGTCTCGCGGTGCAGAAATTTGTTATAGGTTCTCACCTATACCGGCAGGAACAGGAACTGAGACAGCAGGGCATCCATGTGTCCCAGCAGACCATGTCCAACTGGCTGCTGTGGTCTGCAGAACATCTGCTGCTGAGATTGCGCTGGCTCAACCGGATGCTATGCAGTCCCTGTTCACAATGCTCCGTCTTCTTACAAAGCATAATTATTTTTCGCCCCTTGGCGAGGATTTTCCTAGCAGCGGGTTTTCTTGGGTAGGGAGATTTGACGCTTACTAGGCACTAATCAAAAACACAACAGTTGAGGTGGAAAGCATGGTCATGTTCATATCCTGCGCAGGTATAATAGCTCTATTCTACATCCAATTCATACTCTATAAAATGGGAAAGCAAAAAAACTTCAAGGAGTTTATAAAGAGCCAGCAATTATGGAATGTAATAAAAGAGTTGTTAGTAATAATTTTAGGTGTAACATTAGCAATTAATTTTACAAGTGCCGTAGAAGAGAGGGAAACCAAAGAAAAAGTCATTAAGATGTTAGACAGCATTGACTTAGAAATACAAACAGAATATGATCTATGCAAAATATTAAGAGAAGATTATCTAGCAGGCGAAATAGATGTAGACCAATTGGCGTTGCAGTTAACACATAATACGGCATTTTCTGAAATTATATTAACTAATGATATAGTTGTAAATACTATGTCGCCAAATTTGTACATTGAAATGTCATATTTTATCCATAGTATTAATCGTATACACGATGCAATAATAGCTGGTCAAGTGCCAAGTAATATGATACGGTCAAGATTAAACTTCATAGAATTGTTTTGTGAAAGTATACAAAAAGACATAAATATAGAAAAGCTATATCTTCAAGGTAAAATTTCAGAGAAAGAACTTGAATATCAGCGAAGAAACCAATCATTTACGGAATAGTCCCAGAAAAACCGTATCATATTATAAGATGATGGACGGAGCGGCATTTTCGCTTCATCCTCAATTTATGCATTTTGAACTCTATAAGATAAGGAAGGAAAATCAATATTTCAAGAAGGTTAATTGCTACTACAAATGCCCTGTTGCGAAGCAAGTTTCTAAGAAGCTGACTGTTGGTTGCAAAATAGCCAGACAGCAAGCAGCCTGCCAGGAGTTTGACCAAAAGATGGGCTGGGATATTGTCGGAGAAATTGAGAGAGCTGGCGTTACTTCTCTCGAGGTTTCCCAGTATACTGGAAAAAGATTGCTATAGCTCGGCGTACTGCCTGATTTGTAGAATGTTGACATTCTTCTGGTCTTCATGTTTGACCGCTTAATCCATAATGTTGAAGAGATTCCGAATGTTCTTGAATAAAAAAGTTGCTGTGTGAAGTTCTGTGGAAGGCGAGATAGGGGGCGGTGATCTCACAGACCGGCTAATGCGGTATATTTCTTTTTGACAGGATGCATCCGGAAAGCAGGATTGATACCATGCAAAGGCTCAAATTCAAGACCTGCATTATAAACGGGTAGGAGTGAAGCAGACAGGCAAAGGAAAAGAAAGCGGAATGTTCGGCAGGCAATCTATCCTTTAAGGACTTCATCAAGCGACTCCGGAAATCATAGCCTGTAGGACAAGTATTCTCTTGGGGCTGCGGACCCTTCAAAATTCTTCTTATTTTTCTGTTATTTCACTAGCTATATTGGCCGTTATGTGAGATAATGTTACTGGCAAAAAGCCACTGCACCTCGACAACTGAACCAGGATCAAATATCCGCTCTCTCACATCACGGACTATAGAGAGGACGGATAAAAATGGCTGAAAGAGTTCAATGTTTATACAGAGTCTCCACAACGAAGCAGGTCGATCACGATGCGGACAATCACGCTGATATCCCCATGCAGCGGAAAGCCTGCCGCGAGTTTGCCGAAAAGATGGGCTGGACCATCGTAAGCGAGGAGCAGGAAACCGGCGTCTCTGGCTACAAGGTCAGTGCCGATGACCGTGACAAGCTCCAGCTGGTTAAGAAGCGGGCGGAGCAGGGCAAGTTCGACATCCTGCTGGTCTTTATGTTCGACCGGCTGGGACGAAAATCGGATGAAACCCCTTTCGTAGTAGAATGGTTCGTCCGAAAGGGCATCCGCGTCTGGAGCGTCCAGGAAGGCGAACAGCGCTTCGAGTCCCACACTGACCGGCTGACCAATTATATCCGGTTCTGGCAGGCCGACGGCGAGAGTCAGAAAACCTCCATACGAACCAAGACAGCGTTAGGCCAGATGGTAGAGGAAGGCCGCTTCCGCGGCGGGAAAACGCCCTACGGTTACCGCCTGGAAAAGAGCGGCATCCTGAACAAACGGAAGCGCGAGGTCAACAAACTGGTCATTGACGATGCGGAGGCTGAGGTGATCCGGATGATGTTCGATCTCTGCGTCTCCTCCGGATATGGAAAATTCCGGCTGGCCCATTTTCTCAATGACCACGGTATCCGAAACCGCAAAGGTGAAACCTGGCATGACGCTACCGTTGGAGCAATCCTGCACAACCCGCTCTACATGGGAATTTTGCGCAGCGGTGAAACCTACTCGGAGCCGTTTGAGGAACTACAGATCATCAAACCGGAGCTGTTTCAGATGGCGCAGAGTTTGATGTCTGAGCGCACGAACGCAAACAAAGAGTACCGGACGATGCCGCTGAACACCACGGGCCAGTCCCTGCTCTCTGGCAACGTGTACTGCGGTCACTGCGGCGGACGGCTGACGCTGACGACCAACGGTAAGGTCTACCGTCAAGCAGACGGCACTCCGGTGAAGAAGAAGCGCATCCGCTATGTCTGCTATAACAAGACCCGCCATCGGGCAGAGTGCGACGGACAGACGGGATATACGATGCACATTCTAGACGCTGTAATTGAAACAATTTTGCATCAGGTATTCGACAAGATGAAATGCACCTCCAGCGATATGATCATCGGGGGCGCCTGCCAGAAGCAGATGGCACTCCTGCGCAGCGATCTGCAGCGTGTCAAGGCAGAAAACACAAAGGCCAACAAGGAGTACGAATCTTTGAAAGCTGAGATACTGAAAGCAGTACAAGGGAAAAGCGCGCTGCCCATGGAGGTACTGAACGAAGTCCTGAGCGAAACTCGCCAGAAGGTACTTGATACCAGTCACCGCATGACTGAACTGACAATGGAGCTGGAAAATGAGAGTGCCAAAGTTGAGCAGATGGAGGCGGAGTTCAACCGGATCGCCACCTGGTCAGAGATTTTTGACAGCAGCGACATAGCCACGAAAAAGATGATCTGCGGTTACATCATCAAGCGGGTCACGGTATACCGGGACTATCAGATCTCGGTCGACCTCAATATCAATGTGGAGCAGTTCCTCAACGGAATCGACAGCACTGCGCAAGAAGATGATATCGTAACGATAGCGACAGCATAGGAGGGCCTTGGAATTCTTTCAGCTGAGATATACCACCACAACAACAAAAGTCCTTCCAGAAAAATGGCCGATTATAAAATCAAGCGCTCTCTCGCACATTTGGGGTAGTACACCAGATGATGCGGGAGAGCGCTTGAATGGCATTCAAGAGGTCAGCGGTTCGATCCCGCTTATCTCCACCATGCGCACCGATTGGTGCAAGAAAACCGTTGTAATCGTAAGATTACAGCGGTTTTTCGTTTGGGTAGAAAGAACCACCAGCTCTGCTGGTGGGCTCCCCACGTATGCTTTAGCAAAAAGCTATGAGCGAAGCGAATTGACAACTTACCAAGCGAGAGTTACGCAAAAGTCTGAAATAGATGCATATACCGGATCAAACTTGCCAGCTGCACGGAGAATTTCCGCCAGGTGGC
>CAJTYM010000075.1:5444-8101 GCA_910583835.1 uncultured Lachnospiraceae bacterium | reverse complement strand
AAAGAAATAAGTCTATAGGCTGTTTTGTACTTGCCTATAAACTTATTATACGAGGTGGTACAGGAGATTAACCGCGTATTTCCGGGATGGCTGATGGAAATGGCGCTGCTTCTGCAAGGCAACAATGTGCAGGTTTCCATTGAAAAGACCATTGAACATGCGCCCATTGTATTACAAAGCGAGCTGCAGAATCTTTCCGACAGCCTGAAGCGGACGCCGGATGCCATTGAACCCTATCTCGGATTCCTGGGGAAATTTGAATTATCTGCCGTGCTCTCCGCCATGAAGATGCTCTATGCCATCTCGGAATCCGGCAATGGAGACGCGCAGTCGCAAATCCGTATCCTTGTGCAGCGTAACAGCAAGATGATGGATAAGGCGGAGAAGCTGTCCAATGAGAAGAGCCTTGCCGGAATTAATGGGATTTTTTATCTGCCCCAGGTGACTGTGTCTGTCCAGACGGTGACGAATATGGTGGTATTTATGCTGATGTTTTTAGGGCAGATGAAGATATAGGAAAAGAGGTGGTTTGATGGGACAGATTATGAAAGCTTATCTGGGAATATTTTTTCTGCTGGTGACCGGCATGGTGGGAATCGGCGTGATAACAGCAGGGATACAGTCGGCAAATGCCAGGAATTACCATGCAGATGTAATCAGTGAGATTGAATGCAGCAATTTTAACGCTGCGGTAGTGGCAGCCTGCCAGCAGCA
This sequence comes from uncultured Lachnospiraceae bacterium, assembly GCA_910583835.1. Taxonomy (GTDB): domain Bacteria; phylum Bacillota; class Clostridia; order Lachnospirales; family Lachnospiraceae; genus Petralouisia. The sequence goes on along the minus strand of CAJTYM010000075.1, from coordinate 7,387 downwards.
GGCCAAAGAAGCAGGGTATGAGCTGGAAGTAAGGACTATGGATTATAACCCGCAGGAGCATGTGAGGATAGCAGAGATTATCCTGCATTATGAATATGCCATACCGCTGCTCAACCTGGTGACGGGCCATCAGGTGCGGGGATTTGCCAAATAGGTGGCGAGAGGAAGCAATACGGAAGACTGCGATAGAGGAAGGAGGAAGCAATTTTGAAAACTGTGATAGAAGAGTTTGGCGGGACCATCATCTATGTGATTGCAGGAGGAGGAATGCTGGGGATTTTTGCATATCTGTTGGAACTGCTGTTGGCTTGACATTGCCAAGAAAAATGGTTCTGCAAGGATAGGGAAACCTGATAAATCAGCGTTTCCTAAGAAAAAATGAGTTATTTACAGGAGGTGGATGGTAATGAGAGAAGTATTTGAGGAATATGGAAAGATGATAATTGCAGCCGTATCTTCTGTGCTGCTGGTGGGGTTTGCAGCAACATTTTTGACAGCAGGTCAGGCTTTTGAGATGATTTTTGCTTTTTCCCAGAGCATATGTTAGGAGGCAGCAATGAAAAAAGTATTTGAAACGGTATCGGCTATGGTTCTTCCGGCAGTTGTGTTTTTGGCAATCGTGTCAATTCTTGTGGGAGCCGCCCTTTTCGGCAAGATAGGAGAGCGCATGGATATCCAGGGGGAGGATTTTTCCCAAATGCCGGACAGCCAGACCATACAGGATTTGTGTGAGAGGGAGGTTCCCATGATTCAATGTGTCGGTAAGAAACGGTGGGCTGTGGGAGAAAGCATTCCGGTTGCACAAATCTTTGCGGCAGTTGACGCCGAGGGGAATAAGGCAGATATTGCTGTTTTGGATATCACAGACCACAATGGAGACAGTGCCATGGAGTATTATCGGAAAGACACCGGACAGGCTGTATTTTCTGCAAGAGGTGTGTATACGTTTTCTCTGGCAGCAATAGATGGGCAGCGCAAAAGAGGGACAGGAAGATTTTCTGTTGTAGTAGATGGGAGATAGGAAGGAGGATTCATGAGACATATGGTTTACGGCATTGCACTGTTGGCGATAGCGGTCATGGCAGTTGCCGGCGTGATGATTGTCAGTGGAAAAGACGTCCGGGAAAACGAGGCGGATAAAGCGTTAAACACGGCGGTGGAACAGACCCTGGAACAGCTGAAAAAGCATGGGGGCTATGAGATAGGCAATGCATGGGAATTGATTGCGGATTTCCAGCAGGCGTTGCTGCTGCATATTTCCTCTGATGCAGACCTGGAAGTGGAGATTCTCACCGCCGATACCGAAAGAGGTATACTGGATGTGAAAATAACCGAGACATACAGGACAATGAATGATAGAGAAAAGCAGGCAGTATGCCGGAAAACGGTGATATTGGAAGAATATTCAGATAAAAGGGGCTACTGTATGGCAGAGTTTCGTGTGGATGGGACCGTCTATGCAAAATATTCGCTGTACCAGGGCAGCGAAATTGTTACTCCCCCTAAGCCGCAGAAAGCCGGGCGTATATTTCGTGGCTGGAGGAAAGCAGGCGACAGCGGTTGGCTAATGGATGGCATGGTGACGGAGGAGGACATAGCGTTTGAAGCAGTATTTGAGTAACGGAGGAGGATATAGTATCTGAAGCAGTATTCAAGTGAAGGAGGAATCGGATGAAAATTATCTTGAGCATCTTGCTGTCATTCAGCCTGATGGTAACTGGCGTTCCGCTGGCAGGACAGGGAAAGGCAGAGAGCCAACAGGAAATAGCGGCTGGCGCAGGACAGCAAGTGCAGGGCAATGTGCAGGAAGAAGAGGAAACGCCCCAAAAGGAGACAGCAGCACAGGAAGAGAATGAAGCATATCTTTCGGAAGAAAGCGAATCAGAAAAGGAAGCGGAAATATCGGACCAAATTGGGAAGAATGAAGAAAAAGCCGCAGAAGC
>CAJTYM010000075.1:0-5344 GCA_910583835.1 uncultured Lachnospiraceae bacterium | reverse complement strand
AAAGAGAAAACAAACTGGGAAGAACGAAGAAAAAGCCGCAGAAGCAAAGAGAAAACAAACTGGGAAGAACGAAGAAAAAGCCGCAGAAGCAAAGAGAAAAGCAAGCGGTACGGAATCAGAAGGAAAGAAGCCATGGAAGAAGAAAGCTGGAAAAGACACAGAAATTATGGAAGCAGCGGAGGAATTGGAAGCAGCGGAGGAATTGGAAGCAGCGGAAGCAGTGGAAGACCCAAGGGCAGCCGCTGCAGGTTTTGTAAATGTGCAGCAGGACAAGGAAAGTAAATGTCTGCAGCTGCTCGAGGGGGAGATGGTGTATCCGGGAAGCAAGGAAGGGTATCATACCGCAGTCAGCCGCAGAATAAACTGTCGGCATACCTCGTTTGGATTAAAGCTTGGCAGTATAAAGTGCAATAAGGCGGCAAACCCGCTGAATCCGACAGAAGAGGAACTGAAGAACAACGTCAGATTGACTGGAACACTGCGCGGGAAGACTGTCAAAAAGAAGAAGTTAACGGCTTACGACCCTGAAGGGAAAGACAATACCGTGACGAAACTGAATCTTAATGTGGAAGTGGCTGCGCCGGGTGCGGACGGCACAAACCTGAACTGGCTGGTTGCCGGTCCCTATGTCTGTGAGGGTGATGGGCATTCAGGGTATGCATATACAGAGAGGCATTTTTCTTATTGCCCTAATACGGAGAGATATTATTATGTAGCCAGTTCCCATATATGGCTGGGCTGTACGAAGGACAGGGCTGGGGGCAACAATGAGTTCCATGGTACTGAGTGCAGCCATCAATTCAATTTGTACAAATACGTCCCTAACAGCTACAAGGTGAGGTACGATACAAATGGCGGGGAAGGTTCGGTTCCCGGGCAGAATGCAACTTATGGTCAGGCGTTTGCCTTAAGACCGGGCAATGGGTTCAGACGCACCGGGCATACCCTGATGGGGTGGAACACGAGGAAGGACGGCAGCGGACAGGCATATGGGCTGGGAGCGAATGCCAATAACCTGACCGCAGAAGATGGCGGAGTTGTTATGCTGTATGCGCAGTGGCGTCCAAACTGGCTGAGTGTGCGGTATCATGCGAACGGCGGTACTGCAGGCAAGCTGAATGCGCCCCAGCAAATCGGGTTCTACCTTGACAGCTGGCCTTATGGCAATGCAAAAAAAGCCCCGGCAGATTTCAGCCTTTTCGGGTTATCCAGGATTGGATACAGCAGGAAAGACGGCGCAGAATGGAATACTAACCCCGATGGCACAGGAAAATCCTTTGACCAGGACGTTGGCTATCTGACAACAGATTATGCACCGGGACTTGCAACTGCGGATCAGGATATCATGCTGTACGCGCAGTGGGAGCCAAACGTTTATACGGTTACATTGGATAACCGGCTTGATGGTCCGCATAAGCCAGGGACAGGGAAAATCTACAAGAAGTATACAAAAGGCCTCTATCAGGACAGCGTTTGCAGACAGGAGGCGGCAGAAATCATGCTGCCCCAAAAGGCGGGGTATCAGTTCCAAGGCTACTATAGCCATTCAGGGGAACTTATGGTCAGGAGCGATGGCAGCTTGACTGCTGAGGCGAAGGACAGGAAGGGAGAGATTGGGGACGAGACCTGGAATGCACGCTATCACTACCTGATTGGGTGCGAGGACTATGCGGACATCCCTTGCGACCTTGAGAGAACGTCAGGGGATATCCGCGAGGATCCAGGCGTGAAGCTTACTTATGACAGTAACGCAAGGAAGGTGTATGTACATACCGGGCAGCCGTGGTGCGGCATTTCCCTCATTGCACAGCCTCAGGGTACACAGTTAGGGGAAATCAGATCTTCTCTGGCAATGGGCTCGGTATCCGGGAATACCGGATTATTACCGGGAATGCAGCTTTCTCTCAACGTTATGGAGGGTGCGGCATATCGGCTGACTTTGGTAAAAGACGGCAGAACATTCTGTGACCGCCTGGTCTATTACCAAGACGGACGTTTCCGTACGCTTGTGAAGCTGGGCAGCCAGGAAGCGCAGGCAAAAGAGCCAGGAAGCAGTATCGCGGGCAGCACATGGAACAAGGAAGGGCAGGAAGACTACAGTCTCTACCGCTATCAAGGGTGTTCCGAACTGAAAGACATCCACGAGCCAGGGACTGTGTACCGCTACTTTCGCTACAAGGACGTCAACATGGCGTACAGCGGCAATGGCGCAACCTGGGGGAACAATACACTGGAATACGATGTTTCCCTAGAAGACATGTACCAGTTCCGTGACAATGGATTCAAAAAAGAAAAAACTGAGACGAAATATACGGCAAATAAGAAACCGTATCAATGTCAGGTAAAGTATAGTTTTCAGGGGTGGGAAATGAAAAGCCGTCCCTCAGGTGAGGATATGGATAAAGAATATACTTATACAGAAAGACAGCAGGAAGCAATGGCGGCAGTATTTGCAAAGGCAGAACATGGAGGCGTTGTTTCGGACTGTACCACGGAGGATATCGGCACTTACCAGACAGCAGACCCTATCCGTGTTCTGCCGGGGCTTCCTGGAAATGCCAGGGCAGCAAAGGGGTACTGGGAAACTGCCGTTCTGGCTGTGGATTCCAAGAAAACCCATGCAGTGGAATACATCAATCTGATAGCGAAGTGGGACTCCTGCCCAACCATCACGGTGACGCCTGGGGAGAAGCTGGAATTCTATGAGGGCGAGGAGGTTACGAAGGAGAACCTCACTAGCTATCTGACAACGCATGATAAGGAAGATAACAGAGATATGGGGGTAACCCCAGACCTGAATGATAAGCTGCGCATTGTAAAGGTTTCTTATCCAGAGTCCAGGAACCATAGCCAGGCAGCCTATGAGAAAATATATGAAGAGGATGTGCCGGCAGACTTTTTGCTTGATACCTATTACCTTAAACTAGAAGAGGATGAGAGCATCGAATTGCTTGTGACCTTTGCCGTTACAGACAGTGTAGGCAACACCACAGAAGAGCAAATCCCGGTGAAAGTGAAATATAACCACTATCCCCAAATCAGCAGTGAGGACATTTTCTATTATCTGAAAGAGGAGGCAAACCAGGGGAAGATTACGGCAGAGGAACTTATCGGCCATGCCCAGGCTGAGGACGAGGAAGATGGGGATATTACCGGTAAATTGAAACTCAAAGACTTTCATCCGCAGGCGCTTATGCTGCAGACGCAATCCAAGGCAGAGTTTGACGTTATTTTTCAAGTGACAGATGCCTACCGAAAGACTTCTTTCAAGACCGTGAAAGTTATGGTTTGGGATGAGGAGGCAGCGATTGCGGAGATGCCCCGATATTATGTCCGCTACATATCTGAGAAATATTTAGATACGCTGGAGGAAAACTCTGCCTGGCGAGAACCGGAGAACATGGCATACCTGAAAAATGTCCTGGGGAATGAAAAGCCTATGGAAACGTGGAAGTTTACCCATGAAGATATTCTTGCCGTCCAGAAGTGGATGACTGAAGGAGGAAAGTGGAGGATTGGGCAGGGAGCCAATCAGGCATTCCTCGCGAAGTTTGCATATTGTAAGCAGTAGCATGAGCAAATACATCTGGGAAAGCTGTCCGGCGGGGTGTCTGCCGGACAGCTTTCGGGCAATGATGTCAGAGAGGTAATTGGGCAAATGGCGGATTAATCAGCGTTTCCTTAGATGCCTGCAGCTTTCTTGGCATAAGAGGTATCCACCAATTCCTGGTAGGAGGGGCTTCCTGTTAATTCTCCGGCATCGGAAAGAATATCCAAGAGGAGCTGGTAACTGTCTTCTTCAAACACCAGGTTTTCTTTCCAGGTATCCTGTTCGTGGTATCTTGTCACGATGGCTGTGAGGGTCTGCGAGTCGGTCTCCTTGAACTGAGGTGCAATTACAGCGGCTATATCTTCCGGCGTATGGCTTTGCACATAGTCCATGCCTTTTTGCAGTGCATTTGTAAATTTCTGGATAACATCGGTATTTTTTTCCATGTAGTCTGCTTTGGCGCTGAATGCAGTGTAGGGCACATATCCGGAATCCACGCCCAGGGAGGCAACGACATAGCCATCGCCCTCCAATTCTAAGGAGGTAGCGCCAGGCTCAAATTCTACAGAAAAGTCTCCTTTTCCGCCAGAAAAGGCTGCGGCTGTAGAGCCAAAGTCAATGCTCTGGTCGATGGAGAGGTCTGAGGATGGGTCTATGCCATTCTGTTTTAAGATGTATTCAAAAACCATCTCAGGCATACCGCCCTTTCTCCCTCCTAGGACTTCTTTCCCTTTGAGGTCAGACCAGGTAAATCCGGGCATTTCTTCACGGGCTACCAGGAAATTTCCGGCGCGCTGTGTCAGCTGGGCGAAATTTACCACATAGTCCTGAGCCCCCTGGTTGTAGGTATACACGGTTGTTTCCGGTCCCATGAATCCAATGTCTGCCTCACCGGATAATACGGCGGTCATCGTTTTGTCAGCGCCGAAACCTGTAATGAGCGTCAGCTCAATACCTTCTTCCTCAAAGTACCCTTCTTCGATAGCTACATACATTGGAGCGTAAAAGATGGAGTGCGCCACTTCATTAAGTGTCACCTTTGTGAGTTCCTGACCATTCTTTTTTGTGGAACAGCCGGTTAAGAGAGATGTGCCACAAACGGCAGTAATGCATAAGAGCATGGTCAGACAGCGGAGTAAATTTTTTTTCATGTTTTCGTCCTTTTACTTTTTGTTTTATAGTATGAAAAAAAGGGAAAAACTGTTAAAGATTAAGACAAATATGACACTAGATAAGGATAAAACTCCAAAATATATTCAACTTTACTTGTCGAAATAAGACATCTTTACCAAAATGTCTTTTACGGGATGTCCGCAGAGATAGCGAGCATCGGAGTTTGACAGTCAAAATCCCCTTCACATTTTTCGTATGAATTAATTATAGAAATGCATCGAACGATATGTTATAATTTTTTCGTTGCTCACCGATACCCGCAACAGGGAGGAGGTGCTTGCATGGATTTTTTTGTCTCTTTTTTAGTTACCGTTTTGGGAGGTGTAGCTTGCCACTACATCATCAAATGGTTAGACGGCGACGACAAAAGCAACAACTAGCCTAGTGGGTGCTTTGCCACTATAAAAGAAAAGAAGAATCCTCAGACGGTACTGCCATACCGAACTGGGGATTCGTTTCTTTCGCCCACATGGACTTTTTATCTCTTTTTGCCTACTGGCATTATAGCATATGCAAAAATCTTTTACAATATGCTTGTTTCAAAAAATTCACGAAAAATTATCCTTATCGTTACTTTTCACGGGGTGGGGAAAGTATAATGGATAATTGTTCAAATTGCTG
>CAJTYM010000074.1:6248-8293 GCA_910583835.1 uncultured Lachnospiraceae bacterium | reverse complement strand
CAGCAATTTGAACAATTATCCATTATACTTTCCCCACCCCGTGAAAAGTAACGATTAGTATAATATTTTTATTTTATATAAAAGTAATGTATCTTGCAATTAAAATCTGCATATGCTATAATGCCGTTAGGCAAAGAAATGTGGAGAAATCCATGTAGGCAAAGAACGAATCCCCCGACCGTAATAGCGTACAGTCGAGGGATTCTTCTTTTCTTTTTATAGTGGCAAAGCACCCACTAGACTATTTGTCGCCTTTGTCGTGCCAGTCTAGCCATTTGCTGATGAGGTGGCAAACCACACCTGCTGCGACAGTCACAAGAAATGTGAAGAATAACTCCATGCAAGCACCTCCTCCCGTTGCCGGGTGTAGGTTAGACAACACAAGCATTATAACATATCAAGGAGCATCCTTCTATTTCTTTCTTAAAAGACCTTTACAATTCGGATTGCGACTGACACAATCCGCTGCTCGCTATCCCTGTGGACATCCCGAAAAAGCCATTTTAGTAACGATGTCTTCTTTCGGCAAGTAAAGTTGAATATATTATTGAGTTTTGTCCTTATCTTGTTTCATACTTCATCAATTACCCATAAATATTTTTGATTCAAAGAATAGATATCGGCTGAGAAAACTTTATTTAGAAAATAAAAGGCTGTCTGTTACATGGCATAACCCCAAAGTCTGATTCATATATTGAACAAACAGTATTTGCTGGGGTGGCTGATGGTAACGGCAGAGGATGGAAGAAATACAAACTGCTTTAAGCATGGGTGGCATTTGTTTCTGGAGAAACTTTTTTGCAAAAAAGCATCCGGACGGACAGGCTTTGGGGAGACAGAGGAAGAGGAGGACTTTCCATGGGAAAACCCCTATGTGCACAAACTGCGCATGATATTGGAGCAGGTGCTGTCGCGTTATCATTTATCTTACCGCGAGTTTCGCCCCTTGCTGATTGATACGGATACGCCGCCTGAATCCCTGCTGGACGAGGACCAGGTGGAGGTACTGTTGGAACAGATTTCTGAGGATTTAAATTTTTTGCGGATTGTCACCGACCGTCCTGCATATTTTGCCGACTATATTCAAAGAATGTATGAGGACGATGGTCTGGTTGTTCAGGTATGCCCTAAGGGCGAGGATATTTTGGCGGATGTCAATGTTGTCCTGGATATGGAACAGCAAGGTGAATGCCCAATCAAGCAGCTTAGGGAGGATATGCTGTATATACCATTGTATAAACGGCAGTGGCGTCCGGTGGAGAACATGGGTAATCTTGACATTTCCATACCTATCGGGTATAATACTGTGATTGTTAAAGGAGTGTTATAAGTTTTCTTATAATATTATCTGTTCAGGCCCAGGAAACGAATCAAAACGTAAACGTTTTTTCGTTTTCTATACAATGTAATTGAGGAAGGTGTAGTATTATGGAAAAGAAGAACTTATTGACGTATGAAGGTTTACAGAAATTAGAGACAGAATTGCATGATCTTAAGGTGGTTAAGAGGAAGGAAGTTTCCCAGAAGATTAAGGAAGCCAGAGAACAGGGGGACCTTTCTGAAAATGCAGAATATGATGCTGCGAAGGACGAGCAGCGCGATATAGAGGCAAGGATTGAGGAAATTGAGAAAATCCTCAAAAATGCAGAAGTTGTAGTGGAAGATGAAGTGGATCTTGATAAAATCAACGTGGGCTGCAAGGTGAAGATTTTGGACTGCGAGTTTGATGAGGAGTTAGAATACAAAATCGTAGGTTCCACCGAGGCAAGCAGCCTTCAGGGCAAGATTTCCAACGAATCCCCTGTCGGGAAGGCTCTGATAGGGGCTAAGGTAGGAGATACCGTATCCATTGAGACACAGGCAGGCGTTATACAGTACAAAGTATTAGGAATCCAGCGTTCCAATTAGAGGAAGAAGGCAAATGCGAAGCATTTCATAAATGCCTTCTTCCGAGATGGCAGGGGACGCGAAGCGGCGCGTGCCGATACCGATTAGAGGAAGAAGGCAAATGCGAAGCATTTCATAAATGCCTTCTTCCGAGATGG
>CAJTYM010000074.1:0-6148 GCA_910583835.1 uncultured Lachnospiraceae bacterium | reverse complement strand
CAGGGGACGCGAAGCGGCGCGTGCCGATACCGATGAAAAGGAGGAAGAGAAGATGGCACAGAACAATCAGTCACCGGGACAAGATTTCAATCAGTTGTTAAAGGTTCGTCATGAGAAATTAGAGGATTTGCAGAATAACGGCAAAGACCCATTTCAAATCACGAAATTTGAGGTAACAAAACACAGCCAGGAAATCAGGGATAATTATGACACATTGGAGGGGCAGGAGGTCACTGTTGCCGGCAGAATGATGTTCAAACGTGTGATGGGAAAGGCATCTTTTTGTAATGTGCAGGATTTACAGGGAAGTATCCAGGTGTATGTGGCAAGGGACAGCGTAGGTGAGGAAAGCTATAAGGATTTTAAGAAATATGACGTGGGCGATATCCTTGGCATCAAGGGAGAGGTATTTACCACCAAGACAGGGGAAATCTCTATTCATGCCCAGGAGGTTACGCTGCTTTCAAAGAGCCTGCAGATTCTGCCGGAGAAATACCATGGACTTACCGATACAGATATGAGATACCGCCAGCGGTATGTGGATTTGATAATGAACAGCGAGGTCAAGGACACCTTTATCAAGCGTTCCAAGGTACTCAGCAGTATCCGCCGATTCCTGGACGGACAGGGATTCATGGAGGTGGAAACGCCCATGCTGGTGAGCAATGCAGGCGGCGCTGCCGCCAGGCCTTTTGAGACGCACTTTAATGCTTTAAATGAAGATCTGAAGCTTCGTATTTCGTTGGAACTTTACTTGAAGAGGCTGATTGTGGGAGGATTGGAGCGCGTCTATGAGATTGGGCGCGTGTTCCGCAACGAAGGGCTCGATACAAGGCATAACCCGGAGTTTACGCTGATGGAGCTGTACCAGGCATATACGGACTACCATGGCATGATGGATTTGACGGAAAACCTGTTCCGTTATGTGGCAAAAGAGGTGACGGGTTCGGAAATCATCACCTATGGCGAGCATGAGATGGATTTGTCCAAGCCGTTTGAGCGCATCACTATGGTGGATGCGGTGAAGAAATATGGGAATGTAGATTTCTCAGAAATTAAGACTACAGAGGAAGCGAAAAAGCTTGCCGATGAGCATCATCTAGAATATGAGGACAGGCATCAGAAGGGAGATATCCTCAACCTGTTCTTTGAGGAGTATGTGGAAGAGCACTTAATCCAGCCGACGTTTGTCATGGACCATCCGATTGAGATTTCCCCATTGACCAAGAAGAAGCCGGACAATCCCGATTATGTGGAGCGTTTTGAATTCTTTATGAATGGCTGGGAGATGGCAAATGCATATTCTGAGTTAAACGACCCGATTGACCAGCGCGAGCGATTTGAGGCGCAGGAAGCGCTGCTTGCCGCCGGCGATGCGGAGGCAAACCATACGGACGAGGATTTCTTAAATGCGCTGAGTATCGGTATGCCGCCAACGGGCGGAATCGGGTATGGCATTGACCGTATGGTAATGATGATGACAGATTCACCGGCGATTCGCGATGTATTGCTTTTCCCGACGATGAAGAGCCTGGACAAGAAGCCGTCTGATAATGCCAAGGCAGAGAAGAAGTCGGCAAATGCTCCGGCAAAGCAGAGCAGCATTTCCCGCGAGGATGCATTGGAGCTGCTTAAGAAATATAACAAAGAACCATTCCATATCCAACATGCGCTGACTGTGGAGGGCGTGATGCGCTGGTTTGCCAAAGAACTTGGTTATGGTGAGGAAGAGGAGTTCTGGGGCATTACCGGACTGCTCCATGATATTGATTTTGAACTTTATCCTGAGGAACATTGTAAGAAAGCACCGGAACTTCTGCGTGAAGCAGGTGTGAGCGAGGATATGATTTATGCAATCTGCTCCCATGGCTATGGAATCTGCAGCGAGGAGGAACCCCGGCTTGAGATGGAGAAAGTGCTTTTTGCAGCGGACGAGCTGACCGGGCTGATTTGGTCCTGTGCCCTGATGCGCCCCTCTAAGAGCACCATGGATTTGGAGGTCAAGAGCCTTAAGAAGAAATTTAAGGACAAGCGGTTTGCGGCTGGCTGTTCCAGAGAGATTATTTCCCAGGGCGCGGAGCGGCTTGGCTGGGAGTTGGACGACCTGTTCGATAAGACCATCCAGGCGATGAGAAGCTGCGAAGCTGCCGTGGCAGAAGCGATGGAGAAGATTTCTTAAAAGCAAACAGCAGCTTGCGTTATAGAATGATAAATAAGAGAAAGCTGAACGGCATGGTGGCTGTTCAGCTTTTGGTTATTAAACCCATCGATGATGATAAAATTATAATATTGGCAGAGGCACAAAGCACTTGAACGTCCAATATTATCATCCGGGGGGAAGTCCTGAGCCAACGGAAAAAGATTTGCATATAACCAAGAGGATAAGGAAGGCGGCGGAATTGATAGAATAGGTTTTCTGATTGTATTTCAAGTGTTTTTCTATTATAATAATGATAAGTAAGACTTGCTTTTGAAAGAAGGTGCGTTTTGTGAACGATACAGAACAGCAGATGAAAGGGCGAGAAAGACAGAAGGACATGAAAAGGTTGGCAGGGGCGCGTTCGATTTGCTTGGACGCATACGGAATGGATTCTGTAGGGAAACGATATGATAGGTATTTGAAGGTTTATAACGGTGACGATATAAGGGTTTGAAGTTTGTGCCATTCCTGTGCCCTGATGCGCCCCTCTAAGAGCGCCATGGATATTTTATTTGTGAAATACATGGAGGTACGTCATGAAAAAGAAACTTATGTTCTGGGTAGCTGTTTCGGCGGCAGTTATGATAGCATTCCCTGGGCTGATAGCCGCTTTTGTAAAAAACGATGCCGGCATGGCAGCTTGTTTGCTGCTGTTTTTTTTGGTGAATCCCATATATTCTCTTGTGGTTGGAGTTTTTGCCGGAAAGGACAGCAAACAGTTATGGAGCCTGCCAGTGATATCAGCAGTTTTTTTCCTTTCCGGCACATGGATTTTCATTGATAGGGGAGAAATTGCATTTATCTTATATGCAGGTGTTTATCTCGTCTTAGGGCTGCTAGCAATGTTGGTTTCCAGAAAATGTTTTCGTCTTATAGGAAAGACCTTGTCACGCTAAAGCGTGAAAGTGTCTTCCTATTTGTTCTTAAGTACGTTCATCCTAATGATTCTGATAGAGGTTTTGTCAGGCAATTTTCTGTAATAGGATGGAGGCATGATTAACTGCTTGGTTGTCAACTCCTGTGCCTGCCAGATAATCTACGGTGGCAGATTTGTTGCGCAGCATAACGGTCGACCCGGCGGCAATTGAGGTTATGAACATTCCAGTTAACTCAACGCGTTCTGTAGTAGTAAATTCATCAGAGTAAATTCCAAAGAATGACAAGGGATTTTCCAAGCCATTGATGGCAACTGCGTAAGCAGCATTCAGCAATCCGGTGACAGGACGGATTAATATGGAGTAGTCAATTCTGTAAATGCCTTCTGTATTTACGATAATTTCTGCAGTATTTGGGGTAAATGAAAAGTCGCCGGATTGAAAAGCAAGCAGGAATTTGACGTTTCCCTCAGGGGGGACATCCTGATATCCGCCTTGCATGACGGCGTTAAAATAGGCTGGTTCTATGCCAGGGCTAATTGGTCCATGGCAGCAGCAGTTACAACATGATTTATCATGGTTATGGTCCATATGATTCATCCCTTTCCAAATGTAGTGTTTATAGTTCATCTTATGCATGGAATCACTGTTTGTGCAGTGGGGCAAAAGAAGTGGACATACCATGATTAACGCCCCTTTACCGCTTATTTTCAATCGGTGTGATTGAAAGCGTATATCCCAACGGCGCAAGTATTTTTAATAATGTGTCAATTTGTGGCGTTGATTTCATGCTTTCAAGTCTTGCAATAGCAGGTTGCTTTACTCCGCTTAATTTTGCAAGATCACGCTGGGAAAGTCCTTTTTTCTCCCTTGCTTCAATCATTTTACCAATTAAGGATACTTGAAAATTAATCTGTTCTCTTTCTTCCGGCGAAACAATCTTATCATCATTGAACATTTCATCAAAGGTTTTATAATTGTCCATATCAACGATTCCTTTCTATCCAATCTTTAATATTGCTCATTGCTTTTTTAATTTCTTTTTTTGGTGCTTTCTGTGACTTTTTTATATAATAATGCACCAATACAAATTTGTTATCTTTCCAGTAAAAGAAGAATATACGGTTGCTTAATGGTCTTAATTCCCACAAATTGCTGTCAATGTGCTTTACTATAGGATTTCCAATTCTTGTGCCGTATTCTTCTAATGCTCTAACGTAAGAAAATATTTTATTTCTATTTATTCGTGCGTTTTTGTCTGTCTCCGCTTTTTTTGCTAAGTTCATAAAATAATTACGCACTTCAGATACACCGTTTTTATCTTCATAAAATTCTATTGTATACATATGGTTTCCCTTTTTTATCATATGATAACATATAAGTTATCAAAAATCAATTATTTTTGTTGCTTATTCATGTCCATAAAAGAGACTTTTTACATCATTGACTATTTCTGTAATATTTACTATTATGGAATATAAATGAAACTACTGGAGGAAAAAGATGTCAATTGAAAGAGTAAAAAAATATTTCAGTGAATATGGGATGGAAAACAGGATACGGGAATTTGATGTATCAAGCGCCACGGTGGAACTCGCGGCCGCTGCGCTCAATTGTGAGCCATGCAGGATTGCCAAGACGCTTTCGTTCATGGTGGATGGCAGTGCAATTTTGATTGTCATGGCTGGCGATGCCAAAATTGACAATCCCAAATATAAGGCACAGTTTGCTGCCAAAGCCAAGATGCTTGCACCAGAAGAAGCGGAGGCTCTCATCGGCCATGCGGTGGGCGGGGTATGTCCCTTCGGAATCAATGAGGGTGTGAAGGTTTATCTTGACAGTTCTCTCAAAAGGTTTGAGACAGTCTTTCCCGCCTGCGGAAGCAGCAACAGCGCAATTGAACTGTCGATTGCGGAATTGGAGAAATATTCGGGGAATGCAAGCTGGGTTGACGTGTGCAAAGGCTGGCAGTGATTCAGAAACATGGAGATTGGAAGAAAGAAATGTATTATACAGAAAAAGATTTGGTAAACGTGGCGAAGAGAGAGAACAATGCAAAGAGGAATTATCTGGTGGTCAATCCATTGCAGGGAAAGCATGTGCCGGCCTCCCCGATCGCGGCGTTGAAACTCTTTGCAAGCCTGGCAGGGGAACTTAAAGGTAAATATGAAGGGGAAAGGCTTCTGCTGATTGGATTTGCGGAGACGGCTACTGCCATTGGCGCGCAGATTGCAATTTCCCTGGGTACGCCGTATATCCAGACGACCAGGGAGGTGATCCCACAGACAGGTTACCTGTTTTTTTCGGAAGAACATAGCCATGCAACGGAACAGAAACTGGTAAAAGAGGACATGGACGAGGCGGTAAAAAACACGGACAGGATAATTTTTATCGAGGACGAGGTCACAACTGGGAAGACGATTTTGAATATTATTTCTGTTATGCAGAACGTGTACCATAATGACATGAAGTTTGCGGTTGCCTCCATTCTCAACGGCATGTCCGCGAAGCACAGGGAGGAATATGAAGAAAAATCCATTGACCTTCATTATCTCGTGAAGACGGACCATAGCAAATATGGGGACATAGCAGAAGGTTTTGCCGGGAATGGGAAATATGTAGATTGTTCTTGCGGTGCTGCGATAGGGCAAGCAGCCGTGCTGTCGGTTGCGGGCAAGATGGATGCGCGGCGTCTGGTAAATGCCGTAGAGTATGACATGGCCTGCCGCAACTTATTTGAGCAGATATATGAACAGTTTCCGCGCACAGCAAATGACAGGATACTTGTCGTAGGCACGGAGGAATTTATGTATCCGGCGCTGTATGTGGCAAGCTGCATGGAGACGCTTGGCAATGAGGTAACATACCATGCAACTACAAGAAGCCCCATCGTTGTCAGTACGGAAATGGAGTATCCGCTCCATGCCAGATATCAACTGCGCAGCCTTTACGATGCGGAAAGAAAAACGTTCCTGTATGACATTGGCGCGTATGACAAGGTACTGGTGGTGACGGATGCCCAATGCCCGGAGGATAAAGGGCAGACAAATAAAGCTGCCCAATGCCCGGAGGA
>CAJTYM010000073.1 GCA_910583835.1 uncultured Lachnospiraceae bacterium | reverse complement strand
ACGGAGGAGGGGGGATTTGAACCCCCGCGCCGGGACTACCGACCTACTGGTGTTCGAAGCCAGACCCTTCAGCCACTTGGGTACTCCTCCAAATAATTTTGCTGACAGTAACAGTATAACAAATATTTCTAAAAAAGCAAATGAAAAATCTTGTGGAGAGTAAAAATATGGGATATAATTGTAAGTACAAGTCAAATTCCCCATGGAAAGCAAGGGGAACATCAAACAAAACGCAAAGGATGTGATATCATGAAACGAATTGGAATGTTGACAAGCGGCGGCGACTGCCAGGCATTAAATGCCGCAATGCGTGGCGTGGTAAAGGGACTGAGCAAGAACCTGGAAGCGCTCGAAGTGTACGGTTTCTATGAGGGGTATAAGGGTCTGATTTACGGTAATTACCGTCTGCTCACCTCCGGGGATTTTTCTGGAATCCTCACCAAGGGCGGCACAATCCTCGGGACCTCAAGGCAGCCATTTAAGATGATGCGGGTTCCCGATGAGAAGGGGCTTGATAAAGTGGAGGCAATGAAGCAGACTTATTATAAATTGCGTCTGGACTGCCTGGTAATCCTGGGAGGGAATGGGACACAGAAGACAGCGAACCTTCTGCGCGAGGAAGGTCTGAATATCATCCATCTGCCGAAGACGATTGACAATGATATTTTTGGCACGGATGTGACCTTTGGTTTCCAGAGCGCCATCAACATAGCGACAGATGCGATTGACTGTATCCATACGACTGCAGCGTCCCACAACCGTGTGTTTATCGTAGAAGTTATGGGGCATAAGGTAGGATGGCTGACATTGTATGCCGGAATGGCAGGCGGCGCGGACATCATTCTCCTGCCGGAAATCCCTTACGATATCAATAAGATTGTGGAGGCGATAGAAGGAAGGAACCGTTCAGGCAAAGGATTTACGATTCTTGCAGTGGCTGAGGGTGCGATTTCCAAGGAGGACGCGAAGCTCAGCAAGAAGAAATTAAAAGAAAAACAGGAGAAGAACAAGTATCCTTCTGTTTCTTACGAGGTGGCAGCGCGTATCCAGGAGAAGACAGGAAGCGAAGTGCGTGTTACGGTTCCCGGTCATACGCAGCGCGGCGGCAGCCCCTGCCCGTACGATCGTGTGCTCTGTACCAGGCTGGGTGCGGCAGCGGCAGATCTTATCCTGCATGATAAGTACGGTTATATGGTTGCCATGATTGACGGAAATACTAAGAAAGTGCCATTGGGAGACGTGGCAGGAAAGCTTAAGATGGTAGAGCCGGATTCCAAGATTATCCGTGAAGCTAAACTGATAGGAATTAGTTTTGGAGATTAAACATGTCTTATACTGCGTTATACCGCAAATTTCGTCCCCAGGAATTTGAAGACGTCAAGGGACAGGAACATATTGTTACAACATTGAAGAACCAAATCAAAGCAGATAGGCTGGGACACGCCTATCTGTTTTGTGGGACGAGAGGAACTGGGAAGACTACCATTGCCAAGATATTTGCCAAGGCAGTGAACTGTGAACATCCCGAAGATGGGAGTCCCTGTGGGAACTGCCCCTCCTGCAAATCAATTGCAGGAGGCGTTTCCATGAATGTTATCGAAATAGATGCTGCTTCCAACAACGGTGTGGACAACATTCGTGAAATCCGTGAGGAGGTGGCATATTCACCAACTGAGGGCAAATACAAAGTATACATTATCGATGAGGTTCATATGCTTTCCATAGGGGCCTTCAATGCGCTGCTGAAAACTTTGGAGGAGCCTCCTTCTTATGTCATCTTTATCCTTGCTACCACAGAAGCCCATAAGATTCCGATTACCATTCTTTCCAGATGCCAGAGGTACGATTTCAGGCGCATTACGATTGGGACAATCGGGGATAGGCTGGCGGAACTGATGGAGCAGGAGCAGGTCAAGGCAGAGCCCAAAGCTATCCGCTATATCGCTAAGGCGGCGGATGGCTCTATGCGCGACGCCCTGAGCCTGCTGGACCAGTGCATTGCTTTTTATCTGGGGCAGGAATTGACGTACGACCGTGTACTGGAAGTGTTAGGGGCTGTAGACACAGAAGTTTTTTCCAAAATGCTCCGCAAAATCATGGCCAAAGACATTTCCGGCGTAATTGCCCAGCTGGAGGAACTGCTAATCCAGGGGCGTGAGCCGGGGCAGTTTGTGACAGATTTTACCTGGTATCTGCGCAACTTGCTTTTACTGCAGAGTTCTGATAATATGGAAGACGTGCTCGATATTTCCAGCGACAATCTCGTCCTGCTCAAAGAAGAAGCGAAAATGGTGGACGCCGCAGAGCTTATGCGTTATATTCGGATTTTCTCAGAACTGTCCAGCCAGATTCGCTATGCCACCCAAAAGCGGGTGCTGATGGAGATTGCCCTCATTAAGCTGTGCAGACCCCAGATGGAAAGGGATTACGATTCTCTGGCGCTGAGAATTGGTCAGTTGGAAGATAAGATAGAAAAGGGGCTTATCACGCAGGTGCAGCCCGGCGGTTCTTCCCCATTGGGGCAAGGCGGTTATGAAGGGACAGAGAATGAATCGTATTTGGGAGGACAGAATGGATTTTCACGCCCGGCGGCACAGGCAAAGCCCAAGCTGCCGAAAGCAGTGCCGGAAGACGTGCAGCAGGTAGTTAGGAACTGGCGTTCCATTGTGGAAAGTTTGTCCGGCATAATGAAAATGTATTTAAAACCTGCCAGACCAAGCCTGTCAGAAAGCGGACAGCTTTTGCTTGTTTTTGAAGATGAGATGGCAGAATCCTTTGTCAATAAAGAGGAACATCGGGAAGAACTGAAAGCAGCCATAGAGAAGAGAATAGGGAAAGAAATTTCCTTTAAAATAGAATTGAACCAGGGCAACCAGCCTTTTGAGGAGACTTATGTGAACCTCGAAGAAATGATAAATATGGAAATCACAATTGAAGATTAGGAGGACATGGCAATGGCAAAACGAGGAGGTTTCCCAGGAGGGATGCCTGGCAACATGAATAATCTGATGAAGCAGGCACAGAAAATGCAGAAGCAGATGGAAGATGCGACCAAAGAACTGGAAGAGAAAGAAGTGACGGCGACAGCTGGCGGCGGAGCCGTGGAGGTGACTATTTCCGGCAAGAAAGAAGTGACCAAGGTAAAGCTGGCAGAGGAAGTCGTTGACCCGGATGATATCGAGATGCTGGAGGATTTGATAATGGCTGCAACAAATGAAGCGCTCCGCAAGATTGAGGAGACCTCGCAGCAGGCAATGGCGAAGATTACCGGAGGACTCGGCGGCGGATTTCCGTTCTGATAAGCTTTCAGAGCAGATTCGGCTGTGTCCGTTCTGATAAGCTTTCAGAGCAGATTCGGCTGTGCCCGTTCTGATGAATTTTCAGGGCAGATTCAGATATATCTGTTCTGATAAGTTTTCAGGACAGATTTAGTGGTATTTCGTTATAGCCTTAATTTAGGGAGGATTTCATGGATTATTACAGCAGCCAGATAAGCAAATTAATTGAAGAACTGTCTTCTCTGCCTGGGATTGGAAGCAAGTCGGCGCAACGGCTTGCTTTTCATATTTTGAACATGCCCATAGAGCATGTGGAGAAACTGTCTTCTGTGATTGTGGAAGCCAGAAAGAAGGTAAGATACTGCCAAAGCTGCTATACGCTCACAGATGACGAACTGTGCCCCATCTGCAGGAATGCAGGGCGCAACCATAAAATGATTATGGTAGTGGAGGACACGCGTGACCTTGCCGCATACGAAAAGACCAACAAATATGAGGGCGTATACCATGTACTGCATGGGGCAATCTCCCCGATGCTCGGCATCGGTCCCAATGACATTCGGCTCAAAGAACTGATGCAGCGTCTGCAGGAGGATGTGGACGAGGTAATCATTGCCACGAATTCCAGCCTGGAAGGGGAGACCACGGCAATGTATATCAGCAAGCTGATTAAGCCTACGGGGATAAAGGTGTCCAGAATTGCCAGCGGCGTGCCGGTGGGCGGGGATTTGGAATATATAGACGAGATGACGCTGTTGCGGGCGCTGGAGGGAAGGACGGAGCTGTAGGAACTGCCTTGCCATATGATAGGGCATAGATTTCTGCCAGATGATTGGCGGAATTTTAGTGACAGGGATTGGCAAAAATTTCCAATCATGTGTGTTACCATCGAGGAAAAAGAGGTGAGGGCATGATTGAAATTATTTGCAAGGATGAACCGGAAAAAGCTGTTTTGAACAAAGAGGAAACGGTCTTTTTGCCGAAAAATATACGACAGGTTGGAAGCCCCAGAGGAAGGCACCGCATTTATCTTGAGGATTATGTATATACTTATCTGCGGGGTGCGGCGAAGAACAGCGAAGCGTGCGCGGGCGTGTTTTTAGGAAAGAGCCGGGTGGTCAAAGATATCCGCTATACGTTCGTCAGCGGTGTTGTCGAATGCAGTGCAGCAGTTTTCCAGTGGGAAAATATCAGCCTTGACGAGAGTTTTTGGGACTACATATACAAAGAGCAGAAGCAGTATTTTTTAGAACTGGAGATTGTGGGCTGGGTTCTGGGAAAAGCAGGACAGGCCATGGAACTGACTCCGGCAGTGGAAGCGGCGCACCGCAAATATTTTGCCGGAAGGGACAAGATTCTCATGCTTATTGATATCCTGGAGGGGGAAGAACTGTTTTTCATCTATGAGCAAGGCTACCTTCAGAAGCGGGAAGGCTATTATATTTACTATGAGAAAAACCTTGCCATGCAGGAATACATGATTTATAAGCGGGAAGAGGAGATGCGCCTGACAGAGTTGAGGTACCATGAACTTGAGAAAGAGAATGCTGCAGAAGGGGAGATCTTGCAGGAAGCTGGACTTGCAGAGGAGGGAGCCTTGCAGGAAGCTGGACTTGCAGAAGAAGAGACAACTGAGAAAATGGAAAGATTTTCACAGGAAGAGGAAGGGCTGGCGGACGAACCTCAAATTAAGACGCAGCAGTGGCAGGATGCACAGCCGATACCCAAAGAGCCAAAGACCCAGGCGGAGGAGGCATTGGAATCTTACCGACAGATGCTTTTAGAACGCCAGGGAAAGCGAGAAGAGAGGCAAAACCGGAGATTCCTCTATACAGCCTCCTCCTTTTTTTTGGTAGTGCTCTGTGTCATCGGGATTACCACCATCAATAATTACCGGAAAATGCAGGAGGTTGAAGATGTGTTAAACGTGATGAGCGGCAGCAAATCACAGACATCTACGAGCCAGAAAGCGGAAGTGGCGAAAGATGATGCGGGAGAGGAGAATCCTCTGGTTGTGGAGAGTGTTGAATCCCAGATTGAGCCATTAGATACCGCTGGGCAGGAAACGCCGCAAAATCCGGCTGGTGGAAATGAAGCAGCCGGGGACACAGCAGCTGGAACAGGAAGTGAAACGGCCGGGGACACGGCGTCAGGAGCAGGAAGTGAGGCAGCCGGGAACGCAGCGGATGCGTCTGGAACAGGAAGTGAAACAGCCGGAAACACTGTGGCTGGAACAGGAAATGAAGCAGCCAGGAACACGGCGGATTCAGCTGGCAATGGAGAAAACAACAGCGCTGCAAATGGGAATGACGGCTCCGGGCAGCCTGCGGAGGAAGGAAAGCAGGACGGTCCTCAGGAGAGCCCTGAGGATAATGGACAAGGTGCAGCGCAGGAGACGGCAGCAGTGCAGCAGGACGGAGAAAAAAAGTATTATACAGTACAGGCAGGCGATACATTGAATTCTATCTGCCTTAAGCTTTACCAGAGCAAAGATAAGGTGCAGGTATTGAAGGAACTCAATGCGATTGAAGATGGAGATAAGATTCTTGTGGGACAGAAGCTGCTGCTTCCGTAAGAAATTAATGCGCAGAAGATGAGAGTATGCTATACTAGGCGTTGGAGGTGTGATTTTGGACAAGCAGGCATACCGGGTGGTGACATCAGACGTAAATGAAATGAATGAAAAAATCCACAAACACCGCAGGAGGATTCTTATCCTGACGGTGCTTGTGGTTGTTTTGCTGTTAGGGACAGTGACAGGGACTTATATTTATCTGCAGACTAGGAATTACACGGATTACGATGTCCTGGATTCTGTGAAACGTGAGGATTCCAGCGGGACAAAGTTTGCCGTGTTTAATGGGAATATTATTAAATATAGCAAGGATGGTGCGACGTGTATCAATACGGATAACCACATGATTTGGAATCAGACTTATGAAATGCAGTCTCCTATGGTGGATACCTGTGAAGATTATGCGGTGGTTGCCGATAAAAAAGGAGAAAATATTTATATCATGGATATGCAGGGACCCTGTGGGGAAATCAAGACGACCATGCCTATCCAGAGGGTGCAGGTGGCGAACCAGGGCATGGTAGCTATTTTGATGGAGCAGGATGGGACTGGCTATATTCATCTGTATGACAGAAATGGGACATTTCTGGCGGAGGGTGAACTGCATACGGAAAACATGGGTTATCCTTTAGACATAGCCATTTCTAACGATGGGAAGAAGATGGCGGTATCCCTGTTGGATGTCAATGAGGGAAATGTCAAGACGACTGTTGTTTTTTATAATTTTGATGCCGTAGGACAGGAAGAGATTGACAATATTGTGGGACAATATTCTTATGCAGATATGGTGTTTCCGCAGCTTCAGTTCCTTGGAAATGATATTATGGCGGCATTTGGGACCGGCAAGACGGTTATTTTTGAAGGGAAAGATAAGCCGGAAGTCAGAAATGAGATAACTGCAGAAGCAGAGATACGCAGCATTTTTTACAATCATTCCTGTCTGGGTTTTGTCTATGCAAATGAAAATAACGAGTTTCCCTATAGAATGCAGGTGTTTGACCTTGAGGGAAAGGAAGTGTTTTCCAAAGACTTTGGCATCGAATATGAGGAAATCAGATTTTTGGAAAATGGGGAAGTATGTGTGCGCGGCGAGTTGGAATGTGCAATTTACACATTGCGGGGCTGGGAGAAATTTCATGGCAATTTTGACAAAAGCATCAAAGAGGTTCTCTCCGCAGGAGGAATTCGCAATTACATATTTTTGAGAGAGGGAGAGACACAAAAGGTAAGGCTGAAATAGGAGTGAGGAAATGGACATATTATTGATTGTGGTACTGTTGATTCTGGCAGGTTTTGGTTTGCATGGCTATCTGCGCGGTCTGGTGCGTGTGCTGTTTTCCCTGGTGGCAGTTTTCTTGACCATTGTGCTTGCCACAGCCATAACCCCTTATGTAGCGCATTTTCTGCAGACGCAGACGCCTTTATACGATACCGTCAAAGAGAAATGTGTGGATTACCTGCAATCGGCTGTGGAAGATGGAATGCAGCAAGAAACACAGGGGCAGGAAATGAGCACGGTGTTTGGCATCAAGATGCCTGAGGAACTGCAGAAATTATTTACGGAACCTGCAGTCGGTCCGGGCGGTCTTATTGAAAATACCGGAGTCTATGAAAAAGCAGGTGACTTTGTAGCAGCACAGGTTGTGCAGCGGCTGGCATGGGTATTGTCTTTTGTATTGATTTTGGCGCTGTTGTCTGTTGTGGTACATTTTCTGGACATTCTTGCGAAATTGCCGGTGTTAAAAAACATTAACCGTATCGGTGGTCTTGCCGTTGGTCTGTTGGAGGGTCTGATTGTTGTGTGGATTCTATTTCTGGCGGTTTTTCTGTGCCAGGGCACGGAATTCGGCAGGGAAATGATGGATACCATTCAAGGGAATGCCTTTCTGAGATTGATAAATGATAATAATGTCCTCGAGCATATGATTATGGGCCCTATGCAATAGGTATTAGCCGCTGTGCGTTGTCCTAAGGAATCCCCCAGGCAAGCCACTTTTGCATTTCATATGTATGGAGCCCCAAAAGCCTATCCAATACCAATTATGGAAATTTGCTTTCCTCCTAATATTGATTCTCCCCAATTCAAAACTTGTGTTTTCCCACTGACCTATGAAATAAGGCTGTCCGTGAGGAAAAGCCATATCCGTTATGGCCATGTGGCATAATTAGTAGGGAAAATGCTCAGACAGTTTTATATTGGGGAAATTAACGTAACCGATTTGCGGAACAAGCAGGCAGGGAATACACAAAATTCCTCAAATGTCTGCTTTTTGGCAAAAGAGGGGAAATCCATCAAATCCCAAAATATTCCCATAAATATTTTTATACTATTTGTGTAGACAGCCACTACGGAAACTGTAATTGAAAATATAAAGGCTGAACTGAAAAAACTAATTTAAAAAATTTGTAAAAAACACTTGACAAGTAAAAATAACCATGGTAATATAAACAAGCTGTCGCGGAGAAAACGACAGCACACGACCTTGATAACTGAACAGTGGAATAACCTTGAAAGAT
>CAJTYM010000072.1 GCA_910583835.1 uncultured Lachnospiraceae bacterium | reverse complement strand
TTTTTTCTCAAAATCTTTCAAAAGTTTTTCTTGACATTTAACCAAGTTGCTTATCGTAAGCAATTCGGTAACCAATCTTATGCTGGTTCAGCAGCAGGAGGGCTGCTATCACTGCCAGCGCCGCCGCCAATGCCCATCCAAACAGACAGCATAATATAGCAGTCCACAGAGCTATCCCTGCCAAACCAAAACTATTCCTCGCCTCTTTCTTCTCATCATAACTGCTTATCATTGCAAAGTACCTGCAGATTTTGTCCCCCGCTTCCTCCTCCCGGACAATCCAGCTGCCCGCAATCTGATGGTTGACCTTACGGAAAATTGCAATATTCAATATCAGGTACAAGGTCGTCACGCCCTGGGTAACCGGATGGCCGACAATCGTATACTGCTCCGGCATGGAACGGTATACCATATGGAAAATCAGTGCAAGCAGCATGGTTACAAGCAATGAAAAGACTGCCCGCATACGCGCTGCCTTTTTATCTTCCTGCAGCAGCGCTACATTGTCTGCCCACACCGCCTTATCCTGCAGCAGCAAGTCAATCCCCTCCTCACAGGCTCCGCCGTTGCTTTCCACAGTCCTCAGATATTCGTGAATGGCACACAAGCGTTTCGTAGGATATGCGTTCTCTATGATTGCCAACGCCTCCTTATAAAGCTCGTATCTGTAACTGCCGCATTCTATGTAATCGATTGCTTCTCCGATGACATCATGCATCCTGCCCTCAGCAAACAGTGTACGCGTGTCTTTGAGGGCAAGCAATATTTTCTGATTCAGCCGGAAAGAGTACAGCATCTGCTCCATGTAATCGGAAATATCTAAAAACTGCTTATGCTCATACATCTGCTTATAGCCATCCAGGATGAGGAACGGCAGCGCCATCATACAAGCGAAAACAACTGGAATAATCAGATACCAATGCAGGCCAAACAGCATCCCGCAGCCGATAGCCCCCGCGGCCGATACAGACAGAAATACGCAATACCTGCCCATAGAAAAATTGTAACCATAGCTGTCTATCTGCTTCTGCAGGTTGCCCGGGCGAAACAGCCCAAACTTTTCCTTACTCCTGCGCTTACTCTTGTTTTTCCTTTTCTTCATACAACCTCCTGTTCCAAACCACGCGATGCTTTTACCAGCGCAATATCCAACGGTTCATAGGCGCATGTCTGCGGACAATGAAAGGGTTCCCCGATTCCCGCGCGGTGCAGCCGCCGCAAAATATCGTCTGGGATTACGTCCGATATCTGTTTCCCATCCTCTACCAGCATATAAATCGCATTTCTCCCATCATACCTGTCAAAAAAACACATCTGGTCAATATAACGCTCCAACATGCCATTTTCATTCTGATACTGGCGCAGCAGCACGCCTACGCTGATAAATTCATAAATATAATTCTCCAGACGGTCCGCATCCCTGGAACGTCCAATCATATTCATAATCCTGTCCGGCAAATTTCTGAGGTCGTCCAAATGCAGCGTAGTAAACCCATAGACTCCGGTAGACCACTGTTCCAGCAGGTACTGCACCTCTGTGGAACGCGCCTCCGATAAAATTATCCATTTGGGATTCTGCCTGAGGCAGAGCTTTATCGCCTCCGTGTAGCTTAAATCCTTGCTCACCTGGAGCTCCACGCAGTCATTGTCTGGATTAATCTTATGGAAATGCATTTCCAGGTTATCCTCAATGGTGATGGCCCGCTGATTGGGGGGAATAAACCTGGAAAAGAACTTGGCACATTCCGTCTTCCCCACGCCCGGCTCCCCGCAGAAAGCAAAGTTCATTTTTGCTTTCACGCAGTTAATCAGCAGGCTCAGAATCTCCACCGTACAATAACCGCTGTCCAACATGCTCTCCACGGTCTGGCGGACCTGCGGAAGCGATTTGCGGATACAGATGCTGCGCCCGGACACCGCCGCCGATTCATGGACGATACTGATTCTGAGTTCATTCGTCTCCGCTTCCAGTACATTGTTGGCGCGGTTAAACGGCTTATTGACCCGATTGGCAATCCTATGCGTAAAACGCTCGATAAACTCCTCCGCAACCTGGATATCCGCCTGGTAGCGCCCCCGCTTCAGGTCTGCGACCCACAAAGTCTTTCCATTGTAATCTATATCTGTCACATTCTTATCCCGAATATAAGGATAAAAAGGACCAAACTCCTCCTCTGTCAGTTCCCAGTCATATTTCATTCTCTCCTCCATTCTCAATTTTCCAGAAAACCCAGGGGATTACATCTTCCTGGCTTTTCCATATAACCCTGAACTTCTCAAACTCTTCTGTCAGCCCGGGCTTTCCTGCTTTCCCTGGCTTTGCCAGCGGCCCGGGCTGCGCAGCTTAAGACACCTTCGCCTGTTTAAACAAGGTATCGATTAAGTCCACAAATGCCTTGTGCACCGGCCCATTTGTGGCAAGCAGCAATCCCACAACTGCAATCAGCGCAATGATTGCCACTGCGGTGATGATGATGCCGCTATACTCCTCAAAAATAACCTTCATGCCTATCCCTCCTTTCCGCAGGTATTCTGTTACTGCCCACAGAAAGGCAGATAACATCGCTCTTTCATTCATGCATTGGTAATTGGCGACTGAATTGCCAACCGATAATGAATTCCACCTGGTTATCTATACAGATTACCAGCAAGGCTTGATGCCCTGGAATTCCTATGCAGAAATAAAAAGAAATTATGTGCCGGCATAGAGAGCGCCGGCGGCTGGAAAATATCACGGAACCGCGTTCCGTATGGGTATTGTAATCCCTGGTTTTCAAAAAAACAATTGGGAATATATCACAAATTTTTTCATAAAAATAAGCCTCACAGAGAGCAAATCTGCTCCCTGTAAGGCTTCGCAATGTCAAACGACACTAGTACAACGAATATTATAAATTCTCTACCTTATCCACGGCCGCTTCCAGATAAGGGTTCTTAATCTGATGGAATTTCCCTTCGTCTGCCATCCTGGCATATTCGGGGTCCAATGGCATCTTCCCTAATACCGGAACGCCAATCTCTGCCGCTGCCTCTTCAATCTTGCTGTCGCCAAACAGCTTGATTTCTTTGCCGCAGTCCGGGCATTTGAGGAAACTGTAATTTTCCACCAGCCCCAGAACCGGAATGTCCATCATCTCTGCCATATGGATGGCTTTTTTCACAATCAGCTGTACCAGCTCCTGCGGAGAGGTTACGATTACAATCCCATCTACCGGCAGGGACTGAAACACCGTGAGCGGCACATCGCCGGTCCCCGGCGGCATATCCACAAAGAGATAATCCAAATCGCCCCAGAAAACGTCATGCCAAAACTGCTTCACGGTGGAAGCAATCACTGGTCCGCGCCAAATGACCGGCGCCTCCTCGTCCTCCATCAGAAGGTTTAAAGACATTACCTTCGTGCCATCCGCTGCCAGGATGGGGAAAAGCCCCATATCATTTCCCTCTGCCGGACCATGCACACCGTACATTTTCGGAATGGAGGGACCTGTGATATCCGCATCCAGTATTCCTACTTCATATCCCTTTTCCCGCATGGACGAGGCCAGGGATGCCGTCACAAAGGACTTGCCAACGCCGCCCTTACCGCTGACCACGCCGATTACTTTTTTCACGCTGGAAAATGGATTCATTTCTTCCACAAGGCTCTGGGAAGCCCCTGCCTTGCTTGGGCAGCCTTCACAGCTCTCCCTGGAACATGTTGCCGCACTGCTGCAGCTTTCATTTTCTGCCATGATAATTCCTCCAGTCCAAATTTACTGTTATTTTACTGTGCCAAGCCCGATGCTTCCTCTAAATCAAACAATGCATATTCCAAAGCCTCGACATCTTCCTGATTGGGGCTATATACCTTGTCATTCAGCTCTACCCGCACAGTCGTAGATGCCTCATCTTCATACTCTGCTTTCTGCAGGGAGTCTTTGATGGCATCCTTTAACAGAGTATATACCTGTTCGTTGATTTCATCCTCGGAAGGATATTCGCCGCCATTCTGCACCTGTTCGGAAAGTTCATCCGTATATGCCTGCTGCTCTGTCTGGAACTGTTCCATCGCTGCCGCAAACACCTTCATCTTCTGGTACTTGACTTCTACCACATAAGAATTGTCATCCTGTTTGGTAGCTTCCCCCACAGTATATTTGACACTCTTATAAACATCCTGCAGCACTGTCGTAAATTCGTTCTTCAGTTCATCTGAAATGTTTACCCCGGCAATCAGGCTGTTTACTTCCGTCTCAATTCCCTGGTCATACAATTCTTTTGCCTGTTCCTCGGTCCCCACTTTCTGCTCCACAAATGCAGCGGAGTCATTCTTGTAGGAATTGTCAAGCAGCGCCTTTATGTACCCGCTGGCATCAAAACTGCCGCAGCCTCCCAACATTGTAACTGTCAGCACTGCCACCAAAAGCAAGCTGATTTTTCTCATTTTTTTCATCATACCATACTCCTTTGTAGTAAATTTTCACAACATATCTATTATATAATGCCTCACTCTTTTCCGTCAACATTTTTTGCATAGATTGTGCAAAAATGGGCATATTACTCCCATGAAAAAGAATTTTTTACTTTGCGGACTCACCGGGTGGTGTATGGAAATCCTCTTTACCGCCCTTGATTCCTACCGAAAACGTGAATTAAAGCTGATGGGCCAGACATCCCTGTGGATGTTCCCCATCTATGGCATGGCGGCTTTCCTCAAGCCAGTCTGCAGCATGGTCCGAAAATTCCCCACCTGGATACGGGCGCTGTTTTACAGTATGTTTATTTTCCTCGGCGAATACGTCAGCGGAAGCATCCTCAAAAAATTTAAGATCTGCCCCTGGGATTACAGCAAGGCAAAAACAAACATAAAAGGAGTGATTCGACTTGATTTTGCCCCTTTCTGGATGATTGCCGGGCTCATTTTTGAAAACCTGCTGATGAACCCTTCCAGACAGACAGCCCCAGCACAGCGCTCTGCAGACTTTTAAACCCGTCATTCCCATGCAAGGACAGCCGTCAGAAAATTTATAAGTCTTCGCCGTCCATGGCGCCGATATCAAGCGTATTCATGGTGCGCCTTCTATGCCTTGCCGCCTCAGATGCCTCTAAGATAAAACCCTTGATTTCTTTTGCATTTTTGATATGTGTAAGGGAAATCTGGGGATCTGTGGTATCTCCGGTATAGCAGATGACTGTGGAAAGCCCAAATATCCGTTCTAGCAGTGTGGTCGTCATCTTCACATCCTGCACTTTATACATGTAACAATCATCCTCTTCGGTTTTCAAAAGACCTTTTTTCACGGTCAAAAGTTCCTCGCCGATAAAATACTTTGTAAATGTCCAGGGCAGCCCAAAGAACAAAATCCTCTTCCTCTCCTGGTATTCTCTTTTCGTGTTTTCCATTTGTAAGCACCTCGCTGAATTTAATTTTGAGAAATAATTGGGGACCACAGGCCTCCTCCCATCCCTCTTCACGTCAAATTCTACTATAATTTTAATCTGCTTGCAATTCTTTTTCCTCTTGAAATTTACCCTTTTCTGATATATGATTATAAAAATATAACATCATAGGAGGCCATCTATGCAGCATTTAATGAGCCCACTGGATTTGTCCGTGGAAGAATTGGACAAACTGCTCACCCTGGCAAATGACATTGAACACAACCCGCAGAAATATGCCCACGCATGTGAGGGGAAAAAGCTGGCAACCTGTTTTTATGAGCCCAGCACCCGCACACGCCTGAGCTTTGAAGCCGCCATGCTGAATCTGGGCGGCAGCGTCCTTGGTTTTTCCAGCGCAGACAGCAGTTCTGCAGCCAAAGGAGAGAGTGTTTCCGACACGATTCGCGTAATTTCCTGTTATGCAGACATCTGCGCCATGCGCCACCCCAAGGAGGGCGCCCCCTTGGTTGCTTCTGAAAAATCAACCATTCCCGTCATCAACGCCGGCGATGGCGGACACCAGCATCCCACACAGACCCTGACGGATCTGCTGACCATCCGTTCCCTCAAGGGACGCCTCAACAATCTCAACATCGGGCTTTGCGGCGATTTAAAATTCGGCCGTACCGTTCATTCACTGATTCATGCCCTCATCCGATACCCCAACATCAATTTCACACTGATTTCCCCTGAAGAGCTGCGCGTTCCCAGCTATATCCGTGAAGATGTCCTGCGCAAGAACAATGTGCCTTTCCGGGAAGTGGAACGTTTGGAAGAGGCGATGGCGGATTTGGATATCCTCTATATGACAAGAGTACAGAAGGAACGCTTCTTTAACGAAGACGACTATGTGCGGATGAAAGATTTCTACATCCTCAATAAGAAGAAAATGACCCTTGCCAAAGATGACATGATTGTCATGCATCCGCTTCCGAGAGTCAATGAAATTTCTGTGGAGGTAGACGATGACCCCAGAGCCGCTTATTTCCGGCAGGTACAATACGGTGTCTATGTGCGGATGGCTCTCATTCTGACATTGCTGGAGGTGGAAGTATGTTAAATGTAGGATTGATTACGGAAGGATTTGTATTAGACCATATTCAGGCGGGAACCAGCCTCTCCCTCTACTATGACTTGAGACTGGACAAGCTTGACTGCTGCGTTGCCATCATCAAAAATGCCCGCAGCAACAAGATGGGCAAAAAAGATATCTTGAAGGTAGAATGCGACATTGATACTTTGGATTTGGACGTGCTGGGATTTATTGACCACAACATCACAGTCAATATCATCAAAGGGGAACAGATTGTGGAAAAACGCGAACTCCACCTGCCCAAGCAAATCAAAAATATCATCCACTGCCGGAATCCCCGCTGCATCACCTCTGTAGAACAGGAATTGGATCAGATCTTCCTGCTGACAGATGAGAAGACGGAAACATACCGCTGCAAATACTGCGAGGAAAAATATAAAGGACAGAAGGGGCAGAGAGTCCGCCTGCGCACGCATTCCAGATAAATGCCAGGGTCCTTTAGAATTCCTGGGAACCATTGATTAAATCAGTAATTCCGGCAAATTCTAAAGGACCCTGATATTACGGAAATTAAATTGTACGCGGCAGGGTAAACCAGAATTCCACGCCATCCGGCATGTTCTGCACACCGCATTTACCATTCTGCATGGTCACTACGTTCTGCACAATATACAGTCCAAGCCCTACATGGGAAAATGCAGCGGAATCTTTCTGTTTGGTGGTATAAAACCCGCTCCAAATCCGCTCCATGTCCTCCGGCAGTATCTGCCTTCCTGAATTATAGACCCCGACACGGATATCCTTTTTCTGTTTCTTCAAGGTAACCCGCAGATTCCCTCCCAGTTCCATATATTCTATGGCATTCATCATATAATTATTGACTGCCTGTTCAATGTATTCCCGGTCTCCACACACAAAGCAGCCCTCTTCCAAAAACGTTTCCATATGCAGGTGTTTCTTTTTTACCAGACCATCATATTTCAGCAGAATATATTCCATGACTTCTTTCATGTCCAGTGTTTTCTGCAGCATCCCTTCCATATGATGTTCCATGTAGGAAACATCCAGAAGGTTGCTGATCATGCCTGATATCTTCTCTACCTCTTCCTGGATAGATGACAGGTAATAACTGCGCTTCTCTCCCTCCACATTTTCCAGCATTTCTGACTGGCTGGAAATCACGGCAAGGGGTGTTTTAATCTCATGGGAAATTTTTGCCATGAAATCCTTGCGCATCTTTTCTGCGCGCTCCTGCTGCATATTCTGGCGAAGCTGCTGCCTCCTGCTCTCTTCAATCTGTTCTTTATTTTGTTCAAGCTGCTCAGCCATACTGTTGATGCTTTCTGACAGCCGGCAGGTCTCCTCATATTTCTCCTCCTGTACCGCCCGCTTTTGGAAATCTCCCTCCGCAATTTGGTCTGCAGCAGCTGCAAGCCGCTCCACAGGTACTGATAAAGCCTTAGCAAATCTCCATATCAGCAAACTCCCCAGCAAACATATCAATATTGCTGCCATCACTGTAAAATTCTCCGAAACCTTCGCTGGCCCTACTTTTTGCAGGGTATCCCGGATAACAACATAATAATCAACTTTATTCTGGGTAATAATCCCCCTCAGTTTCGTGGTCTCTTTCAATTTGCTGTCCCTTTTTATCACATCAGGAGTTCTGGAAAATAATTCCTTCTTCATCTCAATATTTTTATATACAAGATATCTTCGGTTCTCTCTGGTTGTATATATGGGATTCATATCCTCATCTGCAATGGTAAAACTGAGATTTGCATCCTCATACTCTACAAAAGCAGAAAAATCGTCTTCTGCCAGATTTGCGAGGTCTAAATCCTGGATATCCATATACGCCTCACGAATCTGCTTGTCCTTCGTCCAGTCATAATAAAATGGGAAAAATACCTTATAGCACAGCACACCGCACAAGACCATTGCCAGCGTAAATATCCAGTACATCGTAAAAATATGGGCGCTAATCTTTCTTTTCATCTCTTTTTACCTCAAAACAATACCCTACGCCATATACCGTCCGTATATAGGAGGTATCGCCTAATTTCTTCCTGAGCTGTTTAATCAGGGTATCAATGGTCCGCACATCGCCCACGTAATAATCGCCCCAGATTGTGTCGAGGATATAGTCTCTGGTAAGCACTGTTCCCTGGTTGCGGATCAGGATATGGAGAAGCTCAAACTCCTTAGGCGTAGTCTCTACGAACGCATCTTTTACATACACCTTCTTTGCCTTTACCTCCAGCTTAATATCCCCGGCATAGAGGAAATCCTGCCCATGCCCATAACGCTTGAGCACCGCTTCGATATGTAATTTTACAACAGATAACGAATAAGGTTTGATAATATAGTCATCTGCACCGTAGGAAAATCCTTTAATCTGGTCTTCGACTTCCTCTTTTGCCGTCAACAGGATGACCGGCACATTCGAGCATAAACGTATCTGCTTTAACACCTCATATCCATCGGCAAAAGGCAGCATCACATCCAGGAGCACAATGTCTATCTCCGTATGGTATTTATTGAATTTCTGCATCCCATCCAGGCCATCCATCGCCTGAATGACATGGTAATCATTGATTGTAAGAAAATCTGATAAAGTTTCCAACAGTTTGGCTTCATCTTCAATCAGCAATACTGTTGCCTTGTCCATAAATGTTCCTCTCTTCCCTCTTCCATATGCACTGATTTCTCTAATTAATGGTAAGCTGGTCAGTACACTAGTATCTCAAAAAAATCCCAAATTATTATATATGATAATTATGATAGAAATATGAGATTATAAATTAATAGATAAACTTGAATCTATATAGTAAATGCAATCCAAAGGGAAATTATTGCATTTACCTATAAGGATGATGCCAGGGTCGAATAAAAAGTTTTTATTTAATCCTGCCCTTA
>CAJTYM010000071.1 GCA_910583835.1 uncultured Lachnospiraceae bacterium | reverse complement strand
AGATCTACACTGAAGAGAACACTCTTTCCCTACACGACGCTCTTCCGATCTTCTCGCCCCCACACGAGGGGCGACCCTGCGCCGTTGTTTTCGCGTTCACCGTGTGTATTTCAATTCTCGCCCCCACACGAGGGGCGACTCGACAACATCGCACGAGCAGCAAGCCAAAATTTTATTTCAATTCTCGCCCCCACACGAGGGGCGACCGCAAAAACAGACAAAAATCTATTTATTTCTGCTGCTTTATTTAACAATTTAACTAACTGCAAACATCTTTTTTCACTCTGTACCAAAACTTTTTCTTTTTTTATCCATTATTAAGAAAATTCCTCCACAAATTTCTGCGCCAACCTTCTGGCAAATCATGTATGAGATACATCTGCGCAGCAGTTAGAAAAATGCCAGCTAAATCCATTCTCCATTAGAATATCAATGCACTGCCAGCCTGAACCAAAGGCTCCTTGCCCATGACCTCAATCTTGTGCTGATAGGAATTCCCCAGCCTGTAAAAGCGCACGGAATCATTTTCTTTATCAATGGCATCTGAAAGCGCTGATTTCAATACTACAAGCTCTGCAGCATCCACCAGAACCTCAAATACAGAATTCTGCACACGCACACCATATCTCTCACAAATCTTTGCCACCTTGCGCAGCCGCTTCGCCCCCGCTGCCTCTGTCGTATTCACATCGTAGGTGACTACCAGCATCATTTTGAATCACCTCCAGACAAAAGGCGGATAGCAGTCCAAATCCCCACGTAAAACCCGCGCAAACAGCATTGCCTGCGTATATGGAATCAACCCTATCGGTATCTTCTCTTTCAAAAATGGATGTAAAATCTGTTCCTGCTTCCTCGCCCTCCAGCCATTGATGACAGTCCTGCGCCCCTTTTCATTCAGGAAGACAGCATCGCAGTCCGTCTCAAAATCTTTCTGCGACAATTGCCCCTTGTTAAATAAGGACAAGACAAAGCGGTCGCACAGCGGCGCGCGCAGTTCCTCCATCAAGTCTAATGCCAAGGAGGGTCGTCCTGGCCTTAATGTATGCAAATATCCTGCCGCTGGATCCAGCCCTACTGTCTCCAATGCAGAACGCATGTCATGCGTAAGCTGGGTATAAACAAATGACAATACTGCATTGACCTCGTTCAGAGGCGGTCGGCGGCTGCGCGTTTCAAAATGAAACCCATTTTGTCCGGCAAGCATATCGTCAAACCGCGAAAAATATGCGGTCGCCGCCGCCCCTTCCACGCCGCGCATGGAATCAACCGTCTGGCATTCATCCAGCTTCTTGGCTATATTGCTGAGCGTTTCCGCCCCCTGATATAAATGCTCCTCTTTTTCTGGCTCTTTGCTTGTGCGGGCGTAGCGCATCAGCACATTTTTGCCATTGTAAATCTTTCCATACAGGATGTCCCTCACCAAACGGCAGGAAAATGCGTCATCATCCACTGCCTGATACTGCTTTTTTCTCAACAAAACATTTCCGCTTACCGGACCGCAGACCCTGCCATAAAATCTCCCATACATATCCAGAAAGACCATCGTGATATTATACTTGGAGCAAAAAGACAACAACGAAGTCGATACGGAATTTTTACCGAAAAATACAATTGATTCCACCTGATTTACCGGAACTGATGCTTTCTCCTCACCGCCAATGGAAATACAGATATTATCATTGCGGTGATAAAGATAACTCTCCGGCGTCATAATATACATCGTTTCCAGCATATGCTTCATATCTCATCTGCCCCCTTTGCTGCCAACGCCAAATCTTTACAGTACTTCTCTGCAGAACGCCCAACCTTTGGCATACAGAGTTCACGCAGTGAACAGCGTTTGCATTTCGTGCCGGAATCCGCTGCCGGAATTACCATTCGCTCCCGGATATCCTGCAGCTTCGCTATTGTATCATTTACTTTGCCACGCAGTTCTTCTGTCAATGGTACCGGATATCTCCGATGGGAAGAGATATAAAACAACGCGCCTTCCGCGATAGAAGTATGGTACATTTCTTCCAGGCACATCGCCTGGGCGCACAGCTGAATCTCATATTCCTCTTCTGCACGTACCTTTCCATGTTTGTATTCAATCGGATACAGCCGCACAGCAAAATCCACCGAAGGAATTGTGCAGCCAGCGTCATCCGCTGTCGCCTCAATGCAGTCACATTTCCCTGTTATCCCAAGCCTTTCGGAAAATACGGCATACTCATACAATTTAACTTCCTTGCCGCGCCGCTCCACCCTCTGTGTGTGCACATGCCTATGCTCCATGCGCCCTTTCGCCGTATCGATGCTTTCCTGCCAAATCTGTTCATTCATGATAAGCGCTGCCCGCCGCAGACAATAACCCGCCTGGGTCAGCTGTGAAATCAGCAGGTAATCTTTGTCATCGTTCACAGAACCACTTCTCCCCCTCCTCTAAATGATTCCAACTGATTTCTCCATAGGGGTCGCTCTGAAATCCGACTTCCACTCCTTTAGGGAGGTTCTTGATATCGACCCATGCTTCATAATCGCGGTAGCTTCTGGGATATTCCACATCCTGCTTCTTGGAAACCTGTACCAGTTCAAACAATTTATGTGCTGGCGCACAGCCCAATTTCGCCTGGCGGACACGCTGCTCTTCATCGCTGTCCGTACCCACATGCTTAAAAATAATCAATGGGGAAACGACTGACATCTGCCCCTTGCTGGCGGAATGGTCATGCTCATACATATTTAAAATAGATTCAAAAAGGATTTTCAGGTCATTCTCGTCAAATCCCGTCTCACCTGCCAGATTTGCACTGATAAACCCACGCACCTCATACAGACCGAAGGGAATCAGCTGCTTTCTGCCCATGGTGCGAAGCTTATCTTCCGGCGTTTCCTGCTCCTTTTCCAGATAGGCTTCCATAGTTTCCGCTTTAGCCTTATCCGTTACCGCCATGCGCGTGATTGACATATCCAGCGGCAATATGCGGTCAAGGCTGGTGGCAAACGTAATCTGCACCGGACCCCTGACCTGCCCTGCATTGGGTCCCGTGGACATCACTGCGCCAAAGGTACGCACATCGTAAAACAATTCACATGCTTTCCGGCGTCCGGCATAGACAGCCTCTTTCTCCTTCGCGCAGTCCTCAAAACCTGCCTCCCTTTTTGCCCGCGCAATATGGCGGTTGATATTGGTAGACTGCTGTATGATGATATTCATGCCATCTTTATCGTGATAAGCCAAATCCACATAATTGCGGATACGGCGTTTTGTCGCCACGTCTGAAATATAGCCCTTCATGGTCTCCGGGTCCATGCGCGGCGTATTGTCCATATCAGGATCCCCATTAGGGTTTGCATTCACGCAGGATACATAATACATAAATTCATAACGGTTCTTGATTGCCATTTTCTATTCCTCCTCATCCTTTGCCAGTTCTGTCTCATCCTCATCCAATCCCATTTCCTTTTTCGCCTTTGGCGTGTAGAGTTCCGCCCATTTCTGATAATAGCCCAGAGCAAAATAAGACTGTTCCTCCAAATTGAGGGTCACCGGTATCTCATCCCCCAAAGCTACATACAGTTCTGCCAAACGGCTTTCAAGATATTTCGTCTTCTCCAGCTTTGCCAGATGATAATTGCAAAGACGTGCCAGCCGGCTCAAAACTAACGCTGGGGTCCTGCTGGCAGATGCATAGTAACGCTGAATTACCCCTGCATTCACATCCTCAATTGCCCTCCGCTGAATATGGGCATATACTGCCATCAGACCACCGCAATGATAAGCCGGGCTTGGATGTTCTAAGTTATATGTTTCCAAAAGAAATGCCTCCTCTCCTTCTGCACGTTTCTTACGAATTAACCAGACTTTGAGCCATTGGCAGGCCCACCCATCAAGACTCTGTGCCCTCCGTCTGTCTGACTGGTCGGAACTTTTCTGTTTCGTGTTTTGGCTTCGTCCATCAGAACTGCCCGACTCAGACGAAACAAGCATCTGTGAACGTATATATCTGAGCGCGCGCTCCGCCACGGCATCCGGCAACCTGCCGCCTGTTACGATTGCCGTGACAATCGCGGGTGTGATGCCAGCCAATTCGTCTTTCAGGCGTTCAAAAACTTTGGCGTCTGTTTTCTTATATTTCAGCAATCGAATCAGCCGGGCTTTCAGCTTACATTCTGGAATTGACGCTGTCCCCACTGTATTCACCAACTTCAAATCCTCATGCCACATTTGCAGGTTTTTCTGCAAATCTGCATATTTCCCACGCATATATCTGCGTATCATAATCCGACCGCCCACGCCAGTCAGCAGCAAAATATAATATGTACTGTCTATTGCCGCTATCCGTTTCCCTGATTCCACGCTCTGAATCAGCTTGTCCGCATTTTTGGCTGCTGAAATTTCTTGCTCACGCCTTTCTATGTCTGTCAGTTCTTCTTCCTCTTCGTCATCATCGTCACTTGCAAAAAAATTCAGTTCATCGGAAACGGCAGTTTTGCTTTCCTGGCTTTCAGGCGTATCATCCGTCTCTTTAAAAGACTCAAAATCGCCGCACTGGTAAATAGGGTCTTCCTCCCGCCCTATCTCACAATCGTACCAATGGACAAATTTCATATTCGACAAGACAGGCGCTTCTTTCAAAAGGCTGTCCAGAGCCGCTTTGACTGCGGCAAATGCTTCCTCTGACACCGGCGCGTTTTCCGCTTTCTTAAATCCATATGAGCAGAAAGCCGGCTTATCAAAACAAATCAAGGCATCGCCGCTGGAATGTCCGCCGACAGACTGTAACCCAGTGATTTTGGACGTTGTCGCAACCGGGGCAATCGGCTGCCCGCTAATCATGCAGACCGTATCTGCACTCTCTTTTGTTTTCACAAACTGTTTGCGGAACTCCTGCCACCAGCTCCGTATACTGTTGCTGTCCAAAAGTGTTCTGCCATCTACCTTAAAGGCAATGCGGTCTCCCGCCTTTACCTTATGGGAATCTAATTTTTGATTGATTATATCTATCAGTTCCGGCTTCTCCACGATATTCCAGCAAACCTTTATGGCTGAATCATACTCCCCGGCTTCCCTCAAAGCAGCCCAGAAAAACTGGCTTTTTGCTGTGGGCATGTCCGCAAAAATTACTGAACGCTTTTCCGCCAATACATTGCATTTATCTTTGCCGTTTGCCAGGCTGCCGATATCCGGGCAGAGTACATTCTGCTCTCCGCCCATCTCTATTTCTGTAAAATCCGCATTATGTGATGACAGGGACACATATGCTTTGACGGATTTTTCCACATAGCCTGGCGGCAGAAACAAACGGTGGCTCTCGGCATAATCATAAAGCGCTTTTAACATACCCTGCCCCCTTTCAGTACCTGTGGGCTTTCATACGGCGGAACCTGTATGACCCCATGTTCCATCACTGCGTGATACAGGGAAAGCTGCGGCTGCGCCTTTTTACGCACAACATAATCATAGGGGCTGAACACATCGTACACCATAAACCCGCCGTCCAAACTCTCGTCAATCGGCTTTCGCTGTCCATCGCTCTCCTCAAAGTAGGCCGCGAACTCTCTCATGCCAAGCGCGGGCTGTGTAAAACATTTACCATTGCGGATTCTGCGCAATGCCTGCTCATAGAGCTGCTTTTCTTTTCCTGCAAATGCCGCTCTCGGTATGATGGAAGCCGCAATGCGGTAGCGGACATCTTTCAATGCCACTGTCTGCCGCTGCGTTCGTTCCTCATCCGTATAAATCGGTTTGCCATTTACCTTACACTTAACCTCATTGCGCTTAAAACTGATATAACGGATTGGATTCAAGACCTCTATGCGGTTAATCTGGTAGTAAAATTCTGCCGGCTTCAGATAGATTGCCGACAGGATCCCTTTGGCTGCCGAGGGGGTGGGAAACGGACTTGTCAGACGTTCCACTTTGTTGAAGGGCTGGCAGAAACAGGCAAAATCCCCCCATACTTCCAATACAATTTCCTGCAAAAAATCACCTCCATGTTTCCGCTTCTGCTCTCTGATGTATCAAAACTAGTATGGATGCGATGGCAGAAGCGGAAAGATTCTCATAAATAATAGAAATATTTCTATTCTCACCTAAAGCAAAATATTAGGTTATTTCAATTATATATTTTTCTTTACAAAAGTCAACATTTATTTTCCAAAATTCCCCAAAATCCGCATTTCTTAGCGGTTTCTTAGCATAGAAGATGTAAAATACACCGCAGATACCTATTTCTCCGATTATCAGCGTTTTAACGATTGAACTTCCCAATGCTTATCCACACACTGTCCCCATGCCAGAATTGGCTTTACACTTTATTCCTATTTTGTTATACTTACATCGTAGCAACCAATACAATACATAGCATGAAAGTAGGTGATGATATGCCATCTGGTATTGAGGTAACAAAAGCTGCACTTGATGATTTTAAAAAAATCCAGACCTATATGTTATTAGCGCGAAAAGAAAATGCCACTGAGACATATGCAGAATTAAAAAAGGAGTATCTGACCATAAAAGCTCTCTTAAATGTTTCCGGAGTGATTCTCACAGATATTGACATAATCAAAGAATAAGACAGAAAAGGGGCTGTAGCTTTCCTGTAAATTACAAGCGACAGCCCCTTTTCTGACCCCTACCAGATACTTCCTCCCGCTATCTCATCCGGCAATTGCAGCCCCATGTCTTTCGTATAATGTTCCTCATACTGTCTGCGCAGGACATAATATTCGCTCTTCTCTTCATCTCCCTTTCTCCTCCCCGCAAAATACAGCCGCTCCATGTAATATTCCAGCTTTTCCTGCTGGTACATGGGCACAGTCACTGTCAGGGAAGCCCATTCCCGCATCTGAGACGGCGTAATGCCATTTTGCTGTACTTCCTCCCAGATTGTCCGATAATTCTCATTTTCTGTTTCCGATATTTCCCGAGGAATGGGGACAATTACTTTCATCCCTTTGTTTGCAATCAACTCATATTCTCTTGCCGTATCAGCGAAATCCCGCCGTGATAATGCCCTGCGCAATGAAGCCTTATCCGCCTGTCCCAAAAATAATTCCTGATAATACGCTTTCATCTGCGCAGGGCTGTCAATGTCCAAAGGCTGTCTGGCACAGAGACGTTTGACCAATACTGCTGCATTTTCATACCAATTCCCTGAAACAGACCCGGAACTGCCCGGATAAAGGCAGCCTTCTTCCTCCGGCTCAAATACTGACACACGCCCTCCCTCGGCAAGCCGACCATTCCGGTTGCACCGTCCAGCTGCCTGGATAATGGCATCTAAGGGAGCCAATGCCCGATACATCACATCAAAGTCCAAATCAACGCCAGCCTCTATGCATTGCGTGGCAACGACACGGCAAGGCAGTCCGCCTTTCAGCCGCCTGGCAATTTCCTTTACCACAATCCGGCGGTGCGCCATGCACAAATCCGTTGTAATAAAGAACAATTCTTCCTCCTGGCACCGCTCTTTCAGTAGGCAAAATAATTTCCTGGCATGTCTCCTCAGATTCACAATCACACAGACGCTTGGCAATTTCGCCATCTCCTCTGCAATCTCCTCAAATGGCGTCCTCTTCTCCAGACGCCACTCCACGTGCGTACGTTTCAGCGAAGCATACAGCCTGGAATGGTCCGGCATAATTTCTGTCGGCTTCCAGCGCACAGCAGGGATTGCCGCAAAATTCGGCTGCGTAGCGGACGAAAAAACCATCGTACAATGGTAGGAGCGGCACAATTCATTGACCGCTTCCAAGGTCGTCTCCGTCACTTCGGTGGGCAGGCTCTGCGCCTCATCAAACAAAATGACGCTATCTGCAATATTATGCAGCTTCCGGCAGTCTGTGGGACGGTCGGCAAACAAGGATTCAAAGAATTTGACAGAGGTGGTAATGATAAACGGCGCACTCCAGCGTGAAGCATACTCTCTGGCTTCATCGCTGAGTCTGCTCTGGCTGTGGTCAATTAAAATGTCCGGGATAATCTTGGCATAGGTGTCTGTGTTTTGTTCCGCCAACGTCAGAAACGGCAGCACCACAATGATTCTGCGTTTGCCGGTCCGCACACAATGGCGCAGCGCAAAGTGAAGGAGCGCTAAAGTCTTGCCGGTTCCAGTCGGGGCAGTCAGCGTAAACAGCCCTTCCTTTAAATCCCCCATGTTCCCACACTGCTCGAACAATTCATTCCGCATTCGATTCAAAGACGGATCAGCCACAGACCGACCGCTCAGTTCTTTCTGATACGCCAGCAATTTTTCCAGCCACAATCCCGCTTCAAACTGCAGCCGTTCCGTTTTCTGCAGATATTGCGGGTCCGTATCGGAAGCAGAAACGCTGTAATCCGCATCCACCAGACAGGAAAACAGCATTCTCGTATATAACATCGTTTCAATATTATGTATCTCCACATTTTCATCGTTGGAAGCAATATATTTCTGCAGCTTCGACCAAGAAAATTGGGGAAAATCCCCCTGAAAACAGCCAGCGGCTTTCCCATACTCCCCTTCCCCGGCCATTGCCGCCGTCTTGCCGCCATTAGGCGAAATATCCTCTCCCTCATAATAATTTCTTATCAAAAATGGCTCTAACTCATCGTACGCTGCCAGACCGGCATGATGCCCATTGATTGCCTCAATGATTGGACGATATGTCCTCTTTGCCCTCTTAATCTTCTTATCGCTCTTTACACGATTCAAAAATGCTGCGCCGCACATGGCGTGGTCTATGTTGCTCCTTGTCCCTTGCAGCACCCCGGCAAAAGCCTCGCTGTATTTGCCGAAGTCGTGGAACAATCCCGCCACCCAGGCTTCTTCTCCTCGTCCAAATTCCTCGCCGTATTGCTTTGCCAGCTTCGCTACTGCGCTTAAATGTTCCTTGACGGTAGGCTGGCTGCCATCTGGCAGCTTTGATTTCGCATAATATTTCCTCATCATTTGCATACTCTCCTTTTTTATTCTCCTATAAGAATAGCATATTTTCTCAGAACACGCATTTTCTCCTCAGTGATTTTGCAATACTATTTCCAAAGAAGATACTTCTGTAAAAATGCAGTATGTAATTTCAAAATCAACATGGATAGGACTTATCAATGATGGAATAGGCACAAAAAAATTCCACTCTTCACCCAATACGCAGTATTTTTCCGTTATATCTAAAACCGCATCACAGAAACCAAGCGATTTATAACAATTATAAGCCGAAAGATTATTCTCAAACACCCCAAGGGATGCTCTTTTCGCGCCATATATTTCAAATACAAATTTTAGCCCTAATCGAAGCATTCCTTTCCCATAGCCTTTTCCCCGTTTGTCAGGGCTTACGATCACAAATCCCAAGCGCAGTTCATCCAGTGATTCAGCCGGATTCCTCAACGTAAAAAAGCCAACCGTTCCCATTTCGTCAAATGCGGTGAACGGCATTAGGGATTCCACAAAACTAAATTTTTTTTCAGTAGCAGGATAATCGCCAAGTATGCCGGCAGTCCACTGGTAAAACGTTTTTTCGTTCTGGCACCAAGATAATATCGTTTCTGCAGCCGCAGCTTTATATGGTCTTATTCTAATCCTGTTCAAAATGGAACCTCCTCCCAAAACTGAATTTATATCACCCGCATACCATCAATTTTTGAAAAAGTTGTCTCTGGGGAACAGCTTGTCTGTCCTTAAATCTGTCATTAGTCACATTCATTTACTCACATCTCCTAAAG
>CAJTYM010000070.1 GCA_910583835.1 uncultured Lachnospiraceae bacterium | reverse complement strand
TTTCTGAAAAAATGAAAGCATAATTCTGTGTTGAAAAACGGCATACCGCCTCATCAATATCTACTCCATACCGTTCCAACAAAACTTCACGCATTTTCCTTTTTAACTCTTTATTCAATGGTTCCACTCCTTTTCGTTTCATCACCGGACAACATGTAGGCATTATACTATAAAATGATTACTCAGTCTAGTTAAATAAGTAGGAACAAACATTAACAAATATTGCATTCCGTCCGATATATGTATAAAGAAATACTGATTTAATCAGCGTTTCCCTAAAAGGGAGGAAACCGGTATGGACAGAGAAGTTACCCCCAGCCAAAGCGAATGGCTGGTGATGGAAGTGTTTTGGGCGAGCGATTCCTCATTGACGGCGAAGGAAGTCATACAGAAAATGAAAGGGAAATCTGACATGTCGCCAAGGATGGTGCGGGTTCTGTTAAACCGCTTATGGCAGAAGGGCGTACTAAGTTATGCCGTGGACGAACACGATGCAAGGGTTTACCA
Source organism: uncultured Lachnospiraceae bacterium (assembly GCA_910583835.1). Lineage (GTDB taxonomy): Bacteria > Bacillota > Clostridia > Lachnospirales > Lachnospiraceae > Petralouisia. Next base: position 10,068 of record CAJTYM010000070.1, on the reverse strand, counting down.
CTATACTGCCATGAAATCAAAAGAGGAGTGCCAGAAAGAAAAAAGCCGCAAGTTTGTGGACAGCTATTTTGCGGGAAGCCGCAAAAATGCCATGGCGGCATTGCTGCAGAGCGCAGAACTTACCAAAGAGCAGTTCCAGGAATTGGAAGATATCTTAGAACAATGTAAGGATAAGGGCAGGGAATGACAATGCAGTCTATCATAGGCAAGGTAACAGAGTTTTTAAACGTCTGCGTAATTTATTATGGAATGCAGCTGATAAGGTGCGCATTAGTTTCTCTGGGAGTGTTAGCCGTAGTCTGCCTTTTGCGCAAAACATTGCTGCGGCATAGCGTTTTTCCCAAAGGAGCGTTGTGGAGTCTGTTTCTCCCCCTTTTGTTTGTAGGCAAGCTGAAATTCTTCTACGAAAATACCATCGGCATCGTTCTCTTTACTTGGTGGGCAGAGATTTTTAAGAATCACATATGGGCATATTGGCTGTATATCATCGGAGTTTTTGTGTATGCTGCATTGCTGTGGGTAAAAAGAAGGAAGATGGCAAAGCTGATTGCCGGCATGGAGAAAAGAATAGTCGGCGATACGGCTGTCTATGTCACGAAACTGCCTGTCACGCCCTCTGCCGTGGGGGCGCTAAGACCTAAAATTGTGCTGCCGGAAGTCATTTTGCAGCATTATGACAGCCAGGAACTTCAGACAATCCTGCTCCATGAAAAGACGCATATCCGGCTGGGGCATTTATGGTTTTATCTCGGGTGGGACATTTTGCGGGCGCTGTTATGGCTCAATCCGCTGCTTGCATTAGGCGTCAGGCTATTCCGGGAGGACATGGAGGAAATCTGTGACCGGATGACCATAGGCAGAAGCAGGGGCACAGCCTACAGCTATGGGAAGCTGCTGTTAAAGAGCATGAAGGTTTTGAAGGCTGAAAGTGAAGACTTTAATATGTACGCTAATTTTGCCAGGAATAAGGAATTTCAAAATATCCGTCAGAGAATGGAAAAGATTGCCCAATATGAGCCGAAACGACATATAAAATTATCACTGTATCTTTTGTCCGCCGCTACAATGATATGCGTATTAGGGACGGTATGTTTTATAAACATCAATTCTTATGGCAGATGGAATGAGAATGATGGCGTCTTGGTATATGGATATGATGTTGCGAGCGGGACAGCCAACATGGTTGCAGATGATAAATTGCAGGAAATGATTTCCTATGATGATAGCTATGTTTCTGTTGACAGGGAAGCTTTTGAAGGATTCCTGCGCCAGGGCGGTGTTTCCGGTGAAATATTTCTTGTCTTTGGCGGCTATTATAAGCTGCCGGGCTTCCTGGGTTATGGATATTCCTGCAGTTATGAGTTTGGCTGCGCCGATGCGGTGGTGCGGCTTCCCTATGACAAGCCGAAAGAAGACTGGATGTTAACGCTGATAAAAATGATATAAGAGAAGTATCGCATAGAAATGGATTTCAAATGATTTTTCAAGGAGGATAAGGTTATGGCAATGGAGATTACCAACGATTATATCGGTCATGCGCTGCAGAGCATGGAGAAAAGCAATGCAGCAGCCGGCACAAACAAGGAGATGGAACAGACAGCGAAAGAATGTGCAGACAGCCAGGCGGCTAAGGCGCAGAAAACAGACTGGGCGGTAGTTTATTCCAGCAGCCTGAAATCGCAAAGCCTTGCCGATTACGCCCGCGAACTGGCAAAGCTTGCGCCCAGCGTGCAGGTCAAGGTCGGAAGGACGTTTTCCTCTGCCAAGAGCGGCAAAACGCTGACGCTGGACCCTGGGCTTCTCAATAAGATGCAGCATGACCCTAAAATGGCAAAAGACATGAAGGATATGATTAAGGGTGTGGAATTTATCACTAAATTTGTGGATGGCCTTTATAAATCGAGCGGCAAGACGCTTGTGTACCGGCACAGCTTTATCGATGCAGACGGCAAGTACCGCTGTATTTCCCGCGTCAAAGATGGGAGAAGCTATCAGATGAGCGTAAAGCTCCGACAGGAGAGGCAGAAAAACTCTCAGAAGCTGATTGCGAAGTCGAGAGATAAAGCGTTGAAAAGCAGAAAAACGCAGCAGAAAAAAACACAGGCAAAAAGAATGGCAAAAACAGTGGGCAGAAGAGTGGACGTAAAACTGTAACGTCTGCTGTGATTAATATTGCAATCTGCGTTGCCTTTGTTAATTGTGAAAAATGCTTGACATTCTCTATTCTGAAAAATATACTCGTAAGGGAGGCACAGTCCGGCTTTTGCCAGGAAAAGCCCTGCGGCTGTGAGTGAATACAAAAATGAGAAGATGGAGGAGACAGGATGGCATTGGCAAAAAAGCCGGTAAACGGCATGAAAGATATTTTACCGGAGGAGATGCAGATTCGGGATTATGTGATGAACGTGATCAAGGAGACATACCGCAGCTTTGGGTTTACCCCCATTGAGACGCCCTGTATGGAGAATATTGCAAACCTCAGCAACAAGCAGGGCGGGGAAAATGAGAAACTCATTTTCAAAGTCCTAAAGCGCGGGGAAAAACTCAAGCTGGAAACAGCGCAGACGGAGGAAGATGTGGTGGATTATGGGATGCGCTACGATTTGACAGTGCCGCTGGCGCGGTTCTATTCCAACAATTCCAACAATCTGCCGTCTCCGTTTAAGGCGCTGCAGATGGGCAACGTCTGGCGCGCAGACCGTCCTCAGAGGGGCAGGTACCGCCAGTTTATGCAGTGTGATATTGATATATTGGGTGAGCCGAGCAATTTGGCTGAAATTGAATTGATTCTTGCAACAACGACAACACTTGGCAAGTTAGGCTTCAAAAATTTCCAAATCCGCCTCAATGAGCGGAGGATTTTAAAAGCGATGGCAGCTTACAGCGGTTTTGCAGAGGAATCGTATGACACGGTCTTTATTATCCTTGATAAGATGGACAAGATTGGCATGGACGGCGTAGCGGAGGAATTGGCAAAGAGCGGTTTTGCCAAGGAATCGGTGGACAAATACCTGACGCTGTTTAAGAATATAGAAGACAAGGAAGAAGTGGCAGATGGCGTGGCTTATCTGGCGGATACCTTAGGAGATTATCTTGATGATGAAGTGGCGGAGAGCCTGCAAGAGATTGCAGCAAGCGTGAATGCCACCAAAGCGGCAGATTTTGCCCTCGTATTTGACCCCACGCTGGTGCGCGGCATGTCTTACTATACGGGGACGATTTTTGAGATTGCCATGCCGGAGTTTGGCGGAAGCTGCGGCGGCGGAGGACGTTACGATGAGATGATTGGCAAGTTTACCGGCAATAACGTGCCGGCATGTGGATTTTCCATCGGGTTTGAGCGCATTATCTTGCTGCTGCTGGAACAGGGCTTTCAGGTGCCCGGGCAGTCAGAGAAGGTTGCCTATCTGATAGAGAAAAATTATCCCGGCGAGAGGCTTGCCGAGGTGATTGCCCAGGCGCAGGAGGAGCGGGCTTCTGGGAAACAGGTGCTGGTGGCAAGGATGAATAAGAACAAGAAATTCCAGAAAGAGAAACTTGCCGCGGAAGGATATGCTGAATTCAAAGAGTTTTTTAAGTAGCAGTTTTGCGATGGAAATGAAAAGATAAGGATTTTGTTCACGATTATATTTTAAGAGACCAAATGTTAGGAGGAAGCGTCATGGCAGAATCAATGAAAGGTATGCACAGAAGCCACCGGTGTACGGAGGTGTCTGGCGTGAATATTGGGGAAACCGTCACCGTTATGGGCTGGGTGCAGAAAAGAAGGAATCTGGGAAGTCTGATTTTTATAGATTTGCGGGACCGCTCCGGCATCCTGCAGATTGTATTTGATGAACCGAAAGTGGGAAGCGAAGGTTTTGCGAAAGCAGGAACGCTGCGCAGTGAGTTTGTGGTGGCGGTCACGGGAACCGTGGAAAAGAGGACGGCGGCAGTCAACGAGAATTTAAAGACCGGCGATATTGAGGTCATCGCATCCGATATCAGGATTTTATCTGAATCGGAGACACCGCCATTCCCGATTGAGGAGAATTCGCAGACAAAGGAGGATTTGCGGCTGCGTTACCGCTATCTGGATTTGCGCAGGCCCGACATTCAGCGCAATCTGATGATGAAGAGCAAGGTAGCGATGCTTTTGCGCAACTTTATGGAAAAAGAAGGGTTTCTGGAGGTGGAGACGCCAATCCTTACGAAATCAACGCCGGAGGGGGCAAGGGATTATCTTGTGCCCAGCCGTGTCCATCCTGGGACCTTTTATGCATTGCCCCAGTCTCCGCAGCTTTTTAAGCAGCTGTTGATGTGCGCGGGCTATGACCGTTATTTCCAGATAGCCCGCTGTTTCCGCGATGAGGATTTGCGCGCAGACCGCCAGCCGGAATTTACGCAGGCGGATATGGAGCTGTCTTTTGTGGATGTGGATGATGTCATAGACGTCAATGAGCGTCTGCTGCAATATGTATTCAAGGAGGCAATCGGCATTGACGTGCAGCTGCCGATTCCGCGTATGAGCTGGCAGGAAGCGATGGACCGTTTCGGTTCCGATAAGCCGGATACCCGCTTTGGCATGGAACTGGTCAATGTTTCTGAAATAGTAAAAGAGTGCGGATTTGGCGTATTTACCGGGGCCTTGGAGCAGGGCGGTTCTGTCCGAGGCATCAATGCTAAGGGACAGGGGGCTATGCCGCGCAAGAAGATAGATAAGCTGGTGGAATTTGCCAAAGGTTATGGAGCCAAAGGGCTTGCCTACCTGGCAGTCAATGAGGACGGCACATATAAATCTTCCTTTGCAAAATTCATGAGCGAAGAAGAGCTGAGAGCTCTTGTGGAGAAAATGCAGGGAGAGCCGGGAGACTTGCTTTTGTTTGCCGCAGATAAAAATAAGGTGGTCTGGGATGTGCTGGGCGCGCTGCGCTTAGAGCTGGCAAAGCAGCTGGAATTGCTGGATAAGAACCAATACAATTTCCTGTGGATTACCGAGTTCCCATTGTTAGAGTGGTCGGACGAAGAGAACCGCTTCATGGCGATGCACCATCCCTTTACCATGCCGATGGAGGAAGATTGGGACAAGATTGATTCCGACCCTGGGGCAGTGCGCGCCAAGGCATACGATATTGTCCTGAATGGAACGGAGCTGGGAGGAGGTTCCGTGCGTATCCATCAGAATGACATCCAGGAGAAAATGCTTGAGGTACTGGGCTTCACCAAGGAGCGCGCACATGAACAGTTCGGATTCCTGCTGGATGCGTTTGCTTACGGCGTTCCACCCCATGCAGGGCTTGCCTATGGTCTGGACCGCATGGTGATGCTGATGATGAAATGCGATTCCATCCGTGACGTCATCGCTTTCCCCAAGGTCAAAGATGCGTCCTGCCTGATGACGGATGCCCCGAACGTGGTGGATGACAAACAGCTGGAAGAATTGTCCTTGTCCATTCAGGCAACGGAGGAAGAATCAGATAAATAAATGCCATAAAAGAAAACAGCAGAATGGGGGAAATGCCATTTTCCATGGCGCTTCCCCCTTGGTTTTTGGTAATGGGAAGCCAGACCATCGCCGAAGGCATTTTTGCCATTTTCCGCGTGAAATGGGCGATGCAACCGCAAGTTTACATGAAAATCTTCAAAAGCAATACCAAATATGCAGACTTTACGTGGGGGATATTGTAGAGTGATAACTGTTCAGAACAGTACTTATCGACCGGAAGCGCAGAAGGAATTTAACAGCAGGAAAAGAAAGGAAGAACAGTTATGAGTGTTTTTGGAGAAAATTTACAGTTTTACAGAAAAAAGAAAGATATGACGCAGGAACAGCTGGCGGAGCAGCTTGACGTGTCGCGGCAGACGGTTTCTAAATGGGAGTCCGGGGTGTCTTACCCTGAAATGGAAAAAATATTGCAGCTTTGCGATTTATTTTCCTGCAGCATGGACACATTAATGAGGAAAAATGCAGCAGAATCGGAAGTGGAAGACCGTGAGGGGTATGAACGCTATATGGAAAAAAGGCGCAAAAACATTACCATAGGGATATCATTGCTTATATTGAGCGTTTCATTCCAGCAGCTGTTTACCGGGTTTGGATGGTCAGAGGCAGTCGCCAATACAATATTTTTTGCAGCCGCCATTGTGGCAATCCTCGTGCTGGTGGTCGCAGGGCTGCAGGAAGACGTATTTCGCAAGAATCATCCCACGGTTGCAGAATTCTATACGCCGGAAGAAATTGCAAGGTTTGACGAGAAATTCCCCATTCGCATAGCCACCGGCATCGGCATGATTTTGGTAGGGGCGCTGCTGGCGATGAATGCAGATGATTTACCCTTATGGGCGGGTGCCAAAGAGGAATTTTATTATGGCATATTCCTGTTGCTGGTTGCCATTGCCGTGGGGATTTTTGTCCACGCCGGGCTTGGCAAGGCGAAATATGATATTGCAGCTTATAATAAAGAAAATGACAAGGCAGTCAAGAAAGAGAATGAAACAGTCGGAATCTGGTGCGGCTGCATTATGATGGTGGCGACGATTGTGTTTTTTGTGGCGGGATTTGTCTTCAATCTCTGGGATATCTGCTGGATTGCATTCCCGGTAGGCGGCATGGTTTGTGGGATTGCCACGCTGATTCTCAAGGGGATTCAAAGGTGATTTTGTGAAAACGCTGCCGGATTGGCAAGAACGCTTAAAAAGAGCTGGAAAAGATAATTGACAATTCCTGCTTTATCCCTAATAATGGGAGGTAGTCAGTAATACAGGAACCACAGGAGGTATCATGGGAAAGGAAGATTACGCTAAGGCTTTTAAAGCAGGAAAAAAAGATTATCAGGCGCGTATGCTGCGCGGCGTGAAGCCGACACTGCAGGTATTGGATGAGATTCTGCCGGAAAAAGGCTCTTATTCGGAGGTGCAGCTTGGATTGGTGCAGATTCCCACAGACCAGATCGTGGGGACCAAGACGGCTGCAAGGAGCAGTTCCTTTGCGGGGAATTTCATGCCAATCCTGCGGGACAGTTCGGAATTTGCCGTGAAATGGGGGAACTTGAGCGATATCCATATGGAAGAAGGAATCCGTGACCCCATTAAGGCTTATGAATATATGAATAAATTTTATGTGGAGGAGGGAAATAAGCGCGTCAGCGTCATGAAGTATTTTGGGGCTGTCTCCATACCGGGAAATGTCACGCGTATCATCCCTAAGCCCACGGAGGAAAAAGAGAATAAGATTTACCATGAGTTTTTGGATTTTTACCAGGCAGTGCCCATCAATTATATCTGGTTTTCCCAGGTGGGCAGCTTTGTCAAACTGCAGGAAGCTGTGGGCAAGAAACCGGGGGAAATGTGGAGCAAGGAGGAACAGCTTTCGTTTAGTTCCGTCTATTCAAGGTTCACGGCTGAATATCAGGCCAAGGGCGGAAGCAAGCTGGCAATCACGCCGGCAGATGCGTTCCTGTCGTTTATCACGCTGTATGGATATGGAGAGATTGAGCAGAAAACAACCGATGAGCTGCGGGAATTGATTGCCAAGAGCTGGGAGGAGTTTGAACTCTTAGAGCAGAAGCCGGACATTGACCTTAAGATGAAGCCGAACCAGAAGAAAAAGAAGATTCCCTTGCTTAATATCCTCTTCTCCTCCAATACGCCCAAGCTTAAGATTGCCTTTATCAATGAGAAGCGGCGGGAGACGTCCGGTTGGACATACGCCCATGAGCTGGGCAGGCTTTATCTGGAACAGACGTTTCCCGATGAGGTCCATACCATCTGTTATGAGAACGGAACGCAGGGGAATGTGGAGGAACTGCTGGGGGATGCCATCGATAAGGGCTGCAACCTGATTTTCACCACCTCGCCGCCGTTTGTGCAGGCAAGCGTAAAGGCGGCGATTGCCCATCCGCAGATAAGGATACTGAATTGCTCGCTGAATACTTCCCACCGCTACATCCGTACCTATTATTCGCGGATGCATGAGGCGAAGTTCCTGATGGGGGCGATTGCCGGGGCGATGGCGGAAAATAACCGTCTGACTTATATTGAGAATTATCCGATTTACGGCTCCATAGCCAATATCAATGCCTTTGCCCTGGGGGCGAAGATGCTGAATCCCCGCGCCAAAGTTTATCTGGAATGGTCTGCCAGGAAAGACGTGGATATCGAAGAGCGTATCCGGGAGACGAACCCCTCCTGCGTATCCGGGAGGGATATGGTAATTCCTGAGGAGGCTTCCCGCTATTTTGGCATCTATTATATGGATGGGAATGCGCCCAAAAACCTGGCTATGCCCCTGTACCACTGGGGGAAATTTTATGAACAATTAATCCGCACGATTATGGACGGCACATGGAAATATGATGATGACCCTTCCACGACGAAAGCCATCAATTACTGGTGGGGGATGGCGGAAGGCGTTGTTGATGTGGTCTGTTCTGAACATCTGCCGGTGGAGACGAGGCGTCTGATTGAACTTTTGAAGTCAACTATCAGTTCCGGGGAATTTAATCCATTTTCGGGGATTTTGTTTTCGCAGACGGGCATGGCACATGCGGAACCTGACAGCAGCATGCTGCCGGAGGAAATCATGACGATGGACTGGCTGGCGGACAATGTGATTGGTTCCATTCCTACCAAAGAAGAACTGAAAGCACAGGCGGAACCAGTGATGAAACAGCAGGGCGTAAAGAAAGACTAGGCCCTATACATATCGTGCATGGGAGAATTTATTCATGAAAATACTGGCGATTGCGGATGAAGAATCAAATTATCTGTGGAATGATTTCCATAAAAGCAAGCTGGAGGGAGCTGACCTGATTATTTCCTGCGGTGATTTGGATCCGCATTACCTTTCATTTCTGGCAACATTTTCCCGTGTTCCGGTATTGTATGTACATGGGAATCATGATGAGAAATATGAGAAAGTTGCGCCGGAGGGGTGCATATGCATCGAAGACCGGGTGTTTGTCTACGAGGGCGTGCGCATCCTGGGGCTTGGCGGCTCCATGCGTTACAAACAGGGTTCGCATCAGTATACGGAGTGGCAGATGAAGCAGAGGGTGGCAAAGCTGCGGTTCCAATTATTCCGCAGGCGGGGCTTTGATATTCTGGTGTCCCATGCGCCGGCGTATCAGCTGAATGATGGGCGCGATCTGCCACATCAGGGTTTTCGCGTGTTCAAATCATTGATGGAGAAATACCATCCAAGGTTTTTCCTGCATGGGCATGTGCATATGTCCTATGGGAGGAACCATAAGCGTTATGATAAATATTTAGACACCCATGTAATCAATGCGTATGGGAGGTGTATCTTTGATTATGAAGATGAGAATCCGCAGGAACATCTTGATTCCCGGTAAATAATCTGTTTGTGAAGGAGAAATACATGAAAAAAGGCATCTTATTTGATTTGGATGGAACTCTGTGGGATTCTTCCGAGGAAGTAGCAATTTCCTGGAGCGAGGCATTAAAGAAGCGCTCAGACTTAGAACTTACTATCACGACCGAGATGATACAAAGCGTTATGGGAAAGAGCATGACGGATATTGCCGATATATTTTTTGAGAAATATGATATAGATATGCGCAGGGAGCTGTTAAAATACTGCTGTGAAGAAGAGAATGCGTATATCCGCCGTCATGGCGGGCAGCTTCTTCCTGGTCTGCAGGAGACGCTGCAGCGATTGCGGGACCAAGGATACCATCTGTATATTGTCAGCAATTGCCAGGTAGGTTATATAGAAGCGTTCCTGGAATACCATAAGCTGGGGAGGTATTTTGATGATTTTGAAAGTTTCGGAGGGACCGGCAGGGAAAAAGGCTATAATATCCGGCTGGTGACGGAAAGGAACCATTTGGATTTGGCTGTCTATGTGGGCGATACGCAGGGCGATTACCTTGCGGCCACAGAGGCGGGGCTTGCTTTTATCCATGCCAGGACTGGGTATGGGACGGTAGAAGCAGACGTGCCCTATATAGAAGAACTGCCTCAGCTGCCAGAGATGGCAGAGGAAGTTATAGCCGCGCCGCAATTGGCTAAATGGATTCGGGTGTCAAAAGGTAAGAATTAAATATGATATTGGCAATTTGCACAAAT
>CAJTYM010000069.1 GCA_910583835.1 uncultured Lachnospiraceae bacterium | reverse complement strand
GCTAAGGGCAGGATTAAATAAAAACTTTTTATTCGACCCTGGCATCATCCTTATAAAATAAAAACAGAGGCTGCCGCACGAAGCGGTAAGCCTCTGTTTCGCAATAAAGCTTCCAATGGAGCTGAGGGGAATCGAACCCCTGTCCGAAAGTCAATTCACTATGGCATCTCCCATTACAGTCATTATTTTGACATTCCCTCTGCCAACCGCCTAATGACAGGCTGCTGGTTTCAGTAGCTTCATGATACGCCCACACGCGCAAAGCTTTGCGTATGTCGTTTCCCACATAGTCGAAGCCGGTATCTTAAACTGTGGGTGGTCTAAGGCCGACTGCTGCAACTAGGCAGCGTATGCTAAATTGTCTTCAGCGTTTATATTTATTGTTCCCGTTTTTGGGCGGTCAGGAGCCGCCAATGGCTTCCATAGCTGCACAACCCCCGTCGAAACCAGTACAACCCCTGGTTTAAACGCTGTTGCTCAGTGGTACTTTATTCTAGCAATTTCTGATTCTTTTGTCAAGGATTTTTAGACGGTGGCTTGAAAAATCAGAGATATTTGGTATAATGGGAAACATAACATATACGAAGTTACAGTATACCAAAAGAAACGAGGATGTTAAGGATGGGAATTGGAATGACGAAAAACAAACTAGTTAAGTCAGTTGCAGAATTGAAGGAATGTAATTATTCAGGAAACCCGGAACTGAACAGTATGTATCAGAGATTGCTGGATGGCAGGAAGCAGTTTGCAGAAATTCTCGAGAAAAATATTAAAGCGGTCATGCAGATTAGTTCCCTAGATCTTACGTTGCAGCATGAGACAGATAAGATTCTTGAAATATCCCGCAATGTGGCAAAAGCCACAGAGGTAATTTTTGGCACAAATGGGCTGGATTCAGCCGATGGCAATAATTCCCTGGAGGAACTTACAAATACAATTATTAAAATTTCCGGTGATACAGACGAAGTGCACCGCAAGATAGAGACCGGGCAGGAAGAACTGACGGCAATCCGGGAACTCTCTGCCCGGGCAATTGATGTGTCTACAGAAATGAGAACGGACATGGAGGAATTGTTTGAGGTAATTAACCGTATGAACGATGTCATTGCGGAGATTGAATCCATTTCACGGCAGACAAATCTGCTGGCATTAAATGCTGCAATTGAGGCGGCAAGGGCAGGTGAAGCTGGCAGGGGATTTGCCGTAGTGGCGGACGAGATACGTTCGCTGGCGGAAGAGACGCAGAGGATGACGGGAAATATGGGGCAGTTTGTGGAGGGGATCCGGGAGGCATCCCAGAAGACCTCAGCAAGTACTACAAATACCATAGAAGCGCTGGATGGCATGACTGACAGGATTAAAAACGCCTGGGAGATAAATGACGAGAACCAAAAGCATGTTTCCGAGGTCAATGAAGCAGTCACGTCTCTGGCATCGGTCAGTGAGGAACTTAGCAGTACGATGTCGGAGATGGAAAACCAGCTGCACAGCAGCACGGATTTTATGCGTGAGATTGGCAATGAACTGACAGAGGCAGCCAAACCGGTTGTGGAGATTGAGCGGACATTAGACGAAGCATTAAAACAGATGGGAGCAATGTCAAAGGACCCATTCTTCCAGCTTAGGAATCAGGAATTCTCAACCTATGTGAAAAATGCGGTAACGGCGCACAAGGCATGGATTGGCAATTTAGAGAAGATGGTAAATGAGCGTGTGATTGTTCCCCTGCAGCTCGATGCCACCAAATGCGGGTTTGGGCATTTCTATTATGCGATGACGCCGGATATGCCGGAGGCCCGCCAAATCTGGGAGGCGCTTGGCGAGAAACACCGCAGGTTCCATGGTTTTGGCAAGGAAGCCATTCAGGCATTGTTTGACGAGGAATATGGAAAGGCAGAACAGATATGCCAGGAGGCGCGTGACTATTCGAGAGAACTCCTTGCCGATATGGAGCAGATTATGCAGCTTTTGAGCAGATAGGGAATCTGTGGTAGAGGGTACATAAGCTTTGCAGGAGAATGAGATGAGCAGGATTAAGATGGTTGTGGACGGTTTTGTGTTTATGGACGAAGAAGCAGCACAGAAAGCGCACCAGGAAGAAGATGGCATACAATATGTAAAACACAGGCTGGATATGGGAAATCCACGGATGGTACTGCAGATGTACCGCAAGCTGATGGCGGAGCAGGTATTTGAGACGCCGGTAGGTTGGGTGTATCTGAAAGAGCTCCAGAATTATCTTCTGGCAGCGCCGGAGCTGGAGGGGGAAGATATAGAAGCAATCGTTCTGCCAGAAAAAAGCGTCCCTTTGGCAGCGCAGCCAGCACCCAATCAAGGCATACAGGAGACGGCAGCCGCTCAAGGCGCGCAGAAGTCAGCAGCCAATCAAGATACGCAGAAGACGGCACGGCCGGCAGCAGGAGGGCAGCAGACAAACGGTCAGCCTGGGGAAGCGCGGCCATTGACGCCGCCGGCAGCGGCGCGGCAGCAGGAAACATTGGAATGGTATGTGGAGAAGTTAGAAGAATCCAGGCAGCAGGAGCGGCTTTCAGAATACCGCAGGAGACGTGCCGAAGAGAGGGCAAAAGAAAGCAGGAAACATTTACGGTTCAGCCTGTTATTTGCACTTTTTATGATACTTGTGACGGTCGGCGTTGGGGCAGTTACCTTGACAGACCAGCATCCCAATATTATCAATTATGAAAGCAAAATTATCCAAAAGTATCAGGACTGGGAGGCTGATTTAGAAAACCGTGAACAAATATTGAAAGAAAAAGAGTTAAAACAGACACCGCAATAATTGCAGAATATTTTCACAAAAACAACATAAATTTGTGCTATGGTTTTGGAAGCACAAATTTATGCTGTTTTTTATCTTATAGGAAAGACCTTATCACGCTAAAGCGTGGAAGTATCTTTCCTTAAGATAAAATATTTATGCGCACTCGTGCGAGAGGAAGATGTCGCTGTGCGCCGTCCTAAGGAATCCCCCAGGCGAGCCTGGTACCCCTTAGGACAAATCTGCACTCGGCGCAGCAAAGCGTCCAAGGTCTCCGCTTCGCTACGGTCGGTGCTAAACGGACATCCACCGGATGTCCAGCACCCTCATGAATGAGGGATTTAGGGAGTTGATGCGGACTTGTCCGCTTTGTTCTCTTATGGGAAAGAACTTGTCACGATGAAAGGTGTGGAAGCATGGAAAAACTGAAAATACTTGTAGTGGATGATGAGAGCAGGATGCGCAAGCTGGTAAGGGACTTTCTGGTGAAGCAGGAGTTTGAGGTAATTGAGGCGGAGGATGGCGAGGATGCCCTGAATAAATTTTATGAGCAGAAGGATATCGCACTGATTATCCTGGATGTGATGATGCCTAAGATTAATGGCTGGGATGTCTGTCGGGAAATCCGCGAGAATTCCAAGGTTCCTATCATCATGCTCACAGCCAAGGGAGAAGAAAGCGATGAACTTCAGGGATTTGACATAGGCGCTGATGAATATATTTCCAAGCCTTTCAGCCCAAAGATTCTGGTGGCCAGGGTGCAGGCGATTCTCAGGCGTTTGGGTAAGAATGAAGAAGAGATGATGGAGATTGGCGGGATTACGGTAGACAGGCTGGGACATCAGGTGCGGGTAGATGGAAAGGAACTGGAACTTAGTTTCAAAGAGTTCGAGCTGCTCACGTATTTCATAGAGAATAAGGGGATTGCCCTTTCCCGGGAGAAAATACTAAACCATGTCTGGAATTATGATTACTTTGGCGATGCCAGGACAATAGACACCCATGTGAAGAAGCTGCGCAGTAAGATGGGCGATAAAGGGGAATATATCAAGACTATTTGGGGAATGGGCTACAAGTTTGAGGTAGAGGCATGAAACATTCCATAACCAGGAAGATTACAACGATTATGATAAGCATAGTGGCAGGGACCGTGCTGCTATGCTGGTTTATTAATACGACGCTTTTGGAATCCTATTATGTTGAGCACAAACAGAAATCATTGCTGGATACATTTCACATGGTATACAAAGAGAGTGGGAAGGGCAGGACGGACGATGATGAGTTTATGATTGAGCTGGAGACAAAATGCAGCAACAGCGATATTTCTTACATGATTATCAGTTCGGACAGTACGATTATGCAATCTAATGTAGGGAATGATGAACATCTGCTGTTCCAGTTCCTAAGCTTGATTTTCCACAGCGGTGACAGTAAAGCGCAGGTTTTGAAAAACACAGATGAGTATATGGTAGAAAAAACGAAGGACAGCAGGCTGCAGACAGATTACCTTGTGCTTTGGGGGAGCCTGCAAAACGGAAATATGATTCTGATGCGTACTGCTGTGGAAAGTATCAAGGAGAGCGTGGATATTGCCAACCGTTTTCTCGCTTACGTTGGCGTGATAATGGTGGTTCTGTGCGCTGTAATTATTTATGTAGTGACAAGGAAGATTACCAATCCGATTCTGCAGCTTGCAGATATTTCCAGGCGTATGACAAACTTGGATTTCGATGCCAAATTTCAGGGCAAAGGGGAAAACGAAATCGATTTGCTGGGCGACCATATGAACCAGCTCTCGGAAACATTGGAGAAAACGATTTCTGAGCTCAAAAGCGCCAACAATGAACTGCAGATAGACATTGAGAGGAAGACGGAAATTGACGAGATGCGCAAGGAATTTATTTCCAATGTCTCCCATGAACTGAAGACGCCGATTGCGCTGATTCAGGGCTATGCGGAAGGGTTGTCCGAATGCATCAATGATGATGCGGCAAGCCGTGAATTTTACTGTGAAGTCATCATGGATGAGGCAGACAAGATGAATACCCTGGTGAAAAACCTGCTGACGCTGAACCAGCTGGAATCGGGCAGCGAGCAGGTGGTGTTTGAACGGTTTGATTTGCTGGAAGTGATTCAGGGCGTGGTAAATGCTACGGCAATCCTGCGCGAACAGAGTGGCATCAGCCTTGATGTCCATGCCCAGGATGCGGAATATGTGTGGGCGGATGAGTTCAAGACAGAGCAGGTGCTGACAAATTATATCAGCAATGCCATACACTATGCTGCAGGGGAGAAGAGGATTGATGTCTCTGTCATTCCGGGGGTGGATACGGTGAGAGTGGAGGTGTTCAACACCGGCAACCCGATACCGGAAGAGGAGGCTGTCCATATCTGGGATAAGTTTTATAAGGTAGATAAGGCGAGGACCAGGGAATATGGCGGAAATGGAATCGGCCTGTCGATTGTAAAGGCAATTATGGACTCCTTTCATCAGAAATGCGGCGTACAGAATGAAGAAGATGGCGTTACTTTCTGGTTTGAGTTGGATAACAGGGCGAGCTGCCAGGCAGATAAGTGACAGTTCAGCCTGAACTGCCACCAGATGAATGGAAGAATTGAAATTGTAGTTGCCGTAAGGGATAAATAATGGTAAAATACTAATGTAGCAGATACGATTGCTATGCGAAGCAGCCTGAGGAAAAGGAGACAGACTTATGAGAAACATCATAAAATTGGGAACAGTACTGGTTGCGGCAGCGATGCTCTTTAGCGGATGCGGAAATCCGATGGTGCCATTGACGGAGGATGAAGAAGCCATTGTGGTGAATTATTCTGCCGGAATCCTTGCAAAGCATAACAGTTTCCAACAGGAGGGAATGACAGCGGTTTATCCTGAAGAAGAATCAGAGGAATCCGAAGAGACGGACGAGATGGAAGAACCTGAGAAGACGGAAGAACCCGAAGAGGAGCAAGAAGACAAGAAGGAAAAGCCCCAGAAACCGGAGGAGCAGCCCGAAGACGCATCTTCAGAGGAGGGCAGTGGGCAGCTTACCTTGACAGAAGCGTTGGCAGTGCCTGAGATAGAATTTTCCTATCATGACTATTCCACCACCGATAACTACAGCCAGGGAGACTATTTTTCACTGAATGCCTCACCGGGCAAGGTGTATCTTCTGTTGAATGTGAATATGACAAATACCGGAAGCAAAGCAGCGGAGTGCGATATATTGACGAAGCAGCCAACCTTTATTTTGAGCCTGAACGGAGAAGCCGGAATTTCCAATGAGATGACAATGCTCACCAATGATTTGTCCGTTTATAAGGGAACGCTGGATCCTGGGCAGACCGAAGCGACAGTACTTTTATTTGAAGTGGCGAAAGAGACGGCGGAAAATATTACCTCAATACAGTTGAGCGCCCAGATAAATGGCAGCACAAATGAAATTATACTAAAATAATTGTAAAAGTTCATCCCACGCCATTCGCAAAGGTGCCTACGGCACTTTCCCGCTGCTTCGCAGCTAACTTTGCTCATAAAATGGCGTTCCCTCAGCCGAACTGAATCGTGTAAAATTCGTGCGAGCACGATTTTCCCCGATTTATCCGGCTGGCTGAACTGTTACAAATAATTCTTGAAAAATAAAAAATATTGTATATTTTTCTGAAAGTATGTGATATAATTAGAGAAATGGATAGAAACGGAAGAATACCGGAGAGGAGCGAGTGACGATTATGGATACGAATATTCTTTTAGAGAATGGAACAAATGAGCTGGAGGTGCTGGAATTTACGTTGGCGGGGAATCATTATGGAATTAATGTGGCAAAAATCCGAGAGATATTGACCTATCAGCCGGTTACTCCGATTCCGAACGCCCATCCTTGTGTGGAAGGCATATTTATGCCGCGTGACACAATGATTACAGTGATTAATCTCCGTCATTGCCTGGCATTGCCAGATAATGAAGAGGATGGTTTATTTATCATAACGAATTTCAACAAACTGAATATTGCATTTCATGTGGATGAGGTTTGTGGAATCCACAGGCTCTCCTGGGCAGATATTATCAAACCAGATTCTACAATCAATATAGAAGAGAGCGGTGTATCTACGGGTGTGATTAAGCTTGAGGACAGGCTGATTGTTATTTTAGATTTCGAGAAGATTGTTACCGATATCAGCCCGGAGACAGGGCTTCAGGTGTCCGATTTGGAAAACCTGGAAGAGCGCAACAGAAGCGATTCCCCTATCCTGATTGCGGAAGATTCCCCATTGTTATCCAAACTGATTACCGACTGTCTCAAGAAAGCAGGATATACTAAGCTGATTGTCAACAGCAATGGGCAGGAAGCATGGGATAAGCTTGTTGAGTTCAGGGAAGAGGGTACTTTGGATGATAAAGTACATATGATTATTACGGATATTGAGATGCCGCTGATGGATGGTCATCGTTTGACCAAGTTGGTGAAGGAAGATGATGATTTGAAACATATTCCGGTTGTTATTTTCTCTTCTCTGGTGAATGAGGAGATGCGCCATAAGGGCGAGATGCTGGGTGCGGACGCACAGCTGACAAAGCCTGAGATTGGCAAGCTGGTAGGCGCCATTGATGTATTGATGGACGAGAGGAAAGAGAAACTGGCACAGAAACAGCAGTAGAGGTAATACAGCAATGATAGCAGCATATGTGTGTTGGAGTGCGCACAGGACTGCCATATAGAATGAACCTGCCTGGGGGATACTCATAAAACAGTTCTCGCAGGCAGTTGTTATCTTATGCAAAGGAGGAGATTTCGTGAAGAAATTATCATTGGAGGCAGAATTAAGAGAGAATGCTTATCCAGGCAGAGGAATTGTAATCGGGAAGTCGAAAGATGGCAAGTATGCGGTGACTGCTTATTTTATTATGGGAAGAAGCGAGAATAGCAGAAACCGTATTTTTGTGGAAGACGGAGAGGGAATCCGTACGAAGGCGTTTGATGAGGCGAAGCTGAGCGACCCCAGCCTGATTATATATGCACCAGTGCGTGTATTGGGCAATAAGACGATTGTCACAAATGGAGACCAGACCGATACGATTTATGAGCTGATGGACAAGCAGCAGACGTTTGAACAGGCATTGCGTACGCGGGAGTTTGAGCCGGATGCGCCCAATTATACCCCGCGCATTTCCGGGATCATGCATGTGGAAAATGGCAGTTATAATTATGCCATGTCCATTTTGAAGAGTGATAATGGCAATCCAGCTTCCTGTAACCGTTATACTTATGCGTATGAGAACCCGCTGGACGGCGAGGGGCGTTTTATCCATACTTACCTGGAGGATGGCAATCCGCTGCCGAGTTTTGAAGGAGAACCGAAGCTTGTGGATATTGACGGCAGCATTGACTCATTTACAGACAAAGTATGGAACAGCCTGAATGAGGACAATAAGGTATCGCTGTTTGTCAGGTATATCAATATCGAAGATGGTACCTATGAGACACGGATTGTCAATAAGAACGCATAATATGCGAATAGTGCGGGCTGAACGGATACTAGTGTCTTGTCTCGTTGATATTTGACAAAATTACGCCACTAGGCTGTGAGAACAAGATAAATCAATATCATCCATGGATGATAGGAAAACCAGGAGGAATTTATGCAGGAATTAGAACTGAAATACGGATGCAACCCCAACCAGAAACCTTCCAGGATTTATATGGAGAATGGAAATCTGCCGATTAAAGTACTGAACGGCAAGCCAGGCTATATCAATTTCCTGGATGCATTTAACGGCTGGCAGTTGGTGAAAGAGCTGAAACAGGCAACAGGGCTTCCTGCTGCCACTTCCTTTAAGCATGTTTCGCCGGCAGGCGCAGCGGTAGGACTGCCGTTGTCAGAGGTTGAGAAGAAGATTTACTGGGTGGATGATATGGAGATGGAATTTACCCCTCTTGCCAATGCGTATGCCAGGGCCAGGGGTGCAGACCGCATGTCTTCTTTTGGGGATTTCATTTCCCTGTCCGACGTCTGCGATAAGGCAACGGCAATGATTATCAAGCGTGAAGTTTCCGATGGCGTCATTGCGCCGGGCTATGAGCCGGATGCGCTGGAAATCTTAAAGGCGAAGAAAAAAGGCAATTATAACGTGATAGAGATTGACCCGGATTATGAGCCGAATCCGCTTGAGCGTAAAGAGGTGTTTGGCATTACCTTTGAACAGGGAAGAAATGAGCTTAAGATTGATGACGAGTTTTTTGCAAATGTGGTGACGGAGAATAAAGAAATTCCGGAATCTGCCAAGATAGATTTGGCAATCGCCATGATTACCCTTAAATATACGCAGTCTAATTCCGTATGCTATGCCAAGGGCGGACAGGCAATCGGGATTGGCGCCGGGCAGCAGTCCAGGATTCATTGCACCAGGCTTGCCGGGCAGAAAGCGGACAATTGGTTCCTCCGCCAGTCGCCCAAAGTGCTGAATCTGCAGTTTGTGGACGGCATCGGGCGCGCAGACCGTGATAATTCGATAGACCTTTATATTGGTGAGGACTATATGGATGTCCTTGCTGACGGCGCGTGGGAGAAGATATTTAAGGTGAAGCCGGAGGTGTTTGCCCAGGAGGAGAAACGCGCCTGGTTAGACCAGATGAGCGGAGTGGCGCTGGGCTCTGAT
Organism: uncultured Lachnospiraceae bacterium; assembly: GCA_910583835.1. Classification (GTDB taxonomy): domain Bacteria; phylum Bacillota; class Clostridia; order Lachnospirales; family Lachnospiraceae; genus Petralouisia. The sequence continues at coordinate 1,702 of CAJTYM010000069.1, read as the reverse complement.
GCATTTTTCCCATTTGGTGATAATATTGAGCGCGCGCACAGGAGCGGCGTTTCCTATGTGGCAGAACCTGGCGGTTCAATTCGTGATGACAACGTGATTGCCACCTGCAATAAATATAAGATGGCAATGTGCTTTACCGGGATACGTTTGTTCCATCACTGATGCGAGTCCCGCCTACAATTTAGGGAAACATTGGTTTAGCCAGCGTTTCCTTAAACTCAGTGATAGACGCTGGGTGAGAAGCTATCTGACGAAATTATGGGAATGGTTACAGGCGGATGATTTGCTGCCTGTAATCATTTTTTAGCGTACTATCCCCCTTGGCGTTGAGGCACAGGCGGTACAAATCGCTGGCGCGTAAATCCATAGCCAGCAGTTTTGCTGCCTTGGTTGGCAGTAAATGGTCAGCATCCGCGAGATTTGAGATAATGGGAAGGCTGCTGTTTTTCTTGAGGGAAGTGAGCAGGGGTGCAGCTGCTTTGCGAAAGCCGAGGATGCGCAGGTAGGCGGGTGATGGGAACCTCTGGTAATCTTCCTGCCGGATATGCAGCAGCATATGCGTGAATAAGCGGCTGAGCCTGGCATAGGTGATGTTCTTTGTCTTTATGTGCTGGCAGAAACTGCTCCAGCTTGTGAAGCGTTCTCGTTCTGTCAGCAGACGATGTGCAAGTTCCAGGGAACTGTCGCCCCAAGCTGCAAGCTGTTCGATATCGTCGGTCAGCAGTTCATAGTGGAGCAGCTGGGAAAAATCATCTTCAGACAGGAAAGGATGGGCATAGTTGTCCAATATCTCATAGGCAATTTGCGGCATAGAAGTCTTTGGTAACTGTGTGCATCTTTCTCTCAAGTAGGAGCGGATGGCGGAAGCTGAGCAGAATTCCTGGTTTAAGGATTCTGTAACTAGCGTTCCTGATTCCAGCGATTTGTCATGGTAGCCTCTGCCTTTTCGCGGAATTGGCGCTGGGATGATATCAGAATGTAAAGCGGCCAGTGCCTGCAGGTATTCCAGCGCAAGGATGTTGTTTGGCGCGGCAAGGATATTCTCTATTTCTGTACAGGCGACCCAGGTATTCTGCATTGATGTACAATCAGCAGCTACAGTGAAATCCTGCAATTGTGCAGAGTCGATAGTAGCACTGGAATCATGCGATTGTTCGGAATCTAAATAATGCAGCAACGCAGCAGAGCGGGCAGCGGGAAAGGAACTGCCTATTTTCAGTTCCTGGCGCAGACGCTCCTGGTAAGGTTCAGGTTCTTCTAAGAGGATATCTGCAAGTTTCGTCAGCAGTTTGCCATTATCTGTCTCTGCGCCGAATCCCAGGTGGGTCACGATGCCGGTGCTGTTTAACAAGGCAACGCCGCCTCTGGCAAAGCATTCTGCGCTTGCGGTAGCAAATAAAGCCGGAAGTTCCAGGACAAGGTCTGCCCCGCAGTGAAGCGCCATCTGGGTGCGGCTGTATTTGTCCATCAGGGCTGGTGCGCCTCGCTGCACGAAGTTTCCGCTCATGGCAATCACCACATAGTCTGCATGGCACAGTTCCCTTAATTTGCGAATTTGGTATTCGTGTCCCCGGTGGAAGGGGTTGTATTCAGCAATGATTCCGACAACGTTCATGGGGTCTCCTTTTCGGGTATTTTCAATCATAGCATGATGCCAGGGTCGAATAGACCCTCTTTAGCACCTTGAAAATTACACACATTA
>CAJTYM010000068.1 GCA_910583835.1 uncultured Lachnospiraceae bacterium | reverse complement strand
TTTGTGCTTATTTGTGCAAATTGCCAGTAGATAGTTAAAAAATTACCTTTTGACAAACGAATCCTTATAGGAAAGATTTTGTCACGCTAAAGCGTGAAAGCGTGTTCCTATAAGATAAAAATAATTATGCGTACTCGCACAAAGGGTACAGATATCGATAAAGGAAAGAGTACTGATGGAAGGAATATTGGAGTAGCAGCAATGAATCTGAAAATGATAGGAATAGATTTTACCAGCGCCGCAATTACAGTCAGGCAGTGTTTTTCCTTTACAAGAAATGGTATGGCGGCGGCAATGGAACAGTTAAAACAGAAGAAAGAAATCCGTGGCTGTGTGCTGATTTCCACCTGTAACCGCATGGAACTGTGGCTCAGTCTCAGGGAGGAGACGAAGCTTGCGCTGCCGGAACTTCTATGCAGCCTGAAGGGACTGTCCGTGCAGGCATACCGCAAGTATCTGGTCTGGCGTGAGAATGAGGAGGCAGTGAATCATTTGTTTTACCTGAGTGCGGGCATGAAATCGCAGATTGTAGGGGAAGACCAGATTTTAACTCAGGTGGGCGAAGCATTAATATTTGCCAGGCAGCAGGAATGCACGGACCGGATTTTGGAGGTATTGTTTCGCATGGCAGTCACTGCGGGCAAGCAGGTGAAATCATGCGTGACGATGGACAAGGCGAATTTCTCAGCAGCCCATCAGGCAGTGGATTTCCTCAAAGGGAAGGGGAATGTGCTCTCAGGGAAAAAATGTCTGGTGATAGGGAATGGCGAGATGGGAAAATTGACGGCACAGGCATTGATGGAGGAGGGGGCGGATGTCACTGTTACGGTCCGCCAGTACAAGAGCGGAATGGTGCAGATTCCCCAGGGGGCGAAAAGGATAGATTATGGGGAGCGCTACCAGTACATTCCGGCATGTGACTTGATTGTCTCTGCGACCGCAAGCCCCAACGTGACGATTACCAGAGAAATGCTGCAGAAATGCTTTGCAGGCGATGATAATGAGAATACTCCTGCCAGGCAGCAGATCTATGTGGACTTAGCTGTGCCGCGGGATATTGAAACTTGCATTGCCGAAATGGAAAATGTGGAGTATTATGATATGGACAGCCTGCCCATCCGCGCACAGTCGCAGGAAATGCGTAATCAATACCGGCAGGCAGAAGAAATCCTCGCAGAGGAAATACATAAGTTCCTGGTCTGGCAGGAATGCAGGGATCTGGTTCCGAGAATCCAGCGGATAGGCATGGAGACGGCAGAAGAACTGGTATGGCGGATGGAAAAGCCGTTTGGGGAATTGTGCCTGTCCGGGGTAGAGAAAGAGAGTCTGCGGCAGCAGCTTAAGATTACGGCAGCCAAAGTGGTGGATAAACTGCTATTTGAGCTGCGGGACCAGGCAGAACCGGAGACGCTGCAAAAAACAGTGGAAATTATGGAGCAGGTATATGGGAATCCTACAGAAATTCAGGATTGTGAAACATAGGGCTGGGCAATGCAGATCCGGGAAGTTTGGTGATGTGAAACATAAGAACGAAAGCAATGTAAGACATAGGAACTTAAGACGAGTAACAGGTTATAAAACAGGTTTTGGAAAGGGCAGAATGGCGATGGAATTATGGGATATTTATGACAGCAATAAACAGCGGACCGGGCGCACTATGAAGCGCAATGACTGGACGATGAAGGAAGGGGATTACCACCTTACCGTGTTGGGCGTGCTTATGCGCCCGGATGGCAAATTCCTCATCACCCAAAGGGTAGAGACGAAAGCCTGGGCGCCGGGCTGGTGGGAGGTTTCCGGGGGAGCTGCCATGGCTGGGGAGGACTCCAGGGCGGCAGTCAACCGGGAAGTTTTTGAGGAGACAGGAATTGACGTGTCGGGCTGTGAGGATGGCTACCTCTTTACCTACCGCCGGGACAATCCTGATGAGGGGGACAATTATTTTGTGGACGTCTACCGTTTTGTCGTTGATTTTAAAGAGGAAGATGTCCATCTGCAGGAGGCGGAAGCAGCAGGATTTATGATAGCAGATAAGGATGAGATTGAGGGGCTTGCCGCAAAGGGGATATTCCTTCATTATGACAGCATGAAACAGGCTTTTCAGTAGGGAAAACGCCAGGGGATGGGAGGAAGAATGAGCACATATTTTCCGATATTTCTCAATATGCAAGGGAAGAATATCCGGGTGTTTGGCGGCGGGAAGATTGCCACAAGGAGGGCACTGGTTCTCTTGGAATTTGGCGCAGATGTGTGTGTCGTTGCGCCGGAGATAGCAAAAGAACTGGAGGATTTGGCACAGATTTCCGGGAAACGAAAAGAACCGGAGGACTTGGCACAGCAGGGGCAGATTACGCTTTCTTACCGCAAATACCAGCCTGGTGAACTTACGGAAGAAGATTTTGTGTTTGCTGCCACAGATAATGAACAGGTAAATCATGCAATCTTTCAGGAGTGCCGTCACAAGGAGATTCCGGTAAATGTGTCCTCGGATAAAGAGAAATGTGATTTCTATTTTCCGGGGATTGTGTGCGATGGGGACATCACTATCGGAATCGCTTCCGGGGGCAGAGACCACAAAAAAGTTGCCGAAGCAGCAGCAAAAATCAGGGAGTGGATATCGTGCAGAAAGTAAGGATTGGGACCAGGGAAAGCCGCCTGGCAGTGATACAGGCAGAGATTTTGGCAGAATATATCAGCCGTTGCTGTGAAGGCAAGGAACCGCAGCTTGTGGCCATGAAGACGACAGGGGACAGGATTTTAGACCGGACATTGGATAAGGTTGGCGGCAAGGGGCTGTTCGTCAAAGAATTGGAACTTTCTCTGCGTGAGGGGCGCAGCGACTTGTCAGTCCACAGCTTAAAGGATGTACCGATGGAAGTGCCGGAAGATTTGCCAATCATCGGCGTTTCTGCCAGGGAGGATACCAGGGACGTATTGGTGTTACCAAAAGGAACTACGCAGATAAATCCCTTGCTCCCACTGGGAACGTCAAGTCCGAGACGGATGATTCAGCTGCGTAGGCTATTTCCGGAGATGGAAATAAAAAGTGTCCGGGGCAATGTGCTGACCCGCCTTGCGAAGTTGGATGGCGGTGAGTACAGCGGGCTGGTCTTGGCAGCGGCAGGCTTAAAACGTTTGGGGCTTGCGCACAGAATCAGCCGCTATTTTACGGTGGAGGAAATGCTTCCGGCAGCGGGACAGGGGGTGCTTGCTGTCCAGGGGAGACTGGGGGAAGATTATGGATTTTTGGATGGATTTTTTGATTTAGACATGGCTTCTTGTGTTCTGGCAGAGCGCAGTTTTGTCCGCGCCCTGGACGGCGGCTGCAGTTCGCCGATTGCCGCTTATGCAGAGATATTACCAAAAGATGAAGGTCAGATGGAAGAAAATCCAGAATACAGTATGCTGAAACTCACAGGCTTGTATGCCGAAGAGGGCAGTAGGGAATACAGGATTGCCTCTGTGTGGGGCGTAAAGGAAGAGGCGGAAAGGCTCGGCAGGGAGCTTGCCAAGGAGATGAAATAAGAAACAATATGAGTGAATCACGGAACAAACCCAAAAAACAAATCTGCACCGCGCTGCTCGCCCATGTCGATGCAGGCAAAACAACGCTCTCGGAGGCATTGCTGTACGAGAGTGGAAGTCTCCGCAAGCTGGGGCGGGTAGACAATGGCGATGCTTTTTTAGATACGGAAGCGTTGGAACGCGCGAGGGGTATTACCATTTTCTCCAAACAGGCAGTGCTGGAGCTGGCGGATACGGTGATTACGCTGTTAGATACCCCGGGGCATGTGGATTTCTCAGCAGAGATGGAGCGTACGCTGCAGGTGTTGGACTACGCGGTTCTTCTGATTAGCGCTTCTGACGGCGTACAGGGGCATACGCGCACGCTGTGGCAGCTTCTTAAGAAATATCAGATTCCTGTTTTCCTTTTTGTGAATAAGATGGACCAGCCAGGCACGGACAAGCAAACATTGCTGGCAGAGCTTAAGGAAAAGCTGGACGATAACTGTGTGGATTTTTCAGATATAAATGCAACGGAATCGCAGGAAAACATCGCCATGTGCCGGGAGGATGTGCTGGAGTATTATCTGGAGCATGGCGAGGTTGCGATGGAGCAGATAAGCGAACTGATTGGACAGCGAAAGGTCTTTCCCTGTTATTTTGGTTCTGCCTTAAAGCTTGAAGGGGTGCGGGAATTTCTTGACGGATTTGCGCAGTTCACGCGGCAGCCCTTGTATGCAGAAGAATTTGCAGCCAAGGTATTTAAAATTACGCGTGATAGTCAGGGAAACCGCCTGACACATCTGAAAGTGACGGGCGGGACGCTGAGAGTCAGGGATGTAATCACGGACAGCCAGGACAAGGTGAACCAGATACGCATTTATTCCGGCGAGAAATTTACGGCAGTGCAGGAGGCAGAGGCCGGCGCTGTCTGTGCGGTCACTGGACTGCAGGAGACGCGCCCGGGGCAAGGGCTGGGACTTGCTGCGGATTCGGCTGCGCCTTTGCTCGTACCGGTGCTGACTTACCAGGTAATCCTGCCGGAGGGATGCGACAACGGAAAGATGTTCGCCAACCTTTCGCAATTAGCGGAGGAAGAGCCGGAACTTCACATTGTCTGGGATGAGAAATTGCAGGAAATCCAGATACAGGTCATGGGTGAGGTCCAGCTGGAAATCCTTACGAGCCTTATCCAGGAACGGTATGGCATGGAAGTATCGTTTGGAGCCGGAAATATCTTATATAAGGAGACCATTGCCCAGCCGGCAGAGGGTGTGGGGCATTATGAGCCGCTGCGGCATTATGCCGAGGTACATCTGCTGCTGGAGCCGGGAGAGCCGGGCAGCGGGCTGGTGTTTGATACCTGCTGCAGTGAGGATGTGCTGGACAGGAACTGGCAGCGCCTGATTCTGACCCATCTCATGGAAAAAGAGCACAAGGGCGTGCTTGCGGGATTTGCCATCACCGATATGAAGATTACCTTGGCAGCAGGACGCGCACACCTGAAGCACACCGAGGGCGGGGATTTCCGGCAGGCGACTTACCGTGCGCTGCGCCAGGGATTGATGGAGGCACAGTCTGTATTGCTGGAGCCGGTCTATGAATTCCTCTTAGAAATCCCGGAGCAGATGGTTGGGCGCGCCATGACGGATATTGAGCGGATGCATGGCAGCTTTGAGCCGCCCCAGGCTGAGGGCGGCATGGCGGCGATTGCCGGAACCGCGCCAGCAGCGAAAATGCAGGATTATCCCAGAGAGGTTATTCAGTACACCAAGGGAGAGGGAAGGCTGTCCTGTACCCTGAAGGGCTATGAGCCTTGCCATAACGCCGAAGAGGTCATTGCACAGATGGGCTATGAGGCGGAGCGGGACCTGGAAAATTCCCCGGATTCTGTGTTCTGTGCGCATGGGGCGGGATTTGTCGTCAAATGGAATGAGGTCAGGCAGCACATGCATGTGGACACGCCATTATCTGTGCGGCGGATTTTGCAGGAAGCAGAGGGCGCAGATAGCACAGGCAATATGGATGGGATATCAAATGAACGGCGGGGGCAGCCGGAGACGGTGCAGCAGGAGGAGGCATGGATAGGCGAGGATGAGGTGGAAGCAATTCTTTCCAGGACGCTCTATGCCAATAGACATGGCAAAGAGGAGGCAAGAAAAGGCTATCACAGAAAACATGCAGCCGTGAAGGAACATGTATCATCATCGACACGGACGTTTCGTATGCCGGAGAAAAAGGAAGAATATTTTCTGGTAGACGGATACAATATGATTTTTGCCTGGCAGGAATTGAAGGAGTTGGCAGAGCAGAATATTGACAGCGCCAGGGACAGGCTCTTAGACATTATGTGCAATTACCAGGGCGTCCGCGGCTGCCAGCTGATTGTGGTTTTTGATGCTTACCGGGTGCAGAATCACCGCACGGAAATCCTTGACTACCACAATATCCATGTCGTATTTACGCGGGAAGCGGAGACCGCAGACCAGTATATTGAGAAATTTGCCCATGAGCATGGCAGGAAATACCAGGTCACAGTGGCAACTTCGGATGGCCTGGAACAAATTATCATCCGGGGACAGGGCTGTGCCCTGATATCAGCCAGGGAACTGCAGGAGGAAATCAGCAGGCAGCAGAGGGAACTGCAGGAAGAACTGGTAAAACAGCAGCGCGGGGGCAAGCGTTTTTTGGGGGAAGCGATGCCTGGGGAAGTGAAGGGACAATGATAAAAAAGCAAGGGATATAGGAAAGCAGAAGTGAAAGGGCTATGAAAAGAAAAAAAGGAATTATGCAAGCAGAAGCGAGGGGACAATGAAAGGGAAAGTATTTTTGGTAGGCGCCGGTCCCGGGGATGTGGGGCTTCTCACCTTAAAAGGCAAGCAAGTGTTGGAACATGCCGAGGCAGTGATTTATGATAGCCTGGTTGGTGGGGGCATTTTCCAGTTTATACCTCAGGAGGCGGAATGCATAGATGTTGGCAAACGTGCCGGAAACCATAAGATGGCACAGAAGGAAATCAACCATCTGCTGCTGGAGAAAGCTTTGGAGGGCAAATGTGTGGTGCGCCTGAAAGGCGGGGACCCATTTATGTTTGGCAGAGGCGGGGAAGAATTGGAGCTGTTGGCAGCAAATGAGATTCCGTTTGAGATTGTGCCGGGCGTGACCTCGCCGCTGGCGGTTCCGGCTTACAGCGGAATCCCAGTTACGCATCGGGAATTTTCCTCCTCGGTGCATGTATTTACCGGACACCGGAAACAGGGAGAACCGCCGCGGCTTGATTTTGAAGCCATGGTGCGCATAGGTGGGACCCTTGTATTTCTTATGGGTGTTTCTTCCCTGGGAGAAATCTGCCGGGGGCTGCTGGCGGCGGGGATGGAGCCGCAAACGCCAGCGGCAGTCTTGCAGCAGGGGACTTGCGCTGCGCAGAAGAAATTGATTTCGAGCCTTGCAGACATGGAAAGAGCGGCGCAGCGGCAAGGGGTGCAGACGCCGGCAATTTTGGTGGTTGGGGCGGTCTGTGCGCTGGGAAATCAGTTTGCGTGGTATGAAAAGCTTCCTCTTTCCGGCAGAAAAATTCTGGTGACAAGACCGCGGGAGCGCAGTAAGCTGTTGGCAGACAGGCTGCGGGGTCTGGGAGCGGAGGTGCTGGAGGTTCCGACCATCCGCATGGAGCGGATTACAGAGAACCGCAGGCTCTGGCAGGAATTTGAGCGTTTGTCTGCATATCAATATCTCGCCTTTACCTCCCCGGCAGGAGTAAACATATTTTTTGAGGAACTGCGGGAGCGCGGGCGGGACATCCGTTCTCTCGGGACGGCGCAGATTGCGGCTATCGGCATGGGGACGGCAAAGGAAGTGGAGGCGCGCGGGCTTAACTGTGCGTGGATGCCGGAAATCTATGATGGGGAACATCTGGGGATACTGCTTGGCGAAATCTGCAAAGAGGGGGACAAAATACTGATTCCGCGCGCGGCACAGGGAAACAAGCAGCTTATCCGGGAAATAGAAAAGAGGGTTTCGGTGGAAATTACCGATTTACCGATTTACCGCACGGTTTATGAGGAATTCCCGGAAATTGGCGATATCAGGGGACAGTTGGAAAGACGAGAGATACAGATGGCAGTATTTACCAGCGCTTCTACGGTCAGGGGCTTTGCCAAAGCGGCAGCGAGGATAGATGTTGGGCAAGTGTGGGCTGTGTGCATGGGGGCGCAGACAGAGACAGCGGCAAAAGAGTTGGGCATGGAGACCGTGACAGCCAGGGCGGCGACCATAGACAGCCTGACAGAAGCCTGTATGGCGGCAGCCGTTCTGGCAGATGGAACTGATGTATTTAAAGGGAGGATGGACGTATGGAGATAACCCAAAGGCCGCGCCGTCTGCGCGGAAATGATGTATTGCGGAAAATGGTGCGGGAAGTGAGGATGGATAAGTCTTCGCTAATTTATCCGATGTTCGTGCGGGAGGGGAGCAATATCAAAGAAGAAATTCCTTCCATGCCGGGACAGTACCGCTACAGCGTGGACAGGATGGAGGAAAAGCTGACAGAACTCTGTGATGCGGGCGTATGTTCCGTGATGTTTTTTGGGATTCCTGACAAGAAAGACGAACTGGGAAGCGGCGCATACGCACAGGATGGGATTGTGCAGAAAGCATTTCGCAAGGCAAGGCAGGTCTGCCCGGATTTGTACCTGATTGGCGATGTCTGTATGTGCGAGTACACTTCCCATGGTCACTGCGGGGTGCTCTGCGGACAGGAAGTGGACAATGACAGGACGTTGGAACTGCTGGCGAAGACAGCAGTTTCCCAGGCGCAGGCGGGAGCGGATATGGTAGCGCCCTCAGACATGATGGATGGGAGGGTAGCACATATTCGCAAGGCGCTCGATGGGAATGGCTATGTAAATGTTCCCATCATGTCTTACGCGGTCAAATTTGCATCTTCTTTTTATGGGCCGTTCCGCGATGCAGCAGGTTCCGCGCCCTCATTTGGCGACAGGAAATCTTACCAGATGGATTACCATAACCGCCGGGAAGCATGGAAGGAAGCCTTGCTTGACGTGCAGGAGGGAGCGGATATCCTTATGGTGAAACCTGCGATGGCGTACGGCGACTTAATCCGGGAGATAAAAGAGCGCACCCATGTGCCGGTGGCTGCCTACTCGGTCAGCGGAGAGTATGCCATGGTCAAAGCGGCAGCACAGTCAGGGTATATTGATGAGGAACTTGTGATGTGTGAGCTGGCGGTGGGCGCATACCGTGCCGGATGCGATATTTATATCACGTATTTTGCGGAAGGATTGGCGAAATGCATGGACAAGGGAATCATAGGATAGTAAACATGAAATTAAATATTGTGTGCCATGGCAGAAAGGAGGAACAATGGTAACAAGGTCGCAAGAATTGTATCAGCAAGCGGTAAAAGCAATTCCCGGCGGCGTCAATTCGCCGGTGCGCGCGTTTGGCTCCATCGGGGGAATGCCGAGGTTTATTAAGAGCGCTAAGGGCGCGTATCTTTACGATGAAGATGATAACTGCTATCTTGATTTTGTTGGTTCCTGGGGTCCCATGATTTTAGGTCATGGGCATGAGGAAGTATTAAGATGTGTGCAGGAAGCATGTCAGCGCGGACTCAGTTTCGGGGCAGCCACGGCGGCGGAGGTCGATATGGCAGAACTGGTCTGTGAGCTGGTTCCCTCCGTGGAGATGGTGCGTATGGTCAATTCCGGGACTGAGGCGGTGATGAGCGCAATCCGTGTGGCAAGAGGATTTACCGGCAGGGATAAGATAATTAAATTTGCAGGCTGTTACCATGGGCATTCCGATGGGCTTCTGGTGCAGGCAGGTTCCGGCGTGATGACAGCGGGCGTACCGGACAGCCTGGGTGTCCCCATGGGATGTACCAGAGATACGCTGTCGGCGCGGTACAATGATTTGCAAAGCGTCAAGGCGCATTTTGAGCGCTGCGGCGAGGAGATTGCGGCAGTGATTGTGGAGCCGGTAGCAGCCAATATGGGCGTTGTGCCGCCCATTCCGGGATTTTTGGAAGGTCTGCGCAGTCTCTGCGACAACTATGGCGCACTGCTGATTTTTGATGAAGTGATTACTGGATTTCGGCTGGGGCTAGATGGCGCACAGGGATATTATGGCATAGCGCCGGACCTTACTGTTTTTGGCAAGATTATCGGCGGCGGCATGCCGGTGGGGGCATATGGCGGCAGACGCGAAATCATGGAACTCGTTGCACCTTCCGGGGGCGTGTATCAGGCAGGAACTTTGAGCGGCAACCCGGTTGCCATGGCAGCAGGCATTGCCCAGCTTACGATATTGAAAGAAAATCCACAATATTACAGGGATTTAAATGAAAAGGGCGAGTGGTTTTTTGGGCAGATAGAGAAACTGCTGAGAGATTCCGGGCGGTCCTGGCAGGTAAACCATGTGGGTTCCCTGGGCTGCCTGTATTTTACAGAACAGAAAGTTGTGGATTATGAGAGCGCGAAGACTGCAGATACAAAAGTATTTGCAGATTACTGCAATTACATGCTGGATCAGGGGATTTACCTTGCCCCCTCGCAGTTTGAAGCGATATTTCTATCTCTTGTGCATACAGAAGAAATGTTAAGAAAGACCTTGGAACGAATAACAATATTCTTACAAAAAATTTAAAGAATATTAATTCTTTTTGCAGAAAAAGGGTGTATACTGTGAGTATGGAAAAGGCAGCAATCGTATTGGGGAAATAAGAATACTCAGAGAAGAAGCGGAGAGATTACAGTGACGAGTGAAGAACGGAGAAGACGGGATAGGTATTTGGCAAGAAAACGCAGAAGGAAAAGGCAGAGGACGATACAGATAATTGTGCGCTGCGCAATATCATGCGCATGTGTCCTGCTGCTCGTTTTTGTCCTGACGAAGCTATTGCTCAGGGACGAGAAGCCTGAGTCGGTTCAGGCACATAGAAGCATATCCATGAATTTGAGCAGCAAAGAAGAGAAACAGCAGGGGCAGGGATTTCAGCAGAAAATCATTGAGGAGGCGCCCGATTATACGGTGGATTTGCTGACGCCGAACCCCTATTCCAGGCCACAGATGGCGTTGGAGGAAGTGAAAGGGATTGTGGTGCATTATACAGCCAATCCGGGAACCACGGCAGAACAGAACCGCAGTTATTTTGAGAGCCTGAAAGATACGCAGAAGACCAAAGCAAGCAGCCATTTTGTGGTGGGAATTGATGGCAAAATTATTCAGTGCATTCCCAGTTCGGAGATGTGTTATGCTTCTAATGACCGAAATGAAGATTCGTTGGCGATTGAGTGCTGCCATCAGGACGAGACGGGGAAGTTTACGCAGGAGACATATGATTCTTTGGTGGAACTGACGGCATGGCTCTGCGGGAAGTTCAACTTGCCTGTGGACAGCGTAATCCGGCATTACGATGTAACCGGAAAGGAATGCCCCATCTACTATGTGGAGCATGAGGACGCCTGGATACAGTTTAAGAAAGACGTGCAGAAGTATTTGGATGAACATGGAACGCAGCAGAAGCAGGATTTGACATAAGGTAAAAGGAAAGCCCCCGGGACGCCCAAAGCGCCTCGGGGGTTTTCTGTAGTGTATGTAAAATACACACCCTCACATTAATGTAACAATTGAAGGGGGCAAAATAGGACACTTTTTTAGAAAAAACTTTTTGGAATTCGAGAAACGCGAATTAATTGCGGAAAAACAGGAACAAATATGACGGTCGCGTATTTATAGTAAACGCACGAAATGAATGCGTTTCCTATATTTGAGAGAATACAAGTTACCAAAAACAGATTCCCTTTATAAGTACCAAAAAATTTCACAAATAAAACTTATTTTGTAAGGTTAACATTAATTTTTTACTATAGAATCTAATAAAATTGACCATTTTCTTAAAAAAATACACAAAAAAATTGCGTCATCATCTTGAATCATATAAAAATTAACTAATAGATGAAATAAGTTTATTGATTTTTTGTAATAAAATGGGATAATTAATAATTATCATCAGGGATAGCATAGGCAAAATTATTTATTATTTAAGAAGGGAGGCAAATGGAATCACCCCTTATGATGATATATGTGTAAGGGTATAATGCCGTCAGGCGTTATGCGCGCCGCAGTGCACATAGGTTATAGTTACCATTGAGCGAAGCACATGGTATCATGCAAGTTAATTGCAGAAAGGAAAGGATTATGGAAAGAGGAATTAAAAAAGGAAAAGCCGCTCGCAAGCGGCTGTTCGCGCTTGCCTTGACACTGGCGATGGTATTTACATCGGTTAGTGTCCCATCTGTGACGGCAGAAGCAGCGAAGAATGTCAAGGTCAAGAAGATTCAGATCACAAACC
>CAJTYM010000067.1 GCA_910583835.1 uncultured Lachnospiraceae bacterium | reverse complement strand
CTCACAAGAGCCCCTTGTTAGCGTGTCCTATTTCCCCACCCCGTGAAAAGTAACTACTAATCTGGTATCAATCAATGAATATTTTCCCATAAATATTTTTATACTTTCTGTGCAGATATCGGCTGTAAAAATCTATACAAAAGTAAAGCTGTCTGTTACTATGCCATCTCCAATACCCGCATAAATAATTCTTCCAGCTGCCTATACGTCTCTATCTCGTTAATCCTGCCCCGAAGTTTCGCCGAGTTCTTATAGCCGCTGGTATACCATGCCGCGTGTTTGCGCATCTCCCGGATTCCCATAGTCTCGCCTTTGTATGCAATCTGCGCCCGCGCATGGCGCAGTATCATGTCTGCCACCTCCTGCAGCTTTGGCTTGGGCAGTTCCTCCCCATATTCCAGATAATGCAGAATCTGGCTGAAAATCCATGGATTGCCCTGTGCTCCCCTGCCAATCATAAAGCCATCGCAATTCGTCTGCTCTTTCATCACCTTTACATCCTCAGCCGTTAAGATATCTCCGTTGCCGATAACCGGAATAGAGACCGCTTCCTTGACCTGGCGGATGATATCCCAGTCAGCCTTGCCGGAGTAATACTGCTCCCTGGTCCGCCCATGGACCGCCACCGCTGACGCCCCGGCTTCTTCTGCAATCCTGGCAATCTCCACCGCATTGACATGATCATCGTCAAAACCTTTGCGGATTTTAACGGTCACCGGCTTATGGATTGCCTTTACAATCTCAGATACAATCTCAAACACCAGCCGCGGCTGCTTCATAAGCGCAGAACCCTCCCCATTGTTGACCACCTTAGGCACCGGACAGCCCATATTGATATCCAGTATATCAAAAGGACGCTCCTCTATGCGCTTCGCCATCTCGCTCATGATATGCGCATCCGCCCCAAACAATTGCAGGGAGACCGGACGTTCCTCAGGCGCTGTCGTCAGCAGGATTTCCGTATTCTTATTGCGGTAGTAAATACCCTTGGCGCTGACCATCTCCATGCAGAGAAGCCCCGCCCCCTGTTCTTTGCACAGCACGCGAAATGGCAGGTCACAAACGCCTGCCATCGGTGCCAGAATTAAATTATTGTCAAGAATTACATTTCCTATTCTTAATTCTTCCATCTGTCTTCCCATCCGCCGATTCTTCCCGAATTCTTTGTTCTTCTGCTCCTAATTCTTCCCGGATTCTTTGTTCTTCTGCTCCTAATTCTTCCCGGATTCTTTGTTCTTCTGCTCCTAATCCTTCCCGGATTCTTTGTTCTTCTGCTTCTAATCCTTTGCTTTAACCTCTTATTTCTGGCGGTTCTGCTTATTGTAAATCAGCCGCAGTCCCTGTAAGGTCAGCGTGGGGTCATAAATGTCAATGGCATCTGTCTCGCTGGCAATTATCGTGCCCAGACCGCCGGTCGCCACCACCTTGAGGTTTTCATATCCTGTCTCCTTCTTGGTCTGCCTGACAATATATTCCGTCTGTCCAATCTGCCCATAGACCAGTCCTGCCTGCATACTGCTTATAGTCTCTTTCGCCAAGATGCTGTTTGGCTTACGAATCTCAATTTCCGGCAGCTTTGCCGCCTCTTCCCACAATGCTTTTGCTGAGGTTCGGATTCCCGGCGCTGTCACGCCTGAGACAAAAGCCCCAGTCTCGTCCACCAAATCGTAAGTCGTCCCGGTTCCAAAATCAATGACAAACACAGGTCCCCCATACAGCTCATAGGCTGCCGCCGCATCCACAATACGGTCTGCGCCAATCTGTCTGGGATTTTCGGTGGCAATGCGGATGCCCGTCTTGATGCCCGGCTCTACTACCACCGGATGGACACCAAAATATTTGATAAACGCACTTAACAGGGAATGCATCACATTCGGCACTACCGAAGCAATAATCACATCTTTGATGCTTTCATAAGATATTCCATTGTGCGCCAGCAAATCGCGCATCGTAACCCCATATTCATCTGAGGTGCGCTGCAGCTTCGTTGTCATGCGGAACGTTGCCTCCAGCTCCTCCCCGGCAAAAATCCCAAATGTAAAATTCGTATTTCCTACATCCACAACCAATAACATGTTTTAGTCCTCCAACTCTTCCTCACTCAGCTCTTCCCCCAGGAAAAATATTTTGTAATACATTTCCAGGGAACCGAACAAATCTTCTTTCATCCTCTGCAGCTGCTTGATTTTTAGTACGCTTCCAATATCATCGTACAATAAGTCCCCCTCATCGCAGGCAGCCTGAAACTGCAGACAGCCTTCTTCATCGAATACCAGCGTCAGCGTTCCGCCAATGTCCTCCGTGTAAAGCACGCACATAATTTTCAGTTCATCTTTAATTCCCTGTGGAAGCCCCTGAAAGTCTTCATTTAGGTAATATTTTTTCGTATATGCGCTGGAACCGCACAGCACCGTCCCGCCATAATCCATCGCAATCTCCCTTCTGGAACAATGATTCCACCATCATTGTTCTATGGCTATGTTTTTCTGACTCGTTACACATACCCATAGATTCCCCGCACAGACACTTCGCCGGAAGAGACCTCACATATTTCCTTGCCCCGGTCAACAAGAAGCTGACCTCTGTTATCAATCCCCAATGCCGTACCCTCATACTCTCCCAGCGGGTCCAGTACACGTACGCCCTTGCCGATATTTACCAGCATGGAATTGTACTCCTCCTGTAAGGCGGATAAATCCTGGGTCTGCAGATATATCTCATAATACCGCTCGAAATATGTAAGCACAGCCCCTAAAAGTTCTGCCCTTGATAACTGCACATTCCTCCCCGCTTTCTGCAGTTCCAGCTTCAGAGAGGTTGCCGTCTTGGCAATTTCCTGCGGAAAATCAGCCTGATGGACATTGATTCCGGTTCCCACCACGATATGATTGACATAGTCCACCTGCGCGCTCATTTCTGTGAGGATTCCTACAATCTTTTTGCCATTGAGCACAACATCATTGGGCCACTTAATCTGCGGATTAAGCCCTGTGACCTGCGCGATGCCTTTAACCGTTGCCATTCCCTTCACCAATGTCAGCATGGAGGCATTGCCCGGCTCAATCTGAGGTTTCAGTAAAATGGAAAAAAACAGCCCCGTCCCTCTAGGTGAACTCCAGAACCTGCCGCGGCGTCCCTTGCCAGCCGTCTGCTCCTCTGCCACCACCACGGTCCCATGCCAGTCCGCGCTGCCGCCTTCTTCCGCTATCCTCTTTGCGGCTGTATTGGCAAAGCCGCTATCCTCCGCTATCCTCTTTGCGGCTGTATTCGTGGAGTCTACTTCCTCAAAATAACAGATATTCTTCCCCAGCCACCTCGTATGCAGCTGGCTGGCAATCTCACTCTGCGACAAAATGTCCGGCACTGCCAGCAATCGGTAACCCCTGTTTCTGACTGCCTCAATCTCATAGCCCGCTTCCTGCAGCTGCTTTATTGCTTTCCACACAGCCGTGCGGGATACGCCAAACTGCTCACAGAGCTGCTGCCCGGAGACATATGCCTGTGAATCCTGCCGCAAAGCCTGTAAAATCTTTGTCTTCATCTCTGCTCCCTATCTTAACGTTGCATACATGACCGCCTTTATGCTGTGCATCCTATTCTCTGCTTCATCAAATACCACAGACTGGCTGCCCTCAAATACCTCGTCTGTAACTTCCATCTCAGACAAGCCAAATTTCTCATTAATCTGTTTGCCGATTGTCGTCTCCAAATCATGGAATGCCGGCAGGCAATGCATGAATATTGCCGAATCTTTGGCATTGTCCATTACTTTTTGGTTGACCTGGTACGGCAGCAGTTCCTTGATACGCTCCTCCCACACCTCGTCCGGTTCGCCCATGGATACCCACACATCCGTGTAAATTACATCTGCATCTTTCGTTCCGGCGGACACGTCCTCGGTCAAAGTAATCGAAGCCCCCGTATCCTCTGCCACTTTCTGGCAGTAATCCACCAGTCCCTGTTCCGGGAAAAACGCTTTGCTGGTACAAGCCACAAAATCCATGCCTAATTTCGCACAGGCAACCATCAGGGAATTGCCCATGTTATACCGGGCATCCCCCATATATACAAATTTCACGCCCCGGAAATGTCCCAATTTCTCCTTCACAGTCAGCATGTCGGCTATCATCTGCGTAGGATGGAACTCATTTGTCAGTCCATTCCACACCGGAACGCCCGCATAGGCAGCAAGCTCTTCCACAATCTTCTGCCCATAGCCGCGGTATTCGATACCGTCATACATCCTGCCCAGTACCCGCGCTGTGTCGCGGATGCTCTCCTTTTTGCCAATCTGGGAGCCCGAGGGGTCAAGGTATGTCACATGCATTCCCAAATCATGCGCCGCCACCTCAAAGGAACAGCGGGTGCGGGTGCTTGTCTTTTCAAAAATCAGCACAATATTTTTCCCTTTTAATTCATCATGCGCAATCCCCTGTCTCTTCTTGTGCTTTAACTCAGCCGAGAGGTCGATCAGGTACTCAATCTCCTCCGGCGTAAAATCCTTTAATGTCAGAAAATTCCTTCCTCGTAAATCCATGCTTTCCTCCCTAATCATAATTGCCTGTTTCCCGAAAACTTGAACGGACTGCCATATCCCGGACAGTCCGTTGCTGTTCATACCGAAACAAGCTCGTATTTTGTGACAATACTTATCTTACAATTCCTTGGCAACTTCGGCAATGGTCTTGGTCAGGCCTGCCACCCCCTGGATATCTGAGGGAATGATAATCTTGGTTGCCTGCCCGTCAGCCGCCTTGGCAAATGCCTCCAGGCTCTTTAACTGCAGGACTGCATGGTCGGGCGCTGCTTCTTTGAGGAAACGCAGACCATCCGCATTTGCCTGTTGGATACGCAGGATTGCCTCTGCCTGGCCCTCTGCCTCCCGCATAGTCGCTTCCTTCTTCGCCTCTGCGCGCAGGATTGCTGCCTGTTTCTCCGCCTCCGCATCCAGGATAGCAGATTCTTTCTTACCTTGTGCAACCAGGACGGTCGCTGTCTTCTCACCCTCTGCCTGTGTAACGGCTGCACGGCGTTCGCGCTCTGCCTTCGCCTGCTTCTCCATGGCATCCTGAATCTGTTGGGGCGGAATAATATTCTTCAGCTCCACGCGGTTGACCTTGATGCCCCAGGGGTCGGTTGCCACGTCCAGGGATGCGCGCATCTTCGTATTGATCAATTCCCGCGAGGTCAGCGTCTCATCCAGTTCCAAATCACCGATGATGTTACGCAGCGTTGTCGCTGTCAGGTTCTCAATTGCCATAATCGGGCGTTCCACGCCGTATGCAAATAATTTGGGGTCTGTAATCTGGAAATATACCACGGTATCGATACGCATGGTTACGTTATCTTTGGTGATTACCGGCTGCGGTGCGAAATCCACTACCTGCTCCTTTAAAAGGACACGCTTTGCCACCCGGTCAAGAAACGGCACTTTGAAATGCAGCCCTACGCCCCAGGTCCCCTGATATGCGCCCAGGCGTTCAATCACAAGCGCATGTGCCTGCGGCACGATCTTGATGCAGGATGCCAGCAGTATCAGTACCAGAACAATAAATGCGATTACTACTAAAAGTTCTATTCCTCCTGTCATATGTCTTCCTCCGTTTATGAAATTATTGTACAGTTTCCTTTACCAGCAGCTTGACGCCGCTAATTTCCATAATCTCAACGGTCGCACCCTCCGGGATAATCTTTTCCTCATAGGCGCGTGCCGTCCACTCCTGCCCATTGACGCTGACCATGCCCTGGGCATTGAGGTTGTCAATCTCCTGTTTTACCACCGCCCTCTTGCCAATCAGGCTTTCTGCATTAGTGCTCTCCCTGTCTTTGTTAAGGAATTTGACCGCCAAAGGCCTTGTCAATGCCAATAAACCCACTGATACCACGATAAATAACACAATCTGTACGATAAGATTGGCTCCCAGCAAGCTTGCGACAAAGGCAACCAATGCCCCTCCGGCAAACCAGATTGTCGTCAGCCCCAATGTAATGATTTCGATAATTGCCATGACAACAACTATAAATAACCAGAAAACACCTTCCATAATGTTCGCCTCCTCGTTGTTATATTACTATACTTTCCAGAGGAATACAATATTATAATCACAAAAGCCAGACCTCTCATACAAAAGGCCTGGCTTTTATAAATCACAATCACTCTATATCATCCAATTAGAGGAACGCTGATGAAAACGTTTCCTTAGAAAAATACATGGTTGCCAATGACAATTCCCGGAATACCGGAAGATGCGCTTCGGAAACTTGTAGCGCCGCCCACATTGTCTGCACCGCCAATTGCCTGCTGTGCAGCCTGTAAGCAGCTTCCGCTCACGCCGCTTGCCAGTACGCCTGCCATTGTTCCATTCAATGCCGGCGTAAACTGGCCGCTCTGGTAAATGACACCGGAAATGCTGCCGGCATATCCTGCGCGCAGACGGTTCATTACGACTGCTCCTACCGCAAGCTGTCCCTCATAGCACTCACTTCCTGCCTCACACTGAATCAATGCTCCCAATAAGGTAACGTCATCGTAGGAGGCGGCAACTGCTGCCCTCTGCGTGGTTCCGCCGCCCTGGCTGCTCTGGCTCTGCGCTGCTTCCTTTGCTTTACGCTCAGCCTCTGCAGCTTCAATAGCTGCACGCTCTTCCTCAATAGAAATTGCTTTGCCAAGCTCTAATTCTACCGTAACATAATCGGCGCTGACATAACCGGTCGTATCGCCAACCTTGACACATACCCAGCCATCTGTTGTCTCTGCCTCTTTGTCAACCTTAATCTTGCCGCCCTCTTCCAGGACATCAAGGATTGTCACACCCTCCTCAGAAGATGCCGTCTCCCTCACGCGGACACCACCAGTTACTGCTGTCGCATAAGTGGTTCCAAGCTCATTGGCAAGCGTTTCTGCTTCCTTACCTGTCACACAGAACTCATTCTTTACATATCCTTCAACGCTGCCGGATTTAATCTTCGTCCATTCAGCTCCGTTTTCAATAATTTCTGCAGATGCTCCTTTAGGGAGCTTGCCAGCCGGCTCTGCTTCCTCAGAAGCGTCTGTACGGACATTCAGATATTCCTCCACCTGGGGCATTAACTTGGTATCCCACGGAGAAACCTGCTCTTCTTTGCTTTCTTGAGTATCTACCGACTTCTCTTCTGTTTGCTCTTTGGCTGCCTCATCCCCAGAGGATGCTGCTGCATTGCCCTCTTCGACTGCCTGTCCCTGTGCTGGCTCTGCTGGCGTCTCCTTCTGGTCAGACGCTTCTGCAGCCGTTTCTGCGAGCGTCTCCTCCTGCCCAGACGCTTCTACAGCCGTTTCTGCAAGCGCTTCTTTCTGGTCAGATTCTTTCGTTGTCTCTTCTATCGCTTCTTCTAAAAGATTTGCTGCCTGTGGCTGCTTCTCTTCTGTCGTCTCTTTCTGGATAGATTGCTTCGGCTGTCCTGCCTCCTCCTGAGCGGAAACAAGCGGCTGTTTCTCTTCTGCAGCTGCTGCCACCAGATTGCCCTGTCTCTTCACTCTCGTTGCTTTTTCATTTGCAAAATACTTTCTTGCTGCCTCTGCTGTCAATTCTACTTTCCGGCTATCTACATCTGCCTCCGTTGACACACCAGTCACAGGCACTGCTGTAAATGCCAGAACCAAAGAAAATGCTGCAACAACTCCGCTTTCCATAACCTTCTTATCGAATTTCATTTTGACCTCCTGAAAGATAAAACAACATGTTAAAACTTTATATGTTATTTTATGCAATTTTATTAAATATATTACAAACTTGTTACACTATAGCAAAGAATTTGTAAATTGTCAAGCAAACAACGTAAAACTTTTTTCCTATTTCTTCCACCAAGCCTATTTTTTCTATCTCCTGGTTTACTAAAAAAATACCATTTTTTAGTATTTTTGCTATGTTTTCCTATTATATATTGAAAAAAATAGACAAACTGCTATAATAAATGTCAGATACATACCAGTTCGAAGGGAGAGAGATTTTTGAAAAAAGACAAACAGAAAATAGAAAAAACAAAGCAGACACTGAAAACAATCCATACGAACAGGATCAGCCGGCTTTCCTCTATCAGGGCGAAAGTTTCCTTCGTACTGCTCTTCTCAATCGTATTGACCATCCTGCTTGGCTTAGGAACTACAATCCCGAGCATCTGGCGCAATACGGCGACCATTACGGAAAATTACATGAGGGATTTAACCGATTCTTATGGGAAAATTCTCAATCAGAACCTTATTGTTTCTGCCATGAATATGAATAAAGACCGCTTAGGGGCTACCTTCGGGGAGGCTGGCCTCAAAGGCATGGAGAGCAGTTACTTCTATATTATAAATGCAGAAGGAAATATTATTTACCATCCCAACCCGGAGATGCTGGGACAGAAGCCGGACATTCCGGCAATTACCAACATAATGAAAGAGATTGAAGCTACTGAACCGGGCAGCGCCCCAGAACCAGGCTCTTTCCGCTATAATTATGAAGGTTCTGCCAAACGCGCCGCTTATTTTGTAACGGAAAAATACAGCGTAACCGTTGTGCTCTGTGCAGATGAATCCGAGATATTTGCTCCCTTGAACAGCGTAATGGGCAAGGCCGCCCTGTTATGCTGCTCCCTTGCAATTATCTTGGGAATTTCAGGATATTTTTCAGTGGCAAAGATGATTCGACCGCTGCGCACCGTCACGGACGTAGTGGGCAATCTTGCGGACATGGATTTCAGGGAAGACGAACGACTGATGAAGATTGGCAGACGCAAAGACGAAACGGGCGTAATGGCACGTGCCATCATCACCTTGCGGAAGTCTTTGATAGATGTTGTCACGGAAATCAAACAGCAGAGCTCCCTCCTCTATAATACTTCAGAACACCTGAGCGCAAGCGCTGCTGAGACCTCCAATACAGTACAGAACGTGGAACGCGCAGTCTCCGATATTGCAGCCGGGGCAAACAATCAGGCTTCCGAGACACAGAAGGCCACCAATGATATCCTGCTGATGGGCACTATGGTCGAAGATACCTCCTCACAGGTAACTTCCTTACATAACACTGCAGACTTTATGAGGAACTCCAGCGATACTGCCAGCCAGGCATTGACGGAACTGGATGCTGTCAACCAACATGCCATTGATTCTATTGATATCATTTACAAGCAGACATTGACCACCAATGAATCCGCCATGAAAATCAAAGAGGCAACCAGCTTGATTTCTTCTATCGCAGACGAGACGAACCTCTTGTCGTTAAACGCTTCCATTGAAGCCGCACGAGCCGGAGACGCGGGACGTGGATTTGCCGTTGTGGCTTCACAAATCCAGAAGCTTGCAGACCAGTCTAACGATTCTGCCCGGCAGATTGACGATATCATCTATACACTGTTAGAGGATTCACAGAAAGCCGTGCAGACTATGGAAGAAGTGAAAGAAATCATTACACGGCAAAGCGAAAATGTCAGCAAGACCGGAGAAGTATTCTCCCAGGTTCAGGGCGGTATCTCCGATTCTATCCAAGGAGTGGACGAGATTGCAGACCGCACGAACCAATTAAATGCCACGCGCAGCAATGTCGTTGATGTGGTGCAAAGCCTGACCGCCATTGCGGAACAGAATGCAGCCAGCACCCAAGAGACTTCCGCCGCCGTCAATGAAGTAGCCAATATCATGCAGGAATTCTCTGACCATGCTGCAAAGCTGCAGGAGATTGCACATACACTGGAGGCAAATGTAGATATTTTCCAGCTTTAAGAATCAAAAGTGAGTTTGACTAATCATCAGCAAGTCATTACACTAGGGACCCGCCAATTCAATCAGCGGGTCCCTAATTTTATTGCTGTTACAGCCTTTTCAGAAGTTCTTCCCTCTCTGCCTCATATCCCGGCTTGCCAAGGAGTGCAAACATATTGCGCTTATAACTCTCCACACCAGGCTGGTTAAAGGGATTTACGCCCAGAATATAACCGCTGATACCGCAGGCAAACTCAAAGAAATAGAACAGTTCGCCAAGGTAGAACTCATTCTGCTCTGGAATCTTCACCATAAGATTCGGCACATTGCCATCAGTGTGTGCGAGGATTGTACCATTCATTGCACTTTTATTTACAAAATCCATATCTTTTCCTGCAAGATAATTTAATCCGTCCAAGTCTACGGCTTCCTCTTTGAGTTCCACAGTACTGCGGGATTTCTCCACATTCATCACGGTCTCAAACATGATGCGCGCGCCATCTTGGATAAACTGCCCCATGGAATGGAGGTCTGTGGTCAAATCCACGGATGCCGGGAAGATTCCTTTCTGGTCTTTTCCTTCGCTCTCCCCATAAAGTTGTTTCCACCACTCTGATACATAATGAAGGCTCGGCTCATAATTGGCAAGCACCTCGACATCTTTTCCTTTTCTCAGCAAAATGTTGCGGACTGCAGCATACTGCATAGCATCATTCTCTGCAAAAGGCTTGTCCATAGCCATCTTACGTCCTTCTGCTGCGCCCTCCATCAGCTTATCGATATCTGCCCCGCTGGCAGCGATGGGAAGCAAACCCACTGCGGTAAGCACGGAGAAACGTCCCCCTACATCATCAGGTACGACAAATGTCTCATACCCCTCTTCCGTAGCAAGATTCTTCAGCGCTCCTCTCGCTTTGTCCGTTGTCGCATAAATTCTCTTTGCCGCTTCTTCTTTGC
The DNA here is from genome assembly GCA_910583835.1 of uncultured Lachnospiraceae bacterium. GTDB lineage: Bacteria > Bacillota > Clostridia > Lachnospirales > Lachnospiraceae > Petralouisia. The sequence continues at coordinate 1,524 of CAJTYM010000067.1, read as the reverse complement.
CATATTTCTTCTCCAGCAACTCCTTGAACACACGGAACGCAATTGCCGGCTCTGTTGTGGTCCCTGACTTAGAAATAACATTCACAGAAAAATCGCGGTCACCGATTACCTCAATCAAACCTGCCAGATAGGAACTGCTGATGCTGTTACCGGCATAATAAATTTCCGGTCCCTTGCGGATATTTTTTGCCACATTATTATAAAACCCATGCCTTAAAAATTCAATTGCCGCTCTTGCACCCAGATAGGAACCTCCGATACCGATGACTACCAGCACCTCAGAATCGCCCTGAATTTTGGCTGCTGCTTTTTTGATGCGCGCAAACTCCTCTTTATCATAATCAACCGGCAAATCCAACCATCCTAAAAAGTCATTTCCTGCCCCTGATTTTGAGACAAGCACCTCTTTGGCATCCTCTGCCAATTTTGCCATGTAAGAGACTTCCTCCTGGCTGATGAAACCAGCGCTCTTCCCATAATCAAACGTTACTTTCTCCATGATTTCCACTCCTTTTCCATTAAATTATCATCGCGATTTCCAATTACAGGATAAGTGTAGCAAATCTGCCGCGTTTCGTCAATAACTCCGGCTATGTCCTAGTCTTTGCTTTTGCTGCCATGCTTATACTTGCAAGACCATTGCCCATCCTACTTCTTCTTTAATTCTACAAACTTTAAATGGTACTTCTCGGCATACTTCTGCGCAGTCGAATCTTTCCAGCCATATATGGTTGCTCCATCGGGGATGGTTTGCTGCCACTTGTCGGGTTTACTGATTTTGCAATTTTTATTATAGATATAGACGGACTTCAATTTTTCACATCCATCAAAAGCAGCATAGCCAACCCTCTTGACCCTCTTGCCGAGCACCACCTTTTTCAGCTTTCTGCATTGCCCAAATGCACCGTCTCCTATGTATTGCACCTTCTTATCTAATACCAGCGTCTCCAGTCCTTTATTTTCGGAAAATGCAAGATTCCCGATTGTTTTTAAGTTCTTTCCCTCTTTAATCTTCTTAAATTTTGAAAAACGTAGTCCCTCACCAGAAATTTTCGTCACACTGTCAGGCACTTTGAGCGTACTGTAGCCCCCTGGGTAGCCCATGAGCACGTTTCCTTTCTTGTTCAGCAGCGCATTGTTCTTCACGGAATATCTCTTATTGCTCTTTGACACCGTTATCTTCTTCAGCTTCGGGGCATCCGCCAATGCCTTATGTATTTCCACCCCATCGGGGATATGCAGCGTTCGCAGGTTCTTTGCACGGCTGAGGGACCAAACTGCCGTAACTTTCATGCCATCTATCTCCGTAGGGATGGTAAGTTCCCTTTCTTTCCCCTCGTAGTATATAATCTCAAGGCGTATAGCCGATTTGTCCACCGGACGCCCCTCCATTTCCGCCTCATATTCCTCAAACTCATATCCTGTGTATACAAATCCATTCCATTCCCTTGTATCTATCAGCATCGCCTGGCTCTCCAGCGGCAGACATGCTGCCGCCAGCATTACCGCAAGAATGAGGCAAAC
>CAJTYM010000066.1 GCA_910583835.1 uncultured Lachnospiraceae bacterium | reverse complement strand
TTCCGCTCCCTACGACAGTATTAACTGACAGGTTCAAAGAGTCAGGTTTTAACCTTCTCAACTGCTATGCAGTCCCTCTGCGTCTATTATATTGTGTTTGCCTACCAGCAGCTTCCGCTGTGATAGATATGAACTACTGCACTCTATCTTAAATGATTGCTGGTGTTTTGTCAATGAACAAAAAATTTAAGAGGCTGTAATATAAATTGACAATATTATTTCCTGTGTCTGGAAGGGTCGGAAAAACAGATTGCCGGATAACTATAGGTATGTTATAATCTGTCTATGGAGCAGACGTGTTACAAGGTGGTGATCCTCCCTCACTTGGAAAAGGCGGGAGGTGGTGCAGATGGAAAATACATATTACATTTTAAGCCTGTTATTTTTGGGCGGTAACTTCCTGATTGCATTGCTTGCCTATTTGGATAATAGGAACAACAAGCGAAAATAAATAAACCTACCTTGTAATCTTGGCGGATTGGAGGTAGGTTTATTTTAAACATATCTTAGAGAGGCTAACCACGCTTGTGGGCGGCTGCTCCTTTCCTATAATATAACATTTCTGAATCTGAAAATCAACTGCATTTTGGTTTGAGTTTCCCCATTTTTTATATTAACTGATATTTTAGGGAATCCGATGGAATACAGGAAGAAACTCAAAATTAAAAATCCAAATCCACTTCCGCAAACAGCTGCTCAAAGGTAATTCTTATCTTGGGAAAATGAACAATCTTCAACTCTTCCTGATTTGCCTCCGTAATCGTTTTCCACAGATAATACCTCGGCTTTTGGTTTTCATCATAATCAAGGTTATAAATCTCTACTTTCCTGTTTTCCCAGTCAACAATCCAGTATTCATCAACTTCCTGCTGCCGGTACAGTTCCATCTTTTCCCCACGGTCAAACTTCTCCGTGGATGGGCTCAGCACCTCCATCACAAAACGCGGAATATCAAGGAACACATTGCCCTTCCTTACCTTTGTGCGGCAGTTGATGGAGGCATCCGGAATCACTTTTTTCTCTTCCCCATCTCTCGTGCGCCACTTATATTGGACATTGTCAGAAAATACAAAGCAAGTACTGTTTTTCAGCTGCTCCCTGATGGCGGATACAAAATTAACAATCACCATTGAATGCTCCGGCCTTGCACCTGCCATATCCAAAATCTGTAAATCCGAATCCATGAAAAATCTCCTCTCACTGACCTTGGCCGAGAACCTCCAACGCTTTTAGCACCTGGTTATCATGCATGGGATTATATGTCTCATCTTCCTGGCTGAGGTATTCATATTCCAGTTCAATATCCGGCGAGATACCAACCTCGTGAATATAATTGCCATTGGGCGTAAAATATTTTGCCATTGTCAGCTTGATGGCGCTGCCGTCATTGAGGGGAATGATGGTCTGGACAATCCCCTTGCCAAAAGTCGTAGTGCCAATCAAAGTCCCATATTTATAATCTTTGATTGCCCCGGCAAAAATCTCGGACGCACTGGCGCTGTTCCCATTGATAAGCACAGCCAGCGGAATCTCCATACAGCTGTCATCCGATTTATAGTCGGAACGGTTTCCATATTTGTCCTCCGTGTACACCAACAGCCCTTTAGGCAAAATCTCATCCAGCATGTCACAGACAGACTGCAGGACGCCTCCAGGATTATCACGCAAATCGACAATCATTGATACCATCCCCTGCCCCTGCAGGTCTTTTATCGCTGCATCGAACTGCTCCGGCGTTGCCGTGGAAAATTCCGTAACCTGAATCAGCCCTACATTGCCTTCCAACATCTGGTATTGCACAGTGGGCACTTCAATCTTCCGGCGCGGTACGTCAAAGCCCAGGTAATCGCTCTCCCCCTGGCGGAGCACTTCGATATGGACTGTCGTGCCTTCTTCCCCCTTAATGTAGTTGGTCAGTTCAGACAGTTCCATGCTGTCACCGGCGATATCGCCCACCTTGGCGATAACATCTCCATCCTTGATGCCGACTTCCTCCGCCGGCGTCCCTGGATAGACATGGAGGATGGTGACCACCTTCGTCTTCGCATCCTGAGTCAGCACCGTGCCAATCCCGCAATAGATGCCAGTCGTGCTCTCGTTAAAAGAAGCATACTCTTCCGCCGAGAAATAGGCGGAATAAGGATCTCCCAGCCCTGCCGTCATCCCGGCATACATCCCCTCCACCAGCGCATCCTTGTCTATCGCTTCATAATAATATTGGTCCATCAAATCTGCCAGTTCCCCGGCTTTTTTCTCCACAGAACTGTCCAAAATAGCGCTTTTTGTGCCCTTCGTCTCCTGGGCTGTGGTGCCTTTGCTATCTGCCAACGGCTTTGCGCTATACAGAAGGGCCCAGGCGCTAAGTAACACAACCGTAACAACCAATAGCGTAAGCGAGCTTCCAATCAATATTCCAAGTCCAAAGCCAGGTCCCTTTTTCTTTGGCGGCTGCCCCATCCCTCCCTGATAACGTGTGCTTTCTGAAAGGGCATATTCCCGCGCCAGCTGTTCCTGGGCGTCTAATTCTCGCTGCTCATTCGATTGTAAGTCCATATCATCCCTCTTTCCTTTTAACTATAACAACTATTTATGTAAAAACTAAAATGCTGATTATACTTTGAGGTGTTTGCGTATCGTCAGGCGGCTTCCCAGAAACCCAATACCTACTCCCAGAACCAGCCCCACCGGAACCAGCGTGGCAAATACCTTATCTACCGGCAGAAACTCCAGCATACTGCTGAGCCAGCGGAATTTCTCTGCCACATAGAAAATAATCCTCCGGTACATGAAATACAATACGGTAAGCGGCAGTGCGGAACCGATAATCCCAATGAGAATTCCCTCCACGATGAAGGGCGCGCGCACAAAGTAATCGGTGGCGCCAATCAGTTTCATAATCGCAATTTCTTCCCGGCGCACCGCAATGCCAATGGTAACCGTATTGCTTATCAGGAACACGGCAACGCAGAGAAGGATCAGGATGATTCCGGCTGATACATAGCCAATCAGGCGGTTAAAGTCGGTCAGGGTATTTGCCGCTATATCTGAACTTTTCACTTCCTTGACGCCATCTAATGATTCCAGATAAGTAACCAGGGATTCCTGCATGGAGATGTCATTCATATAAACTTCATAGTGGGCGGAATTTGCCAGGGGGTTATCGTTTGTAAATCCCTCCGCCATCTCTTCTGCGCCCTCAAAATAGACCTTTTGAAACTCATCCCATGCCTGCTGCGCAGACACAAACACCTTCTTGGAGACTTCCACACGCTTGCCTATCTGCACTCCTATCTCATCCATCTGCTCCTGGGAGGCGCCGTCCACGAAAAAGACGGTGACGGCAACGCCGGATTCCACTTCCTGCACCACGCTCTGAAAATTCACCACAACGGAGTAGAACACGCCGAACAGGAAAATACAGGCCGACATTGTGGCAATCGAAGCCAGGGAAAACATTTTATTTTTCCAGATATTCTTGGCTCCCTGACGCAGTGTATATAAAAATGTACTAATCCTCATGGTCATCACCCATACGCTCGTCGCTCACGACAACGCCTTTCTTCATTGTAATGACACGCTTTTTCATGGTCTTGACAATCTCCAGGTTATGGGTAACGACCAGGACAGTCGTACCTCTCTGATTTATCTCTTCCAAAAGCTTCATGATATCCCATGCATTATGGGTATCCAGGTTTCCGGTAGGCTCATCTGCCAGAAGGATTTTCGGCTCATTGACCAATGCCCTCGCAATCGCCACACGCTGCTGCTCGCCGCCGGAAATCTGCCTGGGATATGACTTGTATTTCGCCGCAAGCCCTACCATGGACAGCACCGCCGGCACCTTGCGCCGCATACTCTTCGCCGACTTGCCAATCGCGCGCTGGGCAAAAGCCACATTCTCATAGACATTCCGGTCCTTGAGCAGCCGGAAATCCTGGAACACGACCCCCAGATTCCTGCGGAATTTCGGCACATCCTTATGACGGATATTTCCCAGCCGCTGCCCATTGATGGTGATGCTGCCATTGGTCGGTTCCAATTCTTTCAGGAGAAGCTTAATCAGAGTTGATTTCCCGGAACCGCTGTCTCCCACCACAAACACAAACTCCCCGGTCTCAATATGCAGACTGACATCATTCAATGCCGGTATCCCTGCCGAATACGCTTTGCTGACATTCTCAAGTTTTATCATATAATCCTCCCAACATTAATAATCCAAGGACTCCATATATTTCATGTATTTCACTACCATCAGCGCAATCTTAAACGTGATGGCATCCTCAAAAATACGCAAATCCAGCCCCGTGCTCTTCTGCAGCTTATCCAGACGGTACACCAGCGTATTCCTGTGGATATAAAGCTGTCGTGACGTCTCTGACACGTTCAGGCTATTCTCAAAAAATTTATTGATCGTGGTAAGCGTCTCGTCATCGAATTCATCCGGCGACTTGCCATCGAAAATCTCCTTGATGAACATTTTGCACAGCGGAATCGGCAGCTGGTAAATCAAACGCCCAATCCCCAGCGTGGAATATGCAATAATCCGGTGGTCCTCAAAAAATATCTTGCCCACATCCAGCGCCATGCGCGCTTCTTTATATGACCTTGAAACTTCTTTGATTTCATTGACAATCGTCCCATAGGCAATGTGAATTTCCTGATTGTCGCTGCTGTGGAACATATTCAAAATAACTTCCGCTGTCTTATTGAGATCATCGTATCCTTCATTTTCCAGCACTTCTTTTACCACAATGATATTCTTCTCATCCACCGCAGTAATGAAATCCCTGGATTTGCTGCCCAACAGCCCACGTACTTTCTCCATTTCATTGCCGTCTTTCTCCAGGGCAGCCTCTATTATAAATACGACCCGGCGGGCCTCCGTATCAATATGAAGCTTCTTGGCACGGTTATAGATATCAACCAGAAGCAGATTGTCCAGCAACAGGTTCTTGACAAAATTGTCCTTATCAAAACGCTCCTTGTATGCCACCAAAAGATTCTGAAGTTGGAAACTGGCAATTTTTCCTACCATATATACATCCTCGCTGTCCCCATTCGCAAGCAGGATATATTCTAGCTGATGATCGTCAAAAACTTTAAAAAACTGACAGCCCAAAAAAACCTGGCTGTCTGCCGGCGATTCCACAAAGGCAAGCGCAGCTGTAACATAATTGTCTGTATCCTGAAATGTTGTCGCCAGAACCTTTCCGTCCGTGTCAATAATGCATAAATCAATCCTGGTAATTCCTTTTAAACCATCAATCGTATTTTGAAGTATCTGATTTGAAATCAATTTACCCACTCCCTTTCTTTTACTTTTTGTCACACCTCTTTTTGTGAAAACTTTCTCAAACGATTACTTGTACATTATGTTCTATGCAACTTTCACAAATTATATATCTGTTATTTTTCGGCACAAAAACAACCTAATTTATATTTTAATGCAAAAGCACAAAAAAATAAAGAGGAAATCAACATTTTTTTATGCATTTCCTCAATTATTTTTTTATTTGCAACTTTTTTCACCATAGGCATAGTATACAAAGTATGTCATTGCGCAGCAATTCTTGCTATAATATCGCCAGATATTATACGCGCCGGAGTGCGCATACGTTACCATGTCATTGCGCAGCAATTCATGGTACTATAAACCCTTCTCCGAGAACTTCCCTCACATCCCCCACTACCACAAAAGCGTTCTTATCATTCTGATGCACCAACTCTTTGAGACGCACAATCTCTTTCTTAGAGACAACACAGTACAGCACACATTTCTTATCGCCGGAATACATGCCGTGCGCCTCCAAGCCGGTAACCCCGCGCTCAAGCTCTTCCATTATCTGTTTGGCTATCTGCTCATAGGAATCCGTGATGATGTATGCAGCTTTGGAAAATTTCATACCCTCCAAAATCGTGTCCATCACTTTAGATGATATGAAAATTGCCACAATCGCGTACATGGAGGGACGCAGCCCAAACACATACATTCCCACAATTACAATGAGACCGTCCAGCACCTGCATAATCTGCGCCACCGAATAATGCTTCAGCCATCCTTGCAGCAGCAGCGCCACCATCTCTGTTCCGCCGGTAGTGGCATCTGCCCACAAAATGATACCCATGGCAGTCCCCACGAGCACACCGCCAAAAACCGCTGCCAGGATATAATCTCCGGCAGCGAAATCCAACTCAGGTATTGCATAAAGCCAGACGGAAAGCAGCACCGTAGCGCAGCCTGTCCTCCAGATAAACCGCTTTCCTTTTATTTTTAAGGCAATCAGAAAGAATGGGATATTTAACGCCAAGTTGGCAAACCACAGCGGAATTCCCCCTTCGTAAAAAAAATCTGTCACCTTTTTTAGGAGAATCGCAATTCCGGTAAAGCCGCCGGTAACCAGGCCGACGGGGTCGAAAATACATTTGATTCCAAATGCCAGAAGCCCCGTACCGGCAATAATTGCCAGATATAGCACCACCGGATTACGTTTGTTCATCGTAAGCCTATTCATTTCTATCCTCACTGTCATTCTTTTTGTAACGCAGGAGATGGGTATGGAGGATTCCTTTCTGGATAAGCCTTTTCGCAAAACCTGCCATCTCAGATTTCCCCTGTCTGCCTGCATAATTTGTTCCCAATCCATACCAAATCTTGGCATTGAGTTTTTCCTTGTGTTCTTTGAGAAAATATTCCTGAGCCGGCGTGGGAAGGACTGACAGAATCACATCGGGCGTGGCAATGTTGATTTCATTGATTACCGTATCGTAATCTCCATCACACTCTGACAAAGCATATACTCCGGCAATCTTAATCCTGTCATAACTCTCATTTAAAAATCCCTGTAATAGCCCTACCTGTTCACCAGATTCCCCCAACAGATACGCTGTGCGTTTATTGCGCGCTGCCCTGCGCAGGAACTCTTTGGGAAATTCATTCTCCACAGTCTCTTTCATTCGCTGCGAAGACACAATGCCTGCCGCTTTCAAAATCTCCTTATCACAAATAATTGCCAAATCCAGATTTTCTATGCAGTTTTTTACCAACTCGTCCGACTGTGCCTTGACCAGCGTGTCCATGGAAATCGTCTCCACAGTACTCATAATCGTATTATTCCAACACACCTCTATGCGCAGCATTGCCTCACGAACTGTATAGTTGTCCAGGCTTATGCCTAGAATATCCAGTTTCTTTACCATATAACACCTATATTCTTCCGTTTACTGATAAATATTGCAAGCATCAACATTTTTCCATGTTATTTTTTGCTAATCTTAAACCATCTTAGAAGTATACCAAATGCAGAAAAGTTTTTCAACTACCGTTTTTCAGGGAACTGTTAATATGGAAGATTCTATCTTCCTTTGCGCCATAAATTATCTGACATTTTCAGTCCAATGCTTGTATTTTTTGTTTATTTAGTTGTCAATATTTTTGGCATTTTTTCCAGAAAAATAACAAATTTATTACAACTTCACAAAACTTATGTTCCTATTATATCACTATGTAAACCTGCTATTTTTATCGTTTTTTGTGGATAACGTGGATAACTCCGTGTATAACTCAAAATCTTGAATTTTTCTGCCCAATTTATTGTGGATAACTCTTTTATAACTTTCAATATCTCTATACAAATTTTAATTTTTTGTGCAGATTGTTAATGTCGAAATTTGTCAAAACTTTTCTTTCTTTTGGCGCAAAGAAAATTTATTACAAAATTATGAATTGTGCAACTATTTATGCGGTTATAGTAAACGCATTCATTTAATGCGTTTACTATAATTATTCAATATAACGGCCGTTCCCATTGATAGCGCGCCAAATCCACATTGCCATCCACAAACCCTACCCCCTCCGCTTTCAACAGTTCCGCCTGGCGGCTGCCGCCGCCAAAAGCAAATCCCTCACAAACTTTGCCCTCCTTATTCACCACACGGTGGCAGGGAATGTGTTCCGGGTCAGGGTTCGCGTGCAGCGCATATCCCACCACCCTCGCCCACCGCTTATTGCCGGCAATTGCTGCCACTTGTCCATAAGTTGCCACCTGTCCATAGGGAATCTGTTTTACTACTTCATATATTTTTTCAAATGTGCTCTGTGCCATTGCTGTTCCTTTCCTATAAGAGAACAAAGTGGGCAAGCCCACTTCAACTCCCCTCCCCCTCAATCTTGAGGGGATTGCATACTTTGACGCGCCGAGCACAATTGCGAAGCAATATTTACCTCTTGTGCGAGTGCGCATCCTGCCCGGAGGGCTTTTCTCTTATAGGAAAGTCTGTGCTTTTACACGTTAATGCGACACAGTCTTTCCTATAAGAGAAAAAACCGGATTACAGTAAACTGTAATCCGGTACCCTTGCTCTGATTGTTCTTAGAAAATTCTTCTGACTGCTACGATTGCACGATAATTTGCAGGAGAAGTATATTTAATTCCCGTTGCTTCCGTACTTGCATGTACGATGGTATTGTTGCCTACATAGATTCCAACGTGTCCGCTGTAGCAAACAATATCGCCAGGCTGCATAGCTCCCGGATCAACACCATAACCAACACCTGCCAATGCACTGGAGGAATGTGGCAATCCTACACCAAACGCTGCATATACACTCATAACAAATCCAGAACAGTCTGCTCCGTTTGTCAGGCTCGTCCCACCGTATACATACGGATTGCCGACAAACTGGCAAGCATAATTGGCAACTGCCTGTCCATTTCCACCACTTGGCGGAGCATAGCTTCTATTAGATGCCGCACTGCCGGAGGAACTGGAAGAGCTGGAAGAACCGGAAGAACTTCTGGAAGCGGATGCTCTTCTTGCTGCTTCCTCTGCCGCCAACCTCTCTTCTTCTTCTTTCTTAAGACGTGCTTCCTCTGCCTCTTTGGACTCAGCTACGATATAGTGGGTACTGCAGTCAACGAAATCACTGGAAACCCAGCCTTCGCCTTCCTCGATAGAAACCTTCACCCAACCGTCCTTCTCTTCCACTACGGTAAGTTCTTCACCTTCCGGTACTTGTCCCAAAAGTTCTGCGTCCGTAGATGCATCGGAACGCACATTCAAAGATTCTGTCTTAACGTCTGCCACACGGCGTCCTACGGACTTGGCAAGTTCTGCATCTCCCAATACCAGGAACTCTGCCTTTATGTAGCCCTCCACATCACCGGAGTGAATCTTGTACCAATCGCCCTCTGTTCCAAGAACGGTACAAGCAGAATCATTATATAATTTACCAAGAACTTCTCCATCCTCACCAGCGGTGGAACGGACATTCACATAATTATCAACCTGAGCGATTGCTATATCGTCATATTCAGACTTCACAACAGCTTTCTTATTCTGAGCTACCTGTGCAGAACTGTCTGAACCTTCCCCCAAAGACTTCGCAATCATTCCTGAGACGCCTGCCGTAGAGCCCGTCCCACTTTCAACCTGCACTTCATTCTGAGCTGCTGAGATTAAGCTTCCTGCACCTGCATTAACTGCTGCATGTGTTACAAAAGAACTTCCGGATAATACCACTGCCGCGGTCAGACAACATGTAGTCGCTCTTCGAATTGAATTCCTGTTCATCTTACCCTCCATCTTAGTCATCTTATCTTTTTTATTGTTACAAATTCCTCTCGGAATTCCTCATTTGTTACAATTTTATTACAGGACTTATTATAGCAAAGGGCATACACTATGTCAACCATAATATTTTACAAAATTATGTCACTATTTACACCCAGAATGTAAATAGTGACAAGTCCGTTATTGGCCGCTAAGGTAACGTTCCACGGAGGTAATGGCGTTGGCTCCGTCCGCTGCCGCTGTAATCACCTGCCGGAGCTGCTTCGTGCGCACATCCCCTGCTGCAAAAATGCCGGGAACGCTGGTTTTCGTGTCTTCACCGGCGATGATATATCCCTGTTCATCCTGCTCCACAATAGCTTCCGCCGCCGTCGTATTGGGCTGAATCCCTACCGCAATGAATACGCCCTGTACCTGAAGTTCCTGTTCCGTTTCCTCTTTATGGTTATGCACAAGCACGGATGATACCTGTTCCTCTCCGCAAATCTCCACCACCGTACTATTCAGCACAAGTTCAATGTTCTCCGATTCTTTCACGCGCTCCTGCAGAATTTTCGCTCCCCGGAATTCACCCCGCCGGTGAATAAGGTAAACTTTCTCACAGCCTCTTGCCAGAAACAGCGCATCCTCCAGCGCAACATCCCCGCCGCCGACTACCGCCACGCATTTGCCGCGGAAAAATGCCCCATCGCAGGTCGCACAATAGGAAACGCCCATTCCGGTAAATTTCTCCTCCCCCGGAACCATTAATTTCCGGTGCCTGGCTCCGGTAGCAAGAATCAATGCCCTGGTTTCATAAGTTGCTTTATTGGTAATCACCAGTTTCCTGTCATCACTTATCTGAATCTCTTTCACCTGTTCATTGACAAACTCCGCCCCGGTCTGGTCTGCATGTTCACGGAACTTCTGCCCCAGCTCAAATCCGGTAATTCCCGGCAGGCCCGGATAATTGTCCACTTCATAAGTATCCAGAATCTGTCCGCCGCTCATCGGTTTCTCCTCTATCACAAGCGTTTGGAAGCGGGCGCGCTGTGCATAGACAGCAGCGCTCAGGCCCGCCGGCCCACTGCCCAAAATAATCACATCATACAACATAAATGACCTCCTGTTTTTATATATTCCAGTTTGCATTTTTCCCTTTTTCATGCCATAATAAAACAGGAAAGGGGGAATGTGCAATGGATATTGCTTCTTTATCGACTGCTTTAAGCATGACGAAACTCAACGGCGACATCGGCGTTCTCATGCTGAGCAAACAGTTGGATGCGGTCGAGACTATGGGAGACTCCATGATTAAGATTATGGAGCAGTCCGTGACCCCTCACCTGGGGGGAAATATTGATATTTCCGTCTAAACGTATCTCACAGGCAAGAGCAGATTACCAGCGGTAATCTGCTCTTTGTATTTTACAAATGTTCAAGGAAAATGGAAAGACCCATAAATGCAAATGCAATAAGAAGACCTAATACCAGCGGCACCGAAAACAACCGCTCTCTCGTCCCTGTCCCGAACATCCCTTTTACATATTGCCACCGTCCGTTTATTTTGCAGATTGCCACATAAATCCCATAAGCAGCAGCCGTTGTGCCAACTGCCACCATCAGCCAAATCATAATCCCCATCAAAAATGTCAACAATTCACTGCCTCCCATGTTGGAGGCCAGGCCACCCATCCCCACCTGCGGGCTCGCATCTTCCATGGGCATTCCCAACGCCTCATAGAGATAAGGCAGCAGAAAACTGAGGACGACACTGGTAAAATTCAAGGTAAAATGCGCTATCATGGAACTGAAAATGCTTCCGGTGGCTTCCACCAAAAATGCCAGGTACACACCAAGCGCAAAGGCATACATAAACTGATTCAGATTCATATGCATACAGCCAAACATAAATGCACTCAGGAAAATTGCCGGGAGCATCTTGCTCTTACGGTAAGTCTGGAACAGCACGCCGCGGAACATGAATTCCTCCACACATGCCGGCATCAATGCCATGAATAAGGTACTCAAAATAAAATTCTGCCCTTGCATCAATTCCATCATACTGGCTGTTCCTGAAGTGGAAAACAGCATAGAAATTGCATTCAATACGATAATCAACGGATACATCAGATACGTGCAGATAACTACCAGTATAATGGTCACGAAATTGATTTTCCGATAAGGAATGAATTCTCGTATTTTCAGCCCCTTCCATTTACAGTAAACAAAACAGGGCACAAAAATCAATGCCTGGGACAGCAGCAGCGAAACATAAATCGGCAATTTCGCCAGTGCCGGTATCAGCGACGTCAGAGCGCCAAATCCAAGGCTCACCCCGATATACACAACTACTACAATAAGAAACAAACGGTTTACGCTTTTGTTCTGAGACATGCCACCCTCCTATATCCTGCGGATATTTTTATCTGTGATTTCTACCTTGCGCTCCTTATACAGACGTCCGACTGCACGTTTAAAAGCATTTTTGCTCATTTTCATTTCCCGCATAATCACTTCCGGAGAGGCCTTATCATTAAAGGGAAGAACACCGGCGTACTCCTCCAGCACTTCCAGCACCCGCTCTGCATCCTTATCCATCTGCATATAAGCTTTCTCCCGCAAGGTCAGGTCCAGTTTGCCGTCAGGCTTCACGCCCGATACACGCGCCTCAACGCTGTCACCTATCCGCAGAAAGCTGCAGTCCTCATGTCTGGGAATCATCGCCGAATATTTATCATCCACCGCTATGAACGTGCCAAAATCATTGCCAAATTCATAGACACGCCCATGAACCATATCTCCCCTCTGATAGGGTGAATCCGTATCAAGCATGTCATAAATCTCTCTCATGCTGGCACAGAGGCGGTGGCTCTTATCAATATACAGCCTTACCAGAATGCAGTCTCCCGCCTGCACTTTGCCGACCTGTTCTTTATATGGAAGGAAGAGGTCTTTCTCCAATCCCCAATCTAAAAAGGCGCCAATCTGCTGCACCGACTCTACGGTAAGCGCGGCAACCTCCCCCATTTTCAGCTTGGGCTCCTTCGTCGTGGAAATGACGCGGTCCTGGGAATCCTTATACAGGAAGACCTCTATCTCATCACCGATTTCCGTGCCCTCGGGAACCTGCTTTGCCGGGAGCAGCACCCTCGTTTCAGACCGGCTGTCCTCCGCCAGATAAATGCCAAATTCTACTTCTTTTACGACAACAAGTGTCTGATTTTCTCCTAATCGAAACATTTCTTCTCCTCCAACTCCACAATCGCATAAGGTTTTCCCTCTTCATCTGCAAGCTTTACCGTGATTTTTCCCTGTTCCTCTGCAACAAAGGGAAAAATCATGTCTCTGTACACTGCCGCCCTGCGGTATTCCACACGCAGCTTACCAGTGCAAAAGCCCGCAGGCAGATACTCCTGCGCCATACTCACATATTTTCCATTGTTCACGTGGTTGTTTGTGTCAATATGGTACTTATGCACCGGAAACGGTTCCCGGGCTTCCATCTCCTCCGGGAACGCAACCTTCCTGGATTCACATTCCATCGCCAGCTGTGCAGACAGCTGGTATGCCTGCTGCATTTCAGGCGTAAGCCTTGCCGGCCGCCCCTTCTTTACGTCCAGCAGCGTCCATACAGAATTGGCATATGCCAGAAGTTCTCCCGCATCATCTTCCATCGTGAAATTACGGTATCCGAAAAACCCTTGAAACCCATAGGGCCAGGTGCTGACCTTCACATGTTCCCCCATCTGCGGATAGCGGTTGACCTCAATCTGCCAGTAGGACAGCACCCACGCCAACCCCTGCCCCATGAGGTAATCTATGCCTACTCCCAGCTCTTCCGACTGGAAATTGCTGCAATCCTGAAAATAATCTATGATGGAGGGCAAAGTAACATGTCTCTGGCTATCCACCTCGCTGTAACGAATCCTGCTGTCAAAACTATACATTGCTTCCTCCCTTTTGTGCTTTCCTATGATCGAACAAAGCGGACAAGTCCGCATCAACTCCCTAAATCCCTCATTCATGAGGGACTTGGACACTTTGACGCGCCGAGCACAATTGCGAAGCAATTTTTTCCTCTTGTGCGAGTGCGCATCCTGCCCGGAGGGCTTTTATCTTATAGGAAAGTCTGTACTTTCACGCATTAATGCAACACGGTCTTTCCTATAAGATGAAAAATACCCATCACTGTAAGTGACAGGTATCCAGCTGGCCCACAAGGATTCGAACCTTGAAATGACGGAGTCAGAGTCCGTTGCCTT
>CAJTYM010000065.1 GCA_910583835.1 uncultured Lachnospiraceae bacterium | reverse complement strand
AAGACAGTGGGAAAACGCGAGTTTTGAATTGGGGAAATTAATATCATCAGCCCCTTCCTGGAACTAGGGATACTAGAAATCCCGGTTTAGTCTGCCGTTGGCAGAGGAAGGAAAATCCGTTGAACTGCGAAAATATCCCATAAATATTTTCATTAATAATAATCGAATAGAACTACTGTGAAAACTGGGAAAAATATTTGAAGGCTGAACAGTTACGCTCCTTGTAACAGTCCAGCCTTGAAATATACCCTTTTCTAAGCCCCAATCAATTTGTCGGACTTCAAAATATGGTTGGACAGCCAGCCAAACAGAAATTCCATCAATTCCTCCAGATATTCCTGCTGATTCTGGTCTACCTGGTCCAAGTCTATGTCTTCCAATTTAGAGACAAATGCCTGATGCGCCAATTTCTGCGCCCCCAGCCCCGGATACTGAATGCCCTCCATATATTCTTCCTCATCGCGGAAGTGTTCTTTGGTGTAGTCCCTGAGTTCTCCAAGGATTCCCACAATCTCATCATATTTATCATGAAGGAGCTCCGCTTTCACCAGTTGATTTGCCCTGCCGATAATCTCAAACAAAGTCTCATGCTCCCCATCGATTAAAGGAATTCCTGTCAGATACTGCTCAGTAAACTCACAAGGATTCTCCTGTTCCCTCCACGCTTCCTTAGAAGGCATTTTGCCAATCAGGATATCGCTGCTCAAGATGTGTCGGTACAGCCAGCGAGTCAGATAGCGCATCAGTTCCTCCAATGTCTCATGCTGCCCCTCTAAGGCATCAATATTAGATAAATCCAAAACATCTATTCTCTCCCGAAATTCCATATGCTGCCGCTTCTGCTGCTCCAGTTCCGGGTCATTGATTGCCGCCATATGCGCTTCCTCATTGGCAAAATGAACGTCCGCATATCTCTTCAGTTCCTCTAAAATCGCCTGCACCTGATGATACTTATCCTGTAAAATATCGTTATGCAGTAAGTCCAACGTCTCATTGAGCAAGCTGAATAATTTTTCATGCTCATCATCAACCTGCTGGATTCCTGTCAGGCAATCCTCTGTAAATCGGTACATGTTCCGCACTTCCTTTCTTCTTTTCATAATTTGAGAAATTCTTTCCTCTATTATAATTCATTCCATAGATACCGACAACAGATTTTTTACTTGTTTGATATAATCAATGGGCTGGAAATGCCCATCCTCCTCTTGTGCGAGTGCGCATATTATTTTTTATCTTATAGGAAGACGCTTTCACGCTTTAGCGTGATAAGGTCTTTCCTATAAGATAGAAAAAAGCCGAACCCTTTTTACCAGATCCGGCTTCCCTTCCCATAATCTTAAGCCTATATTTTATTTTTTAACTTTAACTCGTATTGTCTTAGAATATGAGCCAATGACTTTCTTGCCATTTTCCGTATAGTAAGAACGTACCCTCACATACAATGTCTTCACATTCTTCTTTGCTTTGATAACGGTTTTCTTTGCAGACGCTTTTTTCAAGGTCTTTTCCGCTTTAAAGCCTTTGTTCTTCTTCGTAGATGTATATACGATGTAGCCTTTCGCACCCTTAACCTTCTTCCAGGAAACAGTGATTTTCCTGCCCTTGTAAGATTTCACTTTGGCTTTCGGGCTTGCCAGGACTTTCACCTTCGCATATTTCGCGCTCAAAGCGCTGTCGCATTCGGCTGTCTTGGCTTTTGCAAGCACTTTATAATAATAAGTCTTGGCTGCCGTTACCTTTTTGTCCACATAGCTGTTGCTCGTGGCGCTGCCAATTTTCGCATAACCACTGTCCGGTTTGGCAGAACGGTAAATATCATAACTTACCGCACCGCTGACTTTTTCAAAACTTACTTTGACAGCCTTGCCAGTCGCCTGCTGTACAGCTTTGACAGAACTTACTGCTTTCAGCGGCTGTGGCTTTTGCTGATTTCCTGAATTCTCAGAATCTCCTGTGTTCCCGGAATCTCCAGGTCCTCCTGGCTTTGTTCCGCCCTGATTTCCAGAATCTTTTTCCACCAGCCCATTGATTGCTCCTTGCAGCGCTTCTATGACTGCCTGTAACGCTTCCTCTGTCTCTACTGCCTCCGCAGCTTGTTCTGCCGCCTGTATGGCAGTCTGCAATGCGCTATAGCTTTCCTCTGTATAATTGCCTTGCTGTATCGCTTTTGCTTCGGCAATTTTATCTGATAACGGCGTTTTGTCAAATGATACCAGACTATCCATTGCCTCTTGCAGAGTCTGCAATGCCGCATCTATTTCTTCCTGCAGCAATGCTGTTTCTATAGCTTCCTCTGCATCTTCGATAGCTGTCTGTAAAGCCGCATAGCTGCTATTCGTATAACTGCCTTTCTCAATGGCTTTCGCCTCAGCAATCTTCTCCGACAATGCCTGATGGTTCAGCGGCAGCCTTTCCAGGGCATCTACAGCCTCCTGCAGCGCCACCAGCGCAGCTGTCAATTCATCCTGCGTAACCACCGTATCCACGGCTTTACGTGCCGTTTTCACTGCTGCCTGCAGATTTGCATAGCTTTCGTCCGTATAATAATCCTTATTGATAACTTTTGTCTCCAGGATTTTCTCTTTCAACGGCCTTGGATTGACAATCTTACCCTCCAGAATACCAATGTCGCGCTCTGAAAAGGCATAATTGTAAATGGAGAAATCATCCAGCAGCCCCTTGTAATATTCGCCAGCGCCCCAGTTCGCCTTACCAATCTGTAAGATACTTTCCTCACCGAGGATTTCTTTGAGATTGCCGCTGGCAGCTTTCTCCTGGGCAAGCGTTCCATTGACATAAATCTTCGTATAATCAGAACCATACACGACTACAATATGATTCCACCCTGTCCCGCAGTCCGCTTTCGGCACTTCCTGACGTCCATGCAGATAACGTTCCGCCGTAACCTTGTTTCCATTTTCCAAAATGCCCAGATAGTATTCATTGTTAAATGCCTGGGGTTCTCCGTTGAGCGCGGCAAAAAATGCCCAGTTTGTTTCCGTTCTTCCGGCTTTGCTGTAATAAGACACGGTAATCTCCTCCGCCCCAGTCAGCAAGGAAGAGCCGTCTTCTTTCGTCACGTTCAGCCAAACACTGCCCGTTCCGTCTAAAGACAGGACTTTCCCTCTCTCCGGGTCATCTACAAACACCGGCGTACCGTTCGCCTCAACTTTTATGCCAGGGCTTTGGATGCCTCCCTCGCCATCAAAAGAAATATCTGCCAGCACAGCCTCTGCATCCATTGCCAGTTCATGGTAGACCTCTTCTGCAGCCACCAGCGTTTCAAGATTGGTGACAAGCTGCTTCTCCTCTTCCGTCAAGCTCTCATAAAGCTCACGTGCCTGTAAAATCTTCGTGCGCACATCGATATTGACCTCCACAAGCCCAATCAGGTTAATCTGCTGGATGGTCTGCTCTACCTTCCTGACATTTAAAGCTGTCCCCAGGAATGCCTGCGCTTCCGCCTTAATATCTGCTGCCGCCATCGCTGTTCCCAGAATCTTGAAATTGTCCAGATAGCCTTGGTAGTATTCGCCATTTCCCCAGTTTCCTTTGCCGAGCTGCAGAACACCGTTCTCACCAAAAATCTCAGACAGCGCTATGCTGCTCTCTGCACTTGCTTTTTCCTCTCCATTGATGTAAAGCGTACTCTTATCCGCCGTACATACAAGCGTCACATATACCCAACCGATAGTGTCGACATCTGCCACGCTCGCCGCATCCGGCCTTGTGCCGCTGTTTTTATAACGTTCCGATGTAAATGTCTGCTCAAATTCCATGATGCCTAGATAAGTCTCCTGGTTCAGTTCCTGTGCGTTGGCATCGGGCGCGGCAAAGAATATCCAGTTGCTGTTTCCGTTTTCCGGGCTTGCCGCAAAGGAAATAGTCAGTTCATCCCTTCCGTTTAACAAGCTGCTTCCGTCTCCTTTGGCAACATTCAGGAACTTACCGTTTCCGTCCAGATACAATGCGCCATTCTTAATCTCGTATTCGCCGTCTGCCACTGCCTGGCCGCCGATAAACCCACTCTCTTCGTCATCAAATGTAAATTCTGCCAGATAATCCGTCATTGCCGCTTCCGCAATCTCCAACTGCGGCAGATTGGCAACCTGTGCCAATTCCTCTTCTGAAAGGAGATTGCAGGTCTGCCTTGCCAATATTACCTTGCGGCTGCACTCCGGCGTCAGGACCACCTCGCCGATAGCGGTTATCTTTGCCTTTGCCTCGTCAATCGTCTCCGATTTATTCACCAAGGCAGCTTGGGCGTCACGCAGCGCTTTTGCCGTTGCTTCCACCGCCTCATCCGCAAGTCCGCTATCCGTGGTCTCTTTCGCGTACGTTTCCCTGGCATTTGCCAAAGCTTCCCGGTAAGGCGCCCAGCTCTTTGCCGTATATTGTGCTTCCTGCGTTTCCTCTATGGCATCATGCAATACCTCATCCATGCGCATCCATGCCTGCACCTTAATCAAAGCCTCAGCTGCCGAATCCACTGCAGACTGCTTTGCCTCTTCATCTGCCAATACATCCTGCGCCGTCTGCAGCGCTGTCTGGTAAGTTTGCCAGCGTCCGCGCTCCTGGTTGTACTTCTCCTCTTCCTCGGCATACTGTTTATCCACCGCAGACTGCAGCTGCCCTTTATCTACATATTTCAGCGCTTCTTCCCGCACCTCATCCTCGCTCCATGCCCTGGAAACTATTTTAAAATTATCAATAAGCCCCTGGAAAAATTCACCCATGCCCCAATTTGCCTTGCCTATCTGCCAGATACTGCTGCCGCCGAGAATCTCGTACAGGGGAACATTGCTTGCCAATGTCTGCTTCTTCTCACCATTGTCATAGATAGTAATATCATCTTCCGTAAACACAACGGCAATATGATGCCAGATGTCAGCGCGCCCCTCAGACTCGGCATACTCTGCACGTACGCCCTGATTCTTGAAACGCTGTGCCGTGATAGTCCCATTATTATCCAAAATACCGACATATTGTTCCCAGCCTACGGTCGGGCTCTTACCGTCCGGCGCTGCATAAAGCACCCAGCCAGTACCGCCCTCCTTCTTTACCTGCAGGGAAAGGGTCATTTCTTTGAGCAGACCGCCGGAAACAAGAGAACTGCCGTCCGCTTTCGTCACCTTCAGGAAATCCCTCCAGCCATTTAAGTAGACCGCTTTGCCTTCCCCATGGTCCCTAAGGCTGTACGCGCCTGTGGCAACTGCCGCTCCTCCTGCAAATCCATGCTCCTCATCATCGAACGTAAAATCAGCCAGAACCTCCGGCAAACTTCCCTCCGCATACTCCGCAGCTTCCGCCAACGCCTCATCCCCTGACATGGCATGGCCGCTAACCTTAAAGTTATCGATTGCGCCATGGAAAACCTTGCCGTCCACAAGATTAGCCTTGCCAATCTGCATTATGCCGTCCTCACCCAGAATATCAGAGACAGCATATGTCCTGTCCGCTCTTGCCATTTCCTTTCCATTGATATAAAGGATGGTCTCCGTCTTCGTGAATACCACCGCCACTTTATACCAGCTGTTTGCCCCTACCTCTTCGCTGACAGAGGCAGCGGCTGCTGAAATGCTGCCATTTTTGCATACTTCTGCCGTAACGGTTCCATTAAGTTCCTTTACGCCGATATAATTCGCCTGTGCCTGCACCTGGTTCTTACTGTCCGGCGCAGCATAGAACGCCCAGTTTTCTTTCCCTGTCCTGGGGCGCATGTCAAAGGACACCGTAAATGCCGACTCACCTGCCAGAACGCTTTTGCCGGTAGCCGTCACGACTGTCTGGAATCCATTTTCACCGTCAAGGGATAAAGCGCTCCCTGCCCCATGGCTGCACAACACGTATTCTCCTTCCAGCGTTGCATAATCTGTCTGAAAACCGCTCTCCTCATCGTCAAACGTAAATTCCGCGGCTTTCTCCGTAGCTTTCTCCACCGTCCAGCGCTGTGCCGGGTTGTTGGAATTCCAATAAGAACCCCATGCATCGTTGCGCCACTGCACAATGCGGGTGTTATCTGCCGTGCTGTTCCCTTCCAATACCAATACCAGGTAATTCAAAGACGGCACAATGCGGAACGAACCATCACTCTCCGCCAGAAAGGCAAAACTCTGCGTCAGCGAATCAACCACATCGCCTGTGCCAATCTGCGTCCCATAATCATAATACCCATTGTGCTTCTCTGCATTGCCATTGCTGTTAAGCTGCATGCGCTTGCCAGTCATCAGATTCGTCAGCGTATATTCGCCGTCGCCTTTATTTTTAACCAGCCACCATTCATCGTTTCTCGTGCCTTTGGCAGCTATGGTAAGATTTCCCTCATCGTCCACAACCAATGATTTCTCGCTGCCGGAAGACGTAGCGGCAGACAGGATACGGTAAACTCCGTCCGTCAATTCGCCCTCCACAGGCTCATCTTCTATGCGCGTGTCCAGATTAGCATACGTCAGGCTGTACCAGCCTAACTCATCCAGGCTGTTGCCCGGCGCGCCTTCTATGTAAGTTCCCTGTGTATTTTCAATCATCTGGTCCATATTAGGCATAGTAAGCCCTTTACGGTTCACATAATGGTTGTACATCTGATAATAAATCGGACGCCAGTTTCCACGCTGGTAAGGGTTCACGCCCGCGAGCCATTCGCTCTGCCCATTTTTGCCTTTTCGGTATTCATAACCTGTAGAAGGGACATCCTGCCCCAGGTTATTGTACTGTATCGTATATTCCACTGCTTTCATAAAGCGGTTATCCGACATATCGTACAGGTTATCGCCCTGATTCCACGCGGTCTCCATAATGACCCCGGCAAGCACAATCCCCAGATTCGTATGACCCTGGTCACGCACAGACTCCTGCCACTGCACGAGTCCATCCTGCTCAAAGACATAGGGCATCGTATGGTAGAAAGAACCGTTGCCTTTGCCGGTCTTAAAATAATTCAGCGCGCGCTCATAGATATCTTCCCGGTCACAGTATACGCCGATAGAAATCATGGAAGCAAGGTTCGCAAGTTCCCAGTTCGCCCAATAATTGCCGATATAAGCGTCATTGTGACGAATCATGAAATCATCATTCATCGGATAAAATACATTTAACAGAAGATTCTGCAGCCCTTCCGTGTCAAAATCAGGATGGTCGCGCATCATCTCCCCGATGTTGGCAAGTTCATATCCCTGAAGCCCGGCTGCCAGAAAACGGTCCGCATTTCCGCCCAGCCATTTCATGGTTGAGGACCAGGCATTGATAATCCGGCAGGCTGCCTCCCCATGCGCCTCATCGCCGCTGATTTTCCAGATTAATGCATTCTGGTGAGCACGTTTGATGTCAATGCGCAGCTGGTTGATATTATCCTTACCGCCTCTCGTAACGCCCTCTAAGGGACGCGGCCACCAGCCAGGATTGGAAAATGTATCCCACCACAAGGCATCCCAGGTCTCTTTGTTGGGAGACACCTCATTCTGCACATTGTCCCACATCTTGTCAAACCCTTCCTGGGTATAGAGCAGCCCCGGGTGTTTAAAACGGCTGTCCGCTGATGTGGTATCCTGCGCCTTTGCCGTGCCAGTCTCCGATGCAGCTTCCACACCCTGCTCTTTTGCCGCCCCGCTTTCTGTCTCTTCTCCTGCCGCCTGCACATGCAATCCCGACAAGGGCAGACTTCCCAACAGCAGCGCCACTGCCAGCAAGAGCGACAGCAGCGCAGAACATTTCCGTTTGTTCCTCTGTCTTTTCGTTCCTGTCATAATTCCTCTTTCCTCTCCTTCTTTATACAGTTTCCGATAGCATCTCAGCCCAGCTGGATAAGCAATATGCATGGGCTGCTTTTATTCCCGCGAACAATTCGCCAAGCAGCCGCGCCAGTGCCCTGTGGGTATGCGCGAATATTTGACTGCCGTTTTCAAAAATATAACCTATGCTCTTTATTATAATATCTTTGCCAACGCAAAACAAATCCATTTCCGAGCAAAAAATGTGCATTTTCGATTATTTTTTGTGTTTAAAGATAATTATTTAAATAACTCTTATATGACTATCATACAGACTTTCCCTCTGTTTATTATTGTGGCTTCCTTCCAGCTATGTTATGATATAAATGGAACAGGGGCTTCATACGATAATACAGCCAAAAGAAAGTAGGTGGATATATGCCAAACGGACTTGAAATTACCAAAGCAGCAATTGATGATTTTGAAGATATTCAGAAATATATGTTACTGGCACGAAAAGAAAATGCTACCGAAACATATGCCGAATTAAAGACGAAATATCTTTCTTTAAAAGCCATACTTACAGTAGCAGGCGTCAACCTGACAGATATCGACAAAATAAAGGAATAGCAGCCATAAGTGTGGAGCCCTGATACCTGTATCGGCAATTAAATAGAAAATCTCAAATATTACACTCATAAATGCCTACATTTACGAATTGCATAAAGCAATTTTTAATGTAGGCGTTTATTGTTAACTTATTTCTTTTTTTAGTTGACATTTAAAGGATGTTCGATTATAATACCACTCAGATTAAAATTTTCATACATAAAGGAGCCGTTATGAAAAAACTTGCCAAAGATATCATTGACGGACGCCGTCTGACACGTTCTGACGACCTGTCCATATTTGAACATGCAGACCTTCATGAACTTGCCGAGGGGGCAGACATGATACGCAAATCGTTCTGCCAAAACCGTGTGCATCTGTGCACCATCATCAACGGACGTTCCGGGAAATGCGGCGAAGACTGCAAATTCTGCGCACAGTCCGCGTCCAGCCAGACAGGCTGCGAGACCTACGATATGCTGGATGAAGAAACCATCTTAAGGGACTGCAAGGAAAAGGAAGCTGCCGGAATACATTCCTACTCCATCGTCACTGCCGGCCGTACCGTTGCCGGCAAAGACTTGGACAAGCTGGTAAAAATATTTGAACGGCTGCACAGAGAATGTGATGTCCGCCTCTGTTCCTCCAACGGCCTCTTGAGCTACGAGGCTTTTGTGCGCCTGAAAGCTGCCGGGGTAGAGACTTACCATGAGAACATTGAGACTTCCAGACGGAATTTCCCCAACATCTGTACCACCCACACATATGAGGATAAAATGGAAAAAATACGCCTTGCCAAAAAAGCCGGGCTTAAGGTCTGTTCCGGCGGAATTATCGGCATGGGCGAAACATGGGAAGACCGTATCGACATGGCCGTTTCGCTCTCCGAGCTGGAAATCTTTTCCATTCCTATCAATGCGCTGCGCCCCATCCCTGGCACACCCATGGGAGAACTGCCGCCGCTGACAGAGGATGAAATTGTGCGCACTGTCGCCATGTTCCGCTATCTCAACCCCACCGCTTATATCCGCATGGCAGCCGGCAGGGCTTATTTCAAAGATGGCGGCAGACGCCTCTTTACCTCCGGCGCAAATGCAACCATCACCGGAGACATGCTGACAACCGTCGGCAATAACATCCGGGAAGATATGCAGATGTTTACAGAACTCGGGTATGACGTTGCCCCCAACGCCTAAAACAGGAACTCTATCACACTACAAGAAAGGAATATTTATGATGCCAAATGCTTCTGCACCTACAAACAATACCCCCATCAGACCAAAATTTTCCACCCGCCAGCTTGCCGTCATCGGCGTGATGACTGCCGTTACCTGCATTCTGGCGCCGTTTTCCCTGCCGATTGGACCGGTGCCTATCTCGCTGACGAACCTTGCCATCTATTTCTCTTTATATGTACTTGGCACAAAATTCGGCTGCGTGTCTTACCTGGTTTACCTGCTGATTGGCTTTATCGGCGTCCCGGTATTCTCCGGTTTCACCAGTGGGCCCGGCAAACTCTTAGGGCCCACCGGCGGTTATTTAATCGGATTCCTCCCGATGGCAGTGATTGCCGGCCTGCTTATCGACAAATTTATTTCCAGGCGGGTTATCTGCCTGTTGGGGATGGTTGCCGGTACAATCGTCGCCTACGCCTTCGGCACCATCTGGCTTGCCTACCAGGCGGGCATGGACTGGAAAGCTGCGCTGATGGCGGGCGTAATCCCCTTTATCCCCGGCGACCTCGGGAAAATGCTGCTTGCCATGATTGCTGGTCCGCAGATTCGCAGACAGCTGGTGAGGGCGGATTTGTTCGGGAATTAATATTGCACAAGCTCCCGAATCTCCACCTTTTTCACCTTCCTGGATGACAGGAATGCGAAAACGAAAAAACCTGTACAAATTACGGTAATCGGCAGAACAAACGTCAGTATGCCAAAATGCGTCTTAAAGTTTGTGATGCCGATTCCATAAAGAAGCACTTCCAATATCCTGCCGGAAAAGGCATAACTGAGAACCGCACCCAGGCAGGAGCCCACCAGGGCCGCTGTCAGGAATCTTATGGCAAACTGAAGCCGCAGTTTGGCTGCTGAAAACCCGATTGCCTTATATATGCCGATGTCTGTGCGCTCCTGGACAAATGATTTTGCACAGACCATATGCACTACAATCAGCGAAAATAACAGCGAGAATACATAAATGATTATCTGCATGAAAAGAATCACCGTCTGGTAAGTCTCATCCATCATCCCCTGATTGGTCCTCGCTTCCACGATATCTCCGAATTTCTCATTGAGCGAATCAGAAATTTTCTTCGCCTCCTTATCGTCCTCTAAAGAATAGCAGCCCCACAGCCAGCGGTCATAGCCTATCCTCTCTGCCGCTTTCTGAGACATCACAAAACAGCGTCCCACGTCATTCATAATCTGATACGTGCCTGAAATCAGATATTGCTCTTTCTCCTCCTCCCAGCCGACTGTAACTTCGTCTCCTATTTCAAGTCCAAATTCGTCCAGCAGGATTGGGGATACCGCAATCTCATTGTCGTAGATGGGGGCGCGCCCTTTCAGCGGCGGGAGCACGCTGGGGTCTTTATACGGCTGGCACATAATCTGCTCTCCCTCAAAAGAAAAATAATTTACTGTATAGTAATATTTTTTTTCTATCTTAGCATTCCGCCCTATCTCCTTTTCAATCTCTGCAAAATCTTCCTCCGTAAGCTGCTTCTTGGGCAAGACATCAATCTCCGTCACCACCATGCCCATTGACTCGCTTGCCGATTTGGAACTGACCGTATGGGAAAGCACATTGATTGTCATCATAAAAAACACCAGGATGCCAACGATGGCAAAGATACCCAAATACCTGCGTTTAGCTGAGGTAAACTGCCGGAATGCCAGGCTTCCTGAGAGCAGCTTCCTGCTGATGGGAACATTGAGCCTGCTGTCAAAATAGATTTCTTTCCTCGCACCCGAAATCGCGCGCACAGGAGAAATCCGATTAATCTTAACCGTGACAAACAATATCGCCGCTGCCGACAAGGCAAAGAGCACGCCAAGCAAAAGCCCTATGGGCACGAACGGTACAGACAGCACGGCGGGCACGGCAGTTATCACTGCAAAAATATTGGCAGACGCACCGGTAAGCGGAATACTCACGGCAATTCCCAAAACCGCACCCACCATCTCTGCCAGCAGATATTGCGCCAGAAATAAGATACGGATCTTGCCCGTGCCAAACCCTTGCGCTTTCAGTACGCCAAACGTGACATAATTGCTCTCAATTTCCATGGAAATGCTATGAACCGTGACAATGAGGACAATCGCCAGCAACAGCATGATAAATACCAGAAGAATCGATGATATTATCTGCGGAAACAATGTCGTGTAATAAATTGACATGTCTCTCGTAATAGAGCCATTGCCCATATCCACTGCTCCGGTATCCTTATTAAGCTGCCTGCGGAATTGCGGTAACGTAAGCTGGCAATTATCCGCTTGATTGATTTCCATGTATTTCCCAATGGCGTGTCTTTCTTCCGTTTCCTTCTGCTCAATCTTGACCTTTATCTCATCATAATCTTCTTCACTGATACAATATCTCTTCCAGCCAATCACAGAAGCGCCAAAATAAGGGTCCAGAAGCACTCCCTTTACGGTAAATGCAAAATCCCCGCCAAGCGTCTCCACCGTGACCTTTTGCCCAACCTTTCCTTCAACATTGGAAAGCAGCCCCTGCGGGACGTATATCTCTCCCTTTTTCAGTTCGGGAACATCGTCCCTGAACCCGCTCAGGTCATCTTCCACTAATGCTGTATCTTCATCGGCTTTCATTACCATCACGCTGTTTGTATATTCATTTCCATTCATAACGCTCTTGTCCGCATAAAAGAATTCACCTAGTTTTACAGATTCCACCCTTGCATCGCTTTTTACCTCATTTATCATTTCATCTGTCAATTTATATGAGTAATATTCTATCCACAAATCTGGCGTAGCCATTCGGTCATGGGACGCATATACGCCCTGAAATGCACTTTCCTTAATGCCTAAAATGGTCGTGACCGACATGGCGATAATCAGCGTCAGCAAGACTACGCTCATAAACGAGCCTTTCTTATGCCGGATATTTGCTTTTAATAATGTTAAAATCTCCATGACGCCACCTACCATTCCAACGAGGTAAGCCATGCGTTTACCTGCGTTTCTCTTGCTTTCTCATCACCTGCAATGTAATCGGGAAGCGTCAGTTCACCGATGATTTTCCCATCTTCCAGATACAGAATCCGATTTCCCCGAAGCGCCGCCCGCAGGTCATGGGTGACCATCAGCACGCTCTGCCCCTCGCGGTTCAGTTCCGTCAGCAAATCAAGGACGTCCGTGGTATTCTTGCGGTTTAATGCCCCGGTCGGTTCATCCGCAAATAGCATTTTCGGTTTGTTGATGACTGCCCGCGCCACGGCGCACCTTTGCTGTTCCCCGCCCGACACCTGAGACGGCAGATGTGTCTTAATCTGCGCGACAGACATTTTTTCCAGCAATTGTTCCGCCCGGTTTCTGACCTCGCCAGCCGACTGTCTCTTATCAAGATAGCCCGGAACTGCCACATTTTCAAAGAGCGTGAGGTTACTCACCAAATGCATCTGCTGGAAAATAAAGCCGAAATCGCGATGACGCAGCTTCGCCAACTCTTTCTCCTTCATCTTCACGATATCTTTGCCGTCATAGAGGACCTCGCCGGCGGTTGCCCGGTCCATGCCGCTCAGCGCATACAGCAGCGTAGATTTCCCGGAACCGCTGGCGCCCATTACCACCGTAAAATCACCCTCACATAAATCAAGTTCCACATGGGACAGTACATGCAGCTGCCCGCCATTGTGTGCAAAACTTTTGCATAAATCTTTTGCAGACAAAATAGTCTTTTTCATTTCTCTGTTCTGCTCCTTTCGTTTTGTAAGCCCATTTTATCCCAAAAGATATTAAGGAGTCCTTAAGCATACTAGTTAAAAACCTTAGAAAATACAGGCTTTTTGAGGAACTGTTGCTAATTTGTTGCTAACCGCCAACTATTATAAGCGCGTATTTTCTTAAGACTGACTGCTTTTTTTGTGGACATCCCAGACAAAAAAAAGAGAGCGGTGGCAAGTTCCGCTCTCTTTGCTTATTCTTCTTTTTCTTTTTTGGAAGTATCAGACAGTTCGTCCACTTTCTTCTTTGCTTCATCCAAATCTTTACAGCCGTCCAAAATCATCGAAATCATTTTTATAATCTTATCAAATTGTTTATCCGTCATAACCTCTGCCATATCCTTTCCTCCGTTCTTTACCAGATTTACTTGCCCCATCTGACAATATCATTATATTATATGTCCGCTATATAGTCAAGTGTTTTTTATTTCTTTCTCCACGCAATTCACAATAAATTGTGTCATGCTAATACCCCTTTTTTCTGCTTCGGTTCTATATTTATCCTTTAATCCTTTTGGCACTCTTAGCCGTATATCGTCTGTCTTTTCAGACATATATTTAATACTTGCTTTTTTCTGTGCTTCTGTATACGCCATCTCGATACCTCCTTTATTTCAGTATATCATTCCTTATATATATCCGCTATATACATTTTCAATAAAATATGTCCGCTATATTTGGCAATATTACCCATTGAGTATATGTCCGCTATATATTATACTTATATCATTAAATGAAACAATAATAAATTAGACTTATCAAAGGAACGGAGGATATGGGAAATGAAGATTAAAGAATACGAAGTTATTTACGAAGAACACTGGGGATTCAGTAGCATATGTGTAAGGTGCTACAACAAAGAAGAAGCAAAGGAAATGTTCATTCAGCATTATCCTGAATACAAAGACAGCATACATAAAATAAGATTATCGAAATAACCACGCTACCTGCCCGGCGGGGCTGCGCCGGGAGAAAGAAAGGAAGATATGAATATTTACGATTGCAGGAAAAAGGGTGATTTTAATTGTTGCTTACAGTTAAAAACAGATAAGAAATACAATATCGGGGACACTTACATTGATGAATACAAGGACAATACACACCATTTTATTTACGGGAAATATATTGTGTTTGACATAATAAAAGAAGAACAGGCGGCAGGATAGCACCCGCCGCCTGTTCCAAACATCAGACCATCCCCAGCAGGGATTTCCACATCTT
>CAJTYM010000064.1 GCA_910583835.1 uncultured Lachnospiraceae bacterium | reverse complement strand
TCAAGGTGCTAAGGGCAGGATTAAATAAAAACTTTTTATTCGACCCTGGCATCTTATAATAAAACCATTACAGATATTGAAAGCAAGCGGGGATTCTATTATGGAAAAAATATTAGTGATTGAAGATGAGGCAGCCATCAATGACTTAATCTGCATGAATCTGGAGATTGCAGGCTATGAGCCGGTACCCTTTTTTGATGGGGAGCAGTTCAGCCGCCATTTAATGGAGAATCGTGATTACGATTTAGCGCTGCTGGACATCATGCTGCCGGGCAAGGATGGATTTGAACTGTTAGAGGAACTCAAAAGATATGGCATTCCGGTCATCTACCTGACAGCGAAAGGCGATTTGCCCAGCAAGGTCAAGGGTTTGCGGAGCGGTGCGGAAGACTATATCGTCAAGCCGTTTGAGATGCTGGAATTGTTGGTGCGGGTAGACAAGGTATTAAACCGTTTTCGCAAAGATGTGCAATCGGAGATACGCATCCGCGACGTCGTCATCAATGAGCAGAGCCGGACAGTTACCAAAAACGGCGTGGAAATCTCCCTGCAGCCGATGGAATATAATTGTCTGCTTACGTTTTGGAAGTACCGCAACCGCGTGCTTACCCGGGACCAGATGCTTAACATCCTCTGGGGCGTGGATTTTGAGGGGGAGAGCAGGACCGTGGACGTCCATGTGGGCAACCTCAGGAAGAAACTGGATTTTGGCGATGTGATTAAGACGGTTCCCAGGGTTGGCTACCGCATGGAGGTTTTGTAATGGATATGATTAAGAAGATTGCATTGACTGCGTCGACCATGTTGTTTGTGTTGGCGCAGATTTTTTCATTTTATGTGATTTATGCCAGCCAGCAGGAAAAAATTGAGCTGCTCAAAAAGCAGGAGGAAAAAGTCTTTTCCAGAGGCCTCTCGGGTATCGCTTCCGACATAAATAAATTGGGTTATGCGAATCTTACGGATGACCATATCATGACCTACTGTTTCCGTAAAAACATGCCCGAGGGTTCTGCGCTCTACAAGAATGGGGAAGAACTGCACAATAATTCCTCCTTTGAGTTTGATACGGATAAAGTGAAGATTGAACAGGATACGCCCCCTATGTATGCGCAGGAAAAAATAGACGGCTCCCATCTGCTTATTTTTTGTTCAGAGGATAAGAGACAGGAAGAGGGGAAAAGAGTATCTTACCTGTCTTTTTATGTTGTGGATATCACTTATATTTACCAGGAGAGCTTTCGTCTTGCAGTGCAGGAGGTTCTGGTCTCTGTCCTGGCATCGTTTGCCATGGCGCTGCTTCTGGTATTCCTGATTAAAAAGATTACGCGGCCTCTTGAAGCAACGAATGAGGCGCAACGGCAGCTGATTGGCAGCATGTCCCACGAATTGAAGACGCCCCTGACTGCCATCAAGGGCTATTCCGAGACGCTTCTTAGCGTAAAACTGACCAGGGAGCAAGAAGAAAAGGCATTGAATTATATCAACCGTGAGAGCGGGCGGCTGTCAAGGCTCTCCGAGAAAATGATGGAACTGACGAGGTTGTATGAGCCGGAATGCCGCATTCTGCTGCAGGAAGTTTCTCTGGACGTATTGTTTGAAGGGGTGCGGGAAAATGTCAGACACAGGCTGTCTGAAAGTAGCATAACATTGATTGTGGAGCCTGGTTATGAGGGGAGGACGATGAACCTGGATATGGATTTGATGACCAGTTTTTTAATCAATTTAATCAACAACAGCATCATGGCATCGGAGCCTGGCAGCCATATCTATATGGGGGCGGGAGAACAATCTCTGTGGGTGCGGGATGAGGGCTGCGGGATTCCCCCGGCGGAAATAGAAAAAGTGCGCAAGGCATTTTACCGTGTGGATAAGTCCCGCTCCAGGAAGAGCGGCAATATGGGCCTGGGGCTTGCGTTGTGCGAGCAGATTGCCAAGGCGCATCATGGACGGATGGAAATTGAGAGCGAGGTAGGGAAGGGGACGAAGATTTCCTGGGTGAAAGAAAGCCGCGTTTACGAATCCTTTACAACCGAGTGAATATTTGCCTAAAAGAACCTGCTATGATATTCCTATACAGATGAAGTTGGGCTGTTTGCCCCCAACATCATCCTATACAGAAATCCTGCAGATTTCCTGTGGGATAAATTCAGGAGGTTATATTTATGAAGAGAAAGTGTATTTCCGTCATTGCAGCGGGCCTATGTGCGGCAATGCTTGCCGGCTGTCAGGAGACGCCCAAAGACACGATTGTGAAACAAAAAGGCTCAGATGCCATTAAATCCTACGAGAGCGCGGACAATGAGGCGGGCAGCCCGCTCCGGGAGCTGTTAGGCGCACCGGAACATTATACGAATCAGGCGTCTTACGAGGGCGGCGGTCTTGTCATAGACACGGATGCAGAGGTAATTATACCGGAAGCGAATGGCATAAATACTTACGCCGTATCGGCGAAAGAGGTCAATCAGCAGTTGATTGACACGGTGACAAATGCATTTTTTGAGGGGGCGAAATTCTACAGCGCTGTTTCTTACGATCAGTGGACGAAAGAAGATTATGAGAATCATATTGCCAGGTTAAAGAAATATAAATCGGAAGGCAATCTTGACCCCTACGATTTCGGCACGGATGAAAATGGGCAGCCGCAGTTTAATATTGATGAGGAAATTGCCAGAAATGAAGAACGTATGCAGGAAGCGCCGGATGAAGTCACTAAGGTGGAAGTGAAGCCATCCTTTGGCTTGGAATATGATAACGGAAAGGGAGGAGAGAAGGAGGTAGATGAAGATGACTTCTATGGCGTGGCGGAGACCGCAGAGGGAATCTATGATTATGACGTCAAGTATGGGTTGGCGCCGGATATTATATTCAGCATTGTCAAAGATCCTCAAAAGGATACCATAGACCCGGCGGAGTTTTCGGATTGGCTCGAAACATCTTTTTTGCTTGGCTCGGAGGAGAACGGTGAGGCCAAGCTGACGGAGGATGACGTCAAAGGGCTGCTGGACATTTCTATGGAAGATGCCCAGAAAATAGCGGAAGAAAAAGTTGAGAAACTGGGCTGGGGCCTGGAAGTGTATAATTGGGACTACGCCGTATTCCATCATGGCGAGGGCGGAGTATCGAAAGATAATATATTAAAGGCTGGCTATCTGTTTCATTTCACAAGGAAACTGGATGGCGTGCCCATCACATATACGGATTCTTATGGCGGTGCGTTGGAGGACATGGACAGTACGCTGACGCCATGGAGTTATGAACGGTGCGATATCATTGTCGGAAAAGACGGCATCCAGAAGGTGGAAATCTTTAACCCCTATGAGGTCGGGGAAATGAAGACGGAAAATGTCAAGCTGATGGATTTTGACAGTATCATAAAAATCTATGAGCAGATGATGGAGGTGTCCAACGCGGATATCACGCAGTATGAGGCGAATCGGACATATCACATACGAAAAATTGTCCTCGGCTACAGCAGAATCTATGACCCGGCAACGGACTGTGATACCGGGCTTCTGGTACCCGTCTGGGATTTTATCGGTGGGTTTGATGCCACCAATGATGAGTATGTGAGCAAAAATAACGGAGAATATTCCAACAGCAGCTATATGACCATCAATGCCATTGATGGAACGGTCATTAACCGCGAGTTGGGGTATTAAATGCAGTGAAGATGATGGGATATATCAAGCAGACGGCAGCCATCGTGCGCTGGAATTTTCTGGGGTTTTATAAAAACCCCAGAATCATCCTTACATTCCTCTTTTCCTTTATTTTGTGCTTTTTCCTCAGCGACCGCGCATTGATGGTGGCGGATTACTATGAATCCCCCATGCAGGCGTTGGAGCCGTTTATCTGGACATTCGGGGATGCAACGTCCATTCTGCTCTGCTCTTTGCTGCTGATTCTTTTGTTTATTGATTTGCCTAAGCTTTCGCCGTTTACGCCGTATATGCTGCTGCGTACGCGCAAATGCTGCTGGCTTTGGGCACAGTTTGTCTATATTTTCCTGGTGACGGCAGGTTACATCCTATATGTGCTTCTGGTCACCAGCCTGCTGTGTATGCAGAAAACCTATGCAGGGAATGTCTGGAGCAAGACGGCGGCGCTGTTTGCCTATTCTTCCATGGGCGATAAGTTTTCGGTACCCTCCACGGTGAAGGTCATGGAAAGCACAACCCCCTGGGGCTGCAGCCTGCAGATGGTTGTGCTGCTCATATGCTATGCGCTGACGTTAAGTTTTTTTATGCTGTTTTTTCAGATGAGGATGGGGAAGAAAGCTGGCATCGCTGCTGGCCTGTCGTACAGTCTGTTTGGATTTCTGCTGGACCCCCAGGTGCTGGCGGATATCCTGCATAAAGAGGAATACGAAATGTTTTTCATCCGCAGGATTACCGGCTGGGTCAGTCCCCTGAACCATGCCACTTATGGGATGCATGATTTTGGGTATGACGTCCTGCCGTCTGTCGGGCAGTCCTGCCTTATCTTTCTGCTGATACTGTCTGTAATGTCGCTGTTTTCTCTGCACACGCTGAAACAGTACAACTTCAGTTCATTTACAGGAGAACTATAACCCATGAAAGAGTTGTTTAAAGAAAAAGGCCTTTGGATATCATCGCTGCTCTGTTTTGCGGGGCTGCTGATAGGATTTTTCTCCAACAAAATGGAACTGCCGTTTAGCGAGGGAAGCTTCGTGAAGTTTTACCTGAAAGCGGCGGACACGCAGATAACGCTCTTTTTGCTGCCGATTGCCGCCGTGCTGCCGATGGGCGCCATTTACGTCAAGGAATCTTCCAGCGGATTTCTTAGGCTGTACATCACGAGGATTAGCCAGATGGAGTATATCCAAAGAAAGACGCTGCAGATATATGCCGGAGGGTTTCTGCCGTTCTTCTTTGCCGGGACGCTGGGGCTGCTCTGCAGTTTCCTGGTAATTTATCCCCTGGAACTGCAGGGGGAGCTGCCGTGGGAAAGCCTCTGGCAATTGGTGCAGCTCCTTTTGCGTATCTCCCTGGTTGGCGGTATCCTTGCGGAAGTCTCAGGAATCTTTGCCGCCTTGTTCCGCAATTATTATATGGCGTATGGACTGCCTTTTGTCTGTTATTACATGCTGATTATCTTAAAGGAACGTTACTTTACGGATATGTATGCCATGTACCCCGCGGAGTGGGTGAAATGCCAGCAAGACTGGGGTGTGGACGGTCTGGGAATCTGGGTCTTTCTCGCAGCCTTTTCCGTTGCGATGATGCTTTTGCATGGGCTTTTGCTGTACCATTGCCTGGAAGAAATCTAGTATAGCGAAAATTAAGTTTTATTCCTAAAGAAAGGAAGCAAATCATGCCTTATATCGAAATTGAACATGTGACAAAAAAATTTAAAGAAGATACGGTGCTGTATGACATAGATGTGTCCATGGAGCAAGGCAAGGTATATGGGTTTGCCGGCAACAACGGTTCCGGGAAGACCGTGCTGATGAAATGTATCTGTGGTTTCCTTCCAGTGACGGAGGGCAGCATCCGTGTAAACGGCAAAGTGATTGGCAAAGAGGTTGATTTCCCGGAAAGCCTTGGCGTGATAATAGAAACGCCGGGATTCCTCACAAACCTCACGGGCTTGCGCAATCTGGAGATTCTGGCGGGCCTGCGGGGGAAAATTGCCAGAAAAGACATAGAAAATGCCATCCGAAAATCAGGGCTTGACCCTGCGCTTAAGAAAGCCGTGTCCAAATATTCGCTGGGGATGCGCCAGCGTCTGGGCATTGCCCAGGCGATTATGGAAGACCCGGAATTCCTCATTCTGGATGAGCCTTTTAACGGTCTGGATAAACATGGCGTGGCGGATATCCGCAGCCTTCTGCTGGACTTGAAAAAGCAGGGCAAGACGATTATCCTCGCCAGCCACAACAGCGAAGATATCCGTATCTTGTGCGACAAGGTCTATGAAATGGATGGAGGGAGGATGCGGGAGTTATGAAAAAAGGAAGAAATAAACGAAGCCTCGTTCGCTGTCTGATATTGCTGTCAGCATTGCTCTTTCTGGCTTGTCCGCTGGGGATATTTGCGCAGTCAGCGGACAACAATATTTCTATAGACAGCAGCCATAAATATCAGGGCATGGATGCACCCTTTGCCAAGGGCTACGAGCCATCGGTCAGGAAAAATGAGATGACGCTGGTAGTCCCCTTCGTATCGGACGCGGAGCTGGATAAGAACCGTATTACCGTAGGCATAGACTTTGAAAGCGGGCAGGACAGCCCTTTCTATTATAAAAATTACCGCAAACAGGTGAAACGGTCCGGGGAAGGGGTATTTCTTTACAAATGCCGTCTCAAACTGAAAAAAGACAGGATGAACGGGCAGTATCCGCTTCATCTGTGGGCGGAGGGGAAGAGCGGCGGCAGCCTTATCCGTCAGGAGTTTACAATCTATGTGGAAATCACGGACGGCAAGCCCCAAATAGGGGGTGGCTCTGACGCCCCCTATGCTCCCGGCGAGGATGGCAAAGTGGGGGGCAGAGGAAATCTGTCCGATGAAGATTTGTCAGGCGGAGGTTTGTCCGACGGAAATTTGCCTGGTGACGAAAGTTTATCTGGTGACGGCGGGCTGCAGTCGGAAGATTCGGAACTTGCGGGTTCTGCCCCGCCATCGGCAGAGGAAAAGAACAGCCAGCCCCGGCTGATAATTTGCCAGAACAGCCTACAGGGAAATGCGCTGGAGGCAGGAACCAGCACAGTATGGAATGTTTCAGTGCAAAACTGCAGCAATCGTGCCAGCGTGGAAAACATAAAAATAACGCTGGTTTCTGAGAGCAAGGATATTATTTTTGAGAAAAACGCCTGGTATTTTGAAAAGGTTTCCCCCAAAAAGACCATGGAACTTAGCCAGAACCTGACGGTTGCGGGGAAAGCTTCTGCAGAACCGGCAGCGGTGCAGTTTCAGATTGAGTATGAGGATGCCAAGGGCGGCAGCTACACCACCACGGAGGAGGTCAGGATTCTTGTCCGCCAGCCGCAGCAGGCGGGGATTGCCAATCTCTCTTTCCCGGAGCAGGTCTATGCTACGGATACGGAGTTTTTGAATTTTCAGGTTCAGAATACCGGGCTTTCCACCATCTATAATGTAACCGTGCGGCTGGAAGCTAAGGGGCTGTTTCCCCAGTCTGAGGTCTTTCTTGGCAACATGGAAGGGGGAAGTTCGGCGGACGGAGAGCAGAAAGTGTTTGTGGGAACGCTGAATATGGATGAAGAGGGGAATATTTCTGACGAGGGCGGCGAAAAGTATGGCGATACCTCAGGAGTGGTAATTCTGTCTTATGAGAATGAACAGGGCGAGGTGACAGAGCAGAAACTGGAACTCCATACTTCCATCCAGCAGGCGGAAACGGTAGAACTTTCGGTAGAAGAACAGAAGCCAAAGAGCAATCAGTGGTGGATTACCATTGTGTTTTTTGTAATCTCGGCGCTCTTGCTGGTGATCGTCTGGCTGTATCTGCGGATGAAACATTATCAGGGGATGGGACGCACATGAGAAAACGTAATATTTACAAAGACATTGTATTTCTTGCCATCGGCTGTGCGTTTGTCTTTTGGAGCGTACAGGCAGGGAATTTTTGGTTCCGTCAGCAGAAAACCTACGATATTGTCATTCAGTCTCAAGGCGAACTTACAGAAGATATCGTCAAAGAGATAGGGAAAATGGAGGGGCTGTATCAGTTTACCCCATTGCTGTCCTGTAACGTGACCGTGCGGCTGCAGGAATATACATGGGAAACAGCGCTGACCGGGATTGACATGCAAAGTTATCCTCTTAACTGGAAAGCGGTGCAGGAAGAAATGGTTTTGGGCAACACTCCTTTTTTGTTTTTGGGGCAGGATGCGTTTGCGTCCTTTGCGGACAGCAATGGCAATGCCCCGGGAAAGAGCCGGATTGAAAAATGGGTGGAGACCTATCGGGAATTGGAACTGACTGTGACAGATGAGAGCGGCAGAGAGCGCGGTGCAAAAATCGGTGGAATCCTTGAAAAGCCAGCTTCTGGGGTGTTTATGCAACAAAAGCAGATGCAGGAGATTTATGGGGAATCGGCGAAAGCGACTGGCGGCTGCGCGAAGGTGCAAGGAGAGCAGAATGCGCAGAAAGCACGCGAACTTTTATCCGGTGCAGGATTCATGACAGAGTAATGGAACAGCGAATAAGTATTAGTCAATATATTTTTATCGTAATTCGATAAATTTGTATTGACTTTTTTCGTATTGGAGAATATAATACAGAGAAAGAAAACATAAACAACATATCAAAAATTGTTCAGACGACAGACAGGAGGGAACATTATGACACAGCAAAGTTTAAGTAAATGGCTCAAAGGCATCATTATTGGCATTGCAGTCTGCGGAATCATCATCTATGGCGGATTGCTGCCCATGTTTGGCAGGGATTTGGCAGCTGAGAATCCAGAGTTTGCCCATTGGTATTATCCCTGGCTGGCAGTTTTATGGATATCGGCAATTCCTTGTTATCTTGTGCTTTGGAATGGCTGGAAAATTACAACAGAGATTGCCAGAGACAACTCTTTTTCCATGGAAAATGCCCATTACCTCAAACGGATTTGTATGCTTGCCTTGGCGGACAGCGCGTATTTTTTTATTGCCAACCTGGCGCTGCTGTTTCTTAATATGAATCACCCGAGTATCTTGCTCGCTTCGCTGTTTGTGGATTTCGCAGGCGTCGTGGTGGCGGTGACGGCAGCAGGCCTATCCCATTTAGTGCTCAAGGCGGCAGCAATCCAGCAGGAAAATGAGTTGACAATATAACCTAAGGAGGGTGATTTTTTATGGCGATTATCATTAATATAGATGTAATGCTGGCAAAACGCAAAATGAGCGTTACCGAACTCTCGGAACGGGTCGGCGTTACCATGGCGAATATATCAATTTTAAAGAATGGCAAGGCAAAGGCTATCAAGGTTGCCACGTTGGATAAGATTTGCCGGGCATTGGAATGCCAGCCTGGTGAGATTTTAGAGTGGAAGGAGGATGTGCAGCATGGAGAACAATAATATGGAAGCCTACAAGGCAGAGAGTGGTAACATGGAAGCCTGCAGGGCAGAGGGGGGTAACATGGAAGCCTGCAGGGCAGAGGGGGGTAAGGCAGAGGGCAATGTACCGAGGGATGGTATGCGCCGGAATGCACCGTATTTTTTGGGGATGGCGCTGATATACAGCGTTTGTTTTGCGACTGCCTTTTATCGCAATTATATTGGCATCACATTTCCCTTGATTACGGCGGCAACGTTGCTCGTCTGCTGGCTGTTCCTTAAAAAGAACGAAATTCCCTGGAAAAAGTCTAACTGGCTGTATATAGTGACTTGTATGCTTTTGGGAATCACTACGGTACTTACAGCTAATGTATTTGTAATCTTTTTCAATACGGTGGGAATTCTGCTGATGATAACCGTATTTATGATGCGCCAGATGTACGATGACACAGGCTGGAATTTCGGGCAGTATCTGTTGAATGTGCTGTTTCTGTATCTGAATATGATACCGGAACTTGCGGCTCCTTTTATCCATTGGGTAAATTACAGGAAAGGGCACAAAAGAGAGGGGAAGAAGAACCAGAAAGTGAAGTATATTCTGCTGGGGGTTGTGATTGGGCTGCCGATGCTTTTTGTTGTAGTGGAGCTGTTGAGCAGCGCGGACCAGATTTTTTCCCAGGTGATTGGCAAGATGAGCCACAGGCTGTTTGGGCAGGTGATATTTTCTCCCAATGTTTTTCTGGTAATTTTGCTGATGGTATTAGGATTTTTCGGCATTTACAGTTTTCTTTCGGCATTGTCGCTGAACAACATGCCGCAATACCAAAGCGGCGGAACAAAGAAAAATCCTTTGACGGCAATTACGTTTATATCTATGGTAACTGTGGTATATGTGATTTTTTGTGGGATACAGATATTGTTTTTATTTACTGGCGGTATGCTGCTGCCGGAAGCATATACTTATGCAGAGTATGCGCACCAGGGATTTTTCCAGTTATTGTTTGTGTGTCTGTTTAACCTGGTGCTGGTCGGGGTCAGCATGGCGGTGTTTGATGTAAACCGTGTTTTAAAACTGCTTCTGCTCCTCTGCTGCGGCTGTACTTATATTATGCTGGCCTCCAGCGCTTTCCGTATGATTCTGTACATCCGCACCTACCATCTGAGTTTCCTGCGGGTGCTGGTGCTGTGGTTCCTTGCTATGCTGGCAGTGCTGTTGGCTGGCGTGGCGGTTACAGTGGTAAATCGAAAATTTAAGCTGTTCCGTTATTGCGTGGCGGTGGTCGCAGTATCCTATTTGGTGTTTTCTTTTGGAAAGCCAGATGTTTTGGTTGCAGAATATAATATTGCACAGATGGGAGAAGACATCAGCTTTGACGATTTGGAGTACTTGGCGGGGTTATCTGTCGATACCGTGCCGGCCTTAAGCCGTTACCGGTTTGAGCATCAGGGCTGCGGGCAAGGGGCTGGCAATTACGTCAAAAAATACGACTACTATACCTCT
Source organism: uncultured Lachnospiraceae bacterium (assembly GCA_910583835.1). Taxonomy (GTDB): domain Bacteria; phylum Bacillota; class Clostridia; order Lachnospirales; family Lachnospiraceae; genus Petralouisia. The sequence continues at coordinate 4,401 of CAJTYM010000064.1, read as the reverse complement.
CCGGGGGACTGGTTTTATGGAGAAAGAGAGGGAAAGGTGCCCGATGGCTGCAGGCGCTGCCTGCTGAACAAGACCTTGCATCATGTTCTGAAAGATACAGAGCATATGGGGGTAAGGACCTTCCATCTGTCAAAATATCTGGCAAGAAGAGCTGCAGTAGAATACTGGAATTGATAATCGTTTTCTTGACATCAACAATAAACCTTTATATAATAAACAACGGACTGACAACACCATACTTTCCAATGTTCCCAGTAAAGTATCAGGGCTTTCAGAGCCTGAGGCATAGAAAAGAGGGCGTAACCGTGAAGAATTACAACGTTTTGCATATTCTGGAGTTGTATCATATATATAAAGGTATGGATTGCCAGGAAAAACGCGATTTCTATCAGAAAAAGTGTGATTATTACCAGTTTTTTGTAAAACTTATCCTTATTTTGGCTGGCATTGCATCGCTTAGTTACCTTGTATCGGATTATCAGTTGAATGGGAATACCATCATGCCTACACTGATACCCCGCACTTCTATATTGATTCCGCTGGCTTTTTATATCCTGCTGGAACCTAAAGCAAAGAGTTACAAGATAAAGGCTTTCCTGAATTATCTGTTCCTCAACCTGATTGTCTTTGCTACAATTTGGTCTGTATACCATCTTGAGATAAAGACGCATTTCAGTGAAGGCGCGACCATCATGAACTTCATTTTTCTGATCTGCTGCCTGAGTGCCAGGCCATGTTTTGGGTTGATGGGCTATGGGGTCTTTTTTGCAGAAATACTGCTGTCTCATCAAGTGAACCATTATGAAAACCTTGATGTGATTTTATCCCTCAACGTGCCGTGTTTTGTGGGGATTATGTTTGTTCACTGTATCCTTAACCTGGGTGAGTTTGAGCGTTATCTGACGGCAAGGAAGCTGGAACTTGCATTGATTACAGATCCATTGACAACGGTTTATAACCGTCACAGGATGAATCAATTGATTCGGGATAATCAAATCATCAGCGATGAAGCACAGATTTCGCTGATTATGCTTGACATAGATTTTTTTAAGGCAGTTAACGATACCCATGGGCACTATGCCGGAGACCAAGTGCTGCACTTTTTGGGAATAACGCTGATGCGTGAGATTCCAAAGAATGGGACTGTCATCCGTTTTGGCGGAGAGGAATTCGTGATTATTTTGCCCGGATATCCGGCAAAGGAGGCATATGAGCAGGCGGAAGCAATCCGCCAGAAAGTAGCTTCATCTAAGGAAAGCCCATTGGGATTCCATATTTCAGCGGGCGTAGTGCAGTACAATGGTGATTTTGAAAAATCCTTAAAAGCAGCGGACCATGCGCTTTACCATGCGAAGGAAAGCGGCAGAAACCGTGTGTTCTGGGATTGCGAGTTTCAGGCATAGAAAGAAATGGACGGCTGGTATAGCGAAAATTAAGAGGTTATTCGTTAATACATAGAAGGAGGCTGTGATGATTCGTACCATATCGACAGAAGAGATTACCCAAAATATTTGTGAAATGTGTATAGAGGCAAACCACTGCCTGTCCCCTGATATGGAGAATGCTTTAAGGAAGGCCGTGGATGCGGAAGAGGCTCCCTTAGGGCAGAAAATATTAGGCCAACTGCAGGAGAATCTTGCCATTGCCAGCGAGGAAATGATTCCAATTTGTCAGGATACGGGGATGGCAGTGGTCTTTGCAGAGATTGGGCAGCAAGTGCACCTGGAAGGGAAACTGTTGGAAGAAGCCATCAATGAAGGCGTCCGCCAAGGGTATGTACAGGGATTCCTGCGCAAGTCCGTGGTGGGCGATCCAATTCTCCGTGAAAACACGAAGGACAATACGCCGGCAGTTATCCACTATTCTCTCGTGGCAGGAGACAAGGTAAAGCTTACGTTAGCCCCCAAGGGTTTTGGCAGTGAGAATATGAGCCGTATCTTTATGCTGAAACCGGCAGATGGGATAGATGGCGTCAAACAGGCGATATTGACAGCGGTTAAGGAGGCCGGACCCAATGCATGTCCGCCGATGGTTGTAGGTGTGGGAATTGGCGGCACTTTTGAGAAATGTGCGCTACTTGCCAAACAAGCGTTGGTTCGTCCGCTGGATGAGCGCTCGCAGATTCCGTATGTGCGTGATTTAGAAAGTGAAATGCTTGATAAAATTAATCAACTGGGCATTGGACCGGGAGGTTTGGGTGGAACTACCACGGCGCTTGCCGTAAATATCAATACTTATCCCACCCATATTGCCGGGCTTCCGGTTGCCGTAAATATCTGCTGTCATGTGAACCGCCATGTTGTGCGGGAAATTTGATGGGAGGAGGGTTATTTTATGGAGAAGCATATAACAACGCCGATTACCGCTGAGGTTACAAAAACGCTTCACGCGGGGGATTATGTATATATATCAGGAACATTATATGTCGCAAGGGACGCAGCCCATAAACGGTTCATGGAGGTTTTGGATCGTGGGGAAAGCTTGCCTTTTCCGATAGCGGATTCCGCTATTTACTATATGGGGCCTTCTCCGGCAAGGGAAGGAAAGCCCATCGGTTCGGCAGGACCTACCACGGCGAGCCGTATGGACAAGTATGCCCCCAGGCTGCTGGATTTAGGGCAGAAAGCCATGATTGGAAAAGGGAAGCGGACGCAGGAAGTCATAGAAGCTATTGTCCGCAACCAGGCGGTCTATTTTGCGGCAGTGGGCGGCGCAGGGGCGCTTTTGTCCAAATGCATTAAATCTTCGGAGCTTGTCTGTTATGGCGACTTGGGCGCGGAGGCCGTATTAGAATTGGAGGTGCAGGATTTTCCCGTAATCGTAGTGATTGACCGAGAGGGGAATAACCTATATGAGACGGCAGTGGAAAAATATAAAAAATGAAGAACAAAGATGGCATAATTATTTTTATCTTATAAGGTCTTCCTATTAAGATTAAAAATGCCGGTGGAAACGCAAGGAGCAAGGCATTCCATCGGCATCTTTGCCTTATAAAGAAACGTCTATTACTTCGCCTTCCGGAGTGACAGGGACTTCCGTTGCCTGTACGGGCATCTGTACGCCGGAAATTTCCAAAGTGACGGACGGTGCGGAAAAACTCTGCGTGGATAATTCCTGGCGTTCCCTTTCTAATTTATTCATCATGGCTTTTAAATATTTCATGTCGGCTTCCATGATTTCCTTAAGTTCATCAGAACGATGCTTTTTCTTCAGGCGTTCAAGATCCTCTGGTTCTAAATCCTCAACTTTGGACTCGCCCATGAACTCATCTGCCAGTTCTTCGAGTTCCATGGTTTCCATCAATTGGTTCATCATCTCATTCATGGCTTCCGTCATAAATTCGTTCACGATATCCTGATATTCCTGCATCATCTGGTCTAATTCCAGTTCTTTTTGCTCTTGTTCCTTTTCCTCTTCGTCTGGCAGGTCAGGAACGCCGTCCCCATCCTCTTCAATAGGAGTGCTGGGATTCTGTTTTGCTTCCTGTTCTTCTTCTAAGTGATGCATTTTTTTCTTGGCAATCCGCAGCATCTTCTTGGCATGGGTAATTGCATGGCGAAGTTCTGTTTCGTCATAATCTTCATTGTCAATGTTACGCTGGAGCATCGCTACTTTCCCACGTGCTTTTGTCGCTACCATTTTAGCAACGTTTGGCGTTTTCGCCATCATTATCTGGTTGGAAATTGACTTGAAGCTATACTGCAGACGCTTTTTCTTTCCTTTCTTAGGGGAAGAAACGCTGATTGTGGCAACGGTGTTGCCGTTTAAATCTTTGATGCGTGTCATTTTTCTGTCGGAATTGCTTCCACCAATTCTCATAATGCTCATCCTCCTTGATGCAGGCGCTTTTGTCATTGTAAATTATTTCCTGCTGCTTTGACGGTAATTCCGTTTACCGTATGATAAGTGCTGGTAAAAATTTATGTTTACCTATTTTATAATATATCGGCTGTATCAGGCGTAATCTTTAGGGCTGGCATGAGGTCTTGAAATCTGTGTCACTGTTTACAGGTTTCAAGACCTCATGCCAAAAGCGGAGCTGTCGCACTAATATATTCATTGTTACGATATTAAAAAAATATGTAAGAAAGGTATTGACAAAAAAGTTTTTATTTAGTAATATAGTTTATGCGCTATGGCGCAATGACAATTTTATAAGAAAATGTCAGTTCGGAGAAATACTCAAGAGGCCGAAGAGGTGCCCCTGCTAAGGGTATAGGTCGGGTAACCGGCGCGAGGGTTCGAATCCCTCTTTCTCCGTTCCGGATTTTCAAAATAAAATTGTTTTTTTATGAAAAAGTGCTTGACAGAGAAGCACGGCTGTGATAAACTATGAAAGCTGTCGCAGAAAACGACAGCACACGACCTTGATAACTGAACAGTGGAATAACCTTGAAAGAT
>CAJTYM010000063.1 GCA_910583835.1 uncultured Lachnospiraceae bacterium | reverse complement strand
GAAGAAAAAAGTTTGAATTTCCTCTTGACAAAAGTCACTTCATAACAGGGTGTCAAAAGGCAAGAAATAAATATGATATTGGCGATTTGCATAAATGGGGACAAAAAGCAGCGACTTGTTCAGGCAGTTAGTATTTCTTAGCATTCCATCTTAAACTAGCAATTTCCAAACACGATGTTTGGAAAAGGCTTATTTGAGCCATGGATGGCGAATATAAGCCGGTTGCGAAAATATACATGTTTTTCCAAGGAATGCTTAGAAATTCTTCTGGCTGTAACACACGGAGCGGCGTTTGTGCTTATTTGTGCAAATTGCCAATGGATAATTAAAAAATTACCTTTTGACACCCTACATCATAAAAAATAAAAAATGAGGTGAATGCTATTTTGTCAGAATACGGTATAGTTTTCAATATACAGCGTTATACCATTCATGACGGTCCCGGCATCCGCACAGAACTCTTTCTCAAGGGCTGTCCGCTGCGCTGCAGATGGTGCGGGAATCCGGAAAGCCATAGCAGCGCTTTGCAGCCGGGGATATATACCGCAAAATGCATCGGAAAAGACGTCTGCGGATGCTGTCTGGAGAAATGTGAACATAAAAACAGCCTTATATTTGAAGAGCAGAAGCTGTCTGCCATTGACAGGTCAGTCTGCAGCAACTGCATGAACTGCGCAGAAAGCTGCCCGGCAGATGCCATAAAATCCTGGGGCTGGCAGATATCCGTGGATGAGGCATTGGCAACGATCTTAAAGGACGTTTCCTATTATAAGAGCTCTGGCGGCGGTGTCACTTTATCTGGCGGCGAACCGCTGGTACAAGCTGGATTTGTGTCTGCGCTATTGAAAAAATGCCACGAACATGATATACATACATGTGTGGAATCAACGCTTTATGCGGACCGGGCAACGATAGAGAATATCCTTCCCGACACGGATTTATTTATTACCGATATCAAACATATGGACTCTGCAGTCCACAAACAGCATACCAACGTCCCCAATGACAGAATCCTCAGCAACATCGAATACCTGGCGGATACCGGAAAGCCTTTGATTGTCCGTATCCCTGTCATTCCCGGGGTCAATGATACTGAAGAAAATATGGGCGCCACTGCCGACTTTATCCTGCACAACCTCCACAACAGCCTTGTGGAACTGCAGCTGCTGGAATTTATGCGGCTGGGCGAAGAAAAATACCGTTCCCTCAATCTTCCCTATCCCATGGGGGAATGGGAATTTGACCGGGACGCATTTACAGATAAAATCATTACATTTGCAAAATATTTTAACGACAGGGGCATCCCCTGTAAAACAGGCACTACCACGAAGGAGGCAAACAGACAATGACAGCAATAAAAGCGATTGGAACGGAAGCATTTGATAAACATTACGGCATTGGATATCAGGTGGGACATGACGGCTTTTCCCCATATGCGCGCGTAAATAAGCTGAGAAAAGTATTCCTGGCGCGCAAGTTCAATATTGATATCCAAAGGGCAAGGCTTATCACACAGACTTACAGAGAACATCCGCAGATGTCTGCCAAGCTGAAAACGGCACATGCCCTCAAAAATATCCTGGAACATGTAGATATCGACCTGTATGAGGATGAATTGCTGGCAGGCGAACTGGCGGCGCCGGCAAAAGCAGCGCCGATTTACCCGGAGTTCTCGGTAAACTGGATTATAGATGAGCTGCGCAACCATCCTTTTGACCAACGGGCGCATGATAAATTTTATATTACAGAGGAAGACAAAGAAGAATTACTGGAACTGCTGGAATTCTGGCGCGGCAAGACCATCGCAGACACTGTGGAAGCGAAGCTGAATGAAGACCAGAAAAAGGGAAGCGAGATGGGCAAAAAAGTATACATGACAAACCTCTACCATTTCGGCGGTGTCGGGCATTTTGTCATGGATTACGAAAAACTCCTGCGTATCGGCTACCATGAGCTGATTGCAGAGGCAAAAGCTGCCTACGACAGTTTGGATGCCTCAGAGGAAAGCTATCTTGAGAAGAAAGAATTTTATGAGGCAATGCTGATTGAACTGGAAGCTGCCTGCACTTATATCAACCGCTATGCTGCCCTGGCCGAGGAACGCAGCCGGCAGGAACAGAATCCCCAACGCCAGGAGGAACTTATGCAGATTGCCAAGAACTGCCGGCAGATTGCCGGAGGCCCCGCCAAAACCATGTGGCAGGCTATCCAGCTTTGGCATTTTGCCACCACCATCACGCTGATTGAGTCCAACGGTCATTCCGTTTCTTACGGAAGGATGGATCAGTGGCTGTACCCATATTACAAAAATGACATGGATAACCATGTTATCAGCAAAGAATTTGCCCAGGAGCTGCTGGAGTGCGCCTATGTAAAAATGGGCAATCCCTCCAAACTGAAAGACCGGATGACCGTGGAAGTCCGCAATGGACGCGGCTGGGGCGGAGAAAGCCTTACTATCGGCGGCGTAGATGAAAACGGCAAGGACGTCACGAATGATTTAACCTTCATGCTGCTTGAGGCATCGGTACATACACGCATGATGAATCCGTGGGTCTGTGTGCGGATGCACGAAAATACGCCCTACGAGCTGAAAGTTAAGACAGTAGAATGTATCCGCGCCGGCTATGGCCATCCCAAAATCTTCAATGACGAGGTTGCCATCAAGGCCATGCAGCGTAAGGGCATGAGCCTTTCCGAGGCAAGAGGTTACGCAGTTGTCGGCTGTGTAGAACCGGATCTTCCCGGACAGGAATATGGATACCACGATGCGGCATATATCAATATCGCCAAGGTGATGGAACTTGCGCTGAACGGCGGACAGTGCATTGACTGCAGCAGCCATTGCCCCAGATACCAGGAATGTGCCGGGGCTGGCAAGACGTTAGGTCCCAATACGGGATTACTCAGTAATATGCAGAATATAGAGGAAGTAATTGAGAGTTTCCAGCAGCAAATGCAGTTCTGGACAGAGCAGATGTGCAGTGGGCTGAATCTGATAGATACCATCCAAAAGGAACTGAAACCGCTGCCCTACGCCTCCGCCTTTTTCAATAACTGTATCGCCTCCGGCAAAGACCTCGGCGAAGGCGGAGCCCGCTATAATTTCACAGGTCCCCAGGCAAGCGGCATCGGCACCTGCGCTGATATCCTCTCCACCATCAAGCAGCTGCTTTTCGATGAGCAACGTTACAGCGGCACAGAACTGCTGCAGGCAGTGAAAGATAACTGGCAGGGACATGAAATGCTGTACGCCCTGGTGAACAGCAGCAAAGTGCATCATTACGGCAACGATGACGATTACGCAGACAGCCTGTTCAAGGAAGTATTTGAATGCTACTGCCGCAATATTACCGGCAGGAAAAACCCCCGGGGCGGATATTTCTGCCCAGGCGTATATACGGTAAATGCCAACGTAGGTCTGGGGTTGGGACTGGGCGCTTCCCTGGACGGCCGCAAAAGCGGCGAACCAATCTCCGACAACATGGGACCCGTGCATACGCACGCCGCCTCCCACGATATCAGCGGCCCTACAGCCATTGCCAATTCCGTCACCAAAGCCGACCACAGCCTTGCCACCAACGGAACGCTCCTGAACTGGAAATTCCCGCCGGAGTGCGTTGCCGGACTGGAGGGCAGGGAAAATCTGGTAGGCTTCATCGGCACTTACCTGCAAAAGGGCGGGATGCACTGCCAGTTCAATATTATGAGCAACGAGATGATGAAAGCGGCAATGGAGACGCCGGAAGATTACAAAGATATGCTTGTGAGGGTAGCCGGCTACAGCGCATACTTCGTAGAACTGGGCAAGCCTCTGCAGATGGATCTGATTCGGCGGACGGAACTGGCGTTTTCCTAAACCTTTATAAGCGTTGCACATTGGTATTAAAACGAATTAATTTTATTTACAACTTTCAGATTCAATGATAAAATACAAATACAAAAGGAGCGTGATGAAATGACAGATAACGAACTATTGCTCGCTATAGCTGATATTATGGATAAGAAAATAAAATCGGCTCTGGAATCAGAATTGCAGCCCTTAAAAGACGATATGCGGGATATGAAACACCGTATGTCTAACATAGAATTACATCTCGAAAATATTACCGACAAGAATATCCAGCTACTTGCCGAGAATTATGTACCAGCGGCAAAACGCTATGAAAGCGCAACAGCACACATTGACGTTATGAAAAGCGTAATCAGGGAACACAGTGAAAGACTGCAAAAAATCTCTTAACCCCTAAATGACTACTGCTATTCGTTTGCGTTTTGATTCGTTTCCTGCGCCGGATGCACGCCGCAAGCGGCATATTTCCTATGTGCATCCGTGCGCATCCTTGCGGAGCAGTTATAGTAAACGCATTCATTTCATGCGTTTACTATAACTACATCTTTTCCGGTGCATCAAACCCCAGAACTTCAATACAGATTTCCAATACCCTCTTCGTCAGTTCCAGCAGGCAGATATAGCCCGCCTGCACAGTCTCATCTTGCTCAGCGAGGATTTTCGTCTCATGGTAGAAATGGTTAAAGGCATTGGCAAGGTCATAGATATAGGCGCATACCTTATGGGGGGCTGTATCTGCAAAGGCAGATTCCATTACGCTGTTGAATTTGCTGATTTCTAACATCAGCGCCTTTTCACTCTCGGAATGCGCTGCCAATATCCTTGCGTCCTGCGGCAGCGTCTTTTGCTCCTGATATTTTTTGAGGATAGATTTAATGCGCACAATCGTGTACAAAATGTAAGGACCCGTATTGCCTTCAAAGGAAGTAAACCGCTCCACATCGAAAATATAATCCTTGGCCGCCTGGTTGGACAAATCACCGTATTTGATAGCGGAAAGGGCTACCATTTTGGCAGTCTTACGCCCCTCTTCCTCTTCCACCGTATGGTTGTCCGATATTTTCTTATACATTTCCTCATTTATCTCATTGACCAGATATTCCAGGCGCATCACGCCGCCCTCGCGGGTCTTAAAGGGCTTGCCATCCTTGCCGTTCATCGTACCAAACCCTAAGAATTTCAGTTCCGTCTCTGGGCTCACGAGCCCTGTCTTCCTTGCACAGCGGAATACCTGTGTAAAATACAGTTCCTGACGCTTGTCCACCACGTAGATAATCTCATCCGGGTGATAATCCCGCATACGCCAGACAATCGTTGCCAAATCTGTCGTGTTGTAGAGGGAGGCACCGTCCGATTTGAGAATCATGCAGGGCGGAATCTCCTTGGTGTCGGTATCTTCCTTCACATCCACGACCAGCGCGCCCTCGCTCATATGGGCAAACCCATCGTCTTTCATCTTCTGCACCATATCCGGGATAAAGGGCTGGGCATCCGATTCCCCTTTCCACAATTCAAAGGATACGTTCAGATTCTCATAGTTGCGTTTCAAATCGCTGACAGAAACATTTAAAATATGCGCAAGCAAAGCCTGGTAGCCCTTGCGCCCATGCTGCAGTTCATACGTTGCCTGCATTGCGGCTTCCTTAAATCCCTCGTCCTCTTTCGATTTGGCACTCGCTGTGGGATAAATCTCTTCCAGCTCAGAAATCGTAAAAGGCGCATCCTCGGGATATGCCCCCTCATAATCTTCCTGGAAATAGACCAGCTCTGGCTTACGCTCCTTCAATTCCGTGATAATCAATCCCATCTGCAAACCCCAATCGCCAAGGTGCACATCGCCTATCATGGTATGTCCCATAAACCTGCCTATCCGCTTAATGCTCTCCCCGATAATGGCAGAACGGAGATGCCCCACATGGAGAGGTTTTGCCACATTCGGTCCGCCGTAATCAATCATGATGGTCTTGGGCGCTTGGCTCTTCTCGCATCCCAGACGTTCTCCATCCGCATTCATCTGCCGCAGATATCCTGCAAGGTACTCTGCAGCCAGTTTAAGATTGAGAAATCCGGGCTTGACCGATTCTGCAGATGCAAACATCTCATTGCCGCTCAGGCTCTCCGCAATCTTATCTGCAATCACAAAGGGCGCGCATTTATATTCTTTGGCTGCCGCCATCGCGCCATTACATTGATATTCACATAAATCCGGGCGGTTGGAAAGCGTCACCCTGCCATATTTTCTGTCATAACCGTTTGCCGCAAAAGCTTCCTCTACCTCTCTGCTGATCAGCTCCAACATTTTTTCCATTTTCGTTCCTCATTCCTTCCTTACTTGCACTGTTCTTTTTATCATAACAAAAAGTGGGGCAGATGTCACTTGTTTTTTATCATGAATACAGGAACTTAATATATTCAGACCTTGTCTTCCATCGGCAAATATGATAACTTAAAAAGAAAACAGGAGGATTAGTTATGGAAAAATTAAGAACAAAATTTAAGCTTGCTATACTTGTTTTCGCCGCTGTCATGCTGATAATGCCCGGCGGAAACATCTCTGGCAGCAGCAATATCGTACATGCAGAGACCACAGTCTATGTAACCCCAACCGGTTCCAAATATCACTCCCATAAATGTGGGAACGGCACTTATACTCCTGCCTCGCTGTCCAGCGCACAGGCAAGAGGCCTGACTCCCTGCAGCAAATGTTTTGGCAATGGTTATGTCCCAAGCCCGGAACCTGCTCCGCAGCCAGCCCCACAGCCAGTTGACACAATCCCAGTGGCAAAACCCATTAAAATCAATAAAACATCCATACTTCTGGTAAAAGGACAGACTGCTAAATTAAAAATAAGCAATGCCACAGAAACCATATCCTGGCATTCTTCCAAACCAGCTGTCGCCAAAGTTTCTGGCAACGGCAAAATAACCGCCAAGAAAAAAGGAAAAGCCACCATCACAGCAGCCATCGGAAACACCAGCAAAAAATGCACTGTGACAGTTGAAAATCCCAAATTAAATAATACCAGCTTATCCCTGAATCTGAATCAGACAAAGAAATTGAAGTTATCCGGCTGTAAGCATTCTGTAAAATGGGCTACCAGCAATTCTTCCGTTGCCAAAGTCAAAAAAGGAACAGTAACTGCCAAACGCGTAGGCTCTGCTAAGATAACCGCCAAAGTGCATGGTAAGAAATTCACCTGTAAGGTGACTGTAAAAAAAACTACAGTACAAAGTGTTCTGTTAGGGACCCCTTCTGTGCAGATGGAATATTGGAGACAACAGGAATTACATATTGGCACCCTTCCGGCAAATGCCATGAAATACTATAAGGCTTCCGTAACGTCTTCTGACCCAGCAATTGTCAGTGCTTCTTTCGATGATGATGATTATGATAATACTGTGCTTTTAGAAAGTAACAATAAATCAGGAACCGCTGTAATCACCGTATCTATAGGCGGCAAGACGGCGACATGCCAGGTAAAGGTAGCTCCTGCTCCCGTCACCTCACTGACATTGGACGCCACAACACTTACCTTAAAAGAAGCCAGCATAAACAGCATATGTTTTCGTGTGGAACCATATAATTCCATCATGTATTATGATAGCGTCTGGACTTCCTCTGACCCTTCCGTTGCCACCGTGGAAGGCTCTGACGACTCTGCTTATGCATATATCAAAGCAGTCAGTGCGGGGGAAGCCGATATCTCCGTAACTATGGGCGGTAAGACTGCTGTCTGTCATGTAATTGTGATTAAATCCGATAGCATTTAACCATACAATACACAAGAATTTTATATCTCAGGATTAAAAGCAGCGCCGGGAACCTATAATGGGATTCCCGGCTTTTTATTTCTGTCTATATACATTTTCTGATTTCCATTGCCTGATATGCTTGAAATCACCTTAAAGCCTACAAGCGTTTCCCTTTTTGAAAGACCGCCTTATCGAGAATTTCCCCGCTGTGATTTTCCACAAGGAAAACATAGTCTCCCTTGATTTCCTCCCCCAAACGCTCCTTTGCTTCCTCGCGGGAAATGTAAGTGATGTTATCAAGTTTGGCAAGTTCCCTCTCCAACAATCCGTCCGGCTCTTTCCCCTGGTACATATAGCAAACGTACCTGTCGTCTGCAAGCCATTGCACATAAGATTTTACTGTGCCGGCATCGCGCATCTCTACGGTCCGCCGCTGCAGGTATTTTTCATAATCGGCGTTCCATTTCGCTGCAATCTCCGCCGAATCCCGGTAATCTGCCAAATTGCAATGTTCCGATAAATAATTGCCGACATAATCTGTTATCTTTTCCGCGCCAAAAAGATTGACATGCACATTGTCACCAAAATCAGTGCCCTTGTCCAGTAAGCCCTCCTCATACATCATATTCAGGCATGTCAGCCCATGCTCCTCTGCCACTTGCGGCACTGCGTTCATCGCCCTCTGCTTATCCTTATCTCCGCAAAAAGGAAGTTCCGTCAGTATCAGCCGGATTCCCCGCTTCTGGCACTCTGCGATAATTTTCTCTAAATACAGAAAACCTACGGTATCCGCAGCAGACATATCCTCTTTGCCAATCATCCGGTAATCTGAATTATCCACTATTTTATCCTGAAAACGTGCGCCTTTCGTCTCCAATACGGTGACATTAAAATCCTCGCTTGTCAATTCCTCCCAACGGTTATGATATATGGAAAATCCGCAAAGATACTCAAATCTTTCCTCCCAGGTGTCAAACATATCACAGACACCCTTTATCTTCATGGCTGACAGCGGTATCTCATCGATACCAGTATGAACCATTTTCCCTGGTCTCTGGTATTTTACCTGCAAATGAATATTGAACGTATCCAATACAACTACCTGCGGCTCGCTATATTCCAATGCGCACATCAGCGTCCAGTAAACCTGCGGTATGCTGCTGCCCGAAGAGCCCAGGTTATAAGAGCGGATGCCATACCGATTCCACAATTCCATGGGCTGAATGGAGAAATAGACACGGCTGGTCCCCATAAACCAGACATCATATTCCTCTGGGTTTTGCCAGAATTGCGAATAAAACTTTATGCTACCTTTTTTCTGAACTATATCCGCCGCTGTATTTATTACTGTACCAAGCAGCAATATAAAACATAGTGATAATGCAGCTATTTTTATCTTACGCATTTACCATCCTCCATTTAAAACTGAAAGTAAACGAAAGCCTGTGCATCGTAGGCGCTGCCCCAGACGCCAAAAATCAGCACAAACAAAATCCCTGCAATATAGACGGACCAGCGGCACCAGAGTTCCTGCCGCAGCAGCCTGTCCAGAACGTCAACCTTCTTGTATTTCAGCCAATCCGCAGCCAAAAGCACCGCCAACGAAACTATCAGCAGATGAAACTGCTTTTGCGTAAGCCCCAGGCTGTATAAGGAATTGTCAAAGAAGATCCAGGGATTATGCACTGTAAAAATGCTCCGTATGATATGTAAAGCATCTCCCATATTCTCTGCGCGGAAGAAAATCCAGGTGAAATCGACAAGCACAAAAGTCACGGACATTTTCAGCAGCCGCTGTCCAAAACTGTTCTCTTTCACTTTGAGAAAACATGATAATTTTTTCCTCAGGGGCATACACAGGCTGCCGACAACCTGAAACATGCCGTTTAAGCCGCCCCAGACAACATAAGTCCACTGCGCGCCATGCCACAGACCGCTTGCCAGAAACACAATCATAATGTTGAGGTATTTCCTGGCTGTCCCCTTGCGGTTTCCTCCCAGCGGAATGTAGAGGTAATCCCGAAACCATGAGGTCAGGGAGATATGCCATCTCCTCCAGAACTCCGCCACTGATTTTGCAAAATAGGGACAATCAAAATTTTCCATCAGCTGGAATCCCATCACTCTTGCAGCCCCTACCGCTATCAGGGAATACCCGGAGAAATCACAGTAAATCTGCACGGCAAACAGTACGCTTGCCAGCAGGAAATAACAGCCCTGATAATTATTTACATTGCCATAAACATTGTCCACCAAGATGCCTATGCGGTCTGCTATGACTATTTTCTGAAAATATCCCCAGAGCATAAGCAAAAGCCCCCGGCGGACATTCTCGCAGGAAAAAACCGTCTCCTTATTTATCTGCTTCAGCAAGTTCTTGGAACGCTCAATCGGTCCGGCAACCAATTGCGGGAAAAAAGATACGAACAACGCATACTTCAAGAAATTCCTTTCCACATAAATCTCTTTGCGGTAGACGTCCATCGTATAGCTGAGCGCCTGGAAAATATAAAATGAGATGCCTACCGGAAGCAGAAGGTCAAATTGGGGCGTAATCAATTGCAGGTTACATTTTGCCAGCAAAAAATTGATATTTTCCACCGCAAAATCAAAATACTTAAACAGGAACAGCAGGGAAAGATTCATGGCAAAACTTAGCGCAACAAACAGCTTCTTCCTCTGTTGCGGCTGTTTTTTCCTGTCGCATCTGTCAATCAGAAGACCGCTGGAATATGTGACTGCCGTAGAATACAGCAGCAGCAGCGCATACTTGGCGTTCCAACACATATAAAAGAAATAGCTTGCCAGCAAAAGCCATAAGTAGCGCATTTTCTTTGGCATTGCAAAATAGAGCACAACCACTATGGGAAAATAAATAATAAAACTTATGGAATTGAACAACATTCTATGTTTCCTCCATTTTCCTGAATATTCTTTATCATTTTTACACATTTTAGACCAAATCGGTCTAAAAGTCAATAGACCATATTGGTCTTAATATAATTTTGATAGCAACTCAGAATGGAGGGAACTATGGTTTTAATACGACTCAGGAATTTAAGGGAAGATGCAGATTATACGCAGGAATACCTTGCCCACATGCTCAATGTCTCCCAACGTACCTACTCCAGATATGAAAATGGCGAGCGGGCCATCCCACTCGCCAGCTTATGCACTCTCGCAGATTTCTACCACACCAGCGTAGACTATCTCTTAGAAAGGACGGACTGCAAAGAACCTTATCCCACAGCCGTTCCCAAATAAGGCGCTTATGACAAAAAATGCTCCGCCAAAGTGAACGTCCCCACCTGTTCCACGCTGCCAGTCATATAAATAGTATCCGTCCCATCTATCTCTACAGTGAGGTCTCCGCCCTGCATATGCACGGTAACCTCACTGTCCACCAGCCCCATACGCTTTGCTGCGGCTGCCGCTGCACACGCCCCGGTACCGGAAGCAAGCGTATAGCCGGCTCCCCTCTCATAGATTTCAATGGCTATATTCTGCCTGTCGATGACTTTGCAGAGCTGCATATTAGTCCTGTTCGGGAAACATGGAGACTGCTCCACATAGGGTCCAAGCAGTTTCGCTTTCTGTGGGGTAACCTCTTCCATCATAATGACGCAGTTAGGGTTTCCCACTGACAGGCAGGTCGTATTGTAATCATTATCCCAAAAACGCAGGTGGGCATTCACTATCTCGCTTTTCAGTCCTTCCACGTCCATCTGCGGGCCCGCATACACAGGCTTGCCCATATTGACACGCATAACGCTTCCATCTTCCTGCAGAAATTCCACCTTCACTTCACCTGCCAATGTATCCAACGAGAACTCTTTCTCCTTGATATACCCTTCATCCCAAAGATATTTAGCAAAAATCCGTACGCCATTCCCGCTCTGCTCCGCCTCAGAGCCATCTGCATTAAATATACGCACTTTCATTTTGCCATCTTCCAAGATAGGCCCATACAAAAGACCGTCCGCCCCCACGCCAAAATTTCTGCGGCACAGCATCTCAATATTCCTGCTCTGCAGCGCCAGGTCGTTTTTGTGCGGGTCCAGCACCAAATAATCATTTCCCAGACCATGATATTTACTCAATGTGATATTACCCATATTCCCCCTTACTCTTCCTCATAAACCGCCTTTCTTTTATCTTATGCCTTAGTTCTGCGGCGTATGTGTAAGGGAAACAAAGTGGGCAAGTGCGCATATCATTTTTCTCTTATTAGGAAGACACTTTCACGCTTTAGCGTGACAAGGCCTTTCCTATAAGAGAAAAAAAGGAGGCTGCCTCAGCTGCCTCCTTTCACTTAATCTTCCAAGGGAGCGCTGATATTCCATCAGCGTTCCCCCTATCTCCCTTATTGGCGGATATAAATCCCTTGCTGCTCAATAAAATCCTCCAGTTCATCCTGGGCATCCTGAGACCAGGTCTCGCTCAGTAAGGTCCCTTTCTCCTGCTCCTGCGAGACAGCATCGCGCTTATCCTCCTGTTCAAACATGGCTTTTGCCTCCCTTCCATCGTCCCTTGCTGCTGCCTATTGGCTTCACTCGTTTCTTTAGGCTTCTGCCCATCGGGTTAGCTCGTGCCTTTGCGTGTCTGCCCATCCGCTTCACCCGTTTCTTTATCAGTCTGCCCTCCCGGCAAACCAGCTTCTTTATCTGTCTCTTCTGGTCAGACGTTATCCGCTCCTCCATCTGCCGGTATTGTCTCGCCCAAAGCCTAATTTTCTTTGCCGCCACCCATAGTGTGGGCAGCAATAAGATCTTGCAGCTGCTTACTCTTCTCACTCAGAATCGCCTCCACTCTCTCCTGGGTCACCCCGCTCATGGGATGCCTGCCACTGGGATCCATCCCGGTCTCCAGCTGTCTCTCTAACATTTCCCTCTCAGCAATTAACCGCTGCACCACCATTGCCGTCTTATTATTCTGGTCTTCTTTGAGTTTCCTGACAACCTCCTCGGCTGCTTCGCGCTCTTCCTGCAGCTGTTTATGTTTCTCTTCCTGCGCCCTGCGCTCCAACTCTTCCTTACTGGTATAAATGACATTGCTGCGCTTCACAATGCATCTGGCAATCCGTTCCCGTTCATTTCTTTTGTCAATCGCATCCTTCATAGCTACATCTCCTGCCTCCTGCTGTATAATCCCAAAAAGAAGCCGAACTTCTTTTCTTATTTCTTTAATTTAAAGTATAGCACGAAATTTCCATGAATAAAAGTGGTAAATTACGTGCATCATTTTAATAGTAACAGTTCAGCCAGCCGAGTTAAATTGTGGAAAATCGTGCTTGCAGGAATTTTACACAATTCAACTCAGCTGAGGGAACGCCATTTTATGAGCAAAGTTAGCTGCAAAGCAGCGAGAAAACGCCGTAGGCGTCTTTGCGAATGGCGTGGGCTGAACTGTTACTTTTAATACGAACATTAAAATCGGGAGGTAACATTATGGCGGCATACAAAGTTGAAATCTGCGGAGTCAACACTTCAAAACTCCCAGTATTGAAAGATGAGGAGAAAGACGACCTCTTCTCCCGAATTAAGGCGGGGGACATGGAAGCCCGGGAGACTTACATCAAGGGAAACCTCCGCCTGGTCTTGAGCGTCATCAAACGTTTTGCGAACAGCAATGAAAATGTAGATGACTTATTCCAAATCGGCTGTATCGGCCTGATTAAATCCATTGACAACTTTAACCCGGAAATTGGCGTCAAATTTTCTACCTATGCAGTGCCAATGAATATGTTTTGTCGAAAAGCTTACAGAGTGAAATCTATATGGACATGGGAATCCGTGATTACCACTTTATTCACCAGTTTGCGGATAATATGCTTCTTCTGCCGCACGTCCATAGTATCCCACAGCTCACTCACTGTCAACAGCAGTTCCGCCTTTTCTTTTCTCCTCGCCAGCACAATATCGCTCTTCGTGTTCATCTCAATCTGCTGATTGATTTGGCTCAATTTCTTCTTCAGCTCATCGATGGTCTCCAACAAAATATCATTGTCCTCCTCAGCAGCATATATGTTATAGAGCCTTTTTATTTTTTTATTCAGTGCGCTCTGCTGTTCATATAACATTGAAACGGTATCGCCTGGCGCCAGCGATTCCGTTTCGCTGGGCTTATAATTATTGGCAAATGCAAATATTGCCTGGATAACCGTCTCCTCCACCTCATCTGCCCATACCCTTTCCTGATTGCAGTCCGGGTCCTTGACCAGGTACAGCTTAGACTTCTGCTGGGAATAGCATACCAATTTGCAGCCTTTATTCCCCCATTTCTGATAGCGCATCTTGGCGCCGCATTTCCCGCAATGGAGCAGCCCCGTAAGAAGATGCTCCGATGTGTTTGCACGCACAAACTTGCGCTCTAACATACAGCGCATGGCTATGTCATAGATTTCTTTGGAGATAATCGGCTCATGCTGCCCCTGGTACTCTTCCCCATTGTATTCGATGATTCCATAATTGCTTTTGCGCATCAAAATCTGGTACACAAGCCTGTCATATTTCAGCCCCAGCAGATTCGCTATCTCCTGCGGAGCCTTCCCTTCGATATATAATTTATATATCTCACGCACTTTCCTGGCATCTTTATTGGGCACAAGGACGCCTTTCTCCTTGTCGTAATCATAGCCAAAAGGTACGCGCCCTCCGCCCATCCACAATCCAGATTTCACGCGTTCTTTCATGCCCATGCGCGTACGGAGCCGTATGTTTTCGCGCTCTAACTGGGCAAACGCCGACAAAATCCCCAACATGAGCCTGCCCATCGGCGTTGACGTGTCCATGCTCTCATTGAGCGATACGAAATCTACCCCATGCGGGTTAAACACGTCCTCAATCAGATACAAGGTATCTTTCTGCGAACGTGACAGACGGTCTAGCTTGTAGACAATAACATGGGAAATTTTATCCGCATTCACATCCTCAATCAGCCTCTGCATCTCAGGACGCTCAATGTTGCTGCCCGACCAGCCGCCGTCAATATAAAATTCATACCTCTTAATCCCCTTTGACACACAGTATGCGGACAATTGCTCTTTCTGCGCTTCAATGGAGTACCCTTCCTCCGCCTGTGAATCCGTTGACACCCTTATGTAAATCGCCGCTGTCTTCATCCCGTAACCTTCTCCATTTCACGCACCATGCCCTGCCCGCCCTGTTCCATGTAGCTGTTAACCGCGCTCTGCCTGATTGCCTCCACGTAATCTATATAATCCTTTTTCGTAATCTCTATCTCCCTCAATTCCTCCGGCTCAATAGATTTCCCATTGACTGAATAGCTTACCGTCATAAATATGTCCCCTCGCATTCTCATTATAATACATCCATACTTCTGATGAAAGTATTCCCAATAAAAGGCAAGGTATTCTATAGTAAGCGACAAAATAATTTGTCCCTTACTATAACCCTTCCAGGAGGATGCGCACGACAAAACAAAAATTTTTGTCGTTCACTATAAAAAAATCTGCGGCCTTCACCAAGCCGCAGATATTCCACTGACCACTCCAACACAGTCTTTCTACGCATTTACCACTTTGGAGTAATTTTCGGACCATCCCAACACACCTATATTATTCTGCAAAAAATCATAAACAACTGCTTCAATAACTGGAACAGAGACAGAATTCCCGAACTGCTTATATGCAAAGCTGTCTATGGGATTCACTATAAAAGCATCTGGAAACCCTTGTAACCTTGCACACTCACGTGGAGTGATTCGACGTGGTATATTATTCTGTACTACTCCTAAACGATTAGCATCTGATGAAGTCAATGTTATTGAAATGCTGTCCGGATCCAAAAATTTAAACACTTCAAATGACATATTCCCACACACGGGATTATATTTTCCATTTTCCTCTTTCAAATATCCCTTTTCTCTTAAAGATGTAATAACAGTTAATATATCATCATCTTTATAAAATGTTCTTATTTGCTCTAAAGTTAATTTTTTTCCATCCTGCTGCGTTCCAAAATTATGCCTTCTACGATTCTGTATCAATAAATTCATAAAGTTTATTTCAGGCGGCGTACATCTTCCTTTTCTCCCAAGTTCCCATGAGTGAAGCGATTGCCCGCCACGATAATCTATCAGTCGATAACCGTGAAGTTTTGACAAATCATCGCCCATAACAGAATGCAGCTGTTCTGTAAATTCAGGCGAACAATAGTATTTGGTGGGAACGTCAGTTTCTAATATTTCACCAACATTACATCTCTTTTTTTCGCTATTATCAAAAATACTCAACTGCTGATAATTACTTTTATATTTGTGCGAATCCGTCGCACCTAAATTTGTCACAATATGCATTGCAGGCGTTGCACCATATATCCCTAAAATGTATAGCCTGACACGATTTTGTGGTACGCCAAAGTCAGAACTATTCAAAATCAACTCTGCCGTGCCATATCCTAAGTCATGTAATTTTAGCATAATAGTTTCAAAAGTGCGCCCATGGTCATGTGTACACAATCCCCGGACATTTTCAAGCAAAAATGCTTGGGGTCGATATTTTTCTAATATACGCTCAATCTCAAAGAACAGTGTCCCGCGTGTATCTCCAAATCCACGTTTTTTTCCAGCATAAGAAAAGGGCTGACAGGGAAATCCTGCAAGCAGAAAATCAAAAGGTTCAATATTTGTAATTTTTTTCACATCACCTTTTGGCCTTTCATTAAAATTGAGTTCATAAGTTTCACAAGCTTTTTCGTCAATTTCGCTTGAGAGAACACATTTTGCCCTTATCCCCATTTTCTCTAAAGCATTTACCGTACCTAAACGAATGCCCCCAATACCAGCAAATAAATCAATATACTTTATCATCCAATTTTCTCCCTAATAAACTCTAACAGCAAGTTAAATTCTTCTGGGGTATAAGCCACTGTACAATGACTGTTATCACAGAGAACTCTCACAGCCGACGTTCTTGAGAAATTACCTGCACCATCAATGATATAAGCAATAAAATTTCTTGTGCTTGTAATCTTTTCAAATCTATCTCTAGCCTGCCCACCTTTTCTTTCAATTGTACTGTTAGTAGTTTCTTGAAACGTCACTTCAATAGCAATATATTTTTTATGGCGGCTTGTATCATTTTTTCTATCCACAACAACATCAAATGATGTTAATGTAATTCCGTCATTTTGTGTCACGCCAGGGATTGTTCCATTGCTTCTTACATTATAGTTTTCTCCTAATTCATTCGTAAGATATGTAACAACATACTGTTGTGCAACATTGCCTAAATCCGTAGCCGTTTTCCCCCGTATAATACTGCTGACACGAATATAATTTTTACGCACAAAATCATCAATTTTAGATTCATCCCCTAAGTACTCAAATGGGGTGCACTTAAATAAAATTGCACTTGTACTTGCATTCACTGCGGCAGCGCCATACAAAAGCAGCATAATAATATCCTTACATAACTCCTTATCACAACTATTCGCTGTAAGATTTTCAACTGTATCAATTTTCATGCGCTTATTGTTAAGCACACTTTTCGTAGGCAACGACATAAACGTATAACACTTTTTCCCTGTTCCTAAATCATATTCAAGTCTACCCATAGGGAACATATCTGTAAAATTCTTATTGACACGCTGCAATGGCTCACTTCCAAAATCCGTTAACACAATTAAATGCTTCAAAAAAAGATGATAGGAAAAATTTGAAGCATCCAATATTTGAAATAGATTATGGGAGTCATTTTTATTTGCCAATTTCAAAATAGAAATAAACTTTTCTTGTGTATCTAAGAGCGTATGCAAAATGCTGATTTTTTGGGCTTCTTCACGCACTTCGCAAGGCCACCATTTACAGGCGTGCTGTTCTAATTCTTCTAATGTTCTTTCAAATCTATCATCATTCATAGTTATATCCATTCCTTTCGCTTCGCTCAGGCACAAAACGTTATGAAAAT
>CAJTYM010000062.1 GCA_910583835.1 uncultured Lachnospiraceae bacterium | reverse complement strand
TTATTTGTGATACGATTAAGGGAATGGATACCCTCTACTTCTCATTTTCAATCTTGATTCCTCCTGTTTTTGTAGTGGGACAGAGCCATTGCTGGCTCTGTGTTTACGGTTGTTCTGTGTTGTTTTCAATAAATTGTTTAAATAGTTGATGCATTCCGGTACTGCTCAGCCCGCTGATGAGCCCGCTGAGCAGAATTTCCGGCGTGAGTTTCCATCCGCTTATCCATATGGACAGAAATACGCCCAGACCGGCAACAATTGTCGGTATGTATTTATTATCCACATCGGCAATCCATTTTTTTATGGTGTAGCCGATACAAAGGCAGATACCAAATACAACCGGCAAGGTAAATTCATTTAAAAATTCCATTCTAATGCTCTCCTTTCATTCATTTTCCGCCATGATTGTTTGGATGACAGACTTGATTTCCGGGCGAAAATTTTCCAGCCCTGATAGGTCACAGTTTTCCAATTCTGATTTTGCTTTCCTGCTGTCGTGGGATAAGGTATAGCCGTGTATACTCATATAAATTTTATAATGGTTCCTGGTGTCGGTCACTGTCCGCCATGGCTGAAAGCCTTTCTGGGCGAGACAGGAGGCGCAAACATGGTAACCTTTTCCGCATATTTTGCAGTGGGCGTTAGTATTGTTTTTCATAAGCTACCTCCTTAAAACGGTCTGTTTGTGCAGTTCCCGGACGGAATCCTTGAAACGCCTGCTGAACTCCGCAGACAGAAACAGCATGTCGCCCGATTGGATATAATCAGAGAGATTCGATTGACTGGTGGGAACATATCTGGCGGCGACTTTCAGTCCCGGAAACAATTTCAGTTCCACAGCATGGTCGTTATCGCTGAATTTGTCTTTTACCACACAGCAGAGCGAATTGAGGATTCTCGTGGTATCGCGTATGGAGCAGCCGGTATCTCTGCTGATGATGTTGATAATCTCTTTCTGGCTATAGCATTTTTTGGTTTCCTGCATGGCAATCCCTCCTTTCTGTTGAAATTTTATCTGTGTGTCTGCAGAGGAAGGGCAGCTGCAGATATGAACTGCCCTATCCTATGTAACTTTAATTTGTTCCCTGAACTTAGGCTGCAAATGGGCGGTTGGTTTCCGAATGGACAGTCTTTTTTGTAATTCTGAATCCAATGCCGAACAGATAGATGTCTGAGCCAGATTCCTCCAACTGTAAAACTTCCGTTGCCGATTGGATAATTGCCTGGTTGAAACTCTCGTTCCCGCATAGGAACAATATTTCTAAGAGCGTGTTTTTAATAGGGGAATTCTCTTTATCTTCAATGGAGGATAATAGCTGGTATAAAGTTGAAAATCCAATTGTTTCCTGGTTTATTTCATCTATCAGCTGTTCCCGCAAAATCATTACACGCTGGCTTTTGTCTTCCTTGGATTCTAAGGCAGAGGCATAAATGTTCTTCCGTTCTGCCGTATATTTGCCTAACAGGTTGTAAATCTTATCTATCTGTTTTTGGTTTACGCTGGAAGTGCGGAATTTCTTGCGGTTTAAAACGGAAGAAAAAGGCAGCCAGTCCATTTTATATGGATTTTTTATTTTAAAGCCATTTACAATAATCTGCAGGTAATCCATCGTGGTATGGTATTTCTGGTAAAGTTTTTTGTCAGGGTCATAATATCCTTTCTGTTTGGAGATATGGGAGAAAAAGAGCGGCATTTTTTTTCTGCCCTTTATACATTCGCCGTTTTCGTCTTTTTCATATTCCCTAAGCAATGGGTCATATTTGCGGCGCAGCTTATCCATTTCTTTTCCGTTATCAATGGCAAATTCTTTTTTTGCCTTGTCGATTTCAATTCCTGACATGACGTCCAACTGGCAGATATCATAGTATAGCTCCCTGATATCTTCATAGCTTGCGCCGTGATACATTTCATCCCACAATAAGGAGTTAAGTTCCTGGGATAAATTGACAATTTCACCAATTTTATTTACCGATATTTTTATATCCAAATCTGCCTGTTCTTCGGGCGTGTAAAACCGTTTGACTTTGCGGGCGGACACGAAAGAGGTCGGTGTTTTGAAGCGTTCATAATTCCTTTTTGCTGCCCGGATAAGGAGTTCATTGTCGGTCAGCAAGACGGTATCGCTGTCGAAATCTGCGCCGGAAAGCCTTTGCAGGACATTTTCATCAATGGAATTGATACATACAATCTCATCTGTCAAATGAAAATACCGGTCAATCATTTTATTTTCAACGTTGTGCGGCAGCCATACATTTCCAATCGTTACGTGCGGGCTTCTGCTTGCCAGCAATAATTTGCCGTATGCAAACCGTGTGCAATGGATATTCCCGATGCCGATTTGGCTGTTTCCCTCAAATGTTCCAATGGACTGCTGTAACATTTCCAAGGGATTACCCAGGAGGGCGGCATAATTGCCATTGACAAGTACATGCCCATTTTTGAGATTTTTATAATATGCACGCAACAGGTCGACTAGAAATTCCTGATAGTATTTTGTCCTTGTGAATTCATCATTGAGGCACATCAGCTGGTATACAACATCATTTTTGCTTTGCATGGGTTTGTCAGCGATGTGTATGTTGTCAATGTCAGGATATTTGATATAAGCTCTCACGACTTCCGGTCGTTCTCGTAGCATCTGGGCAAACTCTAACGAGGGCTGAAGGAATTCTTGTGTTTCCTTCATTGTCATCTGCAGGGTATTTAATAATTGGTAGTGTGTCTGTACCAGCCGGCCACCGAAAAAAGGCGTTTTCTTATCGTGCTTGACAATTCCGAATTGGGGGTACATATGATTTAGCCAGTGTTCCCAAGTGTCAAATTTCAGGTACTTGATGCTGCTGGGAGTCGTGATGAGCTTAATGTCCTCAATTTTTGCAGCCCTCGTCTTGCCGTTCAGCTGCGAAATGTCCGTGATATGGTTATCCTCAAACCATTTCTGGATATCGCAGTGAAAGCAGCAGGATTTAAACATCAGGTTGCGTAAGAGCAGCATTCCATATCCGGCATATTTCCCAAAAACAGAGGTATCCATGAGCGATTGTCCATCCCAGATAGAGTTTGTAATTTCACGGTTTTCTTCCGCTGTTTTCAGCCAGCCTTCCTCATCGTAGGTGGCTACGATATCTTCCCGGAAAACACTGTTGTAGTCTTCAATCAGCAAAATATTTTCCGGTTTGATGGTGACGGTATCAATAATGCTGCTAGAGGGCAGGGAAATATATCCCTCGTAGGCTGCCAAATCAATTTCCTGTCCCTTTTCGATAGCAAGCCCGCCGGAACTGAATTTTAAGAGCGGTTCAAACAGGTCTTCCCTGATAAAAAGACATTTTCCGATTCGGGCGGAGCCGGCAGATCTCTTCATGCGGCAATAATGGCTGCCGTTGCAGGAAAATCCGGTTTTGTACAGTTCTTGCCGTAGTTGTGTGCTGGTTTTCAAGGTTTTGGGCTCGTCCTGTTTCAAATATTGCAGCTGAATTTCTTTGAGGGTATTTTTCTTCCTTTTATCCCTAATCTCAACTTTCCCATAGGAAAAAGGAGCGGGGACGTCTGCCGGGCAGCTTATTTTTTCATCAAGCCGGATGCCGATGATTTCGCCGTCTGCATTTCGGGCAACGCAGTCGTCAAATATTAAATTCCGGGAATCGTAACCGAATTTGACATAGGTATTTTTATTTATCTGGTTCCATTCTTTCACCGAGTATTGAAACGTGAGGTTGATGATATTCGTGGAGTACGTGTGGTTGCCAATTTTAAAAGCAAAGTCTTTTCGCCTGTACTTCTTATAATAGATATTTTGCAGCGCCATCAAATCCAGGCTGTCATCCATAGTATTGGTAAATTTCCGTAAATTGTATTGCCCATCCTTGAGTTTTAAATCGTATCCGTTGGAATTGCCCTCCCAATCATGTGCTGCCAGGTAAATGTCCTTTGCATCGATCGATGGTATGTAGATTTTTGTATTCATGCAATCGCTCCTTTTCTGAGTACGTTTATTAGGTCTGTAAGGTATATTTCTACATTTTGCGAACAAATGTTCTAAAAAGTATTGACAAATAAGAACAGATGTTCTATACTTGCTGTTATCAAGGAGGAAGAAGGGAATATTGTTATGGAAGAGATATTGAACGAATATTATGAGGACAATGCCAGGAAGCTTCATCAGATGGTGGACAAGATATTGTGCAGGTTTGGCGGGCTGTCCGATAAGGACAGGGATGATTTCTATTCGCTTGCCAATGAAGTGTTTACAGATGTAATGAGAAGATATGACCGTTCACAGCCGTTTGCTTCTTTTTTATTTTCCTGCCTGTCAAACAGAATCAAGACAGAGATGACAGGGAGGAACAGGGAGAAGCGCAGAGCCGACAGGATATCAATATCTATCGATGCGCCTGCCGGTGAGGAAGAAGACGTTACGGTAGGCGATTTGATTGCCGGCAGTTTCAGCGTGGAGAGAGAAGCTTTTGATGGGAGGGAAGAGGGATATAGCAGGCGGATGGCAGCTTATCTGGGCAGGCTTTCCAAACTGCAGAGGGAAGTGCTGCTGCTGCGTTCTGACGGTTATCTTCCAGATGAAATCCGGGAGCGGCTGCAGATATCAGAGAAGCAATATGCTGACTGCCATTCTGCAATTCATTCCTATCGGAACGTATCGATATTATTTTAGATGAGTAAACAAATAGGTAATTGCGAAACTCAATATGTTTCTGAATTTCATGCGCAATTCAATATAATTGAAAAAATATTTTAGAGTAGTTGTAAGAATTGTGCATGAAATTATGATAATTTGAATGTTTTGCAATTGCCTAAGTTCAACAGATGAAGGAGGGGTTTATATGGCCAGGCCGCGTAAGCAGACGTATACGATGGATATGTATTTAAAGAAGATTAAGGAAGGGGATATTGACAATAATGCAGATGTGCAGAGACGTTTTGTGTGGAGCAAAGAACAGATTAATGAATTGATAGTGACCGTCCTTACAGATGAATACATTCCGCCGATTATCCTTGGAGAAGAGGGGGATTCGCAGCTGCATATTGCGGATGGCGGCTGCAGGAGCGCTGCCTTGAACGAATTCCGCTATGGGAATTATAAGATTACATCGGCGGTTGACGATTCGCTGATACCCTATAAGAAGAAAGGCAAGGACGGACATGGCAATGTAATATGGCAGGATGCAGTGTTTGATGTGAGGAATAAGACGTACAGTAAGCTTCCCGATGAGCTGAAGAAGAAGTTTGACGAATATCAGATAGAGACAGTTATCCACGAAGATTGTGATGTCGGCAGGATTTCAAGATATATCAAGAAATACAACAACCATACGCCGATGAATACGGAACAGAAAGCATTCACATACATAGACAGGTTTGCCGGGAACATCCGTGAGATATCGGACCGCAGGTTTTTTCTGGATCACAGTAATTTCTCAGAGCAGGAGAAGACAAAGGGCGTGGTTGAACGGGTTGTGATTGAGACCATCATGTGCATATACCATTTTGATAAGTGGAAGAAACAGCCCAAAGCGCTCTGCAAATACCTCAATGACCATGCAACATCAGAACAATTTGACGGTCTTGCCAGCAATCTGCAGCGTTTAGAGAAAGTGATAACCGATGATGTCAAAGGAATCTTTAATAAAAAAGACGCCTTTATCTTTCTGACTTTGTTTGACAAGTTCACCAGGTTAGGGATTGACGATTTGAGGTTTGCCGGATTTCTGAGGAAATTTCAGGAGGATTACAGGCTCACCAGGAGAAATGGAAAGGGTCTTTTGTTCGATGAGATAGACAGGGATTTGAGTACCAAGGATAAGCCGGTGATTATGGCGAAGCTTGCAATGCTTGAGTGTTTGATGGAGGAATATTTGTGACTATTTGTGACTAAATATTGCAACAGTTCAGCTCACGCCATTCGCAAAACCGCACTTACGTGCTCTCCGTTGCTCCGCAACTCTTTTTGCTCATAAAATGGCGTTCCGCTCATAGCCAGCATAATATGCTCATTCATGCTAGCATGATTCGCTCATTATGACTGGCTATGGCTGAACTGATGCTAAATATTTGTGAAAACATCCAGAATACCTTTGCAAAAAATGGATATTCTGCTATAATAATGGAATGAATAAGTTTAGGAGGCGTAATCATGGCAGAAGATAGGAAAGCATATATGATAAAGGATGATAATTTGGGAGAGGTACGGATAGCAGATGAGGTGGTTGCCATCATTGCCGGGCTCGCTGCAACAGAGGTGGAGGGCGTAAGCTCCATGGCGGGCAATATTACCAAGGAACTGGTGAGCAAGCTGGGCATGAAGAATCTGTCCAGAGGAATTAAGGTAGATGTACAGGGGAATGTGGTAAGGGTCGATGTGGCGCTGAATATCTGTTTTGGTTATGCAATTCCCGAGGTATCTGAGAAGGTACAGGAGAGGGTGAAATCTGCCATTGAGAATATGACCGGATTGGAAGTAAGCAATATCAATATTCGCATTGCGGGTGTGAATATGGAGAAACGCAAATAGAGGACCTTTAAAAATAAAGACGAATGCAAATAAGGGTGTCTCTGGGACACCTTTATTTTATCTTATAGGAAAGACCGTGTCGCATTAACGCGTAAAAATACAGACTTTCCTATAAGATAAAAGCCCTCCGGGCAGGATGCGCACTCGTGCGAATAGTAATATGTCGCTAAAGCGACCGCACTCGGCGCGTCAAAGTGTTCAAGCCAATCCCCCATGAATGGGGGTAAGGGGGTTGAGGTGGGCTTGCCCACTTTGTTCTCCCATTTGTTTTATAGGAGGAAAGATGAGCCGTAGAGAAATCAGGGAACAGATTTTTAAGCTTTTGTTTCGCACGGAATTTTATAAGGAAGAGGACCTGCAGGAACAGCGTCAGCTGTTTTTGGATGAACTGGGACAGGAAAAGAATGAGGATACCCAGTATATACAGCAGAAATATGAAGATATCCTGAGCCATCTGACAGAGATTGATGCGATGGTCAACGAAGTGGCATTGGGATGGAAGACCAGCCGCATGGGCAAGGTGGATTTGACCTTAATCCGCCTGGCGGTGTATGAGATGAAATATGAGGAGGATGTTCCGCAGGGGGTGGCAATCAACGAAGCGGTAGAACTGGCGAAGAACTATGGCACAGATGATTCGTCCTCGTTTGTCAACGGAATTCTTGCAAAATTAACATGACAAAGAATGTATATACCGTAGGGCAGGTCAATGCCTACATTAAAAATATGTTCACCCAGGATTTTATGATGAACCGTATCTATGTGAAGGGTGAAGTGTCAAACTGCAAGTACCATACGTCAGGGCACATTTATTTTACGCTGAAGGATGAGACAGGTGCGTTGCAGGCAGTGCTTTTTGCCGGTAACCGCAAAGGGCTTGCATTTTCCATGAAAGATGGGGACAATGTGATTGTGTTGGGCGCTGTTTCCGTTTATGAGCGAGATGGGAAGTACCAGCTTTATGCCAAGGAAATTATTTTGGATGGCGCCGGGCTGCTGTACCAACGATTTGAGGCGTTGAAGCAGGAATTGGAAGAGATGGGAATGTTTGCACCTGAATATAAGCAGCCTATTCCACGCTATATCAGAACGTTGGGAATTGTGACTGCTCCCACCGGAGCGGCTATCCGGGATATCCAGAATATCAGCAGACGCCGGAACCCTTATGTACAGGCCATTCTTTATCCGGCGCAGGTACAGGGCGAAGGTGCGGCGGCAAGTATTGTCAATGGAATCCATGCGCTGGAACGACTTGGCGTGGATGTGATGATTGTCGGCAGGGGCGGCGGCTCCATAGAAGATTTATGGGCATTTAATGAGGAGGTTGTGGCACGTGCCATTTTTGAGTGTTCCGTGCCGGTCATTTCAGCCGTTGGCCATGAGACGGACACCACGATTGCTGACTATGTGGCGGATTTGCGGGCGCCTACGCCATCGGCGGCGGCAGAACTTGCAGTCTACGATATCAGGGAACTGCAAGGACAGTTACTTACCATGCGGATGGAACTGAACCGCAGGATGAGTGAGAAATTAGAGCGCTGCCAGGAGCAGGTGAGGCAATATCAGAGAAATTTCAAACTGCTTGCCCCGGCAAACCGTATCAATGAGAAACGGCAATTGGCAGCAGACCTGGCAGATAGACTGCAGTCATTGCTGCTGCAGCATCTTACTGCAGCCAAACATGAATTGGAACTGTATGCCGGAAAGTTGGATGCGCTTTCCCCTGCCAGGAAGATGAGCCAGGGTTATGCATTTATAACAGATGGGGACGGAAAGGGCATACGCAGTGTAGAAAAACTGCGCCAGGGAGATGATTTAAACATCCATATGGGCGATGGCAGGGTGAGGGCGCAAGTGTGTGAGATTGCAAGAAATCCTAAGGAAATACTGATTTAATCAGTATTTCCTTAGATACTCCGTTGGATGCGCACGGATTTGCGATGGAAATATGCTGCTTCGCAGCGCAAATCCGGCGCGGGAAACGCTTTAATCAGCGTTTCCCTAAGACAGATAAAATGTACCCGCCACCAATGAGGAGTGAAGACATGGATAAAAATGAAAAACAACAGGCATCCTTGGAAGAAACATTTCAGGAGCTTTCAATGATTATAGAGAAAATGCAGGAGCGGGAAGTGACCCTGGAGGAATCATTTTCCCTCTATGAACAGGGAATCCGCAAACTAAAGCTTTGCAATGACAAAATAGACAGCGTAGAAAAGAAAATGCTCCTGCTGAATCAGCAAGGAGAATTGGAGGCGTTTGATGAGTAACGATTTTAAGGAAGAGATAATTGCCCGCACAGAACAGATAGAAGCAGTGGTTGAGCGATATTTGCCGAAAGAGGAAGGCTGCCAGCAGACGGTGATTGAGGCAATGAATTACAGTATCAAGGCAGGAGGCAAACGGCTGCGCCCCATGCTGATGTGGGAGACCTATAAGATGTTCGGGGGCAGGTCCGAGGTCATTGAACCATTTATGGCAGCGATTGAGATGATTCATACATATTCGCTGGTGCATGATGACCTTCCGGCAATGGATAATGATGAGTACCGCCGGGGCAAGAAGACGACCCATGCGAAGTATGGTGAGGCGATGGGGATTCTTGCCGGAGATGGGCTTTTGAATTATGCTTTTGAGACAGCTGCCAAAGCGTTTGCAATTGAAGCCGGAAATGCACAGGTTGGGAAAGCGCTGTCGGTGCTTGCCGGCAAAGCCGGAATCCATGGAATGCTGGGAGGGCAGTGTGTGGATGTGGAATCTGAGGGCAAACCAGTGACAGAGGAGACACTGCGTTTTATCTATCATTTAAAGACAGGAGCTCTTTTGGAGGCTTCTATGATGATAGGGGCTATTCTCGCCGGGGCGACTGGCAGCGAGCAGAAGAAGGTAGAGCAGGCTGCAGGAGAACTGGGGCTGGCATTCCAGATTCAGGATGATATTCTTGATGTCACGAGCACGACAGAGGATTTGGGAAAGCCTGTGGGCAGTGATGAGAAGAACCATAAGACGACCTGGGTGACCTTATTTGGCGTGGAGCAGGCAAAGCAGGATGTAGAGGAACTGTCAAAGCACAGCGTATTATTAATGGATGCGCTGGTTGTGAAAAATGAATTTTTAACAAGGCTTATGTTGGAACTGGTTCACAGAAAGAAATGATGGGAGATGGTTTTCCTATGGTGATGGAGAAGATAAAAGAACCCAATGACATTAAAAAGCTGGACAAGGAACAGCTTTTGCTGTTGGCGGAAGAGATTCGCAAATTCCTGATTCAGAAGATTTCCGTAAATGGCGGTCATCTGGCATCCAATTTGGGGACTGTGGAACTGACCATGGCGCTGCATCTGGTCTTTCAGTTACCACAGGATAAGATTATCTGGGACGTGGGGCATCAGTCATATACACATAAGATTCTTACCGGAAGGCAGGAGGGGTTTGAACATCTGCGGGAATATGGCGGAATGAGCGGATTTCCCAAGCGCAATGAGAGTTCCTGCGACTGTTTTGACACGGGACATAGTTCCACCTCTATTTCTGCGGGGCTGGGATATGCGGAGGCTAGGGAAATTACAGGAGAGCAATATAAAGTAATTTCTGTGATTGGCGATGGTGCAATGACTGGCGGAATGGCGTACGAGGCTTTGAACAATGCTTCACGGATGAAGACGAATTTTATCATTGTACTCAATGATAACAATATGTCCATATCTGAAAATGTAGGAGGACTTTCCAGGCATTTAGGGAATTTGCGTACGGCGGACGCTTACCAGGGGCTGAAAGAGGGAGTCACGAACTCCCTGAATAAGATACCTGTCTTTGGGGAACGAATTGTGACGCGTATCCGGCGGACCAAGAGCGGGATTAAACAGCTGGTGATTCCGGGAATGCTGTTTGAAAATATGGGAATCACATATTTAGGACCGGTGGACGGACATGATATAGGGGCAATGAAGCGGGTTTTGCGGGAGGCATCGAAGGTAAATGGCGCAGTATTGGTCCATGTCCTGACGAAGAAAGGAAAGGGATATGCACCGGCAGAACGTCATCCGGCGAGATTCCATGGCGCAGAGCCCTTTGAGATAGAGACCGGGCTTCCGCTTAGACGCAAAAGGGAAGCCAATTACACAGATATTTTTTCTACGGTTATGCGCAAGTTAGGGGAGCGTGATGAGAAAGTAGTGGCAATCACGGCTGCCATGAAAGACGGCACGGGATTAAAGCGATTTCACAATATGTTTCCTGAGAGGTTTTTTGATGTAGGCATTGCGGAGGGACATGCCGTGACCTTTGCAGCCGGGCTGGCAGCAGCCGGCCTCAAGCCCGTGGTGGCAGTTTATTCTTCTTTCTTACAGCGTGCGTATGACCAGATTCTTCATGACGTCTGTATTCAGGATTTGCCGGTTGTGTTCGCCATTGACCGGGCTGGGCTTGTGGGAAGCGATGGTGAGACCCATCAGGGAATCTTCGATTTGTCATATCTTTCTTCCATACCAAATATGAGCATTTTGGCGCCGAAGAATAAATGGGAACTTTCCGATATGCTGAAATTTGCTGTGAATTTTAATCATCCCATAGCCATCCGTTATCCGCGGGGAAAGGCATATGCCGGGCTGAAAGAATTTCGGCAGAAGATTGTCTTTGGCAAGAGCGAGATTATTTACCAGGAGCAGGAAATTGCGCTGCTTGCCGTGGGCAGCATGGTAGAGACAGGCAGACAGGTGCATAAACTGCTGAAGTCTATGGGATATTTCTGTTCTTTGATAAACGTCCGTTTTGTGAAGCCTTTGGACAGGGAATTGTTGGACAATCTTGCCAAAGACCATGACCTTCTGGTGACCATGGAGGAAAATGTGGCAACTGGCGGTTTTGGAGAGCATGTGGTGCGGTATTTCAACGAAAAGAATATGGCGGGCGAGATCAAGATACAGAATATTGCCCTGGAGGATGTCTATGTGGAACATGGAAACGTAGAGATTCTCAAAAAGGAACATGGGATTGATGCGGAATCGGTGGTAAAGCGGATTGTAGCGAATTATGTGCGAAAATAGGACCGTGCCGAATGGCATAGGGAACAATTAGTAACAGTTCAGAAAGGTTATTGCATGAAAGAGCGATTGGATGTGCTGTTAGTACAGCGTGGGCTGGCGCCCTCCCGGGAGAAAGCGAAGACCATGATTATGGCAGGAAATGTGTTCGTGGCAGGACAGCGGGAGGATAAAGCTGGCAGCTCCTTTGACGATAAGGCAAAGATAGAGGTCCGTGGCAACACCTTGAAGTATGTGAGCCGGGGCGGCCTCAAATTGGAAAAGGCGATAGAGAATTTTGGAATAAACCTGCAGGATAAAATTTGTATGGACATCGGTGCATCTACCGGGGGATTTACAGACTGCATGCTGCAGAACGGAGCCCTCAAAGTCTATGCGGTGGATGTGGGATACGGACAGTTTGCCTGGAGTCTGCGGCAGGATTCCCGGGTAGTCTGCATGGAGAAGACAAATATCCGTTATGTTCAGCCGGATGATATTGACGATGTGCTGGATTTTGCCTCAGTGGATGTGTCCTTTATTTCCCTGGAGAAAGTGCTTCCGGCGGCAAAAGACTTATTATCGCCCCAGGGGGAGATGGTCTGTCTGATAAAGCCGCAGTTTGAAGCGGGGCGGGAGAAAGTAGGAAAGAAAGGTGTGGTACGCGACCCTAAAATACATAGGGAAGTGATTGAGAAAATTCTTGCGTTTGCGCGGGAAATTGGATTTTCTGTATGGAATCTGGAGTTCTCCCCCATAAAAGGACCAGAGGGAAATATTGAATATCTTGTACATATCAGCAAAGAGTCAGGCAGCCATGAAGAAAGAGTGGACGTGTCCGGGGTGGTCAAAAGGGCGCATGAAGCATTGAAAGCAAAGGAACCGCAGCAGAAAGAACCGCAGCAGGCTGACGGAAGTGCAGACTAGAAAGGAAGGGGCAAGTTGTGCAATGAAGCATTTTTATATCATTGTGAACCCAAGGCGGGACCAGCAATTGAGGCTTACGAAAGAGATTTACAATTTTATTCTGGAAAATGGCGGAGTATGTGATTATCAGGTAAATCGTGAAGAAGAGGGAAAGTCCTTTGATGAGGGCAAGATTCCAGAAGATACAGAATGTATACTGGTAGTGGGCGGGGATGGCGCCCTGCTTCGGGCTGCGCGGAATATGGCGGAGCGGAACATCCCACTGATTGGCATTAACACCGGGCATGTGGGCTATCTCTGTGAATTGGAAGAAGAGACGGCAATTCAGGGGATACGGCGTTTGCTGGATGGGGAGGATTACGTTGTAGAAAAGAGAATGCTGCTGTCGGGCAGAAGCGTAAGCCAGGGGACCATGGGCGAGGAGAGGTTAGCGCTCAATGATATCGTCATTCACCGCTGTGGGGCGCTGCAGGTTATGGATTTGGTTATTTCTGTCAATGGAGAGTATCTGAATACATACAGTGCGGATGGGATTATCATTGCTACGCCCACCGGTTCCACAGCATACAGCATGTCGGCGGGAGGGCCGATTGTGGACCCTAAGGCGGAACTTTTGGTAGTGACGCCAATCAGCCCCCATACGCTCAATGCCAAAAGCATTGTGTTGGGCGCGGAGGATGAGATTACCATTGAAGTGAAAGCGCGCAGCGGAGGGCAGGAAGAGAAGGCGGAGATAAGCTTTGACGGAGCTCCGGTAGGTGCGCTGCGGTCAGGCGAACAGATTGTTGTGAAGAAAGCACAATCATATACGGGTATTTTAAAGCTGAGCCGTCTGAGTTTCCTTGAGAGGCTCAGGGAGAAATTGCAGGGCTGCAGACTGTAAGTTGGAGGATAGGATGAAATCGAGACGCCAGACAAAAATTTTAGAAATTATAGCAAAGCATAATGTTGAGACACAGGAAGAACTGTCTGACCGTTTGGAACGGGAGGGTTTTCATGTGACACAGGCGACCGTCTCAAGGGACATTCGGGAATTAAAACTTACGAAGGTGGCGGGAAAAGGCGGGCGGCAGAAATATGTGGCATTGGGCAAGGAAAGCGCGGATATGAGTGAGAAATATATCGGTATTTTCCGCAATGGTTTTGTATCCATGGATATGGCGCAGAATATCCTGGTAATTAAGACGGCAGCCGGTATGGCAATGGCAGTCGCGGCTGCGTTGGATGCGATGGACCATGACGAGATTGTGGGGAGCATTGCCGGGGATGATACGATTATGTGCGCAATCCGCACGGTAGAGGACACAGAACGCCTGATGGAGCGGCTGCGGAGGATTGTAGGAGGAGAATAATATATGTTAGTAAGTCTGCATGTAAAAAATCTGGCGCTGCTGGAGGAAGCTGAGGTGGAATTTGGCAGCGGATTGAATATCCTTTCCGGGGAGACGGGAGCCGGGAAATCTATTATCATCGGCTCCATCAACCTTGCCCTGGGGGAAAAAGCACCCAAAGAAATGCTGCGGGACCAGGCAGAATATGCGTTGGTGGAATTGGTTTTTCGTGTGGAAAACAAAGAGCAGCTGCAGAAGTTGCAGGAGATGGACATTTATCCCGAGGATAATGAAATCATTATGTCAAGGAAAATAACGGCGACAAGAAGCGTAGGCAAAATCAATTCCGAGACCGTCTCTGCTTCCTGCATGAGGAATGTCGCTTCCCTCCTCATTGACATTCATGGGCAGCATGAGCATCAGTCATTGCTGCACAAGAAGAAACATTTGGAAATTCTGGATGAATTTGCTGG
Organism: uncultured Lachnospiraceae bacterium; assembly: GCA_910583835.1. Taxonomy (GTDB): domain Bacteria; phylum Bacillota; class Clostridia; order Lachnospirales; family Lachnospiraceae; genus Petralouisia. Next base: position 3,383 of record CAJTYM010000062.1, on the reverse strand, counting down.
TGACAAATTGAATGCAAAGAAACAAATTCTGAGAAAATGTTATCAGGAGTATCAGGAAATCCTGCAAGAGCAGAAACAGGCAGTCCAGGACGGTGAGGGAAGGGAGCGCGAGCTTTCTTTTCTGGAATACGAAATCAAAGAAATTAAAGAAGCGAATCTGGTTCTGGGCGAGGATGAGGAGTTGGAGGTTTCCTACCGTAAAATGTCGAACAACCGCAGGATTATGGAATCAGCTGGAAATGCTTATGAGATGACCGGAGGGGAATCAAGCGCCACGGAGCAGATTGGACGTGCACTCCATGAACTGCAGTCCGCAGCGGAATATGACCCGGATCTGAGGGATTTGTGCGGGCAGCTGGAAGAGCTTGATAATTTGCTGAATGATTTTAACCGGGAACTTTCCGGTTACATGTCAGATGGTGAATTTGATGAAGAAACATTTTATGAGACGGAGAAACGCCTGGATGTTGTAAACCATCTGAAGGATAAATTTGGCGGAAGCATAGAGGCAGTACTTCATGCCAAAGAGGAAAAAGAGAGTCGTCTCGCGCATTTACAGGATTATGAACAATATCTTCTGCAGTTAGGAGAGCGCTTACATAAGGCAGAAGACAAATTGTCTTCAATTTCTGCCGAGGTTTCGCAGATTCGCCAGAAAGCGGCGAAGAAATTATCGAAGCAGGTGAAAGAAGCGTTGGTGGATTTGAATTTTCTGGATGTGAATTTTGTCATGGAATTTGCGGATACCGGAAAATATACTGCCAATGGCAGGGATGAAGCAGAGTTCCTGATTTCCACGAACCCAGGAGAACCGCTAAAACCCCTTGGCAAGGTGGCGTCCGGCGGAGAACTCAGTCGAATCATGCTGGCAATCAAGACAATCCTCGCCAAGAGCGACCAGATTGAAACTTTGATTTTTGACGAAATTGATGCGGGAATCAGCGGCAGGACCGCGCAGATGGTGGCAGAGAAGATGAATGTCATCGGCAGGAACCATCAGGTTATCTGCATCACGCATCTGCCACAGATTGCAGCTATGGCAGATTGCCATTTTCTTATCAGCAAAAATGTAGTAAAAAATGGCACTTTTTCAAATATTGTGCTGTTGGAGGAAGAGGAAAGCATATCCGAGCTTGCAAGGATGTTGGGCGGCGTAAAGATAACAGATACGGTCCTCGAGAGTGCGAAGGAGATGAAATCGCTGGCAAATGCGGCAAAAAGCACGGTCTCTGCAAAGTCTTAAATAGCTGTATGAAATTAATATTCTGATTACATAAATATCCCAGAGTGAAAACAGGAGAATTTCACATACTAAAGAAGATTTCAAGTTTGCTTGAAATTTTTTGAGAGGGTGTGTGAGAAGTTGAAAGAACAGACGAGAAAAAAGATGCGGTATCAGAGATGGATTGCCCGCGCCAGTTTGATTGCAGGCTTCTGCTTTGGCATATTTTTTACTTATACTGTCTTTGTGGAAGCCTTGCCAGACACGATTCATATTGAGAAAGGCGAGGCGGAGATTTTTGATTTCCATGTGCCTGTTACCGGAGAATTACAGCAGGAGGGAATGGAAGTATTTGGCAACCAGTCCCCTGTGGTAGAGAAAGAGAAGATAACGCTGGATTTGAATCAAAGCTTTTCCCTGAAATCCCAGGAGCAGGGAAAATATTATATGTCCTGTAAGCTGTTGGGATTGTTCCACCTCAAAGATGTGTCTGTGGAAGTCATAGAGAAAGAACAGGTTGTGCCATGCGGCGTTCCGGTTGGCATCTATGTGGAAACAGATGGCGTGATGATTGTCGGTACGGGTACGATTGTCGGAAATGACGGCATGAGCCATGAGCCGGCAGCAAATCTGGTGAAAAGCGGTGACTATGTAAAGACCATCAATGACCAGATAGTGGAAAATAAAGAAGATTTGATTGATAAAATTAACCAGTGCCATGGGGAACCTGTGATACTGGGTGTTTTGCGAGATGAGGAATATATTCATCTGAAAGTTGAGCCTGTTGAAACGGAGGAGGATGAGTATAAACTGGGAATCTGGGTCAGGGATGACCTGGCAGGCGTAGGTACGCTGACATTTTATGATTCCCAGGGAAATTATGGGGCCCTTGGGCATCCGGTCAGTGATATGGATACTGGGTTGAAAGTCAATCTAAATGATGGAATCCTCTATGAAGCTGAAATTGCTGGGATTACCAAAGGAGAGAAAGGGAATCCAGGAGAAATTTCCGGCGTTATTACCTATCTTGACCAGTATAAACTGGGAACGGTAGAAGAGAACAGTAATGTTGGAATCTATGGCAAGCTTGAGCGGACGCCCGAGGAAAATAGAGAAGATTCTTATTTCCCCATTGCCTTGAAGCAGAATATAGAAAAAGGAGAAGCTACCATTATCTCTTCGGTGTCCGGAGAACAGAAGGAGTATAGCATCCGTATCCTCGATTTGGATTACAACAGTGAGAACAAAGGTATTCTGTTCCAGGTCACAGACCCTGAATTGTTAGCTCTTACCGGTGGCGTTATTCAGGGCATGAGCGGCAGCCCGATTATCCAGAATGGAGCAGTCATCGGCGCCGTCACGCATGTCTTTGTCCAGGATGCCACCAAAGGATATGGGATTTTTATTGAAAATATGCTCGAGCATTGAGCCGTGCAAGAATGGAAACACAGGCAATTTGGAAGCTTGCTTCTAAAATTGCCTGTGTTTTTATTCTTATAGGGCGAGAGCCCTCATCCAGCAGACTTTGTCTGCTGGATGGCACGGCGTAGGCAAAGAGACGAAAGCCACATACTTCATGAATGCGAAGCATTTATGAAGTGCCTGGCTTAATGGCAGTGCAGTGCGAAAGCCGGACATCGGGGAATCGCGAAGCGATTTACCGATGCTGCCCGACCATATACATATGCTGGAGAGCATCCTGCCGAAATATAGGATATCACAGTTTATGGGATATTTAAAAGGGAAAAGTGCGTTAACGAGATTTGACAAACACGCAAATTTAAAGTATAAGTTTGGGAACCGGTATTTTTGGGCAGAAGGTTATTATGTCAGCAGGGTTTGCTTAAATGAGGCAACCATAGGAAAGTATAATCAGGAGCAGGAAAGACACGATATAGCTCTGGATAAACCTTCTGGCTTTCCGTATTGTACTTATCATTTTTGTTATCTGGTTTTTTATCTCATACCGGATTGCGGTAAAGGTATATCAGAAACGAGATATTAGCTGATGAATATAGGATGAAAAAAGTTGTCCGCTGTAACATTTCGCGGACATTTGCTTGTTATACTAAATAAAAAAGCAGAGGAGTGTGGATATGAAAAAGATTTTGCTGGTAGAGGATGACGACCTTTTAAATAAAACGCTGACTTACAACCTGAT
>CAJTYM010000061.1 GCA_910583835.1 uncultured Lachnospiraceae bacterium | reverse complement strand
AAAAGCGTGATGAACAGCATCCCGCTCTGGTAATCAAAGCGGATGCCGTGTGTTTCCGTTGGCATTCTCTTTTTGATGCACTCCTTCACGGTGCGGTCAACGGCCCACCAGAATTCCGTGATATTGGGGTTGGAATCCCGCCATGCCGACACAAGCGGCTGCAGCTCTTCCTCTGCAAGCCCCATCTCCAAAGCGCCCATGGATTTCAATGCCCCGACTGATCCGCCATAGCCAAGGGCTAATTCGGCGATCTTCCCTTTCTGCCGCAGGTGCCCGTTTACACCGTGCTTTTCCACGGGGACATGGAACATCTGGCTTGCCGAAGCACAGTAAATGTCACCGCCACCCTCGAACACTTTCTGCCGCCACCGCTCCCCGGCAATCCACGCAATTACCCTCGCCTCGATTGCAGAAAAATCCGCCACGATGAACTTCCTGCCGTCCTGCGGCACAAATGCCGTGCGGATGAGCTGCGAGAGCGTATCCGGGATATCCTCATACAGCATGGAAAGGGCATCAAAATTCCCGGCTTTTACCAGTTCCCGCGCCTGTGCCAAGTCCGGGATATGGTTCTGGGGTAGATTCTGCAACTGAATGATTTTTCCGCTGAACCGGCCGGTTCGATTACCTCCATAGAAGCGGAACATCCCACGCGCCCGGCTATCCCTGCATACCGCATTTCGCATTGCTGTATATTTTTTAACAGAGGACTTTGCAAGCTGCTGCCGAAGCACCAATGCTTCTGCCAGTGGTTCCGGTGCGGTCTTCAGCAATTCCGCCACTGCCTTTTTATCAAGGGAATCTGTTTCCATCCCGTTCTCCGAAAGCCACTGTTTCATCTGCTGCACAGAATTTGGGTTCTCCAGTTCCGTCAGCTTTTTCATTGCATCTGATAATCTTGATTTGGAACGCTCATCCATCTGGATTGACTGCTCCACCATCTCCATATCCACGCCTATGCCCCGGTCATTGATCTCCTGGTCCTGCCAGTATTCCTCCCACACAAAATCCGGAACCGGGAACTTTGAAAGCCTCTGCTGTATCTGCATTTCTACTTCCACGTCACGGAGGTTATATGCCTTGAACCGCCCCCACTTCTCTCTGTCATGTTCCGGCAGGTTCCGTGTCCTTCCGCCGTTTGTCTTAGTCGGTTTGCAGGGAACGCAGAAATAACGGATCAGGTCTTTCCCTTCGGACAGCTTCTGTTTTTCCAGGCCAAGCACCGCTCCCACATTTTCCAAAGATTGCGGAAGTCCCAGGTATGCCGCCCAGACCATAGAGCATTTCCACGATAAAGGATCAAGATATTCTCCATCTGGCAGGCCAAGATAGCGTGACAGGCAGATTCTCTCAAATTGTGCGTTATAGGCCCATTTCTCTACTGTTTCATCTTCCAATGCTGACACGATTTCCGCAGGGATCTTTTCCCCGCAGGCAAGGTCTATCACTTTTACATCGCCGCCATCAACACTGTACCCGAATAAAAGGATTCCAAAGTTTGGGGATTCGCTGTAACGGTAAACGCCTGCCTTAGACAAATCCACATCGGAAAATGACTCTATATCGATTTCTAAAGTATTCATTCCAGCCACTGATACCTCTCCCCATTTTTTATTTTGCTGATTGCCTGATGCCCGACGCCGAACATCCGCCCCAGCTCTGTGCAGGACATCCCACACGAAAGTCCAAAACGTATCCCGCCGACATCTTCAACGGTCAGCTTTTTCCACGCCTTGCCCTGTCTGAAAACATCAAGTACATTCTCAGATTGCGTGTCGTAGCGTAGATTTGACAGACGGTTATCCGATGCATCACCATTTGAGTGCAGCACATACATCCCTTCCGGTGCTTCTCCAACAAAAGCAAGCATGACAAGCTGGTGTACCAGCCTGCTTTTCCTTGGACCGTTTAATACCACCGACATATGCCCATATTTGTCCATCCTGCCTGGACGCAGGATTATTTCAGGGCTTCTCCACTCAAAACTCCCATATTGGTTACGCCCATAAATAATACGGCTGAGGCTTTTTACCCTTCCCATATTGCTGACCTGGTATTTCCCCTCATATCCGGGGATGTCTTTCCAGATTTCTTCCATACATTTTCACATCCTTTCACCGCCTTAAGGGCGGCAGGGAAAAAGCAGATGCCCATTCCCCGCCACCCGGAGGCTGTGTCCCATTATGCTGTTAAGACAGGAAGTCCTCCTCGTCCCCGGCTTCATCCGCAAAGTCATCCTCCGCACGGGAACGGCCGCCCAGCGGTTCCCCGTCACGGATTTTCTGTAAATTGTTCAGCCCACAGGCGATGCCCTTATTCCCGTTAGAATTGAAGGCATAGAAATTGATGCTCGCCCTGCCGTACACTCCGCTGTACACCTCGGAATGGTCAAGGATCGGCTGGCGGTCCGCATCCACGATTCCCGGAGCCGTGGTGCTGTTGGCATTGACGAAATAGGAATCCGCATAGGCTTCATCATCTGGACGCTCCACATCCCCGTCACGCAACGGGGTCTTCAGAACGGAAAGGGCAGGGACGCTCCTGCCGTTCCCCTTCAGCTTCGCTTCACCCTCACGGTAGGCCGCCTTGATTGCCTCTTCAATCTTGGCAATGGTCTTTTTATCCGACTTCGGAATGATGAGCGACACGGAGAACTTCGGCGTGCCTCCCTGGATTGCCTTTGCCTCCCATGCGTTGCAGTAGCTCCACCGGGTATTTGGGCCGGTGATTACCTTTGTTGGATTATTGACATTGTTTGACATATGATTTTCCTCCTGACTAATCTTCCTTGAAATCTTCCTGCGCCGTGTTCATCTCCGGGCGCTTGTCGCTCTCCGGGACTAACGCAGGCTTGCCCTGCGGCTTCTCCACAAGGCCCTTCAAAATCTCCGCAAACTTCTTCTTTCCGAGCAGCTTCTCCATGGCTGTAATTCCAAGGAGCTTCGGCTCATACGGGTCGAAGCCCGCCTTCTTCACGGTATCCGCCACGGCATCCTCATCCGTATATTTCCGGTTGGAGCGGCCTTCCACGATCTTAAAGCCGTCATACTTCACGCCGGAGAGCGCCTGCTGCAATGCGAATTCCTTCACATCCGCCGCCCATGCCGCCAGCTCATCCGCTTTCACGAGGATTGCCGCGATCTCGTCATCCTCCAGCGTGGCGGGCATCTCAAAGTCATATTTTGCAAGCTCAAGATTGTATTCCGCCCGCTTCCTGCAGACCGCCTTCGCCTTGCAGAATTTGCAGTGTTCCCCAGCACAGAACTCGCCCTCCCCGGCATAGGCCAGCTTTGCTCTTTCTGCAAGTTCGCCCGCTGCCCACTGGAGCAGGTCATCCTTCGCCATGGCATACACGCTGACGTTCTCCCGGCGCGGCTGGTAAATCGCCATGCGGACGGTATCAATGTCATAGATGCCGTCAAACAGCTCCAGCGCGCCCAAGGCATACAGCATCATCTGCGGGTTCCCCTCTGCGGAAACCTCCACGCCCTTGCCGTGCTTGTAGTCGATGATATACAGCGTCCCGTCTGCGATGATGACGCAGTCGCCGGTGCCGAAGCCCTCCTCCACATACCGGGAGAAATCCAACCGCTGCTCGATCAGCACGACCGGGTCTTTGCAGGTTTTCTTTGCCTCCTCCACAAGGGAAAGGACATACTCCGCATACCCGCAGGCGCATTCCTCCATCTCCTCATCGTAGAAGGAAAGCCCTTCCGTCGGGTCTTCGGTTTCCATGCCGAGGGACAGCTTCAGCTTGTGTTCGCACAGGCTGTGGGCGTCGGTGCCCTGCTGCGCATATTCGCTGCCCGTATCCTCGTAATTTTCACAGAGCCTCGCAGACGGCGGGCAGGCAAGCCACCGGTGGCTGGAGGATGCGGATAGTAAAGCGTGTCTTCCCATCACAGCACCTCCGCTTCTGCAAGGAGCGCAGGGTATTCTGCCGGGTCGATCTCCGACAGCTTATCTGCGCCATGCTTTGCAAGCAGCCCCCTCACTTCGTCCGTGTGTCCGGAGCGGGACTTCTCCGCCAGCACCGCGCGGACTTCCTCCAGCGTCAGCGGCTTTTCCTCCGGCTCCTGCTTTGCCGCCTTCGCATCCTTCTTCGCAGTGTTCTTTGCGGCCGCCCTCCCGGCCTTTCCTGCTTTCTCCGGCTCCTTCGTGGTCGTCAACTCCGCCTCCGCCGCACCATTGTCCGCCACCGCATCCGCAACGGCCTGCAGGCTGTCGGCAAGGGAACGCAGGTCCCCGATGACGTCAAGCAGTAACTTCACTTTTCCCATGTACGTTTCCTCCTTCCATGACTTCACTCACTGCCAGCTCCCGGACGGAATCGCCCGGAACGATGATGGCCAGCCTCCGCTTCTCCCCAAGGAGGAAGCGCAGGAAACGCTCCCTCACGGAGATATGGCGGCAGCTCACGATCCCGCCGGATGCCGGCTCCTTTGAAACACTGATCCTCAATGTGTGTTCCATGCCCATGACCTCCATTTCCGAAGGGCGTCTTTTTTCATGCCCTTCACTATACGGAGATTTGGATGCCCTTTTGGATACCCGTATTTAAAAATTTTTCTTGAAAATTTTCCTTGCAGCCTCAATTGACTTCACGACCGCCCTGTGCTGTACCTTTTCCTCCCGCGCAATCTCACGCATGGACTTCCCATCTGCAAGCATTAAAAGCCTTCGCCGCTGCACTTCCGACAGCCCGTCCAATGCATGGGCAACACGTTCTGTATCCAACTCCTGCTCCATCTGCGTTTCCGGCGTTTCTTCACTGGCATATTCCGCACCCTCGAACTGCGCCGCATCCAGCGAATAGCAGTGGTAACGTTCCTTGCGGGAAAGGTTGTCCTCCATCCGCCTGTCCTCAATGATGATGGCACCGATGGTTTCCTCCACCTCGACCTCCGACACTGCCCCGTCTGCAAATTCATATTTAATTTTCATTCAGATTTCCTCCAGTCTTGAAATTTTTGAAAATAGAAAATTCAAGACTGGAAGGCGGCGCACGAGCATGATAAAATGTCAGAAATCCCCTTTTTCCGACAACGAAAAAACGCACCCGCCGTAGGGCAGATGCGCTTGTCTTAAAAAATTGGGTACATATTGGTGGACTTATGGGGATTGGCAGGGAATATGTCGAACAAAAAAATACCGCAATCCCCTCAAGGACTACGGTATGTACAGAAAACATATTTTGTTTTTTTATGGGAGACATGAAGCCTGTCCCTGCCCGCGCCATATTCATAGCATCCCCTTTCCGGGGACACGCAGCATTCAGTTCCATCCCCATGACAGCTTATCAATAGGGGAAATTATAAAATATGGAAAGGTAGTCAAAGTGTAGACATACGGTAGAAACGGTGTAGAAAAACGCAAGTTACGACATAGTCAAATAAGAAAATAGCATATAAAATATGATTTCGCAGAAATTTGAAAGTACAGTCCTAAAAATGGTCAAAAAAATACAGTGACCCGATCTCACAAGCCACTGTTATGTATATTTTTATCCGGGCTTCAGCTCAAAGCAATATCCGATTTCCCGCTCACATCGGATTGTAAAAGAGGCATCCGGCAGAGCCTCATACAGCTTTTCCCGCAGGTTCCGGATATGGCACTTTATGGTATTACTCTCATTACCGAGGGAATCTTGTCCCCACACTTTCTCGTATATCTGGTGGTAAGTAAGAACGCGCCCCCGGTTTACCACCAACAGATAAAAAAGGTCATATTCCTTTACTGTCAGATTGATTTCCTTGCGGCCACGGTATATCTTCCTGCGGTCAGGATAAATCTCCAACCCCGGAACAGGCAGCACCGCCTCATCCGCCAGCCGCAGATATTCAAAATCAGGATGCCGTTTCAGGACTTCCATAACCTCGTCAAAGACAGGGGTATTCTCCTCGCTGAATTCAACCACTAATATGCGTCCGATAATATCGCCTCCTTTCTATTTACATCCAAAAATGCAATCAGGGCATTTGGGTCTGCATCTGATATCTCAATTCCCGCATCGGCTGTCTCAGAACAGCCTCTTTGTTTTGTTCGCAATCCGCACCAGCGTCAGCATCACCGGCACCTCGGTCAGCACCCCCACTGTCGTGGCAAGGGCCGCAGGACTGGTCGTTCCAAAAAGGGCAACTGCGACTGCTACCGACAATTCAAAGAAATTGGAGGCACCGATCATTCCGGCGGGCGCAGCAATGTCGTGTGGCAGCTTCAACAGCTTGCTGGCAATATAGGAAAGAAAGAAGATTAAAAAAGTCTGGATAGTCAGCGGTATGGCAATCAGGACGATATGAAGCGGATTCCCCAAAATCACCTCGCTCTGGCCCATAAAAATCAGCACCAGCGTAAGCAGCAGCCCCACTGTTGTAACGGAATCGAATTTGTGTATAAACACGTTTTCAAAATAATCAATGCCCTTTTTCCCCACAACAAGAATCCTGGTCAGAACACCCCCGGCGAGCGGGATCACCACAAAAAGCACCACGCTCAAAAACAGCGTGTCTGTGGGAACTGATACGTTGGAAACCCCAAGCAGGAACTTTACGATTGGCACAAATGCGACCAGAATGATCAGGTCATTCGTTGCCACCTGGACCACGGTATAAGCCGGATTTCCTTTTGTCAGCGTACTCCACACGAACACCATTGCAGTACAAGGCGCAGCACCCAAAAGGACTGCACCGGCAAGATACTTCGTTGCCAGTTCCGGTGCAATAAACGCCTTGAAAACCGTAAAGAAGAACAGGGATGCTATCCCATACATGGTAAATGGCTTAATGAGCCAGTTTACAACCCATGTAACAAAAAGCCCCTTCGGATTTTTTCCAACATTCCGCACACTTTGGAAATCCACTTTAAGCATCATGGGATAGATCATCACCCAGATCAGCATCGCCATGGGGATGGATACCCTCGCATATTCAAACCGGTTCAGGAATGACGGAAATGCCGGGATAAAATGCCCCAAAAGGACACCAACAACCATACAAAGGAATACCCAAATAGTCAGGTACCGCTGAAAAAAACTGATACCCGGATTGTTTTCTCTTTTCATTATCACATCCTCCTCACATCAAATCGACTTTTATCAATATATTATATTTTGAGAAAGCCGAAACGGACACTGCCGCCATCGACTTCTCTTTTTTAACTCAGTTTTCTTTTTAACTGAATCACTTTCTCCTCAATTTTACGGATGGTGTCTAAGAACACCACATCCGGCTGTCCGCTTGGATCATCCAGCCCCCAATTCTCTGCATACTGGCCGATGAGGTTCGGGCAGCTCACGTTGCACCCCATGAAGACCACCACATCCGGTGCAGGGATTTCAGAAATCAGTTTGTTACGCTGTGTCCGCTCCATATCAATCCCATGCACCTGCTTCATCAGCCGCACGGCATCAGGGTTTATATGGTCTTTCAGTTCCGTACCTGCAGAATAGCTTTCAAACACATCCGATGCCAGCTTTCTGCCCAATGCCTCCGCAATCTGGCTGCGGCATGAATTATGGACGCATACAAAAGCCACTTTCGGTTTCCCGGCACACTGGATTTCCGGCTTGTAGCTTTCATAATCATAATCGATATCTAAAGTACCATCATCACCAAAGTAATGGATGGCACCGGCAGGGCAGTTCCTCTCGCACCCATGGCACCCATGCACACAGCCGGTGCCGTATACAACTTTCGGCCTGTCAGTTTCCCGGTCGTGCTTGTATACGCCATGCCTGCACATATTGCTGCAGGCCATACACCCCACGCATTTGTCATAATCAATAACCGGATACCATCCTTTGCTCATGCCGTCCTCCTTAGAAACCCAATTTGCGGAGAAGTTTCTCCACCTCTGCAGCTTTCAGCACTTTTCCCATGGAAGCCACCTTCTCGTTGACTACAAGGGCAGGCATACTCATCACGCCGTATTTTGTGATTTCCTGCATATCGGTCACATACCCAACCTCTATGTCAAGCCCCATTGCCTTGACTGCCTCCTTCGTGCTTTCCAACAGGGCATGGCAGTTTTTGCAGCCGGAACCGAGGACTTTGATACAGCAGAGGCCGTCTTTTGCTTCTGGGCAGCATTCGCCCGCAGCTTCTTCTGCACCTTCCACATTACAGCCGCAGGAACAGCCACACTCGGAAAACTGCCCGTCTTTTACTTCTGTACCTGTTTCCTCGACAATTTCCATGTTGCAGCAGCCCCCGGACTTATTGCCTCCAAACAGCCCCGATAAAAAACCTTTTTTCTCGCTCATTTTGATTACCTCCAAATTTAAATTGATTTATGAAAAGCGGCAGGATGTGCCAGCTTCTTCCGAATTGAATTAAAGGATAAAATTAAACACATATCCCGTAACTACCGCAACGGCAAAAATACAAAGTACAAATGCAATCACCATTTTCTTTTTGAATATGGAACCCAGCAGGGATACTTCCGGTATGCTCGCTCCTGCCCCGCCTAAGATTAACGCAATCATAACGCCGGGTGCCACGCCTTTTGAAATCAGGATACTCGCAATTGGTATCATGGTTTCCGTGCGGATATACATAGGGATGCCGACAACCGCCGCAAGGGGAACCGCCCACAGGTTTGATGCGCCTGCAAAGTTCGCCAGCAGGTCAGTCGGAACAAATTCATAAATGAATGCACCAATCCCGGCACCCAGCAGCAGGAAAAGGACAACGCTCCTGAACAGCGTGATAGCCTCTTTAAAAGAAACCTTAAACGCCTGCCACTGTTTCTGCCAGAAAGTCCCCTGCAGTTTTTCCCAACATACACCATCCTGATGCCCGCCCTTGACACTGACATTTTTAATTTCTTTCTCGAACCCGGCTTTATCCAGGACCAAACCCATCACAACAGCAAATGCAAAAGTAAACACCGAATATATGACTGTTGCCTTAACCCCAAAGAATGCCAGCATCAGTGTGATGATAGCCGGATTTAAAATAGGGGAAGTCAGCAAAAAGGAAATTGCTCCGCAAAACGGGGCCCCGCTTTTAAACAAGCCGACCAGTACCGGGATTGTCGAACAGGAGCAGAACGGCGTGACAGCCCCCAGCAATGCACCGAGGACGCTGTTCAGCCCCTTCCTCGGAGTTGTCAGGATGCGTTTGATCCGCTCCTGTGAAACATAAACCTGCAGCAGGGCGACCACAAAGCTGATCCCGATAAACAGCCCGAATAATTCCCCAAACAGCATCAGGAAAGTTTTGCCCGCATTGATAAGGGTTTCCGTATTAAATGTCATATTCTAAATACCTCACCTTTCTGAAATTTAAATTATCACCAATCCATAAAAGTGAGCTGCCTATCGGGAACGGCAGTGCAGCCTGCAGCCACATATACACATATCATCCACCTCATAACTTGATACATTTTATTAAAACGCAATCCAGAACATATACAGACCGATGAGCAGGATTGCCGCACCCATCACAATTTTCAAAACGGCAGCAGCCTTTTTATATTTTTCACTGCCGTTGATCTTCTGTACAAAGCCTACCGAAGTGCCTGCAGCCATGACAAGGGCGCTGTGTCCTATGGAATAACAGAGCATCAGCACAATGCCCCATACCAGGTTTCCCCCGCCCGCCAGAATCCCAAGCAGTACGATCAGCACCGGCGTTGCACAAGGAGATGAAAAAATGCCTCCCAAAATGCCGGCTGCAAAAGCTCCAAGGAAGCCGCGGCGTGTATTTTTCGACAGCAGATTGGTGCTTGGGATAAAATCGAATATCTCCCAGATCTGCAACGCCATAAGGACCATTAGCACCCCCAGCAGGATATTCCACCAGCCTGCAGAAGTCCCCATCAGTTTCCCGGCTGCCGAAGCCACCACCCCAAGCGCCGTAAATGTCACTGCGGTGCCAGCCGAAAAAGTCAGGGACAGCCAAAAGGCCCTCCGGGTATCCTTCTGCCCGGTTCCTCCCACATATCCGATGACCAGCGGCACATTGGATAATGCACACGGCGTTATGGAAGTCAGCACCCCCGCAAACAAAGCCAGGAGGGGTGCCAGCCACGGATTCTGCCCTATCATTGACGATAAGGTGTCAAGCCAGCTTTCTATCATTCACCCACCCCCATCTCTGCAAGGATCAGCCGCATCTGTTCTTCAGTCATCCCGCCTTGATGTACCGTAAAGACGTGTTCGCCCGTATCCCGTGACGTATACTGGATAAATTCAATCTGCCCCGCCAGTTCCTCACTGGGTACAAACGGCGTTCCGTCCGCATTTACAAGCACCTGCGTTGGGATCACCTGCACCGGTACATTATTTGCCGCTTCCGTATATTTCCAGACATCCACAAACTTAATGAATGCCTTGTTTTCCATTTCCTTATTCATCGTTTCCAGCACAGGGGCCATCTGCTTACACGGGATACAGGAATCTGAACCATAATCAATAATCATGGGCAGGCCATAGGAGGACATTTCTTCAAAATCAACCGCCTCTGTAACAGCCAGTGAAAAATCCGCCCCGTCTTCCAGTGTTGCCTCCTCAGTATTCTTATTTTCCGGTTCGGAAACCGGGGGATTCTTTATCAGATAAATCCCCGCGATGGCTGCCACAATGATACATGGCACCAGTATTTGAAGAACGCGCTTTTTTCCCATGGCACCCTCCTTATATCAGCAAATACTGGAATACATTGAACAGATACCCGACAATGATAATCCCAAGGGAACATATCCCAACAAACAGCCCCAGTAACTTCGGTTTGACCGCCTTGCGCAGCATGATGATGGAAGGCAGGCTCAGTGTCGTGACAGCCATCATAAAGCTGAGAATCGTGCCAAGCTGCGCACCCTTTGCCAGCAGTGCTTCCGCAACAGGAATCGTGCCAAAAATGTCTGCATACATAGGCACTCCTACCAAAACCGCCAAAACTACGCCGAACGGGTTATTGCTTCCAAGAACCGCCTGTATCCAGCTTTCAGGAATCCAGTTGTGGATGACTGCCCCAATTCCTACGCCGATCAGAATATATGGGAACACTTTCTTAAATGTTTCAATAACCTGCTCCTTGGCGAATACCAGCCGGTCCTTTACGGTCAGCTCTTCCGATTCGATATCCACACTGCTTGCGTTGCGGATGAATTCTTCCACATAGTTTTCCATGTGCATTTTTTCGATGATCGTACCGCCAACCACGGCAATCACTAAACCAATGACCACATACACGACAGCGATCTTTGCCCCGAATATGCTCATCAGCAATACCAGGCTGCCGAGATCAACCATCGGAGAGGAAATCAGAAAGGAAAAGGTCACGCCAAGCGGCAGGCCGGCACTCGTAAATCCAATGAACAGCGGAATTGACGAGCAGGAACAGAATGGTGTTACCGTACCAAGCAGGGCCGCAATAATGTTTGCCCAAATCCCGTGAAACCTCCCCAGAATTTTCTTGCTTCGTTCCGGCGGGAAGTAACTTTGGATATAAGAAATCATAAAAATCAGGAAACAGAGCAGCACTGTGATTTTAATTACATCGTAAAGGAAAAACTGGATACTGCCACCCCACCGTGTTGATGTGTCCAGCCCTACAGCCGAAAGGCCGTTTCCTATAACCGCATTGAGCCATTTCATTCCAAGCACCTGGTCCTGGATAAAAAGCCAGATTGAACGTAATACTTCCATAAACCAATATCTCCTTTCAAATTGACATATTCAAAACTATCAAAGTGTTGTCCTAAAGATTAGCCATCCCAAGCGATGGCCTCTTTATCTATTGCAACAACTCCCATTTTCTCCGCTGGAGGCTTCCAACGACAACTGCTGCTCCAGTAATTTCCTTGCACAATCCGCGCCTTCCGGACTGATGGAATAGTATACCCATTTCCCTTCTTTGCGCCCCTGCACTACGCCAGCATCACACAGTATCTTCATATGATGGGAAAGGGTAGACTGCGTAATATGCAGGTCATCCAACAGCTTGCAGGCACACTTTTCTCCCGTGCGGAGCATTTCCAAAATCCGCAGTCTGTTTTCATCACAGAATGCTTTAAACACTCTCACCGTATCATTATATGCAGATGCCATTTTTTTCTCACCTCGCATTCAAGTTTTTCAATCTATACTCTTATTATATTCACACATTCAAAATTGTCAATATGTTTTGCGGTTTTTTTTCTAAAATTTTTACTTCCCCTATCCTTTCTGTAAAATTCCTATCGTTAAAAAATGCACCCAAACTCATGCTTGGGTGCATTGTATCAAATTGTGGTACGCAAGCCAGATGGGATAGCCTATATAGATCACGTCATACTCTGCGATATTTTCTATGCCGCCGGATATGGCGGGGCGGGCGTCCGGATCATTCTGCTCCGCCGTCGCGCGCGTACTCCTGTCGTTATAATTCAGGTCCTCGTCCGTATACGGCTGTTCCGGCACAATCTCATAAGTATCCGCCCCCTGCAGCCTTGCGATAGTTTCCGCTACCGCCTTTGTATTACCCGTGGCAGAAAAATAAACGACCAGTTTCTTGGAAGCGTTTTCCGGGGAATCCATATCATCCGGCAATTCTTCCGGATTCTGCGTTTCTGTTTCCGCTTCCGCCTGCTTTGGATTCTGTTCTTCTTTTTCTGTTTCCGCCTGAACAGGCTGTTTGGTTTCCTTGTCAGCTTCCGCGTTCTGCGCCGATGAATCCGATGCCGTCCCCTCGGACGGTTTGCCTGCACCGCTGCCGCAGGCGGCAAGCGCAAGCATCAGTGTAACTGCCATAAAAACCGTAATTATTTTTTTCATGATAATTTTTTCTCCTCCTATTAAGCTAGTTTCCTCTCCATTTCTGCTGCTGTTACCGTTTCGCTTTCACCGTTTTCACCTTAGACCACCCCGCATAAAGCTTCTCCTGCTTTCCTTGGATTTTCACTGTTTTATAGGCACGGAGCCTTACATAATATTTCTTCCCCGCCTTTAATTTGGTAACTTTTTTCGAGGTTGCGTTTTTGCCTGCGATTACCGTCTTTGTCTGTTTCTTTGGGAATTTGCCGCTTGTGGAGTAAGCAATTTCATAGCCGTCCGCCTGCTTTTTCTGCCTGCTCCATTTTATGGCAAAACTCTTTTTCCTTGCGGACAGACGTGCAATTTTCATCTTTTTCGGTAAGATTTGGAATGTCCTCGTTTCTGTCCCGCTATAATTCCCCTTTTCATTCTGACACTTTGTCATTTTTCTTTATTATACGCACATTCTGACATGATGTCAATATTTTTCGTAAAAAAATTTGCATCCCGGACGAAACGCAGCTGCTATCTGATTTTTCAAAAAGTGTCGCGCGTTCTTTATGGCTCATGCAGCGTTTCATTTTCCATTTCCCATTCTCCTACTTTTTTAACTCACAGATATAATAATCAATGCGGTCTAAAATCTGCTGCTTCTGATGAATCTCTTCCAATAGGTCTACCCTGCATTTCCTCAGCATCCGGGTTTTTCCCTCGCATCCCTGGGCGCTGTTTTCCGACAGGCTAAAAAATAACCGTAAATTTTCTAAAGACATTCCTATTGCGGTGAGTGACTGTATCTGCCCGATTTTCTTAAAATCATCTTCTTCATAATCCACACTCCCATTCGGTTTGACCCGGCAGCGTAAAAAACCTTGCTCTGCATAATCCTGCAATTTTTCCATGCTAAGTCCATATCTGCTCTTTGCATCTTCTAATGTCACAAATTCCCCTCCTTCCGGTAAATGCGCGTCTCTGAAATATTCTGTTATAACATCCACAAGACAGAACAAAGTGGGAAAGCCCATCTCAACCTCCTTACCCCCCCATTCATGGGGGCGCTGGACATCTGGCAGATGTACGTTTAACGCGGACCGCAGTGAAACGGAGACGGCTTGAACACTTTGACGCGCCGAGCACAATTGCGAAGCAATATTTACCTCTTGTGCGAGTGCACATAAATTATAATGCTGATGATAAGCCTTATCAAATACTTGTTTTGTACCCTTGCCTATGCATGCTCAATGGCATTTTTGCAGTACAGGTTCCGCTTTCTTGATTCCAGGTAATCATCCGCCCGGCCATGCTCCATTGCAGGTACTGATTTTATATTGAGCGTTTTCCTGTGTCCCTCCCAGACTCGTTCCCTGCCCCGGCTTCTCTTTCCTGGGGCGTTTTCTCCGGCAAGGCGCGCAAAGATGCACACCCAATGCCGGGTATCAATCTGGGCAGGATATGAAATTTTCAACAAAATTGCTTTTCAATCTCGTTGAATGTCCATCTCCTGCCACTCCTTGCCACACAGTTAGGATCATTTACCATAAATCCCTCGTTATCATACCCATATATGACAATATAGTGACCGGTTATTGTAAAATCTCCTTTCCCCATAGCACATATGATAATTCCGCCCTCATCAAACACCGCCCTCATATTATTTGCACTTGAACTTATGGATGTGACTTTAATGCCATACAGCTTTGGTGCATCCTCCATCAAAACCCATGACGTTCCGGTTTCCTTCACATAATATCCATTTTCCACACTATATGCGGCAATTCTGTCCGGAGTATACGTTTCATCTCTGGTCAGATAGAACAATACCATAGACAAACACGTTGGTCCGCAGCCTGCCAGCCCGATGCAGCTATCCCCATAGGATTCATAGCCCCATCGCCTGTCCCATTGGAGGAACAGTGGAAATTCCTGCTCTTTTTCGGATGCAGTAATTCCCCCTGTCATTCCATTCTGATCAGGATACCCGGAAACAAAATCTGCCATTTCCGGATTATTTGCCAGCGCTGCCTATTCCTCAAGACACTTCTGCTGCCAGATACCATCCACGTTCTTCTCAATCGCATCTAATCGTCCCCGATTCCTGTGTTATCTGCAATTTTTCCTTTCTTTAACCGCAGGACAACATCCGCCTGTTCTGCCAATTCTCTACTATGCGTAACTACAATCACGCATTTTCCCTGTTCATGCGCCAAACTCTGAAAAATATCTATAATCTCATTTGCAGTATCCTCATCCAGATTCCCAGTCGGTTCGTCCGCTAACAGAATAGGGGCCTTACTCGCTAATGCCCTTGCAATGGCTACCCTCTGCTGCTGACCTCCGGATAATTGCATGACATTCCTTCTCCTCTGTAATTCATCAATACCCATTTGTGCAAGAAGGTTTACTGCATCTGCCTTTCCACCCAATTTTACATTTTCGACCGGCGTCAAATAGTCAATCAGATTATAATTTTGAAAGACCAGAGAAACATGATCCCTTCGGTGTGCATTTAACCCTTTTTGCATAATATCCTTTCCTGCAACGCAAACAGTTCCGTCAACTGGTACATCCAGTCCCGCCAGCAAAGATAAAAGTGTCGTTTTTCCTGAACCACTGGAACCTAAAACAGCATACATAACACCATTTTTAAATTCATAAGAAACATGATCCAAAATCGTCTTATCTTTCTGTGATTTATAATAATATGAAACATTCTTTAACTCTAACATACAGCCTCCTTTAGCTCATTTTACTTAAAATTTCTTTTGGTTTCTGTACTACTACAAATATACAAGATGATGAAACCGCAACTAAAATCACACTTAGTATAGAACAAGCGGACAGTAAAATTATTTTTCCTGTCACTTTGGCTTCAACACCCATGACCTCTGTTTCATACTCAACCACTCCTGCGCCTCCTGCCATGCCTTTTTCCGCTTGCCTCTGTTCTTCCTGCTGTTTTACCTGATAACCCACCAGATAATCAGCAACACTTTTAGATAATGCAGGCGCACACACAGTTGCCAACATAAAAGAAACGCATCCTATCAGAATTCCTTCCAACATCATCTGTGCTATAATGGCAGCCTTGCTTTTTCCAATTGCTAAAAATATACCAATTTCATGTATCCTGCCTTTCAGCCAGAACAGAAATACAAGGAAAATAATGACTGAGCCCGAAACAGCAACTAGAATAAGTATCATAGAACTCATTTCATCCAAATCACCGAAATTTTCTGCCATCGTATCGCTCATTCCGGTATTATCAAGGAAATCATAGCGTTTCCAGTTAATGTCAGCTTTCTTAATCTGCTCCTTTACCGTATCATACTCATCCACATTTTCTACCCAGAATGTCGCATACTGATATAATGGATCTCCCTCGCATCCCTGCGGCTTTTCCGGGAAACGCAGGTCTGTCATGATGATGTTCTCACTCCGGTAGCTGTCCCCGTACATGATGGGTGTGATTTTATGGACTGTATCATAAATCCCGACGATCTCCGCACTGTAAACCTTAGATGTTTCACGCTCTTTCCGGTCATTAAATTCCAGTTTATCCCCAACCATTAACCCGTTTAATTCTGCCAGTTCCCTTGATATGACGCATACATCTTTATCCTCTGCTGTAATCATGCGTCCCTCATTTACTTCTATATTTCCATTCTGCACATCGAAATCCAGCCGCATTTCCATATTCCCCCGCAATGACACGCCCAACAGGTCTGAATGCTGGTCTACATCCGGGTCTTCAATTCGTGCAAAATTTACAGGATTGACCACTATATTAGCCGTAGTAACATTATATTCCGCAATCCCTTCCTGCCCTGCAAGCGTTTCAATATCCTCCATTTGCAGGGTTTCAAAAAAATTATCATGCGATATCATCCACTCCCCTGATTCAAGCTGCTCTATGTGCGTTCCATCCACGCTCCCATTCTGCCCGCCTAATTTTTCTATTGCCTCAGCCGTCCTATCATGTCTGTCCGCTTCATTTTCTTCCATCCGAAAAGATGCCCCGAGCGCTTGTTTGCCTTCTGTCTGCGTCTGTACGTTTGCCGATTTACACGCCCATCCGGCATAGATAAAGCAGGATGTTACAAAAACAACGCTTAAAAGCAGGATTGTCTTTGCTCGCTTACGAACCAGACAGCGTATGCTTAACTCTAAAATGTTCATGTTATCCCTCCATTTCTGACAAGGTTTCTTTCACAGGCTTTTTCATATATGGAAAAATGGCAATTCCAGTCAATAATAAAACACATATCATTCCGATACATAAAACTCCTAACTGCCAAATAAAAGATAGTTCTAATGCTATGCTGTTCCCTTGCATGATAGCCAGACTATTACTGATTCGCGGCAATAAGAGCTTTGTTGCAATTCCCGCTCCTGCGAATGCGATAAAATACAATATCATTTCCTCCAAAATCATTTGAGATAATAAATTTTCTTTTGATATGCCTAAACTAATCAGAACAGCAATCTCCGTTTTTCGGCTACGCATCCACATGGCAAGCAAAAGACCAATGATTAAACTGCCAGCAATTACCGTTAAAACGAAAATCAAAAACGTTATTCTGCTTGTCTGCCCAATCATCATTTTTAATTTTTGAAATGTATTGTCCGTTATCCCAATCGTTGCTCTATCCTGATACATTTTTTCCAATGCCTCCTTTGTATCCGTAAGCTGCTCCGGATTATTTACATACACTGCTACACTAAAAAAACTAGTTCTGCCAGACAGTCTGTTCACAAAATCTGCCGTTCCATAAATCTGGTTTTCAATGCGGCTCACTGCCCGCACATTTTCGGTCTGGCTCCGTTCCATCCCTGACAGGAACAATCCGGAAACAACTGCTTCCTGCTTTGTTCCATCCAACATTTCAAATGCAATTTTATCGCCTGCCTGAATCCCATTATCTTCTGCCAGGAACTGATTCACCACAATATCTTCACTGCCCTGAGGGTAAATCCCCTCTGTAATCCGATAAACTTTATCCGCAAATGGGCTATCTTTCTCCAGCTTATCGTATCCATGAAAAGTAAATACATTTTCAGGGCCTTCACTGCCCTCAACCGGGATACAGGTTGTAGAAACAACCTGTATTTCCGATATGCGGTTCAGCCAGTTTACATTGGGTTCATCCCCAATTGCCTGCATATCGGTTTCTTCAAAAGGATGATTCACATCCATGCTCTCCAATGTTATTTTACTCTCTGCATTTTTCCGGAGTTCTTCTGCCAGCTCTAAAGATACTTTCCGTATTCCCAACGTGCCTAAAACCATGCTGTTAATCACCAGAAACAAAAACAGCAATAAGAAAGACTTCATCTTTTTTCTCCGAATATAACAGAGCGCTCTTGTTAAACAACTCATCCTGACCTCCTACTGCCACCTTGTAATTACAACTTTGTCAGCAATCCAGTGTTTTTCATCCTGACAAG
>CAJTYM010000060.1 GCA_910583835.1 uncultured Lachnospiraceae bacterium | reverse complement strand
GCAGGTTTTCCGTGGAGCGAATGTCAAGTTAGGAAACTGGCGACAAGTCACTGTATCACAAGAAATTGTCTGCAAATAGCAGAAACAACGTGTGTAATAACTGCGACACACACGGAGAAGTGTACAGTCACCGCTTGTCGTACTGAAGTAAAAGTGCGAAAAGGAGGCGACTTTTTTTATGGCAAGTCAAGTAATGAGAATCACACTGAAGGCATATGACCATCAGCTGGTGGACGCATCTGCGAAGAAAATCATCGAAACTGTAAAGAAGAACGGATCACAGGTGAGCGGGCCGGTGCCACTTCCCACAAAGAGAGAAGTAGTTACGATTTTGAGGGCTGTTCATAAGTATAAGGATTCCAGAGAGCAGTTTGAGCAGAGGACTCATAAGAGACTGATTGATATCATCACACCGACCCAGAAGACGGTTGACGCTTTATCCAGACTGGAAATGCCGGCTGGCGTGTACATTGATATCAAAATGAAAAACAAGTAATATTGGGTAACAATCCTGACAGGTTTATGATATATTATCTATTCTCTGTTCTAGGATGAACGGTTCCGCTGCCCCCACGGAGATGGGTAAGAAGCGTTCCGCTGTAGAGTAAACAGGAGGTAAAGAAATGAAGAAAGCGATTTTAGCTACAAAAGTCGGAATGACTCAAATCTTCAACACAGACGGCGTTTTGGTGCCGGTTACTGTATTGCAGGCTGGTCCCTGTTATGTGACTCAGATTAAGACTGAGGAAAATGACGGATACAGTGCAGTCCAGGTTGGATATGTTGACAAGAAAGATAAGATTGTCAACAAAGATGCCAACGGCAAGAAAGAAATCAGATACAGGCATGGTGTGACAAAGGCTGAGAAAGGTCACTTTGACAAAGCCGGAGTATCTGGTAAGAGGTATGTAAGGGAATTCAAATTCGAGAATGCCGCAGATTACAAGCTGGCAGACGAGATTAAAGCAGATATTTTTGCAGAGGGCGACAAGATTGACGCTACTGCAATTTCCAAAGGAAAAGGATTCCAGGGTGCTATTAAGAGACATGGGCAGCACAGAGGACCGATGACGCATGGTTCCAAGTTCCATCGCCATCAGGGTTCTAACGGTGCATGTTCCAGCCCGAGCAAGGTGTTTAAAGGCAAAGGAATGCCGGGACATATGGGCTGCGTGAAAGTGACAGTTCAGAATCTGGAAGTTGTCAGGGTAGACGCAGAGAATAACCTGCTTTTGATTAAGGGCTCCGTACCAGGACCGAAGAAGTCTTTGGTAACCATTAGAGAGTCTGTGAAAGCAGCACGATAGTACCTAAATCGAAAGGAGGAATTGAGAGATGGCTAACGTAGCTATTTATAATATGAAAGGCGAAGAAGTTGGAAGCCTTGAACTGAGCGATGCAGTGTTCGGTGCGAAAATTAATGAGCATCTGGTGCACATGTCAGTCGTACAGTATCTCGCAAACAGACGCCAGGGTACGCAGAAAGCAAAGACACGTTCTGAGGTACGCGGTGGCGGAAGAAAACCATGGAGACAGAAAGGGACTGGCCATGCAAGGCAAGGCTCTATCCGTGCTCCGCAGTGGAAGGGCGGCGGTGTTGTATTTGCCCCCACGCCGAGAGATTACTCTTTCAAGCTGAATAAGAAAGAGAAGAGGGCAGCGCTGAAATCCGTGCTGACTTCCAAAGTGAATGACAGCAAGTTCATTGTTCTGGATGAACTGAAGCTGGATGAGATTAAAACCAAGAAGTTCCGGGAGGTTATGGAAAACCTCAAAGTAAATAAGGCATTGGTAATCCTCAATGAAAAGGATGAGAATGTAATTATGTCTGCAAGGAACATTCCGAAAATCAAGACCGCGCTGACAAACACTATCAATGTGTATGATATATTAAAATATGACACCGTAGTAGTAACTAAGGATGCCGTAGCAACTATCGAGGAGGTGTATGCATAATGGCAAACGTACAATATTATGACGTAATCCTCAAGCCGGTTGTCACAGAAAAGAGCATGAACTTAATGGCTAATAAGGAATATACTTTTCTGGTACATCCTGAGGCAAACAAGACGATGATTAAAGAAGCGGTTGAGAAGATGTTCGAGGGAACCAAGGTGGAGAGAGTAAACACCATGAACATCAAAGGCAAGAAGAAGAGAAGAGGCATGGTAGTTGGAACGACTGCTAAGACCAAGAAAGCAATCGTTAAGCTGACGGAGGACAGCAAGGATATTGAGATTTTTGCTGGCTTATAATTATTGAATGAACAAGGCATTATTCGATTAATGTAATGAAAGGAGAACCACCATGGGAATTAAGACATATAACCCATATACACCTTCAAGAAGAAATATGACTGGTTCTGATTTTTCTGAGATTACGAAGAAGAAGCCGGAGAAATCTCTGGTAGTTTCCCTTCAGAAGAAGTCCGGTCGTAACAATCAGGGTAAGATTACGGTAAGGCATCGCGGAGGCGGTTCCAGAAGGAAATACAGGATTATTGATTTTAAGAGAAATAAAAAAGACGGAATTCCGGCAACGGTTATCGGAATTGAATACGATCCGAACAGAACGGCAAATATCGCATTGATTTGCTATGCGGACGGCGAGAAGAAATACATCATCGCTCCGCAAGGATTGACGGACGGCATGAAGGTCATGGAAGGACCGGAAGCTGAAATCAGAGTAGGAAACTGCCTGCCCCTAGAGAATATCCCGGTTGGTACGCAGGTACACAACGTTGAGCTTACGCCGGGCAAGGGCGGACAGATGGTACGCTCCGCAGGGAACAGCGCACAGCTGATGGCTAAGGAAGGCAAGTATGCAACTTTGAGGCTGCCCTCCGGTGAAATGAGAATGGTGCCGATTGGCTGCAGGGCAACCATTGGTGTGGTAGGAAATGCTGACCATAACCTGATTAAGATTGGTAAAGCAGGACGCAAACGCCATATGGGTATCCGCCCCACAGTCCGTGGTTCTGTTATGAACCCCAACGACCATCCGCACGGTGGTGGAGAAGGCAAGACCGGAATCGGTCGTCCCGGTCCATGCACACCTTGGGGCAAACCTGCACTTGGCTTAAAGACCAGGAAGAAGAATAAAGCATCTAACAAGCTTATCGTAAGAAGAAGAGACGGTAAGGCAATGAAATAATTAAGAGACACCCGCAGGCACGGCTGTGGCCGGCAGGCGGGGGACATCAAGGAGGTTAATTATGGGTCGTTCACTGAAAAAAGGACCATTTGCTGATGAAAGCTTACTGAAAAAAGTAGATGCCATGAACGCAGCGGGTGAGAAGAGCGTGATTAAGACATGGTCTCGCCGTTCCACAATCTTCCCGCAGTTCGTAGGACATACTTTTGCAGTTCATGATGGAAGAAAACATGTGCCGGTATATGTTACCGAGGATATGGTTGGGCATAAACTTGGTGAGTTCGTTGCGACAAGGACTTACCGCGGACATGGAAAAGACGAGAAGAAATCAAAAGTTCGTTAATAGATGAAAGGAGGTCGCAACATCCATGGCTAAAGGACATAGAAGTCAAATTAAGAGAGAGAGAAATGCACAGAAAGATACCAGGCCTTCAGCTAAGTTATCTTATGCCAGAGTATCTGTTCAGAAAGCATGTTTTGTACTGGATGCAATCCGTGGCAAGGATGTCAATGCCGCGCTGGCGATTTTGGCATATAGCCCAAGGTATGCATCAAGCATTATAGAGAAGTTACTCAAATCTGCAATTGCCAATGCGGAGAACAACAATGGATTGGATGCAGAAAACCTTTACATTGCTGAGTGTTATGCAAATAAAGGACCAACAATGAAGAGAGTTAGACCAAGGGCACAGGGTAGGGCTTACCGGATTGAGAAGAAAATGAGCCACATTACAATCGTGCTTGATGAAAGATAGGAGGGCAAACATGGGACAGAAAGTGAATCCTCATGGCTTAAGGGTCGGCATTATCAAAGATTGGGATTCTAAATGGTACGCAGAATCAGATTTTGCAGACTTTTTAGTGGAAGATTACAATATCAGAACATTTTTGAAGAAAAAATTATACGCATCAGGTGTTTCTAAGATTGAGATTGAGAGGGCTTCTGACCGCGTGAAGGTCATCCTCTATACGGCAAAGCCAGGCGTTGTAATCGGCAAGGGCGGAGCTGAAATCGAGAAAGTGAAAGCTGAGCTTCAGAAATATACCGATAAGAAGCTGGTAGTTGATATCAAGGAAGTAAAGAGGCCGGACAAAGATGCCCAGCTGGTAGCAGAGAACATTGCACTGCAGCTGGAGAACCGTGTGTCTTTCCGCCGCGCAATGAAGTCCTGCATGGGCAGGAGCATGAAAGCGGGCGCTTTGGGAATCAAGAGTTCCGTATCTGGACGTTTAGGCGGCGCCGACATGGCACGTACGGAGTTCTACAGCGAAGGGACCATCCCGCTTCAGACATTAAGAGCAGATATCGATTATGGATTCGCTGAGGCAGATACCACTTACGGCAAAGTTGGCGTAAAAGTGTGGATCTATAAAGGCGAAATCCTTCCAACAAAGGAATCTAAGGAAGGGAGCGATAAATAATGTTAATGCCAAAAAGAGTAAAACGCCGTAAACAGTTCCGTGGTTCCATGGCAGGCAAGGCGTTGAGAGGTAATAAAATAACAAATGGTGAATACGGAATCGTGGCTACAGAGCCTTGCTGGATTAAATCTAACCAGATTGAGGCAGCCCGTATCGCAATGACGCGTTACATCAAGCGTGGCGGTAAAGTATGGATTAAGATTTTCCCGGACAAACCGGTAACTGCAAAGCCAGCTGAAACCCGAATGGGTTCTGGTAAAGGAACACTGGAGTATTGGGTAGCCGTAGTGAAACCCGGACGTGTAATGTTCGAGATTTCTGGGGTACCTGAAGAAATTGCTCGTGAGGCATTACGTCTTGCTACACATAAATTACCTTGTAAATGTAAAATAGTTTCACGTGCAGACTTAGAAGGCGGTGAATCAAATGAAAACTAGTAATTATTTAAAGGATTTAAGAGAAGAGACTGTGGCATCATTACAGGAACAGCTTGTAGCTGCGAAAAAGGAATTATTCAACCTGAGATTCCAGAATGCAACGAATCAGTTAGATAATACCGCAAGAATCAAGGAAGTTCGCAAGAATATCGCTAGGATTCAGACGATTATCACTGAAAAGGCAAAAGCCGAGGCATAAAAGCCTAGAGAAAGGAGCTTTATATCGTGGAAGAAAGAAATCTTAGAAAAACACGTACCGGTGTTGTTGTAAGCGATAAGATGGATAAGACCATTGTAGTTGCAGTAAGAGACAATGTAAGGCATCCCCTTTACAACAAAATCGTTAAAAAGACATATAAATTAAAAGCTCATGACGAGAACAATGACTGCAACATTGGCGATACCGTCAGAGTAATGGAGACAAGGCCATTATCAAAAGATAAGAGATGGAGACTTGTAGAAATCGTTGAGAGAGCGAAATAAAGGAGGCTACCAGCATGATTCAACAGGAAAGTAGACTGAAAGTAGCTGATAATACAGGAGCAAAAGAATTATTGTGTATCCGTGTTATGGGCGGTTCTGTCAGAAGATATGCGAATATCGGAGATATCATTACTGCTACGGTTAAAGATGCAACACCAGGTGGCGTTGTTAAAAAAGGCGATGTAGTAAAAGCTGTAGTAGTTCGCACCAAGAAAGGTGCTCGTCGTAAAGACGGTTCTTATATCAAATTTGACGAAAATGCGGCTGTTATCATCAAAGAGGACAAAACTCCCAGAGGAACCCGTATCTTTGGACCAGTTGCTAGAGAGCTTCGTGAAAAACAGTTTATGAAGATTGTTTCCTTAGCTCCAGAAGTATTGTAGGAGGTGGGAAGATGGCAACATTAAAAATTAAAAAAGGCGATACTGTTCAGGTTATCACCGGAAAAGATAAAGGCAAAGAAGGAAAAGTCATTTCCATAAACAGGAAGAAAAATACTGTTCTGGTAGAGGGAATCAACATGATTACCAAGCATATGAAACCCAGCATGGCAAACCAGCAGGGCGGCATCGTGCACCAGGAGGGACCTATTCACATTTCAAACGTAATGTATGTTCACAAAGGAAAACCTACCAGAATAGGCTTCAAGATGGACGGAGACAAGAAAGTACGTTTTGCCAAATCCACTGGCGATATCATTGATTAATTCAGGAGAGGAGGTCCATTCAGTTGAGTAGTAGATTAAGAGAGACTTATCAGAACGAGATTGTAGACGCTCTGATGAAAAAGTTCGAATATAAAAATGTTATGCAGGTACCGAAGCTTGAAAAAGTGGTCATCAACATGGGTGTTGGTGAAGCGAAAGAAAATGTAAAGCTTCTGGATGCTGCTGTCAGCGATTTGGAGACCATTACAGGACAGAAAGCTGTGGTTACCAAAGCGAAGAAATCTGTGGCTAACTTCAAAATCAGAGAAGGAATGCCGATTGGATGTAAGGTTACATTAAGAGGCGACAAGATGTATGAGTTTGTTGACCGCCTGATTAATCTTGCATTGCCGCGCGTGCGTGACTTCCGAGGCGTGAACCCCAATGCATTTGACGGCAGGGGGAATTATGCGCTCGGTATCAAGGAGCAGCTGATTTTCCCGGAAATTGAATATGATAAGATTGACAAAATCCGTGGTATGGATGTCATTTTCGTTACCACAGCAAAGACAGACGAAGAAGCACGTGAGTTGTTGGCGCAGTTCAATATGCCATTTACGAAATAATAGGAGGGAATTTTAATGGCAAAAACATCAATGAAAGTGAAACAGCAGCGCAAACAGAAATTCTCTACCAGAGAGTACAGCCGCTGCAGGATTTGTGGACGTCCACATGCATATTTAAGGAAATACGGAATCTGCAGAATCTGCTTCCGTGAGTTGGCATATAAAGGACAGATACCAGGTGTGAAAAAGGCAAGTTGGTGACCGGAAGCACTTAGCGAAAGCAAGCTGTCAAGCGCAGCTTGAGGTTAGTGCGAGGTCGTTCCAGGAGATTAGTGAAACCGAGCCGTAGGCGAAGGTTGAACTTAGCGAGTGGAACTTCCTTATGAAATAATAATAGGAGGAATTATACGTCATGACAATGAGTGATCCAATCGCAGATATGCTTACAAGAATCCGTAATGCAAATACTGCTAAACATGATACAGTAGATGTTCCAGCTTCCAAGATGAAAGTTGCAATTGCCGACATTCTTGCAAATGAAGGGTATATTGTAAAATATGATATTGTGGAAGACGGAAGTTTTAATACAATTCGCATTACTTTAAAATATGGCAAAGACAAGAATGAGAAAATCATTACTGGTCTCAAGAGAATTTCCAAGCCGGGTCTTCGTGTATATGCCGGCAAGAATGAGGTTCCGAGGGTTCTGGGCGGACTGGGAGTAGCAATCCTTTCCACCAACCAGGGCGTTGTAACTGATAAAGAAGCAAGAAAATTAGAAGTAGGCGGCGAAGTGCTTGCCTATGTATGGTAGGAGGTACGGGCATGTCACGAATCGGAAGAATGCCAATCGCAGTACCGGCAGGAGTTACTGTCGACATTGCAGAAAATAATCATGTGACTGTAAAAGGTCCTAAGGGAACATTGGAGAGAACGCTTCCCACAGAAATGGAAATCAAATTAGAGGGTTCCGAGGTAACTGTAACAAGACCGAATGATTTAAAGAAAATGAAATCTCTGCATGGTCTGACCAGGACATTGATTAACAATATGGTCATTGGCGTAACGGAAGGCTACACTAAGGAGCTGGAAGTAAACGGCGTTGGTTACAGGGCTTCCAAATCCGGCAAGGATTTGACGCTGAACTTAGGATTCTCCCATCCGGTAGTGATGACAGACCCAGAGGGCCTGGAGTCCAAGGTAGAGGGCAATAAGATTATCATTTCCGGTATTGATAAAGAAAAAGTTGGCCAGTTTGCAGCGGAAATCAGAGATAAGAGAAGACCTGAACCTTATAAAGGTAAAGGTATCAAGTATGTTGATGAAGTTATCAGGCGTAAAGTTGGTAAGACTGGTAAGAAATAAAATAGGAGGAACAAAAAATGATTAATAAAAAATCAAGAGCCGAAGTTCGTATGAAAAAACACAGAAGAGTGCGTAATCGTTTCTCCGGTACTGCAGAAAGACCACGTTTAGCTGTGTTTAGAAGCAATAATCATATGTACGCGCAGATTATTGATGATAATGCGCAGCATACGCTTGTTTCCGCGTCTACGCTTCAGAAGGATGTAAAAGCAGAGTTGGAAAAAACCAATAACGTAGAAGCAGCAGCACATCTGGGAACTGTTATTGCAAAGAGGGCGTTAGAGAAAGGCATTACTACTGTTGTCTTCGATAGAGGCGGCTATATTTATCAGGGTAAAGTCAAAGCTTTAGCTGATGCAGCCAGAGAAGCTGGCTTAGACTTTTAATAGGAGGAGACAAATACATGAAACGTACAATCGTTGATGCTAGTCAATTAGAATTAACAGAAAAAGTGGTATCAATTAAGCGTGTAACAAAAGTTGTCAAGGGCGGCCGTAACATGCGCTTCACAGCTTTGGTTGTTGTCGGCGATGGCAATGGTCATGTAGGAGCAGGTTTAGGTAAGGCAACGGAAATTCCTGAAGCTATCCGCAAAGGGAAAGAAGATGCAACCAAGAAATTGATTACTGTAAAATTAGACGATAACAACAGTATTACACATGATATTTCCGGTAAACATACCGGAGCATCTGTATTGCTGAAAAGAGCTCCCGAAGGTACTGGTGTAATCGCGGGCGGTCCGGCACGTAACGTGTGTGAACTTGCCGGCATCAAGAACATCCGTACAAAATCTTTAGGTTCCAACAATAAGCAGAACGTAGTGCTTGCTACAATTGATGCTTTAAGTCAGTTGAAATCTCCAGAAGAGGTAGCAAAACTCCGCGGGAAATCTGTGGAAGAGATACTCGGTTAAGGAGGATAAGAGATGGCAGAGAAATTAAAAATAACACTTGTGAAATCTACAATCGGTGCAGTTCCTAAGAACCGCAAGACAGTAGAGGCACTTGGTTTAAGGAAACTGAATCATTCCGTAGAACAACCCGATAACGAAGCTATTAGGGGCATGATCCGTCATGTCAGACATTTAGTGAAAGTGGAAGAAATTTAAGACAAAAGTAAGGAGGTGTCAGAATGGACTTATCAAATTTAAAGCCGGCGAAAGGTTCAAAACACGCTAATTTCAGAAGAGGACGTGGACACGGCTCAGGAAATGGTAAGACTGCAGGTAAGGGACACAAAGGACAGAAGGCACGTTCCGGGGCTCCGAGACCTGGTTTTGAAGGTGGTCAGATGCCATTATACAGAAGGATTCCTAAGCGTGGCTTTACTAACAGGAATTCCAAGGAAATTATTGCGTTCAATGTGGACAAATTGGAAGTATTTGACAATGATTCTGTAGTAACGATAGAGGAATTATTGGATCGCAGGATTATCCGCAAGACCGGAGACGGCGTAAAGGTTCTGGGAAATGGTGAACTTACCAAGAAACTTACAGTACAGGTAAATGCCTTCAGTGCAAGTGCAAAAGAAAAGATTGAGGCTCTGGGCGGAAAAGCAGAGGTGATCTAAGGATGCTGGAGACACTTCGTAAAGCGTTTAAAATCAAAGATATCAGAAATCGTATATTCTATACATTCTTAATGTTAGTTGTCATCAGGCTGGGCTCACAGCTGCCTTTGCCTGGTGTCAAAGGGGAAGTCATTGCAGAATGGTTTGCCAGCCAGGGAGCTGATGGACTGAATTTCTTTAATGCCATCACGGGTGGCTCCTTTGAGCAGATGTCAGTGTTTGCGCTGAATATTACGCCGTACATCACATCTTCCATTATCATGCAGCTTCTGACAATTGCGATTCCGAAATTGGAAGAAATGCAGAAAGACGGAGAGGACGGCAGGAAGAAAATCGCTGAGATTACACGTTATGTGACAGTTGCCTTGGCACTGATCCAGTCAATTGCCATGGCTATTGGATTTGGACGCAGCGGTTATCTGGATAAGTTTGATGCATTGCACGTTGTCATGATGGTTACGTGCCTGACAGCAGGTTCTGCAGTGCTGATGTGGATTGGCGAGAGAATCACGGAGAAAGGTGTCGGAAACGGTATCTCTATCGTGCTGACCATCAATATTATTTCCAGAATACCGGAAGATTTGATGACTCTCTATAATCAGTTTATCAAGAATGCACCGAATGTTGGTAATGCAATTATTGCAGGCCTTGTAATCCTGGCAGTTATTCTGGTGACAGTTGTATTTGTCATCATCCTTCAGGATGGCGAGCGCAAAATTCCGGTGCAGTACAGCAAGAAAATTCAGGGACGTAAGCAGGTAGGAGGACAGTCCAGCCATATTCCGCTGAAAGTCAACACTGCAGGCGTAATCCCGATTATCTTTGCCCAGTCTATTTTGCAGTTCCCGGTGGTAATTGCGACCATTATGGGCAAAGGGAACGGTAACGGCATCGGAAGCAAGATTCTCCATGGCATGTCCCAATCTTACTGGTGTGACCCGGAACAGCCCATTTACAGCATTGGTTTGGTAGTATATATTATTTTAATCATTGCGTTTGCATACTTCTATACTTCCATCACCTTTAATCCGCTGGAAATTGCGAACAATATGAAGCGTCAGGGCGGTTTTATCCCAGGTATCAGGCCAGGAAAGCCTACCAGTGATTATCTGGCTAAGATTTTGAACTATATTGTATTCATCGGGGCGGTTGGCCTTACGATTGTGGCAGTTATTCCGATTTTCTTCAATGGAATATTTAACGCAAACGTATCTTTCGGCGGAACATCCATCATCATTATTGTTGGTGTTATCATCGAGACCTTGAAACAGATTGAATCTCAGATGCTGGTACGTTATTATAAAGGATTTTTGAATGATTAACGATTAAGTATGTGTGCCTGGGAGATGCCGAAGAGTATCTCCCACGGTGCACTAATGTTATATATAGGAGGATGAATGTATGAAAATTATTATGTTGGGTGCACCAGGTGCAGGCAAAGGAACACAGGCAAAGCAGATTGCAGATAAATATTCCATTCCCCATATTTCTACGGGAGATATTTTTCGCGCAAACTTAAAAGCTGGTACGGAATTGGGCAAGAAAGCAAAAGAGTACATGGACCAGGGACTTTTAGTACCGGATGAACTGACTTGTGACTTGGTGATGGACCGTATTGCACAGGACGACTGCCAGAATGGATTTGTACTGGACGGCTTTCCAAGGACCATCCCACAGGCAGAAGCGTTGGATGCAGCCCTTACCAAAATTAATCAGAAAATGGATTATGCGATTGACGTGGATGTTCCAGATGAAAATATCATCAACCGTATGTCCGGCAGGCGCGCTTGCTTAAACTGCGGTGCAACTTACCATATTGTTTCTATCCCCACCAAAGTTGAGGGCGTATGTGACCGCTGCGGCAATCCGGTAGTGCTGCGTGACGATGACCAGCCGGAGACAGTGAAAAAGCGGCTCAATGTATACCATGAGCAGACGCAGCCGCTGATTGACTATTATCAGGAAAAAGGCATTTTGAAGAGCGTAGACGGAACGCAGCCAATGGAGAAGGTATTTGACGCCATTGTAGAAATACTGGGGGCGTAGATTATGTCTGTATCCATAAAATCAGCCAGGGAAATCGAGTTGATGAGGGCAGCAGGGAAAATCCTGGCGAAAGTCCATGAAAATTTGGGCAAAGAGCTGAGAGAGGGAATGTCCACACTGGACATAGACCATCTTGGCGATGATATTATCCGCAGTTACGGCTGCATCCCATCCTTTAAGAATTATAACGGCTATCCCGCTTCTGTGTGTGTGTCCGTGAATAACGAGGTTGTTCATGGGATTCCCACAAAGAAGCGGCGTATCCGGGAAGGGGATATTGTAAGCCTGGACATCGGTGTAATTTACAAGGGATATCACTCCGATGCGGCGAGAACGCATGGCATCGGTGAGATTTCTGAGGAAGCTACATTATTAATAGAAAGAACACGTCAAAGTTTTTTTGAGGGCATAAAGTATGCAAAGGAAGGACATCACCTTCATGAGATTTCCAATGCAATCAGCGCATATGCGGAAAGCTTTGGTTATGGGGTGGTGCGGGACCTGGTAGGGCATGGGGTCGGTACCCATTTGCATGAAGACCCACAGATTCCCAATTTCGAACAGAAAAGCAGGGGCGTGCGGCTACGGGCAGGCATGACATTGGCAATTGAACCCATGATCAATGCAGGGCGTTTTGATGTGGAATGGCAGGATGACAATTGGACTGTGGTGACGCAGGACGGTTCCCTGTCCGCTCATTACGAAAATACAGTTTTGATCACATCCGGCGAACCGGAAATCCTGAGCCTGACCGAGACCGAGAGCAGCTTAGCGAAGACGAGCAAATAGCGAAGTCTGAGGTTAGCGCGAGGTCGTTCTGTGACGCATTGAACACTTAGTGAGGTTTTTTTGAACTTAGTGTGAAAGTGGATACTCTGAGCGAAGAGAAGAGTATCATCCTAAGAAAACGAGAGCATCTAAGTTAAACGGACAGAACTTCCTTAGGTAAAAGAGGTAAAAAATGGACATTAAGTTAGCAGTTTCCAGGTCAGGACATGACAAAGACAGGCTTTATGTAATTATAAAGGAAGAAGCAAATCTGGTTTATTTGGCAGATGGGAGGTTAAAGCCCATAGAAAAGCCAAAAAGAAAAAGCAGGAAACATATTCAAATTATTAAGAATCTTCCGAAAGATATTACAGAAGTCTTTACGCAGGAAAATTTTCGGAATGAAGAAATAAAAAGAGCGATTAAGCTATATCAAAAACAAACTGAAATCAGGAGGAAATAGAATGTCGAAAGCAGATGTAATAGAAGTAGAAGGAAAAGTAGTGGAGAAGCTGCCGAATGCTATGTTTCAGGTAGAACTGGAGAACGGTCATCAGATTCTGGCGCATATCAGCGGGAAGCTGAGGATGAACTTCATCCGTATCCTGCCAGGCGATAAGGTGACAATTGAGATGTCCCCCTATGATTTGACGAAAGGAAGGATTATCTGGAGGGATAAATAAAGATTTTAGGGCAAGTAGGAAAATATACCGACTCCAAAAGTTAGGTCCAAAACCTAACATCTGGGAGTCGGTATTTTTGTATGAATGGTTACTACGTGTTTCAAAAAATTGAAAAAATCCTTGATTTTTCAGGGCTTGGGTGCTATACTATTAGCTGAATGCTTTTGGAGCATAGTTTTTTTGCGCACAAAATTGCGTAAGACCAATTTAAAATGTCCGTCTGGACAGAGCAGAAAGGAGGAAATGCTGTGAAGGTAAGATCATCAGTAAAACCTATTTGCGAAAAGTGCAAGATTATCAAGAGAAAAGGAAGTATCCGGGTAATCTGCGAGAATCCGAAACACAAACAGAGACAGGGCTAGAGCACTTAGCGAAAGCAAGCGGATAAGCGCAGCATGAGATTAGTGCGAAGCCCGTTCTGTGAGATTAGCGAAAGCAAGCGGATAAGCGCAGCTTGAGGTTAGCGAACAGAACAACCTTATTCATTATCACTTGTTTGTGAAAAATTGTTTTTATTTATGTGCGGCTGTAGCAAGACGTTTAAAGATAGTTCTTGCTATTCATAATAGCCAGCGTGCACGGCTGGATTCCTGTTTTTTGATACCGAGGGAACAGGGATATGACAGTGCAAAAGACCAGATTGACAGTATACACACATTTCAGGACGAGCAACCGTAGCTGTATATGGTCAGCTGATGTCAGGCAGGTTTTGTTGCGGATTTGCCATATTGTTATATGATTCAGAGTGGAAAAGAAAAATTTATGGAGGTGCACAACACACATGGCTCGTATTGCAGGTGTAGATTTACCAAGAGAAAAACGTGTCGAGATTGGGTTGACTTATATTTATGGTATTGGAAGAGCAAGCTCCAACCGTATTCTTGCTGAGGCAAAAGTAAACCCCGATACTCGCGTCAGGGATTTGACTGACGAAGAAGTAAAGAGAA
This sequence comes from uncultured Lachnospiraceae bacterium, assembly GCA_910583835.1. Classification (GTDB taxonomy): domain Bacteria; phylum Bacillota; class Clostridia; order Lachnospirales; family Lachnospiraceae; genus Petralouisia. The sequence goes on along the minus strand of CAJTYM010000060.1, from coordinate 5,000 downwards.
TTAGCGAAGTGATTGACCAGACTCAGACTGTAGAAGGTGATTTGAGAAGAGAAATCGCTCTTAATATTAAGCGGTTGCAGGAAATTGGATGTTACCGTGGAATCCGTCATAGGAAAGGGCTTCCGGTTCGAGGGCAGAAGACAAAGACCAATGCCAGAACCAGAAAAGGTCCGAAGAGAACTGTTGCTAACAAGAAAAAGTAGAGCACTTAGCGAAAGCAAGCTGATAAGCGCAGCTTGAGGTTAGTGCGAACTTTGTTACCGAGACTTAGCGGTGGCGAGCCGGAAGGCGAAGTCAGCGAGATAGTCGAGCGTAACTACCTTATGAAAGATTAGCGAAAGCAAGCCGTTCTATGGCGTAGCTTGAGGTTAACGAACAGAACTACCTTGACAACGCATTTGCGAGCCGGAAGGCGAAGTCAGCGAGATAGTCGAGCGTAACTATCTTGTGAAAAAATGAAACTATTATGATTATTAAAGAAGAAAGTAGGTTAGTTTAGAAATGGCGAAAAACACTGCAAAAAAAGTGACAAAAAAGCGCGTAAAGAAAAACGTTGAACGTGGACAGGCGCACATTCAGTCATCTTTTAACAATACAATTGTAACACTTACGGATGCTGAAGGAAATGCTTTATCATGGGCAAGTGCAGGCGGTCTTGGTTTTAGAGGTTCAAGGAAATCTACTCCATATGCTGCACAGATGGCAGCAGAGACTGCAACAAAGGCAGCCCTCATCCATGGTTTGAAGACAGTAGACGTTATGGTAAAAGGACCCGGTTCAGGACGTGAAGCAGCAATCCGTGCACTTCAGGCATGTGGGCTCGAAGTAACCAGCATCAAAGACGTTACTCCGGTACCTCACAACGGATGCCGCCCACCCAAACGCAGAAGAGTCTAATTAGGAGGTATAGGTTAAGATGGCAGTAAATAGAGTTCCAGTTCTCAAGAGATGCAGGTCTCTTGGTTTAGACCCGGTTTATCTGGGAATCGATAAAAAGTCCAACAGACAGTTGAAAAGAGCAAACAGGAAAGTATCTGAATACGGACTTCAGTTGAGAGAGAAACAGAAAGCAAAATTCATTTATGGCGTATTGGAGAAGCCTTTCCATAACTATTATCTGAAAGCAGACAGGATGAAAGGCATGACCGGTGAGAATCTGATGATTCTTCTGGAGAGAAGACTGGATAACGTAGTATATCGTTTAGGTCTGGCAAGAACCAGAAAAGAAGCAAGGCAGATTGTCGGTCATAAGCATGTGCTGGTAAATGGTAAACAGGTAAAGATTCCGTCTTATCTGATTAAGGCAGGAGATACCATTGAAATCAAAGAAAAATGCAAAGGCTCTCAGAGGTACAAAGATATCCTTGAGGTGACCGGTGGAAGGCTGGTGCCGGAGTGGTTGGAGACAGATCAGGAAAACCTCAAAGGTACTGTAAAGGAATTACCGACCAGAGAGATTATTGACATTCCGGTTGATGAGATGCTTATCGTCGAGTTATATTCTAAATAATAAATGACAAGCAACGGTATCCGAAAAGGAGGGACTTTGTAGTGTTCGATTTTGAAAAACCGAGAATTGAAATTGCGCAGATTTCAGAAGACAAAAAATACGGCCGATTTGTCGTAGAGCCACTTGAAAGAGGCTATGGTACTACACTTGGGAACTCACTGAGAAGGATTATGCTTTCTTCTTTACCGGGTGCAGCAGTCAGTCAGGTAAAAATCGAAGGTGTTCTGCATGAATTCAGTTCCATTCCGGGCATCAAGGAAGATGTGACTGAGATTATCATGAACATTAAGAATTTGGCGCTGAAGAATACCAGCCTAACGAACGAGTCTAAAGTTGCTTATATTGAATTTGAAGGCGAAGGCGTAGTTACAGCTGCAGATATCCAGGTTGACCCGGATATTGAAATTATGAATCCCGACTTGGTAATTGCCCACTTAAATGGCGGGGCAGATTCCAGATTATATATGGAACTTACGATTACAAAGGGCAGGGGTTACGTCAGCGCTGACAAGAACAAAGGTGAGGATGTGCCTATCGGTGTAATTGCAGTTGACTGTATTTACACACCTATTGAGCGTGTAAACCTTTCAATTGAAAATACCCGTGTAGGTCAGATTACTGACTATGACAAGCTCACGCTGGACGTGTATACGAACGGCACTTTAGAGCCAGATGAGGCAGTAAGCCTGGCGGCAAAAGTTTTAAGCGAGCATTTGAATCTGTTTATTGACTTGTCCGAGAATGCCAAGACGGCAGAAGTAATGATTGAGAAAGAGGACAATGCCAAGGAAAAAGTCCTTGAAATGAACATTGATGAACTTGAATTGTCTGTTCGTTCTTACAACTGTCTGAAACGTGCCGGCATCAATACGGTGGAAGAACTGACAAACAGGACGCCGGAAGACATGATGAAAGTTCGTAACCTTGGGCGTAAGTCATTGGAGGAAGTGCTGGCAAAATTAAAAGAATTAGGATTACAACTGAACCCCGGAGAAGAGTAATCCGAGACAGTACAGAATGGCAGGGTTTGTAAGACCAAAAGGCGAAGCCCTGTATATCCCAATACCGGGATATTCCCATAGTGACAGGAAACAAGCAGCAATATTCGGGAGTAAGGCCAAAGGGCATCACCGGGTATTTCACAAATGGAGGATTGAATAATGGCAAAATATAGAAAATTAGGCAGGACCTCAGATCAGAGAAAGGCACTGCTGAGAAATCAGGTAACGGCATTACTTTACAATGGTAAGATTGTTACCACAGAAGCTAAGGCAAAAGAAGTCCGCAAGATAGCAGAAGGTCTGATTGCCATGGGCATTAAAGAGAAGGACAATTTTGAGGAAGTAACAGTGACCGCTAAGGTTGCCCGCAAGGACAAGGACGGCAAGAGGGTAAAAGAAGTCGTAGACGGTAAGAGAGTTACCATATATGATGAAGTGGAGAAAACGATTAAAAAAGACCTTCCGTCCCGCCTTCATGCAAGACGGCAAATGAATAAGGTATTGTATCCGGTAACCTATGTTCCCACGGAGAACAAAGGAAAGAAGAAGAATACCAAGAAAATTGACATGGCAGCTAAAATCTTTGACGAGATTGCTCCAAAATATGTAGGTCGTAACGGTGGATACACCAGAATCGTCAAGATTGGCCAGCGTAAAGGCGATGGCGCTTTAGAGGTTCTGCTTGAATTAGTGTAAGAATCGGAATGCGAGAATACGCAATATAATTTTAGGTCACAGGAAAGAATATCTGAAATGTATTCTTTCCTGTGACCTACTTTATGGAAGGAGAAAAATATTTATGAGCACAGCATCCATTTGTATTTTAATTACAATAGTGGTTTACCTTATTGGCATGTTGGCGGTAGGATTCTATTTTGCCAGAAAGAATGAATCTGCCTCAGACTTTTACCTTGGGGGACGGAAACTTGGACCGCTGGTAACCGCCATGAGTGCAGAGGCATCGGACATGTCCGGCTATCTGCTGATGGGGCTGCCCGGGTTGGCTTATGCTTCTGGCTTGGCAGATGTAGGCTGGACGATTGTAGGCCTGGCGGCAGGTACATACCTTAACTGGCTGTTTACGGCAAGGCGTCTGCGCCGTTACACGCAGATCACAAATTCCTTTACGTTGCCACAGTTTTTTTCAAACCGTTTCCATGATAAGAAGAATATCCTGACGATGATTGCAGCGCTGATTATCATCATTTTCTTTGTGCCATATACGGCTTCCGGCTTTGCAGCTTGTGGAAAACTCTTTTCTTCACTGTTTGGTGCGGATTATATGACAGCAATGATTATTTCAGCGATAGTTATTGTAGGCTATACGGCAGCAGGCGGTTTTCTTGCTGCATCTACCACAGATTTTATCCAGAGTATCATTATGACGATAGCGATTGTATTTGTAATGGTATTTGCCACTGTCTCTGCAGGCGGCATTGGTGCAGTGATGGAAAATGCCAGGGAACTGCCAGGTTATCTGTCTGCGACCAGCACTTATGTGGCAGATAGCGGGGAAGCAGCCCCCTATGGCTTCCTTAAAATTATCTCCACCTGTGCCTGGGGGTTTGGTTATTTTGGAATGCCCCATATCCTGCTCAGGTTTATGGCAATTAAGGATGAGAACAAATTGAAATTATCCCGCCGCGTGGCTTCTGTCTGGGTAGTGATTGCCATGGCAATGGCGGTGTTTATCGGCATTGTAGGCAATGCTTTGAGCAAACAGGGAATCATTGCTGCGCTTATCGGAAGCGATACAGAGACGGTTATTGTGCGTATTGCTGACTTGCTGTCCAAATATGGGATTGTTCCAGCCTTGATGGCAGGACTGATTCTGGCAGGAATTCTGGCAAGTACCATGTCAACGGCAGATTCACAGCTTCTGGCAGCGTCCTCCAGCGTATCGCAGAATGTCCTGCAGGACACGCTGCATCTGAACCTGTCCGCTAAGACAAGCATGTTGATTGCACGAGGGACGGTCGTGGTAATTGCTGTTCTCGGCGTGGTGATTGCCCGGGACCCGAACAGTTCGGTATTTAACATTGTATCCTTTGCGTGGGCAGGATTCGGCGCAGCTTTCGGTCCGGTGATTATCTGCTCCCTGTTCTGGAAACGCACGACATTGCCTGGAGCCGTTCTGGGCATGGTGGCAGGCGGCGCTACAGTATTTATATGGAAGTACTTGATTGCGCCTTTAGGCGGTGCGTTTGCCATCTATGAGCTTCTCCCGGCATTCCTGGTGGGGACGGCGGCTATCGTGGCTGTGAGCCTGCTTACAAAGAGGCCAAGCGATGAGATCCTTGCGGAATTTGAAGCGGCAAAAGGGGACGGAGCCATCAACGAAAACTAAAAAGAGTTGTAATGAGAACTACAGCATTAAGAAAACTGCCGCTTTACGACTTATCAGCGTAAAGCGGCAGCTTTTTCTGTTCCTATGTAATGATGCCAGGGTCGAATAGACCCTCTTTAGCACCTTGAAAATTACACACATT
>CAJTYM010000059.1 GCA_910583835.1 uncultured Lachnospiraceae bacterium | reverse complement strand
TCTAATGCTGTCAGAAAAACAAATGTGACTGGAGTGAAGAAAAAAGTTTGAATTTTCTCTTGACAAAAGTCACTTCATAACAGGGTGTTAAAAGGTAAGGATTAAATTGTTAGTTGCTAGTTAAAAAATTACCTTCTGACACAAAAAAGCTGCCTACGGCAGCTTTTTGTAATCACCTTTTTTTCAATATCTTAATCTTAATAAAAAACCGAAATTTCTATATTCAGACAAAGGTACATTGAAAAGCTCGATGAAATTAGCGTACTACAGTTACATTGACAGCCTGAGGTCCTTTGGAACCTTCGGTAACATCAAATTCAACAGTAGCGCCTTCTTCTAATGACTTAAATCCCTCCATGTTCAGTCCGGAGTAGTGAACGAATACATCATTGCCGGACTCATCAGAGATGAAGCCATATCCTTTTTGGTTGTTAAACCATTTTACTGTACCTTGCATGTCAGTACCTCCAATATATAATATATGCCCTTATTTTTAGCATATTTCTACAATATCACATTATATTTCAAAAGTAAAGGAATATTTTACATTTCATGTATTTTCCTATAACAATTCCTCAAAAGGAACGCAATGTGCTTTGAGAAAACGTTTCACCAGCTCGTCCCAGGCCTGTTCCAACGATTTGTCGAGAGAAAATACCCGGCAGGAAACGCCTGTCGTGCAGGTAAGCTGCTGGTTCTGGTATTTGAGGTTCAGATACATGCCCGAAATGTCCTCCGGCAGAAAATTGCTGCCAATTGAGGCGAGGGTTTTCGCTTGGTTCTCACTGGAGAGCTGGAAGACGAAATGAAAGGAAGAGGGAGTTCGTTTGCCCTTGATTAAGTCAAAGCAGACAGGGCGTGCAAGAGAAAAAGGAATATATTTTTCCTGGCTCACCTGTGCGTAAGGTTCATCCTCCGGGCTGAAAAAATCGGATCTGCAGCGACCATCGAGATGGAAAGCCATATAAGTGGTGATGGAGCCTTCGGAGAGCAGGAAGCTGTCGAAGGCATCGCCGCGCAGTAAAATATTCATAAACTCTTTCACGTTGAGAATGGATAGTGATGTCATAAAATACCTCCTATGGCAAATAGTAACACAAAATGCTGCAGAAATCAATTTTCATTGATGGCGAGTGAAATGCTCTGGAAAAAATATTTTATTTATAGTATAATATTTATTCATATACGGTATTTTGGAACAATTTTTGCCTGAAGGTTATACAGGTGACAGGACTAAGAATCAGGAGGCAGGAGATGGAGTGCACAGAGGAATCATTTTTTCGTCTGCTGGAGAGGGGAACCAGTGCGCCGCTGGTAGTACAGGAAGCCGAGAACAGGCTGCGGCAAGCGGGGTTTGAAGAACTTTCCTTTCAGCAGATATGGGGATTGTCAGAGGCTGGCAGATATTATGTGAAGCATCACGATACAACGCTTTTTGCGTTTACGGTCAATAAACGTGCAGGATTTAAGGATACGATACGGATTGGGGCAGCGCATACGGATTTCCCTTGTCTGAGGATAAAACCCAACCCGGATGTGAAGGCGGGCGGATATGCGCAGATTAATGTGGAAGTTTACGGAGGGGCAATTTTAAATACGTGGCTGGACCGCCCACTGGGGATTTCCGGGCGCGTGGCGTTGGCGAGCGAGGACGTCATGCACCCGCAGATACGTTGTTTTTCGGTGGAGCGGACGCTGGGGGTTATCCCTAACCTTGCTATCCATATGAACCGGGAAGTCAATAAAGGAATCGAACTGAATAAGCAGAAAGACCTGTTGCCGATTCTCGGTCTGGAAGGTGAGGGAGAGAAGAAATTTCTCAATTTTCTGGCGAAGGAACTGCAGACAGAGCCGGAGAACATACTGGATTTTGAACTGTGGGTATATTGCCGGGAGAAACCGCAGTATGCCGGCATAGATGGGGAACTGATACTGTCGCCGCGGCTGGATAACCTTACTTCAGTGCAGGCGTTGCTGACAGGGATTATAGAAAGCCGCTGTGAGGAGGGCATTTGTGTGGTTGCTTTGTTCGACCATGAGGAGGTAGGAAGCCGTACCAAACAGGGTGCGGGGTCTATGCTGCTGGAGAATCTGCTGAAGAGAATCCTTGTGGCTTTGCACAGGACTCCGGCGCAGATTTCAGCAAGCCTTTATGATGCATTTTTGCTGTCTGTAGATGTGGCGCATGGGCTGCATCCCAATCAGATGGGGAAAATGGACATAACGAATAAGCCGGTGTTGGGAAAAGGGCTTTGTATCAAGGAGGCATCTTCCCAGTCTTATGCCACAGACTGTGAGGCAGTGGCAGTGGTCGAACAGATTTGCAGGAAGTCCGGCATTCCCTATCAGAAATTTGCCAACCGCTCAGATATGGCGGGCGGTGGGACGCTGGGCGCCATTGCCTCCAGCTTTTTGCCGGTGCGCACCGTGGACCTGGGAGTGCCGGTGCTTGCCATGCATTCGGCAGTTGAGACGATGGGGGCTATGGATATGAAGTCGTTGGCAGATCTGCTCCGTGCCTACTTTCAGGCCTAGGCAGCATGTAGTTGCGGACAGCTATTTTAAGGAAGAAAAGATGGAGAGGCAAGTCAGATGAAGAGACGATATGGTAAAATAATCTGGGCATTGGCGTTTTTGTTGCTGTGTGGCAGTATGTCGGGATGTTCCCCGGAGGATTTGCAGAGAATTCTGCAGGAGGACAGGTATTTGCAGCGTGCCCAGGATTCCCAGCAGGTTGCAGACGAGCCGAATCAGCAAAAGGCAGAGGTTCCTCAGGCAGAACAGAAAGAGGTAAAGCCGGTACAGAAAGTTTCTGTGGGAAAATATGCGTATGAGCAGTTGGACGAGGAGGGCAAGCGGGTCTACGATGAGATGTTATCTACGATTCTGAGCCAGCAGGAAAAAACCGCGCTTTCCACGATAGATACGGACGTCATGAACCATGCTTATACGGCGCTCTGCAGCGATTACGGCGGATTGTTTTGGGTAAATGGCTATGTGTTTACCAGATACACTAAGGGAGGTGAACTGGTGAGCCTGGAATTTTCACCCAAGTATACGTTGAACCGGGAAGAACGCCGGCTGATGCAGGAGAAAATTGACCAGGTAGTGGAACAGTGGTTTGCAGGAATTTCCATCAATGACACTGATTATCAGAAAGCAAAATATATATATGAGCTTTTAGCGCTGAATACTGAATATGTGGAGGATGCTGAGGACAGCCAGAATATTATCAGCGTGTTTATCCGGCGGCAGACAGTCTGCCAGGGGTACGCCTGTGCCGTCCAGTATCTGTTGGAACAGCTTGGAATCCAGAGCGTGATTGTCTCTGGAAAAGCCTTAGGGCAGCCCCATGCATGGAATCTGATTTGTCTGGACGGAGAATATTACTATATGGATGCCACTTGGGGAAACAATGGCTACCGCAACCGGGAGGGTGTGGAGACATCTTTTATCGACTATAATTATATGGCAATGACCACGGCGGAAATGCAGCTGGGACATGAGCCGGATAAGGAAATCCGTTTGCCGGAATGTACGGCAGTCCTGAATAATTACTATATAAAAGAAGGAAACTATATTGAAGAGTGGCAGCCGGAACAAATCGGCGCCATGCTTGCCCAGGCATGGGAGGAAAAGAGGGTGCTGACGCTGCGCTTTTCCGATGACAGCCTCAAAGAACAGGCGTTTCAGTATTTTATACAGGATGGGCATATCGCAGATTACTGTGCGGGGCTCAGCCAGATTAATTATCTGGAAGACAGCCTGTGGAAAGAAATCAGCTTTTGTTTTAACCAATCTTAAAAAAGGACTTTTCAAACCTGAATATTTGTGCTAGTATTAAGTAGTATTTAAAACTACATAAAATAATTTTTAATATTTTGTGATAAAATTTTGAGTAACAAATTTTCTAAAGAAAAATACTACATAAGAGAGATTATGTTGCAGAAAATTCAGGAGGAAAAACATGAGTTATAAGATTGTGGTGGACAGCTGTGGAGAATTGCCAGCGGAGCTAAAAGCAAGCGGGCATTTTGAGACTGTATCGCTGGAACTTTTTGTAGATGACTACCGTATTGTGGATGATGAGAGTTTTGACCAGGCGGATTTTTTGAGGCGCATGAAAGAAAGCCCCAACTGCCCGCGGTCTACCTGCCCATCCCCGGAACAATATGTGAAAGCGTATGACTGTGAAGCGGAGCATGTCTATGCTGTGACGCTCTCCGCCCAGCTCAGCGGTTCCTGTAACAGCGCCCAGCTTGGCAGGGAACTGTATCTTGAGGAGAAAGGCGCAAAGAAGATTCATGTGTTTGATTCCAAATCAGCATCGGTCGGTCAGACGGTGATTGCCATGAAGATTCAGGAGTATGAGGAAGCAGGCCTTCCATTTGAGGAGATTATTGCCAAAGTGGATAAGTTTATCGAGGACCTGAATACCTCTTTCGTACTGGAGTCCTTAGAGGCGCTGAGGAAGAACGGAAGGCTCAGCAATATCAAGGCATTTGTGGCCAGCGCGCTGAATATTAAGCCGGTGATGGGAGCAACGCCGGAAGGGACCATCTGCCAGCTTGGACAGGCGCGGGGCATGGCACATGCCATTGATAAGATGATAAAGGATTTGGTGGAGAAGACGAAGAACCCACAGGAGAAGATTTTTGCCATTTCCCACTGCAATGCCGCCAAGCGTGCGCAGGCTGCAGCCGAGAAAATCAGGGCAATCGGGATTTTTAAGGATGTATTTGTGATTGATACGGCAGGAATCAGCAGCCTGTATGCCAGTGATGGCGGGATTATCATGGTGGTTTAATTGGAATCCAAGAAGAAAAACAGTGCCAGTGCCAAAACTGTCAAGCCCAAAATGGCTGCTTACAGCCGAGATTGGGCTTGACAGTTTTGATAGGGCGAATGCCCATGAACGAGGAAGCCGGAGGCTTTCGAGTGGGCACTGCGAAGTACACAGAAATATACGGTATGCCGTGGGAGGGAAAGCAGTCAGTAAGTAGCTGTGCATTTCGTTTATGTATCAGTCTTCTTTCACGGCTGCTTTTTCCAATGCGGAGTCAATGGCATTTAAAAGGACCATGGAGGTGTACTGGTTATCGTCCCCATAGGAGATATTTTCCAGTGACTGCTTTTCGTATATCTGCTGGGTCAGGTTATCCAGCGCCGGCTGCATGAGTGGGTACATGGCTGCTGTAGTCTCATCCAGATTTACCAGGCTGATGGAGTTGATATGGTGTTCATCGACCACGACTTCCACGTCAATGGCATTGTCATTGAGCTGGATGGAAGAAGTATAGACCCCCGCCGTATATGTCATTGTCTCTTTGGTATCTTTGTCTTTGTTATCCGGCAGGAACATAAAAATCAGCAGTATAATCAGAAGAATTCCCAGTGTGGCGAATATAGCTGTATACACCAGTTCTTTTAAATGAAGAACAACGATTTTTGTTTTAGAACTCACAGGACTCCTCCTTAATTTCTCTTTAATTTACTATATGAGACGAGAGGGGAGAATATGAGAGAAGATTTTCTGAGAAATTTGTATTTTTTGCTTGACATAGGAATCATCCTATAGTATAATTCTATTTGTGTTTGACAGATACATCATATGCGATAGTGGCGTAGTTGGTAACGCGCGACCTTGCCAAGGTCGAGACCGCGGGTTCGAGCCCCGTCTATCGCTTTTTCTTTGCCCAAAAATCTAGTGTGCTGGTTAGTGCGCTAGACACGCAGAATCTCATCTACGAGATTCTTTTTTCAGGCAAAATGACACTGTTGCTTTAAAGCGGTAAAGCATACAAAATTTCAATCGAGGTGTGCAGGATGGTAGTAGATTTTCATACACATATTTTCCCAGAGAAGATAGCGGCGAAGACGGTTGCATATTTGGAAGGGAAAGCACATATCAAAGCTTTTTGTGATGGGACGGAGGAAGGGCTGGTGAAGTCCATGGAGGCGGCTGGCGTGGATGTGTCGGTAGTCCTGCCGGTAGTGACGAAGCCGGAGCAGTTTCGTACCATTAACAATTTTGCAGCGCACTTAAATGAGAAATACCGAAACAGGCAGACGCGCCTGTGGTCTTTCGGCGGAATCCACCCGGATTCCCCGGATTACAAGGGAGAGCTGCGCATGGTCAAAGAACTGGGGCTTTTGGGCATTAAACTCCATCCAGATTATCAGGATACTCGTTTTGATGATATCAGATACATGAGGATTCTCGATTATGCATCCGAGCTGGGGCTTGTAAGCGTTGTCCACGCCGGAGTGGATGTGGGTTTTCCAGACAATGTGCGCTGTACGCCGCGTCAGATTCGCAAAGTTGTCGATGAGGTGGCTCCTGAAAATTTGGTGCTGGCGCATTATGGCGGGTTCGATATGTGGGAGGATGTACAAGAACTGCTGGCAGGGAAAGATGTCTATTTAGACACCTCATTTACTGTCGGTTATATTAAGGATGAGGTGTTTCTGGGTATTCTGAAAAAACATGGCGCAGAGAGAATTCTGTTCGCTACGGACAGCCCCTGGAGCGGGCAGAAGGAATCTCTGGAACATATCAGGGGTCTCGTCAAAGATAATAATGATTTAAATAAAATACTAGGGCAGAATGCTGGGAAGCTGATAGGGCCGGCTTTTGCAGCGCAGCCGGACAAGGAGGAGAAAACGTGTTAGTAAAAATTATTTTTTTAGTCTTGTTTTTTGCAGTGATGGTTGGTGTGGGGCTGTATTCCCGCAAACATGCCACCAATGTGGATGATTTTGTATTAGGCGGCAGGAGCGTGGGTCCGTGGCTGACGGCGTTTGCCTATGGGACGTCTTATTTCTCGGCGGTTGTGTTTGTTGGGTATGCCGGGCAGTTCGGCTACAAATACGGTCTTGCCTCGACCTGGATTGGCATTGGCAATGCCGTGATTGGCTCCTTGCTGGCGTGGGTAGTGCTGGGCAGACGTACCAGGATTATGAGCAACCATCTGTCGGCAACGACCATGCCGGATTATTTTGGCAAGCGGTATGACAGCAAAGCGCTGAGGATAGCAGCTTCTGCCATTGCCTTTGTCTTCCTGATTCCGTATACGGCATCGGTATACAACGGTCTGTCCAGGCTGTTTGGCATGGCGTTTGATATTCCTTACGAGGTATGTGTAATTGTGATGGCGGTTCTGACCTGTGCCTATGTGATTCTCGGCGGCTATATGGCGACGGCAATCAATGACTTCATCCAGGGGATTGTCATGCTGGGCGGAATTGTGGCGGTCATTGCGGCTGTTTTAAATGGGCAGGGCGGTTTTCTCAATGCCGTCAAATCCCTTGCTGAGATGGAGAGCGATGTGGCGGTAACGATGGGGCAGAAAGGCGCCTTTACCTCATTCTTTGGACCCGACCCCTTGAACCTTCTGGGCGTTATTATCCTGACGTCTCTGGGAACCTGGGGGCTGCCGCAGATGATACATAAATTCTATACGATTAAGGATGAGAAATCGGTGCAGTCAGGGACGATAATTTCCACGGTATTTGCCATTGTCGTTTCCGGCGGCTGTTATTTCCTGGGCGGCTTCGGAAGGCTGTTTGATACGCCGGCAATCCATAAGGAGGATGGAAGCGTTATCTTCGATGCGATTATTCCCTCCATGCTGTCTACATTGCCGGATATCCTTGTAGGTATTGTGATTGTGCTGGTATTGTCAGCTTCCATGTCCACCTTGTCGTCGCTGGTGTTGACCTCAAGTTCTACATTGACGCTCGATTTCCTGAAAGACAATTTTGTAAAAAATATGAGCGAGAAGAAGCAGATATTGTATATGAGAATCCTGTTGGTATTTTTCATTGTATGCTCTGTGGTACTGGCGCTCTTCCCGCCGAAATCCATCGCGCAGTTTATTGCGCAGCTGATGGGCATTTCCTGGGGCGCGCTGGCAGGTGCATTCCTGGCTCCGTTCCTGTATGGGCTGTATTGGAAAGGCGTGACCAAAGCGGCAGTGTGGGCAAGCTTTGCCTGCGGAATCGGCATTACCGTGTCCAATATGTTCTTTTCCTATATTGCTTCGCCCATCAATGCCGGGGCAATCGCTATGGTTGCCGGGCTGGTTGTCGTGCCGGTTGTCAGCTGGCTGACGCCTAAGATGGGGCAGAAAGAGGTGGATGAAATCTTCAGCTGCCTGGAGGAACAGGTTACGGTAGACCAGAAGGTAGCATTGCCGAAAAGGAAGCAGCAGTAGGGCGTTGAGATAATATCAAGCTGGAAGCTCTTGGAATTGTAACCGAGAATTTAATTATGGAATAAGCAAATTACGGTCCATATAAAAATAGAAATCCGCTGCCGTTCAGATAGATTTGGATGGCAGCGGGTTTCTGTCTTAGTTATGTCTGTTTAATCTGTTGATGAAAGTGAGAATCATTAGTATATCGTCATCGTTAAGTTCCTTTAACTCGTCCACGACTTTGGCTATCAGCGCCGGGTTGTTGTGCCCGGTATTGAAGAATTCGCTGGGGCTGATGTTGAAGTATTCGCAGATAGAAAAAAACTCATTCATAGAGGGCAGGGATTTGCCGGAGGATATGTTGTAGATGTATCCGCGGCTGTGCCCTAAGTCGTAGCTCATCTGGTATTCGGATACGCCTTTTGCCAGACGCAATTGCGTAATCCGGTCTCTTACAAACTGTTCCATACAATCGCTCCTTCCACATATTTCATATTGTAGATGTTATATTTTGCCCAATAGCATAGTTAAAAATGATATTTTGATTGAAATAACATTTTATAGATGTTATAATGATGAGAAAGTAAATGACATTTAAAAAGAGGAGGAATGTGGAATGAGAAAAACGAAATGGTGGAAACGTGTAGTGGCAATGATGTTGGGCATAGTTCTGGTGGTTCCGGCACAGGCGGTATCTGCAGAAGAGACGAAAGCAGCAGAGCAGACAGTGGGGGAATCAGGAGAAAATGAAGAAGAAAAGAGAGAGGGTTTTCAAATTGAAGATGGTATTTTGCAGAAGTATACAGGAACGGCAACAGAAGTGGTGATTCCAGAAGGGGTGGTCAGTATTGGATATGGAGCATTTTCAAAATGTCTTGGCGTAAAAAGCATAACGGTTCCAGTCAGTGTAGAGAGTGGATTAGAATATGCGATTGCGGATAATGATGGACTGGAGGCTATTAATGTATTGCAGGGCAATAAACATTATGCAAGTTTTGACAATTGTCTGTATGATAATAATTTTACTAGCATATTAGGCTGCCCAAGAGCAAAGGAGGAAGTAAAGATTCTTGGCAGTATAACGAGAATTGCAGATAGAGCATTTTGGGGCTGCAGTAATTTAAGAAATATCATTTTACCGGAAGGAGTAGAATACATTGGTTCTGGAGCCTTTTATAATTGTTGCGGGCTGATAAGGATAAGGATTCCGGAAGGGGTGAAAGAGGTGGGGTATGAAATATTTAATGGATGCAGGAATTTGCTGAAAGTAAGAGTTCCCCAAAGCATAGGACTAGGATTATTCGATGCTACATTTTGGGGCTGCGGCAAATTAGAACATATAAAAGTTGAGGACGGTGTAAGCAATATTCGTCTAGGTGGGCTTATGAGTGGAAGCAATCAGCTAATAAGATTGACTGTTCCGGAAAGCGTGACATCGATAATAGATGACCATTGTGGCACTGCATCCCCAGGCTTATTAGGTAATCTGGTTATCTACGGAAAAGAAGGCTCCTATGCCCAGTCCTTTGCTAAGGAAAAGAATATTACATTTATCGCAGGGGAAGACCCAGCATTTGCCCAAAAAGAACTTTCGTCCTGCAGGATTTCTGTAGAATCCCTGGATTTTGTTTATGATGGAACTGCCAAAAAACCAGAGGTTACCGTCTGGGATGGAAACAATATTTTACTGGAGGGGCTGGATTATCTGGTAGCGTATCGGAATAATACTGAGCCAGGAGAAGCGGAAATAACTATTACCGGGGTCGAGGATTATATGGGGGAGGTGACTAAGAAATTTACCATTCACAAAGCGGTTGGAAATATAAGATGTAAGAAATCGTACAATAAAGTATATGGAGATAAAGCATTTTCGTTAAATATAAAAGTAAATGGAGAAAATAGGAAAATCACATACAAAAGTTCTGATGAAAAAGTGGTTGTGGTAGATGAAAACGGAAATGTAAAAATGAAAGGAATTGGGATAGCCACCATAACGGCAGAAGTTGAAAAGTCAGGCGGTTATCAGGCAGAGACGGCAAAGATTACCATAAAGGTCAGCCCTGCAAGACAGACCATAAAAGCTCTTAAAACCCAAAAAGGTGGAAAGATTACAGTAAAATGGAAAAGAGATAAGAATTCTACTGGTTATCAGATTCAGTACAGTACTCATAAAAAATTTAAGCGAAATGCCAAAATGATTTCTGTGGGTAAGAATAAGACGATATCCAAAACGATAACGAAACTGGCGAAAGGAAAAACATATTATATCAGGGTACGCGCATATAAAAGCATAAAGGTGAACGGTAGGAAGCAGAAATTATGCGGAACATGGAGTTCTGCAGCAAGGATTAAAACCATTAAAAAATGAAAATTCAGCCATCTCCCAATAGCAAAGGAGTAGATTCGACAGATTATTTCAGAAAACAACTTAAACAGCGTCACCGATATCTATGCCCTCCTCAGGGACAGTTTCAAAGACATCCTGCAGGAACTCATGGAGGCAGAGATGGACGCCACCTTCGGTTATGAAAAGAACCGCAAGGGGATGTGCAGACTGACAACAAAAGCAATGGACATTCCCCCAAGAACTTAAAGGGCCAGTATGGGGGGATTCCAGATTGACGTGCCAAGGGGCCGGAATGGGCAATTTGAGCCAAAGCTGATTCCGAAATACCAGCGGGGCATCTCAGGCATTGAGGAGAAAGTAATCTCCCTGTATGCGCATAGAATGAGCACCCGGGACATACACGGCCAGTTAAACGGCCTGTATGGGATTGAGCTGTCAGCAGAGCTGGTCAGCAAGATTACGGACAAGATTCTGCCGCAGGTCAAAGAGTGGCAGTCACGCCCATTGAATCCGGTATACCCATTTGTATCCATGGACTGCATCCATTACAAAGTCCGGGAGGATGGGCTACCGGGGTTCAAGGAGACCATACAGGCGGTGTTCCCCAAAGCGCAGATACAGCGGTGCGTCATCCACATGCTGCGCAACTCATTCAAATATGTCAGCTCCTTCTTCAAGTTCCCGGATGACATCCGCCGGATTATGTACACTACGAACATTATAGAAGGGCTGAACCGCCAGTACCAGAAAGTAACCAAGACAAAGAGCGCATTCCCCAGCGATACATCGTTAGAAAAGCTGCTGTACCTGGCAAGCCAGAATGTAACGAAAAAATGGACGCAGAGATACCGGAACTGGGACCAGGTCCTGAACTAATTAATCGTCCTGTATGGGGAACGCCTCACGGCATATTTGTAAAAAAGACCGGGATGGCAGCATCAAAAACCCCTGCCATCCCAGCGATTGATAGAAGAAATAATTCGACAGCCCGAAGAACATAAAACCGACAAAATACTCTTACATATCTAATTCTTATCAGGAAAGTCTGAAGTTCATAGACACAAGATTTTTTACAGCCTCAAAAAATCTGAATCAGTAGCTTCCGTACTTTTCATGCTGTAAGGACAGGATAGAATTATACGGAAGCTTGGAAAGACGACATATTTTGACAGAGCTGATGAATTTGTGGAAATCACAGTTTGTTGGCTCTATTTTTTCACAAGGTTTTCTTACAAAATAGTGGATGTCCAGCGCTTTTAAAAAGTAAATTCATGCTTTTCTATATCAAAAATGCTTTGCCCGGTTTCGCCTCCATCCTCCCAGGTAATGATTGCCTGGGAACGGTCCTTATTTAATGAAATATCATGATATATTCTGCCATTCAAATCGGGATAGTCCCAGGTCTTTTCAGTAGTGCCGTCCAGGTAGAAAAGCGTGCAGCCCTGAATGGTTTCTGTACCGTCTTTATCAATTTCGGTAGTGACCTGGAGAGAATATTTGCCGGCATCCACATAGTGCCCCTCTGTCTGGGAAACGATTGCCTCATGGCTGTAGTCGCCCTCCACGGCGGTAATTTTACCATTTTCGTATACTGGGTATTCATAGATGGAAAATTCTTCCCCGAAAGCCAGCCGTGAATGGTCGTCAAAGTTTCTGGGCAGGTAAGATTTGTCAAAATGCACATCTTCCGAGGAACAGTATTCTGTGAAAATATAATGGATGGTGTGTTTTTCTTCCAAAAGCAAAGCGTATTCCCATATGTTGTTGCCGCTGACAGCCACGTAAGCAGGATAGGAAAAATCCGTATAATTGTCAAAATAGACCTGTTCTGCGTGCGTGCCAATCTGCTTGCTGACAGACTGGATACGCGAGATTTCCTGTGCATAATCCTCAGGCGTATACGTGCAGGAGAGATGGATTTGTGCGGTAGGAAAATTGAAAGTGTCCCGCCAGTAATAGTAAAATTCTGTATTGGCGGTAGCAGGATTGATTTTGGCGGGAAACAGCAGAAGCCCGCTGTGGATTTGTTTATCCCAGCATCTGCCATAATCTTTGGCGTTCTCGTAAATGGTAGGCGCTGGACCGAAGAAAAAGGAATGTATCAGCCAGGCGAGAAGCCCCACGCCAAGCAGGAATCCGGCAGCGCTGCCGATGAGGATGGCGGGAAGCAGTGTCTTGGAAGTATTTTTATCTGAAAATTTGGCATTGGCGAGGGCGTTTGGGCGGTTTGTTCTCTGTTGCATAGCAGTCTCCTTTTTATGGCTGAATGGGTTTAGTGGGTTCCGTGATGGTCCCATAGTTATTGTACTAGTATTGGCAGTAGGGCTGCGCCTGATTTTCTGGCGGTGAGCCGAAGTTTCCGTAATCCAGCGGCAGGTAGGATTCGTCAAACACAATCTCATCCCGGGAAATATTTTCCAGCGAAATGTAGAGGATACGCTGTTCTTTCTCTAAGAAGATGGCGTACTCACAGGCAGTGCCGGAAAAAAGCATAGTGTAGCAGGCAGGCTGGGCGAACAGCGTATTTCCTGCGTCAGCCTTTGCGGTGTTTAAGAGCCGTTGTTTTTCTGTTTCGTAGCCTTCCGGCGTATATTGGCAGTCCAGATAGAGCTGTAGGGTGGTGAGGATGGAACTGCTGCTGCACTGGTAATGGTATTCGTTTATGGACTTACAGCCAGACAGGTCTTCGGGGAAAATGGCAAATTCAGAAATGCCGGTATAATTTCCCCATTGGCGGTAATCGTCAGGTGAATCCGTGCGGACAATGTGCTGCCGGGCTGCCAGTTCCATGAAATGCCGGACGCCGAAAGAGGCATTTGTTATTAGCAGGACAAAGAGCAGGATGCCTGAAAATACGCCCAGGGTGGAAGCCAAAAATAATCTGCGGTAATGTTTCAGGTAAGAGGCTTCTGCCAGGCATGCAGCAGAGCCGTCTGCCGGGTGAGCAGCAGAATCATCTGCCGTATATGCAGCAGAGCCGCCTGTCGGGTGAGCAGCAGAATCGGCAGCAAGGAGTAATCGTTTTTGGCAATCCGGGCATTCCTGCAAATGTGCCTCTATCAATTTTGAGGAAGCCGGGGAGGTAAGCCCTTCCTGGTAAGACGGATATAAAGTTGTCGTAATTGAACAGAGGATATCATGTTGTTTCATCATTATTCTCCCAATGGCGTCAATCGTTCGTGTTATCGTCTGATGAGGTGTTTGCGTCCTATAACAGGATGGCAAGGATGCCGGCTGCTGTGAGGATGGCGAAAGCCGTGCCCAGTGCCAGGCGGAGCTGGTATTTCTTGCGGAAACGGATGGTTGGGGGATTGGTCGCAGCCTGTTTCGGTTCTTTCCAGTCTTCTGATATCATTTCCAGGAGGCTTCTGCAGTGTTCGCAGCATTTTATATGTGTTTCAACATAAAAGAAAGCGGGGTTTCTTGCTTTGGCTGCAGCAGAAAAATTTTCCTCATCATCTAAAAAGGAAGAAGGTATTGTCATATCGTCTGCAGTGGAAGGAAGTTCAAGCAGATGTTCTGCATAATAAGGCAGAAGGTCCTCCACGATATCACAGGAATGTTTCTCTAATAATTCAGCTGCCGTCATCCTCAAGCACCTCCTTTAATTTTTTGCGTCCTCGGAAAAAGGTGACTCTCGCCCAGTTTTCGGTATGGTCAAGGATGTCGCCGATTTCTTTGAAGGACAGTTCGCCGACAAGGCGGTACAGCAGCACCTGGCGGCTTACAGGCTCTAAATGTTGGATAGCCTTAAGTGCATTGTGGCTGTTCAGACGGTTTAATGCCGTACTTTCTGTGTCTGACCGTGAGGCGAGGTAGCGGAAGAGAAAATCTTCTGGATTTTGCTCCAGGGACGCTTCCAGGGAAATCTCTTTGCGATGCTGCTTTTTCCTGAGGTCATGCAGCCATACATGGCGGGCTATCTGGCACAGCCAGGTGGACATGGCGCATTCACCGCGGTAACGGTGTACGCTCTTGACAGCCTGGTAGAAGGTTTCCTGGCACAGTTCCTCTGCCAGGGAGTCGTTTCTTCCGGTGAGGCAGCGCAGATAGCGGTAGACAGTATGAAAATGTTGGCGGTATACCTGTTCCATGTCCTGCATATCATGTCCTCCGATAAAGCAGCTGCCCCATAGCAGACGGATTGGCGAACAAATTTAAGTGGTTACAAATGATTAGTCCCATGGGAGGGAGGTTTGTTACAGAAAAAGAAAAATTTTCTGTTAGCTGCCATGGATTTTTTAACCCTGGAGGGGAATTTCAATTTGTACGATATAGTCTTCCATGCGTTCTATGACAATTTCATTGATGCCCATCTCATAAGAAAACCCGCACAATGTGAGTTCGCGGCTGTCTGCATAGTCGAGGATTTCCCGGTAGCGTTGGGGCAGATTGCCCCAGTCGCCTTTATGGAACGCCCGCAGGTATTTGCCGCCGGGCTGGATGTGAAGCCCATTGTCTGCGGGGCAGTGAGGTTTTGCTGCGGGAAAACTGTTTTGTTCAGTAAGAGAAAGCCCATGCTGCACGGTGAGGAAAGGAATTTCTATGAAAATTTTGCCATAATCGTCAAAGCTGCCACGGTATAGGCTGTCGACAGAAAGCATGGAGCCGTAATTGGCATCGTGGAGCCTGCCCAGATGGTATTTTTCCGTTTCGGCAGTAACCATTTCCACTTCTTGTTCAAAAGAGGTATCTTTATCAATATCCACGGTAATCAGGCAGCGTTCTTCTTTTTCAATAATGCTGATTTCGGATAAATCCATGGTGAGCAAAGTAGACATATTCTGCTGGTACTTGCCCAGCGTATTTCTGACAGCCTGCAGATGGGTGATGCTGCGCTCCAAATCATTTATTTTTTCTTCCAGAAGTAATTTGAGGCTGGCGGCAGAGCGTTTTTTCATAAAATCCCTTATTTCATTGATAGATACATCGAGTTCCCGCAGCAGTAGGATGGTTTCGAGAATAGGGCTCTGATGGTAGGTGTAGCAGCGGTACCCATTTTCCGGGTTGATATATGCGGGCTTAAAAAGCCCGGTTTCGTCATACCACATCAGGGTTTTCTTATTGATTCCATGCATGGCGGCAAACTGCCCGATGGTGAGAAGCTTTTCTTTTTTATTCATTTGCAAATCCCCCCTTGACTGTACTGTTACTGTACGGTTTATAGTACTATATACAGAATGAAAAAACAATAGAAAAAGCAAAGAGAAAGGATGGAGATTATGGAAAATACAAATGCGTACGCCAAGCCAGTGACACTGGGAAATATTCTGAAGTTTGCAATTCCAACCATTGCCATGTCGGTATTCATGTCATTTTATACAATGGTTGACGGCTTGTTCGTCTCAAACCTGATTGGCACGGCCGCCCTGTCGGCCATCAACCTGACGGCGCCGGTCATTCAGCTTGTGACCGCAGTTTCTACCATGCTTGCCACCGGCGGGAGTGCGGTGATTATGAAAAAGATGGGAGAGAAAAAGAGCGAGGAAGCAAAGGAGGATTTCACATTTCTGATTCTTGTAAATGTTTTTGTGGGGATAGCCATGTGTGCGCTGGGGTATCTGGTGATGGGCAAAATTTTTGCCGGCATGAATCTTTCGGCGGATGTGGCGGGATATTGTGTGGAATATCTGAGCCGCTACCTGTTGTTTACCGTGCCAATACTTTTGATGAACAATTTCACGCTCTATATGATTGCCAGCGAGAAAGCAACGCTTTCCCTTATCTGCTCCGTGTCGGGCGGTGTGCTGAACATGGCGCTTGACTATGTGTTTATCGCGGTATTCCATATGGGAATCAGCGGTGCGGCAATCGCGACGGGCATGGGATATTCCGTGACAGCAGTGGTAGGGCTGTTTGTGTTCAACAGGAGAAACAGTTTTCTGCATTTTAAGAAACCGGCATTTCGCCTGAGAGTCCTTGCCAACGCAGCTACAAACGGCTGCTCGGAGATGGCGACTGCGCTTGTCACCGGGATAATCACAATGATGTTTAACTGGACGCTGCTGCATTATGTGGGGGAAAACGGCGTTGCCGCAGTGACGATTATCATGTATGTGCTGATGTTTGCCAGTTCCCTGTATACCGGGTATTCCTATGGGGTGGCGCCTATGCTCAGCTTTTACCATGGGGAACAGAATCATGCCAAGCTGAAAAAACTGGTGTCCGTTAGCCTGAAAGTGATTGCGGTTATCTCCGTCCTGACGGCAGTGTTTTCCTTCTGCTTTACGGAGCCGTTGGTGTCCGTATTTGCCCGCCCGGACAATCCGGTGTATGGCCTGGCGGTGTCTGGCAATAAAATCTGCACCATCGCATTGCTGTTTATCGGCTTCAATATCTTTGCCAGCGGAATGTTCACAGCACTGTCAAACGGCGTGGTCTCGGCGGTGCTGGCATTTTCCAGGTCTTTTGTGTTCATGCTGGTTACAATGATTGTGCTGCCCCTGATTTTGGGCGTGAACGGTATCTGGCTGGCAACGCCTGTGGCAGAGCTGATGGCGATAGCTTTGTCTGCGGCGATGTTCTTTAAATACAGAAAGCGGTATGGATATTGAGGGGAAAGGAAATGCAGATATGCAGCAGGGACAGCCGCTGTCTTTCTTGCGGCTGCCCCTGTCTGTGTAGGAAAGAAAACGGTAAACCAGATATTCCTTACCCTTCAATTGCAATATATCTTTTCTCATCTATCTGTTTTGCCGGTTCTTTTTTCGGAATCTGCAGTGTCAGTATTCCGTTCTCAAACTTCGCTTTAATCTCCTCCTGGGTTACATTTTCACCTATGAAGAAGCTGCGGTTGAAAGTCCCATAGTAACGCTCACGGCGGATATATTTTCCCTCAGAATCTTTCTCATCGTTGTTCTGCCTGGTTGTTGCGCTGATGGTCAGGTATCCATCTTTTAATTCTGCTTTCAGGTCGTCTTTTTTAACGCCGGGAAGGTCCATGGAAAGCTCATATCCTTGTCCTGTTTCTTTTACATCAGTTCTCATCAGAGCCTGATTGCGGTCATAACCATGGTAACGGGGTTCAAAAAAGTCATCAAATAAATCTTTTGTAAAAATACTTGGCAGTAACATAAATCATCGCTCCTTTATGAAATATTTTAGTAGTTAAAAGGTCTGGAAATTGCTCTTGAACCTTTTGTTATAAGTGTTATACCACGAATTGTTAGCACTGTCAAGAGGTGAGTGCTAAAATTGTGTGAAAATTTTGTGAACTGTCAGGCTTTATAAAGCAGTTTCAGGTTATATTATTATATCCCAATAGTTACAATTTATGTTCGGTATGAGAAAACAAAGGTGGCTTGTCCGTTCTTTCCTAGAAATGCAAAACAGGCATTTCTTAGAATGCAATATGGGTATTAGATATTAAAGGAAAGAGGATTTACAATAAAATTGTTCCTAAAATAGAGCGCAGATGAAACAACTTAAATATAAGAAAGGGAATGAGAAGAGATTATCTGATATATGGCTTAATTCGAATTTATTTAGTGAAAAATTTGTTTATCCAGAATTGGATGGTGTTTGCGGAAAATGTTTATTTGAAAATTATTGTCGAGGGATGTGCCGTGTTTTTGCAAAGGCAACCTATGGAAGCAATAAAGCTCCGTATCCGTTTTGTCAAGAAATGTACAATGCTGGACTTTTTCCTGAATGGGTATTAAAATAAAAAACAGGATATAATAAAAAAATTTTATGAAGTGTAGAGTTTGTATTCATATTTTGTTATGAAAGGAGTTTAGCTATGAAAGCTGTTGCAATTACTGGAAGTCCTCACAGAGATGGGATTACAAATACAATTATCAAAGAGATTATTTGAGGCGCAGAAACGAGGGGATTTGAGTTTACTATCATGGATGTTAATTTGATAAATCCTGTTTCATGTCAAAATTGCTTAGAATGTCGGAATAATAATACAGATTGTGTTATTGAAGATGGACTACAGTCATATTTATGATATATTGAGAGAAGCAGAAGTGGTTATTATTGGAGGACAATTTACTACGGTATGTTTTGTGGTAACCTGATATCTTTTTTAAACCGCCATTATTGTCTAAATGATTATGCGCATAATATTCGTATTCCTCTCGGAAAGCAACTTGTATTTGTTAAAAGGAGAAAAAAAGGAAGACGGTTTCCGAGAATTAGCGGAAGAATTAGGGGTTATGATTGATTTGGAGTCGACAAAGTATCTTGGATATCGAGTAGAAATTATTAATATTAATGAACATAGAGATAAAGAGTTTCAGCATGTTTACCTTGTAAATAATGATACACTTTTAACAGAATTTCATCTATGTTTGGATGAGGTAAACGCTTTGGTTGAACTAGAGTTGAAAGATGCTTATAAACTTTTTTGGCATGAATCACAATCAATATATTGCCAATGTTTTGAAAATGGAACTGAAACACAGTATAGTGTGACTCTTGCTGATTTTGTTCCAAGGAATATTGGTTACTATCGAACAATTATAATTATGGCTGAACGGTATATTGAGGGAAATTTGTATTTGTCTATATAATTCGGAAGGTTAAGAGTAAAAAAATTATTCAACATGATGTTGTGTAACTTTTTTAATTGTGGAAGTTTATAACGCATTTGCCGTTGGAATAAATATTTATTTTTAGCAAATGGATAGTGGGTGAAAGCAGATAAGGATAAAAATATACAAAAGTATTTTTCTTATATATCGAACAAATCTTAATATTATTTTTTTGTATTTCGCACGATTTTATTGATTTTATCTCTAAAATCGCATATAATAACAATAACTCAAATGAAGGAGGATTTAGTTATGGTTGTTACAGCGACAGAATTTAAAGCTAATTTCGGAAAGTACCTTGAATTAATTGCCAAGGAAGATATCTTTATTACTCGTAATGGAAAAACGGTTGCTAAAGTTGTAAATCCCCAAATTTCTGCTGTGGATTCCTTGCGCGGGATGCTTGGTGGTATTTCTTCTGATATAGATATGGATTCTTTGCGAGAGGAGCGTCTGTTAAAATATGAAAATAATGTGTGATACGAACGTAAT
>CAJTYM010000058.1:16550-20311 GCA_910583835.1 uncultured Lachnospiraceae bacterium | reverse complement strand
CAAATGACAGACATTGGCTGTGTCAATGCATTTATCGGAACAGTGGAAGGGGAACCGGAAGAAACATCTTGCGAAGCGGTGATAGATGCTGTGAAACAGGCGGGTTATACAAAGGTAATCCTTCGTCCGTTGATGGTTGTTGCAGGAGACCATGCCAATAATGACATGGCAGGAGAAGATGAGGATTCATGGATTAGCATGTTCAAGGCTTCTGGAAATTTTGAAAGCGTGGATGCGCAGATTGAAGGTCTTGGTTCTATTCAAGCAATTCAGCAGCTTTATGTAGAGCATACGGCAGATGTAATGAAAGATTAACAGGCGGGTAAGAATCATGAAGAAGAATATAATAATTGCTATTGCGCTTCTCGCTGTCACGTTGTCTGGGGGTTGTGGAAATAACAATAATGCGCAGGAATCAGATTCTGCGGTAGATGTTACTGTAGAAGAGGATACAGAGCAATCATCAGAAACTGTAACGGAAACATTGCCTGAAGAACCAATGGAAGAAGAACCTGAAAGTGATGAAACAGATAAGCAGAATCAGGATACAGCAGAGCTGGCAGATGGGATTTATACAGCAGAGTTTACGACAGACAGCAGTATGTTTCGTGTCAATGAAACCTGCGAGGGCAAGGGAACGCTGACAGTAGAGAACGGGGAAATGACAATACATATTACCCTTGGTTCAAAAAAGATTTTAAATCTTTATCCCGGACTGGCTGAAGATGCGTCGGAAGAAGGAGCAGAGCTGCTTTTACCGACAGAAGATACAGTCACATACAGTGACGGTATGACGGAAGAAGTTTATGGTTTTGATGTGCCTGTTCCCTTGCTGGAGAGCGAATTTGATCTGGCGCTTATTGGGACAAAGGGAAAATGGTACGACCATAAGGTCAGCGTCTCCAATCCGGTGCCGCTTGAGAATGATGAACAGGTAAATGATGAAGTATCTTTGGAAGATGGTACATATAGTATGGGAATTACCTTTGCAGGCGGAAGCGGAAAGGCGGAAATTTTGTCTCCCGTATCAGTAACTGTGGCAGGTGGAAAAGCGATGGCAACCGTACAATGGAACAGCCCTAATTATGATTATATGATAGTGAATGGAGAAAAATATCTGCCAGTAAATACGGAAGGCGATTCTATATTTGAGATTCCTGTTCTTATATTTGATGAACCAATGGATATTATCGGCGACACTGTAGCGATGAGTAAACCTCATGAAATAGAATATACACTCACTTTCCATTTAGATACAGCAGTCAAAGAATAAAAGGCAAAAAATTTTCTAAGAAAATCTTTTTGCCTCCAAAAGTGGGGAATAAGATGAGAGGAAGAAAAAAGGCATCTGTTTTGTTTCTTTTGTTTCTTGTGGGGCTGCTATGGCTGTATGGCTGTGGCAGTCCTTCTCCCGATTCTGAAGTAATGGCAGATATAGAGGAAGAATCAGATTTGGATTCAGGAGAAGAACTGGTTTATGAGAGAAGCTTAGAGTTACAGTATGCGGAAAATTTTAAAGTTGATTATTATGAGGGCGGTTATACCCTGCTTACGATAACAATGGATGGCACGCAGTTTTTGATTGTACCGGAAAATGGGGATGTACCGCAAACTTTAGATAAAGAAATTGTGGTGCTTAGGCGTCCGATAAAAGACATCTATCTTGTGGCATCTTCGGCGATGGATATTTTCAGTGAATTGGATGGATTAAATTCTATTACTTTTTCAGGGCAAAAGGAAGATGGCTGGTTTATTGAAGCAGCCAGAGAGGAAATGCAAAAGGGTAATATCCTTTATGCGGGTAAATACAGCAAGCCGGATTATGAACTGCTTGTTTCAAATCATTGTGCGCTTGCCATAGAAAATATGATGATTTCGCATTCGCCTGAAGTAGTGGAAAATCTGGAAAACTTTGGAATCCCTGTTATGATAGACTATTCCAGTTATGAGTCACATCCGCTTGGCAGGGTAGAATGGGTGAAATTTTATGGGGCGCTGCTTGGAAAGGAAGAGGAGGCAGAAAGGATATTTACGGATCAGGCAGCAATTCTTGAGAGAGTAAGTGCATCTGAGAGAACAGATAAAACAGTAGCCTTCTTTTTCATTACTTCCAATGGTATGGTACAGGTACGCCAATCTTCTGATTATGTTCCGAAGATGATAGAACTTGCAGGTGGAAACTATATCTTTCAAAATTTAGGCGATTCTGAAACAAAGCGTTCTACCATGAATATACAGGTCGAAGAATTTTATGCCAGTGCAAAAGATGCAGATTTCCTGATTTATAACAGCTCTATTGATGGAGGTGTTTCCAGTGTAGAGGAGTTGCTTGATAAATGTGAGCTGCTTGCGGATTTTAAGGCTGTGGAGAATGGAAATGTGTGGTGTACAACAAACGATATGTACCAGCAATCCCTTGCAATCGGATATTTCATTGAGGATATCCATTCGATGATACAGGGAGAAAATGATGATATGAACTATCTTTATCATTTAGAGTGAAAGGCTGCGATTATGATGCATAAAAACAGAAAACATAGAAAAATTGCGGCTTTCTTTTTGCTTGGAGCCTGCGTTTTGATTTTTTTCATATTAAATATTTGTATTGGAAGTGTCAGAATTGCATTGCCGGATGTGGCAAGAATATTTAGCGGGCAGGAAAGTAATGGAACGGTAACAAGAATTCTGTGGGATATCAGGCTTCCGAGGGCGATAGCCGTGTTGCTTCTCGGGGGTGCGCTTTCTCTTGCCGGATATCTTTTGCAAACATTCTTCAATAATCCGATTGCAGGACCGTTTGTTTTAGGAATTTCTTCCGGGGCTAAAATGGTGGTGGCGCTTGTAATGGTTTTTCTCATGGGAAGGGGAGTCAGGGTGACATCGGCAACTATGATTTTGGCTGCGTTTATTGGAGCTATGCTATCTATGGGCTTTGTACTTTTGATGTCCCATAGAATCCATAATATGTCAATGCTGGTAGTCAGCGGAGTTATGATAGGTTACATTTGCTCGGCGGTCACGGAATTAGTAGTTACCTTTGCCAATGATGCGGATATTGTAAATCTTCACAACTGGTCACGGGGAAGTTTTTCGGGAATGACATGGGAAAACGTAAAAGTTATGACCGTTGTGGTTGCCGCCGCGTCTTTGACAGTTTTTCTGATGTCAAAGCCACTTGGCGCTTACCAGTTGGGAGATGTTTATGCGCGGAATGTGGGTGTTAATTTACGCCTTTTGCGTGTGTGTATTGTAATTTTCTCCAGTATTTTATCTGCGTGTATTGTGGCATTTGCGGGACCGATTTCTTTTGTTGGAATTGCAGTGCCGCATTTGGTCAAGAAATTGCTGAATACAACAGAGCCAATTTGGATGATACCTGCCTGCTTTGTTGGGGGAAGTGCTTTTTGCTTGTTTTGTGATTTGCTTGCGAAAACAATACTTGCGCCAACAGAACTGAGTATTAGCACCGTGACGGCGATTTTCGGTGCGCCAGTGGTGCTTTGGATTATAAAACGAAAAGCAAATCTAAGGCGCTAAAGAACACCACCTAAGATTTGCTATGTTTCGTTTGGACGAAAAGAGAATCGAAAAGCATGAAGAACTATTATTTTTCCACGAAAAAAATGTGTGTGGGGTATGATAATAAACCGTTGATCAAGGATATGGAAATTGAACTGCGGGAAGGAGAAATCCTGTGCCTGATCGGACCAAATGGTGCGGGTAAATCTACCGTTTTAAAAAGTATTGCAGGGCAGCTTGGG
>CAJTYM010000058.1:0-16450 GCA_910583835.1 uncultured Lachnospiraceae bacterium | reverse complement strand
ACCAAATGGTGCGGGTAAATCTACCGTTTTAAAAAGTATTGCAGGGCAGCTTGGGCTGCTTGGCGGAGCGGTATATCTTGGGGAAGATGATTTATCTGAAATGAAGGCAGAGGAACTGGCAAAGAGAATGTCCGTAGTGTTTACTGAGAGGGTAAGGGTAGAACTGAAAAGCTGCAGAGACATGGTTGCAACAGGGCGTTATCCATATACCGGATGGTTTGGCATATTATCAGAAGCAGATGAGCGGATTGTAGATGAAGTGATGCGGCTTACCCATATAACAGACATCAGTGAAAAAGACTTTGGCAAGATAAGCGATGGGCAAAAACAACGGGTGATGTTGGCGAGGGCAATCTGTCAGGAGCCTGAAATTGTGATATTAGATGAACCAACGTCTTATCTGGATATCAAATATAAGCTTGAATTTTTGCTATTATTACAGGAAATGAGGGAGAAAAAAGGACTGACGGTTATTATGTCCTTACATGAATTGGAACTGGCAAAGATTGTTTCCGATAAAATACTCTGCCTGAAAGGAGAGTATGTGGAACGATATGGGACGCCGGAAGAGATTTTTGAATCGGATTTTATCGAACGATTATATGATATGAATGAAAAAGACTTTATTGGAAATGAAAAGCTTCTTGCGTATATGAAACAGATTAGTAATTCAGAGAGGTAATTATGGCAAAGGTTATTATGATTCAGGGAACCATGTCCGGTGCGGGAAAGAGTCTTTTGGTAGCGGGACTATGCAGGATAATGAAACGGGATGGATACAGAGTAGCTCCTTTTAAGTCCCAGAATATGGCGCTTAATTCTTTTGTTACAGAGGAAGGACTTGAAATGGGAAGGGCTCAGGTCATGCAGGCAGAAGCAGCAGGGATTACTCCGTTGGTCTGCATGAACCCGATTTTATTAAAGCCGACAGACCATACAGGTTCACAGGTAATTGTAAATGGACAGGTTCTTGGCAATATGAGCGCGAGGGAATATTTTTCTTATAAACGAGGGCTGATTCCGGATATTAAGAGAGCTTTCCGAAAGTTAGAGGAAATGGCAGATATCATTGTGATAGAAGGCGCTGGAAGTCCGGCAGAGGTAAACTTACGCGAGAATGATATTGTCAACATGGGACTGGCAGAGATTGTGGATGCTCCGGTATTGCTGGCAGGCGATATTGACAGGGGCGGTGTATTCGCACAGCTTTTAGGAACGCTGCTGCTGCTTACGGAAGAGGAAAAGAAACGTGTGAGAGGACTGATTATTAATAAATTCAGGGGAGACCGCTCACTGCTTGATTCCGGCATTGAGATACTGGAAGAAAAGGGAGGTATTCCGGTAACAGGGGTAGTACCCTATATGGATATACAATTAGAGGATGAGGACAGTCTGACAGAGCGCTTTAGAAAAAAAGAAAAAAGAAAGATAGATATAGCAGTCATCAGGTATCCCAGAATTTCTAATTTTACGGATTTTAATGTGTTTGAACAGATACCGGAGGTGTCTGTTCGCTATGTTGCATCAGCAGCAGAATTAGGATGTCCGGATATGGTCTTTTTACCGGGCAGCAAGAATACAATGAGTGACCTTGACTGGATGCGTGGGAACGGACTGGAGGCAGCAGTTATAAAAATGGCAGAAAATATACCGGTTTGTGGTATATGTGGTGGGTATCAGATGATGGGAGAGCATATTTCTGATCCGGAAGGAATGGAAAATGGCGGAACCATGAAAGGAATGGGATTATTACCTGTTACAACAAGGCTGAAACATGAAAAAGTGCGCCGTCAGGTATATGGTACAGTGAATAAAATGGAAGGTTTTTTTTCCATGCTTTCAGGATTGGAGTTTAATGGATATGAGATACATATGGGGGATAGCGTGAAAAGTGCTTCTAAAGACGTCCCGCCATTGGATGGGACGCCAAGAAGCACTTTTCACGCAGGAGAATGCCAAAAATACGGGCATTCTCCGAATAAATCTGAGTTGTTGAATATGGAAACGGCGTTTGTGACCGGAAGAAATAAAAATGTATGTGGAACGTATATTCACGGGATATTTGACAGGGCTGCGATTGCAAACGCTCTTGTGACTGCATTGGCTGAAAATAAGGGATTATTCATTGAATCCTGCATTGATTATAAGGATTTTAAAGAGAAACAGTATGATAAGCTGGCAGATATCTTATCAGAATATCTAAACATGGAGGAAATATATGGAATACTCAGGGAGGCACATATTAGATAACCGTACAGACGAAACCTTGAAGAAACTTAATTTGCAGGAACCGGACTGTAAAATATACAAAAAAGTATTGAAAAATTGGGATTCCATAGCCAAGCCTCTTGATGGGATGGGAAGATTTGAAACGATCACCGCACAGATTGGCGCGATTTTAGGTACGGATGAAATTGATATTTCAAAAAAAGCTGTCATCATCATGTGCGCAGATAATGGAATTGTAGAGGAAGGCATTAGCCAGTCCGGTCAGGAAGTCACAGCGGCAGTAGCAGCGCAGATGGGAAAGGGTGCATCATCCGTAGGAAAAATGGCGGCGAAGATAGGGGCGGACACGATTCCTGTAGATATTGGAATCAATGGAAAAGAACAGATTGCAGGAGTGCTTAACAAAAAAGTCCGCTGCGGTACCAGAAATTTTAGTAAGGAGCCGGCTATGACAAGAGAAGAAACTGTCAGGGCAATTTTTACTGGTATAGGAATTGTGGAAGAGTGCAAAAGGAAGGGGTATCAAATCCTCGCAACCGGGGAAATGGGGATTGGAAATACGACAACGAGCAGTGCGGTTGCAGCGGCATTGTTAAGATGTGAGGCAGATGAAGTGACTGGAAGGGGCGCTGGACTTTGCGATGAAAAATTACAGCGTAAAAAGCAGATGATTACTGAGGCAGTCAAAAAGTATAAACTTTATGAAGCGGAACCTCTCATTGTACTCCAAACAGTCGGAGGATTGGACATTGCCGGGCTTGTTGGAGTCTGTATTGGCGGCGGCGTTTTCCATATGCCGATAGTGCTTGATGGTGTGATTAGCATGGTAGCAGCATTGCTTTCAGAAAGAATTGTACAGGGAACAATACGGTATTTGATTCCGTCGCATAAAGGCAGGGAACCGGCAGTGGAGAAGCTTATGAGGGAATTAGGGTTAGAGCCTGTGATAGACGGCAGAATGGCATTGGGCGAAGGAACGGGAGCTGTGATGATGCTGTCGCTATTGGAAATGGCATTGTGTGTTTATCGTAAAAGAACTTTGTTTTCGGATATTAAAGTGGAACAATATGAAAGGTATTCATAAAATATGATGGTTTTGGTTGTTGGAGGAAGTGGAAGCGGCAAATCTTCTTATGCGGAGAAAGTGACTGTTTCGCTTGCACAGGAAAGTGTGAAGGAAATTACTAAGCCCGAAAATACTTCGCTAAGTGATTTGGAGCTTCACACTGCAAAAAAATATTATCTTGCAACGATGCAGGTTTTTGATGACGAGGGAGGGAAAATGGTTGAAAGACATAGGAATCTAAGAAATGGGAAAGGTTTTTTCACAATTGAGCAGCCTGTACGGATTTCCGGCGCACTGGAAAAAATGGAAGATGGAGACAGGGCTGTTTTGCTGGAATGTATCTCTAATTTGACGGCAAATGAGATGTTTTCAGAGAAAAAGGCTATGACGGAAATACAGGTTACGGAAAATGTCATACGAGATATAAAGATGCTGAAAGAGCAGACAAATCATTTGGTTGTGGTAAGCAATAACGTATTTGAAGATGGAATTACTTACGATGAAACAACAACGAAGTATATTCAGGCAATGGGAAAGATTAATCAAAAACTTGCGGCATTGGCTGACCGAGTAGTGGAAGTGGTAGCAGGGATTCCGGTAACTTTAAAATAAAATCCAGCTTTGCAGGATTTTCCGCGCGCGAACGGACTGCGAAAGCAGTGATTTCCGCTCCGTGAGCTGTGCATATAAAATAATAGCGGCGAAAGGAAACAGGTATGCAAGTGATAAAATCCTTTTTTATAGCAGTATCCATTTATTCTAAAATTCCTGTTCCCCAATTTGAATGGAAAGAAGATGACATGAAATATGTTTTTTGTTTTTTTCCGTGGATAGGGGCACTGATTGGCGGTAGCATTTATTTCTGGAATTATTTATGCGGTGTTTACCATATAGGGGTTGGGTGCAGGACAGTGATAGGGATGGCTATTCCGATTTTTATTACGGGTGGATTTCATGTAGATGGCTTTATGGATACGATGGATGCGATACATTCTTACAGCCCAAAGGAGAGAAAGCTGGAAATATTAAAGGATTCCCATATTGGCGCTTTTGCAGTCATTATGCTCGCTGCTTATGGATTGGTTCTTTTTGGTACATTTTCGGAAATAGAAAGTGATGCACTGTTAAAGATTGTATGCTGTGGCTTTTTCCTGTCGCGCTGTTTGTGCGGTATTAGTGCCGTTTCCTTTCCACTCGCAAAAAAAGATGGTATGCTTTATACTTTCGCAGACAGTTCCCATAAAAAGGTTGTGAAAGGCTCATTATCTTTACAGAGTGCGCTATGTGTTGGCTTGATGTGTTTCCAGTCTTTTCCCGCAGGTTTGATTGTAGCAGCGGCGGCTGTCTTAACGCTGGTTTATTATTATTATCGCAGCAGGAAGGAATTTGGGGGAGTGACCGGCGATACGGCTGGATTTTTTGTACTTTTTTGCGAAGGATGTATTGTAGTAGTTGCAGCATTTATTGATATTTTTATATGGAAAGAGTGAAAAAGATGAAACTAATAATAGGCGGAACTGCGCAGGGAAAATTGGAATATGTACTTCTGAAATATGATGTGCAAAAAAAAATGGTGTGGGATGGTGTTTTGCCAAATGATAGAAAATTAAATAAGAACATAGTGGTTATCAATCACTTTCATCAGTGGGTTAAGAGCCGTATGGTGAGCGGGGGATGTCCGGAAGATGAAATTATGTCATTTTTGGACTGCAATGAGGACTGTATTATTATATGTGATGAGATTGGAAACGGGATTGTTCCGATAGATCCGTTTGAGAGAGAATACAGGGAACGTACAGGAAGGATTCTTGTGCAGCTTGCAATGAGAGCAGAGGAGGTAGAGCGCATCATATGCGGGATTGGACAGAAAATCAAATAAAGCTGGCATTCATTAGGCATGGTGCAACGCAGGCAAATAAAGAACGGAGATATCTGGGAAAAACAGACGAATCCCTTTCAGAAGAAGGGATAGAAATATTGGAATCTTTTAAAATGCGGAAACTTTATCCTGATGTGGAGTACCTGTTTACCAGTCCCATGAAAAGATGTACGGAGACTGCTAAAATTATTTATCCCACATTATGCCCGATTATTATTCCAGAATGGGAAGAAATTAATTTCGGACAGTTTGAATATAGAAATTATGAAGAATTAAAGGATGATGCACAGTATCAGGAATGGCTCCGCAGCAATGGCACATTGGATTTTCCAGAAGGAGAAAGCAGAAAAGATTTTATCCTGCGTTGTAAAGGCGGCTTTATAAGAATGTGCCATGAATTGAGTCGGGTTTTCGGACAAAAAGCAAAGAATCCTGCTTTAGTAGGAATGATTGTTCATGGCGGAACGATTATGTCATTGCTGAGTTTGTATGGCGGAAAAGATTATTTTGACTGTCAGGTGTCAAATGGCAGGGGTTATGTATGCAGACTGACGGGAGTGAATGGCAGGACAACACAGGAAGATAATCTACAGATAAAGGTGGTAGCGGAAATATGAGGCATTGGATAAATTATCACATGATAGCCTTTTTCATGGGATTTCTTTTGGATTTGGTTTTAGGTGATCCTTATTATTTGCCGCATCCAATCCGTTTGATTGGAAAACTGATAGAAGGAGCCGAAAAAGTACTTCGTGGAATGGGGATAAGAGGGAAAGATAGTAAGGAAGATAGTAATGGGAGAGCGTTTCGACAGGGAATAGGACTTGTGCTTATTGTGGTCATCAGCGTGGTGGCAGTTACGCTTTTTCTGCTGTTTATGGCATATTGGCTTCATCCGGTTCTGGGAGTGGTGGCGGAATGTATTATGACTTATCAGATACTGGCAGTAAAATGTCTGAAGGTAGAGAGTATGAAAGTCTATCAATGTCTGAAAAATGGCAATCTGGAGCAGGCAAGGAAAGCTGTTTCCATGATTGTAGGCAGAGATACGGAACATCTGGACGAAGAAGGTGTTGCAAAAGCAGCGATAGAAACGGTGGCTGAGAACACCTCTGACGGAGTGATTGCGCCGATGCTGTATCTGGCAGTTGGCGGTCCGGTACTTGGATTTTTATATAAAGCGGTAAATACAATGGATTCCATGATTGGATATAAAAATGAAAAGTACCTGTATTTCGGAAGAGCAGCAGCAAAGCTGGATGATTTTGTGAATTTCCTTCCGGCAAGAATCAGCGCCTGCCTTATGATTACTACATCTTTTTTGGCAGGCAGACACTTTTCGGGAACAGGTGCATGGAAAATTTATAAGAGAGACCGCAGAAAACATACAAGTCCCAATTCCGGTCAGACTGAGGCGGTATGCGCCGGTGCGCTTTCTATACAGCTTGCAGGAGATGCCAGTTATTTTGGAAAGACAGTAAAGAAACCGTATATAGGCGAGGCGGTACGAGGGGTAGAATACAAGGACATAAAACGAGCGAATTTTTTGATGTACATTACCGCATGGCTGTGTGAGGTGTTATGTCTGTTGGTGATGTACGCGATAGCAATGAGCAGTGCGCATCCGTAATTTGAAAAAATGGCAGCTTACTGACAATTTTTTCAAAATGCGGATGCATAGGGCGAATGCCCGCGAACGAGAAAAACCGAAGTTTTTTTGAGTGTGCACTGCGAAATATGTGGAATAGATGATGAAAGGAGTATGGATGAACATTCATGGAGGAGATATTTACAGGAATCATGTGGATATTGATTTTTCAATTAATGTAAATCCGCTTGGTACACCGGAATGTGTAAAAGAAGCGCTTCATAAGGCGGTTGAGATGTGTGGGAAATATCCTGATATAGAAGCTGAAAGATTAGGAGAGGCAATCAGTACATTTCTTGGAGTGCCAAAGGAATATTTGATATTCGGGAATGGGGCATCAGAACTTTTTATGGCGATTGTTCATGGCATAAAACCGGGGAAAGTCGTGATACCAGTGCCTTCCTTTTATGGATATGAATATGCGGCAAAGTCAGTGGATTGCGAAATTATTTATTATGAGATGAATCAGGAAAATAACTTTTGTTTGGAAGATGAGATGAAGCACATTCTGACAGAAGATGTAAATCTTCTTTTTCTTGCTAATCCAAATAATCCGATTGGAAATCTTTTAGACAAAGAGCTGATGAAAGAGCTGCTCTTGCATTGTGAGTATAAAGGGATTTATGTGGTAGTAGATGAATGTTTTATTGAATTTTGTGGAAATCAGCTTTCTTTATTGTCTGAGATAGAGGAATATGAGCATCTGATAATTGTAAGGACTTTTACAAAAATCTTTACAATTCCGGGAGTGCGCTTAGGGTATCTGGTGTGTAAAAATAATGCGGTACATACAAAAATAGCCAGACAACTCCCTGAATGGAATCTTTCCTGTTTTGCGCAGGAAGCGGGATGTATTTGTGCGAAGCAGGCAGAGTTTATTGAGAAAACAAAAATTTATATTGAAGAAGAACGACAGTTTATGGAAAAAGAACTTATGCAAATAGGATTGAGGACATTTCCGTCTGTATCGAATTTTATCACGATATACAGTGATAAACCCTTATATGAGAAGCTGCTGAAAAAAGGAATTTTAATCAGGGATTGCAGTAATTTCAGGGGATTAGGAAAAGGATTTTACCGTATTGCAGTAAAGAGCAGAAAAGAAAATAAGATTTTACTGGAAAACTTATAGTATATGGGAGATGGGAGATGGAACATGGAACATTCTAAAATAGAATATCTGCCGCCGGAGGAAATTGAAAAGCGGAGCTTTGAAATCATTACAGAAGAACTTTTAAAGAGAAATATCAGTCTCCCCAAAGAAGAGGAGTTCATTACAAAGCGGGTAATACATACCAGCGCGGACTTTGATTATGCCGAAACGCTTTGTTATTCCAAAGGAGCGGTGGAAATCCTGAAAGGATTGATAAAAAACGGAGCTGATATCGTAACAGATACCAATATGGCATTGGCAGGAATCAATAAAAAGGTGCTTGCAAAGTTTGGTGGGGAGGCGCATTGCTTTATGGCAAATGAACATATTGCGCTTTTGGCAAAGCAAAGAAATATGACACGGGCAGCGGTCAGCATGGAAAAAGCGGCAACGATTGAAAAACCAGTTATTTTTACAATCGGTAATGCGCCAACTGCTCTGATAAAGCTGTATGAAATGATGGAAAAAATGGATTGGAAGCCAGCCTTTATTATTGGTGTTCCGGTGGGATTTGTCAATGTGGAAGCGGCAAAGGAACTTATATTAAAAACAAATATTCCATACATCATTAACAGAGGACGAAAAGGTGGAAGTAATATCGCTGCGGCAATTTGTAATGCCGCATTGTATCAACTTTAAGAAGGGAAGATAGAAATGCGATATGGTTTTACGACCGGAAGCTGCGCGGCTGCGGCTTCAAAAGCCGCAGCTTATATGCTGCTGACAGGATTAAAAAAGACGGAAATTACAATAGAAACGCCAAAAGGTATACTGTATAATGCAAAGATTCTGGATATCATGTGTGGGGAAAATGAAGTAAGCTGTGCGGTAGAAAAAGATGGCGGAGACGATCCGGATATTACAACAGGTACATGGATTTATGCGAAAGTTTCGTATGCAGAAGAAAGTGTGAAGGAACAAATTATCATTGAAGGCGGAGTAGGCGTGGGGAGAGTGACAAAACCGGGACTTGACCAGCCTGTAGGCAATGCGGCAATCAATCGCGTTCCGAGGGAGATGATAAAAAAAGAAGTATTAGAAGTTTGCAGACTGGCGGATTATAAAGGCAGCCTTAGGATTGAGATTTCAGTGCCAGAAGGTGAAAAGCTGTGCGAACGTACTTTTAACCCAAGACTTGGCATTGTTGGCGGTATTTCCATATTAGGGACGAGCGGCATCGTAGAGCCTATGAGCAGTCAGGCGCTGATTGATACCATTCGGGTAGAATTGCGTCAAAGAAGGGTTTTAGGATTTGATTATGTTGCCGTTTCGCCGGGAAATTATGGTTTGGAGTTTATGAGGAAAACATATGGATATGATTTGGACAAAAGTGTGAAATGCAGCAATTTTATCGGTGCAACCATTGATATGGCAGTGGAAATGGGATTTCAGAAAATGCTTCTGACAGGTCATATAGGCAAACTGATTAAGGTTGCAGGTGGAATTATGAATACCCATTCCAAAGAAGCAGATTGCAGGATGGAGCTTCTTGCGGCATTTTCCGTAAAGGAGCAGATAGAACCTTTACAGGTAAGAAGAATATTGGAATGCGTGACAACGGAAGAAGCAGTTTCTGTTATAGAGGAAAGCGGGAAATTACAGCAGGTCATGGAGCAGATTGCAAAGCGTATCTGCTATTATATGGAAAACCGCGCCGGAGGAAAAATGAAAACAGATTGTATTCTGTTTTCCAGTGAATATGGAGAACTGGCAAAAAGTAAGGGGGCAGAGGAATGGTTTATTTTGTTGGGGCAGGAACAGGCGCAGTAGATTTGATAACAGTCAGGGGAATGCGCTTATTAGAACAGGCAGATGTGATTATATATGCAGGTTCTTTGGTGAATCCAGAACTGCTTATTTATGCAAGAAAAGACTGCGAGATACATAACAGTGCGAAACTAACATTAGAAGAAGTAATACAAATTATCGTTGGTGCAGAAAAAGAGGGGAAAACAACTGTCCGTTTGCATACGGGAGAGCCGAGTATCTATGGAGCGGTCAGGGAGCAGATGGATGAGTTGGATACACTGGGCATTTCTTATGAGAGCTGTCCGGGGGTAAGCGCCTGTTTTGGCGCAGCGGCGTCCTTGAATCTTGAATATACGCTGCCGGGAATCTCACAATCCCTGATTATTACAAGAATGGAAGGCAGAACGAAGGTGCCGGACAGGGAAAGTATTGAGAGCTTTGCAGCACATAAGGCATCTATGGCAATTTATTTAAGTGCCGGAATGATTCGGGAATTAAGCAGACGGCTAATGAATGGCGGGTATAAGGGGACAACACCGGCAGCGCTTATTTATAAGGCAACCTGGGCTGAGGAGGAGGCTTACCTGTGTACGATTGAGACATTATATGATGTATCCGTAGAGCATAGGATTACGAAAACAGCCTTGATATTGGTCGGAGATGCAATCGCGCGTCAGTATTACAGAAAATCAAGGTTATATGCGCCGGATTTTTCGACCGAATACCGGGAGGCAAAACGAAAAGAATGAGATTAAGTATTATTAGCTTTACAGAAAATGGAAAACAACTTTCGGAAAGTATTGTAAAATTGTTGGAGAGGGAATTAGAAATTAGGTTATATACAAAATGTGAGGCAGGCATAAAAGACAATCGTTATTCAGATATCTTATTTGTAAAAATATCTGTTGGAGATTGGGCAAAGGAACGGATGCAGGAGCAAAACGCCTTGTTGTTTATAGGCGCCTGCGGAATTGCAGTCAGGGCAGTAGCGCCGCATCTTACGGATAAACTGCATGATGTACCAGTGCTTGTAATGGATGAAAAAGGGAAATATGTCATTCCGATTTTATCAGGACATATGGGCGGTGCAAATGATCTTGCAAACCATATAGCAAAGAAAACAGGGGCAGTACCGGTGATTACTACGGCAACAGATCTGAATAAAAAATTTGCTGTGGATTTGTTTGCAAAAAGAAATAACCTGTATATTGCAAATAAAGATGGGATTGTCAAAGTATCATCAAAGGTATTAGCCGGAAAAGAGATTACGATATGTATAGAGACGGGACATGAAATCACTTGTGAAGAAACTGGCGTGCGGATTGTTCCATATCCGCCAGACAGATTTGTTGATGTTGTGGTTACTTCCAAAGATGATGTGTTTGATACTTCTCTTTTGTTGAAACCGCGGGAGTATGTCATAGGAATTGGCTGTAAAAAAGGAAAAAAAGCAAATGAAATTGATAAATTTATTTCAAAAACAATAAATGAAATGGGAATTTCTATCATGCAGATTTTTGCGCTGTCCTCTATTTCGCAAAAGAGTGATGAACAGGGGATTATTGAATGGTGTCGAACAGAAGGGATTCCATTTTTTACATATACAGCAGAAGAATTACAGGAAGTAAACGGAACTTTTACAAAGTCTGTGTTTGTTAAGAATCAGGTTGGCGTTGATAATGTTTGCGAAAGGGCAGCAGTGAAAGCCTGTGGAGAGGGTGGAAAACTAATATGTCCAAAAGTTGCGGAAAATGGGATGACAATTGCGATTGCAATGCGAGTATAGCCGCATGGAGAGAATGGAAGGTATGTTTTGATGGCAAATAGAATTTATATTGTAGGAATGGGACCGGGCAGGGAAGAAATGATGACAGGAGAAGCATTGAATGTGTTAGACCAGTCTGATGTGATCGTTGGTTACACATTATATCTAAAGCTGCTTGGCGGGCGTTTTCAGGGGAAAGAAATGTTATCCACACCAATGCGTCAGGAGGAGGAACGGTGCAGGCTGTGTTTTGAGGAAGCTGAAAAAGGGAAAAAAGTAGCCCTTGTATGCAGCGGTGATGCAGGAATTTATGGGATGGCGTCTTTGATGTACGAGATTGGGAAAGCTTATCCGAAAACAGAACTTTACGTTATCGCAGGGATTACTGCGGCGAGCAGCGGTGCGGCAGTTCTGGGAGCGCCACTGAACCATGATTTCTGTGTTATCAGTCTGAGTGATCTGCTGACACCGTGGGATGCGATTGAAAAAAGGTTACATGCAGCCGCAGAAGGTGATTTTGTCATTGTACTGTATAATCCGTCCAGCCATAAAAGAAAGGATTATCTGATGAGAGCATGTGATATTTTACTGTGCAGCATGGAGGGGGAACGAGTTTGCGGATATGTTGAAAATATAGGAAGAGACGGAACAAAAATGGAAATCTGTACCTTAAAGGAGTTAAGGGACAGGGAGGTCAATATGTTTACCACGGTATTTATTGGAAGTTCCGGTTCGGAGAACATAAATGGGAAATTTGTCACAAGGAGAGGCTATAAGATTGAAAAAAATATTGATATTTGCGGGGACAACTGAAGGAAGAAAATTATCGGAATATCTTGCAGAGGCTGAAATAAATCATACAATCTGTGTGGCAACGGAGTATGGCGCAATTGTTTTAAGACAGCATCCCCTTATAAAAGTACATCAGGGAAGAATGAATCAGGAACAGATAGCAGAATTCATAAGCAATGGAAAATTTGATGTTGTGGTAGATGCAACACATCCTTTTGCTAAGGAGATTACTTATAATATACAGGCTGCATTGAAAGAAATGGAGCGGATTGGAATATCAATTCCATATTTGAGGTTGAAAAGAGACGGTATTACGGAGAGAGAAAACGGCATTACCTATTTTGAAACAAACGAGGAATGTGTGAAAGCGTTGGAAGATACGGAAGGAAATATTCTTTTGACTACCGGAAGCAAGGAATTGTACAAATATTGTGTTTCTGAAGGAATAAAGCATAGATTGTATGTAAGGGTACTTCCAAGTGTGGAAAGTCTTTCTCTATGTACAGAGCAGGGTATTTGCGGGAAACAGGTTATTGCAATGCAGGGACCTTTTACTGCGGAGATGAATGAGGCTATCATTCGCCAATATGAAATAGCTTATCTTGTAACGAAGGAGAGCGGTGTGCCCGGAGGTTATCAGGAAAAGATAAACGCTGCGAAGAGAACCGGAGTGAGGATATTTGTAATTGGCTGTTCTGATGAGGGAGAAGGGTATTCTTTTTCTGAAATATGCCAAAAACTTGAAGATATAGGAGGAGAAAAATTTAGGGCGAAGAATCAGATAAAAGAGAATATGGAAATTATTCTGGCAGGTATTGGTATGGGACATGTAAACGGTCTAACGAAAGAAGTAGAGAGGGTGATTAGTGAAGCAGACATTTTATTAGGGGCAGAGAGAATGCTTAATGCTGTCTATTCTAAAGCAGAAAGACATCCTTTTTATCAGGCAGAACAGGTCATTCCTTATCTGCATGATATACAGAGCGGAAGTTTATTTGAGGAAAATAAAAAAGTTGTGATTCTTTTTTCGGGAGATAGTGGATTTTATAGCGGGTGTCAGCCTTTATATGCGGCACTGGAAAAAGAAATTACCGAAGGTCGCATAAAGGCATCTTTGCGTATTCTTCCGGGTATTTCTTCCATAGCTTATCTGGCTTCCTGCATTGGAGAAAGCTATCATGATGCGGCCGTTTACAGTATACATGGGAAAAAATTATACAACCTTGCACACCGGATCAAAAGCAGGTCAAAAACATTTCTGATTACATCTGGTGTAAAAGATATAAATCAGTTGGGAGAACTGTTGACAGATGCGGGAATGCAAAAATGTGAAATTATAACAGGATATCAGTTATCCTATGAGGAACAGCGGGTAGAGAGGCATACGCCGTTAGAGTGTATGGAATTGAAGGAGGAAGGGTTATATACATGTTTTGTTAAAAATCCATATGCTACGCAAAGAAGATTGACACATGGTGTTGCAGATGGTCAATTTATCAGGGACAGGGTTCCTATGACAAAAGAAGAGATTCGAGAGGTTAGTATCTGTAAGCTGCGATTAAAAGAAAAGGCGGTAGTTTATGACATTGGCAGTGGCACGGGTTCTATTGCAATAGAAATAGCGGGCATTTCTGACGATATACAGGTGTATGCGGTGGAGCAGAAGCATGAAGCAGTTTTATTAATTGAAAAGAATAAAAAGAAATTTGAACTGCAAAATGTAACAGTGGTAGAGTCGAGAGCACCAGAGGGATTAACTGAACTTCCAATGGCGACACACGCATTTATAGGAGGAAGTGGCGGCAGATTAAAGGAAATACTGGTGTCACTCCGACAGATGAATCCCGACATGAGGGTTGTGGTAAATGCTGTCAGTATGGAGACAATTTGTGAAATGAGAGAGATTTTATCAATGGATGATATGATAAAAGAAGAAGAGATTGTGCAATTACAGGTAAGCAGGGCAAAAAAAGCAGGAAATTATCATTTGATGCAGTCTGAGAATCCGGTTTGGATTTGTGCATTTGATTTCTGCGGCAAAGAGCCTGAAAGAAAGGCGTGATATTTGCATGAAAATAAAAAGAGTTATGATTGCCGCCCCTAAAAGTGGAAGCGGAAAAACAGTAGTCACCTGTGCCTTGCTTCAGGTATTAAAGGATTGCGGCTTGAAAGTGGCTTCTTATAAATGCGGACCGGATTATATTGATCCGATGTTTCATGAAAAGATAATAGATGTTCCGGCAAAAAATCTGGATACATTTTTTACAGATGAAGAAAAGACAAGGAAACTTTTTCAAAAAAGTGTAATGAAAATGGACTTTGCAGTTTTTGAGGGTGTTATGGGACTATATGACGGGGTAGGCGGAGTTAAGAAAGAAGGTTCTTCTTATCAGCTTGCAGAAGTGACAAAAACACCGATTGTGCTTGTTGTTGATGCGAAGGGGATGGGACGCTCCATTGTGCCATTGATAGCAGGATTTCTCGATTATGATAAAAAACATTTGATAAAAGCTATCCTGCTGAACCGAATGTCAAAAGGATACTTTGAATTGGTAAAGCCATTGATTGAGGAGGAACTGAAAATCCAAGTGGTCGGTTTTTTGCCTGAAAATGACAAACTGTACATTGAAAGCAGGCATTTAGGACTATTTTTGCCGGATGAGGTGAATCATATAAAAGAGAAATTACAGGTGGTTTCTGAATTATTTTTACAGACAGTTTCCGTAGAGCGTATCAAAGAAATAGCAGAAAGCGCGGAAGAACTGGAATCTGAAGAAATAGCGATAAAAGAAACCAGAATCGAAAGCTATGGGGATATTGGTCATGTGAAAGCAGTTAGTGACAGCCGTCCAACGATAGCAGTGGCAAAAGATGAAGCCTTCTGCTTCTATTATGCTGATAATATCCACTTGCTGGAGGAATATGGGGCAAATATAACATATTTTTCTCCGCTGCGGGATGAAAAACTGCCGGAAGGATGCCATGCCCTGTTAATTGGCGGCGGATATCCGGAATTGTATGCGGAACAGCTTAGCGCAAATACGAGAATGCGTGAGGCAGTCAGGAGTGCGGTTGAAAATGAAATGCCAGTCGTGGCAGAATGCGGCGGTTTTATGTATTTACATTCTTCTTTGAAAGATAAAGAAGGGTTTTCTTATGATATGGCGGGAGTTATTCCAGCAGCCTGCTATCATACCGGGAAACTGGTTCGTTTCGGTTACATAGAACTTCGGGAAAAGCAAAAGCACTTCCTGTTAAACGGCGGGGGAATAAAAGGACATGAATTTCATTATTACGACAGCACCTGTAATGGGGCGGACGTAATAGCAGTTAAGCCGGTGACCGGAAAAGAATATGCCTGCATTATAGAAAATAAAACGCAGTGGATAGGATTTCCGCATTTATATTATCCGTCAAATCCTGCATTTGCAAGGGCATTTAT
Organism: uncultured Lachnospiraceae bacterium; assembly: GCA_910583835.1. Classification (GTDB taxonomy): domain Bacteria; phylum Bacillota; class Clostridia; order Lachnospirales; family Lachnospiraceae; genus Petralouisia. Next base: position 727 of record CAJTYM010000058.1, on the reverse strand, counting down.
TGATAAGGCAAGGGTATATCAAGTAATGATATAGGAAAGGAAGTTTGGAAAAGTGAGTATGGAAAATTCATATCGATTTTTTGAGAACAGGAACTGTAAGTATTTTCCCTGTCATAAGGGATTGGAAAACTTAAATTGCCTGTTTTGCTATTGCCCGCTATATTTAAGGGATAATTGTCCGGGGAATCCTGCATATATAGAAAAGGATGGGAGAAAGATAAAAGTCTGCACAAACTGTACCTTTCCCCATCATCCTGAAAATTATGATGCGGTAATTCAGATATTGAAAAGGTAAGAGCGCATTATGATAACAGAGTATGGGAATGTACGAAAGCGCGTAAAGAAAAGTAATAGTAGATTGTCAGACAATCGAAGGTGTATCGTGATGAAGTGAGAGCTTTTAAACGATGCACCTTTTTAGATTCAATTCTGAGGGAGTGTATACTTGGTTGTCCAGATTTCAGGGAAGGACGGCAATACGGATTTATGATTGTGTTTGGTATTTGGAGTGAAGGTAACAGGATTTTGCTAAAAATTTACAAACACACTTGACAATATCTCTCTGAACTGACCGGAGGGAAGGGAATCACGTTTGCAACAGGTACGCCGATCAGCAACAGCATGACGGAGCTTTATACAAATATGCGCTATCTCCAATACAATACCTTACAGCGTAAGCGATGAATAACCTGCCGGTTTTACATATTCTAAAATCTGTGGGATAATC
>CAJTYM010000057.1 GCA_910583835.1 uncultured Lachnospiraceae bacterium | reverse complement strand
CTCACAAGAGCCCCTTGTTAGCGTGTCCTATTTCCCCACCCCGTGAAAAGTAACTCCTTATCTGGTATCAATCAATACTGATAAATTTAATATTATATCCGTAGAATACATTGTTTATGATATCAGTTCAGACACTTGTTTTTTCTGCCGAAAACGTCTAGAATAGTATAAAAAGAGAAGAGAAGGGACGAGGAAATGATAATAGATAAGATGGACTTGCATACACATACGATTGCCAGCGGCCATGCTTATAATACAAGAAATGAGATGATAGCGGCAGCGTATGGTAAAGGATTGGAGATATTTGCTGTCACGGAACATGCGCCTGCCATGCCGGGAAGCTGCCATCAGTTTTATTTTTCAAATTATAAGGTATTGCCGCGCAGATATGAGCAGATGACCGTACTGTATGGTGCGGAGTTAAATATTCTGGACTATGAGGGACATGTTGATTTGGCGGAAGATACGCTAAAAGAAATGGATGTGGCATTGGCAAGCATACACCCGCCATGTTATGTCTCCGGTACGGCTAAGGAGAACACGTCTGCCTACATCGGAGCCATGAAGAATCCCTACATCAATATCATTGCCCACCCGGATGACAGCCGTTTTCCGGTCGATTACGAGATGTTGGTTCAGGCAGCGAAGGAATACCATGTGCTGCTGGAGGTCAATAACACCTCCTTGTCACCGGTAAGTTTCCGCAAAGATTCCAAGAAGAACTATCTTGAAATGCTGGATTTATGCGTGAAATATCAGGTTCCCATTGTTGTAGATTCCGATGCCCATGCAGACATGCTGGTGGGTGAGCATACCATCGCCCTGGAACTGTTGGAGGAAATGGGATTTCCGCAGGAGCTGGTATTAAATGCACACAGTGAGGCTATCTACGACTACATCAATTATAGCGGTAAAGGATAAGCGCCGCCATAATCACGGCAATCAATTTTCAACGTGATTTCCATGTGCTGTGATAATTACTTGTTTACTTTATGACTTTAGTATGATAAAATTCAGAAAGAAGAATGATACCTTGGAGGGTATACCGAAGAAATACATAAAAGGAGAATGGATATGAGCAAAAAATTGAGGACGGAAGCCGTAGACCATTTGTTTGAAGCAATATTGCATCTGGAGAACAAGGAAGAGTGCTACAAATTTTTTGAGGACGTATGTACGGTAAATGAACTGCTGTCGTTTTCCCAGAGATTTGAGGTGGCAAGGATGCTGAGGACCCAGAAGACGTATTTGGATATTGCGGAGCAGACAGGAGCTTCCACTGCTACGATCAGCAGGGTGAATCGTTCTCTGAACTATGGAAATGATGGATATGATATGGTGTTTGCCAGAATGGGGATTGTAGAAGAGGAGTAGTATAAATGCCGCCCCGGCGAGGAGACAATCCCTCGCTTTCTGGGGCGTTTCAAAGATGGCGTTACTGGCTCTTGTCCGACACGTTTTTTTTCTTGCCCTTGTCGGAGGTATTTTTGGCATTGTTCGTTTGTGGAAGCCTGGAATCAATCATTTTCTCAATCAGCTGCTTTTTCAGATAAACATCAAAGCACAGCATACAGATAAAGGAAAAATGCTGCAGTTCTGCTTGGTCTTCCGGTGGCAGGTTGGAAAAAGTCTGCAGGCTAAGCTGGTATTTTCTGGTAAGGTCTTTTTTGATATTGATAATCCCTGACTCTTCTAAACGAAAAATTTCTGAGTAGATATCGTTTAAATTAAAATTTAAGTCGGAATTGAAATATTTATCTGTAATAGGGTTTAAAATTGCCTGTATATCCCCGATGCTTAGGATATTTTTAAAGTAATAGATAAAAATCAGCGCCAGCATATGCTCCTTGGAATATTTTTTCTTGACCGGAGGCGGGAGCAGGTCGTTCTTGGCATAATTATTGATCATGGTCTTGGTCAGTATTTTGTCCTCAGGATGCCGTCTGCAGGCAGAGAGCTGGGTGTCCATGAAAGTCGTGACCTGGTCCATATATAAATCAATATTGGGAAAGTCCTCTGGTTTGATAAAATCTATGTTGGACAGGCTGTTCAATATACTGTTCAGTAAATCTTTTTCATCAATTGTCATATTTTTCACCTCAAAAATATTATATAGTATTCAAAACCGTATGACAAGCAGTTTGTTGTTTTTCCTTGATTATGGAAGAAAATTGGTTGAAATATGTAAAAATATACACTATAATAAACATATGTTTGAGTGCGTACCAGGGAGGAAATAAAGAATGTATGAGAATTTGAACCCTATGCAGAGGGAGGCAGTATTTTGTACGGAGGGTCCTTTGCTGATTTTGGCGGGGGCAGGGTCGGGCAAGACCAGGGTGCTGACCCACCGGGCGGTATATCTGATTGAAGAGAAGGGCGTGAACCCCTACCATATTATGGCGATTACATTTACGAATAAAGCGGCAGAAGAGATGCGGGAGCGTATTGATAAGCTTGTGGGATTTGGATCAGAGAGTATTTGGGTATCTACGTTCCATGCTGCCTGTGTGCGCATACTGCGGCGTTACATTGACCGTTTGGGCTATGACAATCATTTTACGATATACGATACGGACGACCAGAAGTCTTTGATGAAAGATGTCTGTAAGCGTCTGCAGATTGATACGAAGGTTTATAAGGAGAAAATGTTTCTGGGCGTGATTTCTTCCGCTAAGGATGAGCTGATTTCGCCGGAAGAATTTACACGGCGCGCCGCAGGTGATTTTACCAAGGAGAAGCAGGCAGAAGTCTATCGGGAGTATCAGGCCCAGCTGCACAAGAATAATGCCTTGGACTTTGATGATTTGCTTGTGAAGACAGTAGAGCTTTTTCGGCATGATGCGCAGGTACTTAACAATTATCAGGAGCGTTTTCAATATATCATGGTCGATGAGTATCAGGATACCAATACGGCTCAGTTCGAACTGATACGCCTGTTGGCGGATAAATACCGGAATTTATGCGTGGTCGGGGATGACGACCAGTCGATATACAAATTTCGAGGAGCCAACATCAGGAATATCCTTAATTTTGAAGAGATTTATCCAGATGCAAAGGTTATCAAATTGGAGCAGAATTACCGTTCTACGCAGAATATTTTGAATGCGGCGAACTTTGTCATTGCCAATAATGTGGGGCGAAAGCCTAAGAGCCTGTGGACGGAGAATGATGAGGGTGAGAAGATTAATTTCCAGCAGTTTGATTCCGCGTTTGAGGAGGCGGATTATGTGGTGAGGGATATCCGAAGGAGAGTGCGGGAAGGGAAATGCGGTTATGGCGACTGTGCGATTTTGTACCGCACGAATGCACAGTCCCGCCTTTTTGAAGAGCGGTTTGTGGTGAGCAATACGCCTTACCGTGTGGTGGGAGGCGTAAATTTCTATGCCAGGAAGGAAATCAAAGATCTGCTGGCTTATCTGAAGACGATTGATAATGGCAGGGACGATTTGGCAGTGCGGCGTATTATCAATGTGCCCAAGCGTGGAATTGGCGCTGCCACACTGGGGCGCGTACAGGATTATGCCACAGAAATGGAGATAAGCTTTTACAATGCCTTGAAAATGGCAGACGATATTCCAAGCCTGGGGCGTGCCGGGCTTAAAATTAAGCCGTTTGTTACGCTTATTCAGTCAATACGCAGTAAGCTGGAATATCTGAACGTTTCCCAAATCCTGCAGGAAGTCATTGATGAGACTGGATATGTGGAGGAACTTAAGGCGGAAGATACGGAGGAAGCAAAGGCGCGTATTGAGAATATTGATGAGTTAATCAGCAAGGCTGTGGCGTATGAGGAGAGCGCGGAAGAACCCACCTTGAGCGGATTTCTGGAAGAAGTGGCGCTCGTTGCAGATATAGACAGCCTACAGGAGGGGAATGATTATGTAGTATTGATGACTTTACATAGCGCCAAGGGCCTGGAATTTCCCAATGTTTACCTGGCAGGCATGGAGGACGGCCTGTTTCCCAGCTATATGACGATTGTCTCGGACGACCCTATGGAGATTGAGGAGGAGCGGCGCCTTTGTTACGTGGGAATCACACGTGCGATGACAGAGCTTACAATTTCATGCGCAAGACAACGTATGATTCGCGGTGAAACGCAATATAATAAAGTATCTCGCTTTGTGAAAGAGATACCTGGGAACTTATTGGGTAGTGCAACAGGTATGAAAAGCGAGAGGGAAGAGGTCAAGGAAGCTCCGGCGCGTTCTTTCCGGCAGGCGGGTTCCAAGGTAAATCCGATTTTTGCCGTAGGGAATGCGCAGAGCAAACCATATCAGAAAAAGCCCTATCAGACAACGTCATTTTCAAGTAATACGACCAGCAGCATTTCCCTGGAATATGGGAATGGTGACCGGGTGAAGCATATCAAATTTGGAGAGGGCACAGTTGTGCAGATTGTGGAAGGCGGCAGGGATTACGAGGTGACGGTAGATTTTGACCGCGTGGGCACAAAAAAGATGTTTGCCTCATTTGCAAAACTAAAAAAAGTATAAAATTTGCAAAAATTGGTATGATAATTGGCAAAGGTGTGCTATAATATGGCGTAAAGAATCCTGGTAGTTTTTTCGGGAAATTGCAGCCAATACTTAAGGAACGTCAGGCAGCGGTATCTGCCGGAATAATGAAAGAAAATAAAGGCAAAGGTGGGAAAGCGTAGTCTTTCACTATATGCCTATTGTGCTGGAAGAAGCACGGAATGGAGGAAATCATGAACAGAGAAAAGATGGATAATTTTTTAAGCTCAGTAAAACTGAATGAATTGTTGCACAAACAGGAGGAATGCGAGAAGAAGAAATCCAAGCTGCTGTGGATTTGCGCAATAGCAGGAGCAGCTGTGGCAGTTGCAGCTATCGCATATGGGGTGTACCGTTTCTTCACACCAGATTATCTGGAGGATTTTGAGGACGATTTTGATGATGATTTCGATGATGAAGATTTCTTTGACGATGAGGATGAGAAAGAATAATCAGAGCTTGTATTAAGAAAGAGAGGCTCCCGCATGGTATTGTGGGAGCCTTTTTGGGCATATGGAGAATTTTAAGGAGAGGATTATGAAAAAAGGACAAGTATATGAAGGAATTGTAGAGCGGATAGATTTTCCTAACAAGGGTGTTGTCATTCTGGAAGATGGGAAGAAGGTTGTCGTGAAAAATGCCTTGCCAGGACAGAGGATTTCATTTTCTGTCAATAAGGTCAGGAAAGGGAGGGGTGAGGGCAGGCTGTTGGAAGTGTTGGAGAAATCGCCCATGGAACGAAAGGATTCACCGTGTGAGCATTTTGGGAAATGCGGCGGCTGTACGTTTCTGAACCTGGACTATGAAAGGCAGCTGCAGCTAAAGGAACAGCAGGTGCGGGAACTCTTAGAACCAGTTTGCGCCGTTTATCAGGAGCAGAGAGGGGGGACACAGTTTTCTGAGATATTTGAGGGCATCAAAGCGAGTCCCATCTATTATGCTTATCGTAATAAGATGGAGTTTTCTTTTGGCGACAGCTATAAGGATGGTCCGCTTTGCCTGGGGATGCACAAACGCGGCAGTTTCCATGACATTGTGACGGTGGCGGGTTGTAGGATTGTCGATGAGGACTATTCCAGGATTTTGTCAGCCGTGCTTTCCTATTTCCAGGAGCAGGAAACGCCATATTACCATAAAATGCGCCATAGCGGTTATCTGCGCCATCTGCTGGTGCGCAAAGCGGTGAAGACGGGGGAAATCCTTGTAGATTTAGTGACGACAAGCCAGATGGAGGATGAGACGGAGAGTAAATTGCTGCAAGGCTTTGCCAAGGTTCTGCAGCAGCTGGAACTGGAGGGGAAGATTGTCGGTATTCTGCATACCTGCAATGACAGCCTTGCAGATGCGGTCATCAACGAGAAGACCGATGTGCTGGTTGGGCAGGATTATTTTTATGAAGAATTGTTAGGTCTGCGTTTTCAGATTACGCCGTTTTCTTTCTTTCAGACTAATTCTCTGGGAGCGGAAGTATTATATCAGACGGTGAGAGATTATGTGGCAGACGCCGGAACCGGCAGGGTGGTTTATGACCTGTACAGCGGAACCGGCACAATTGCGCAGATTCTTGCTCCTGTGGCAGAAAAAGTCATCGGCGTGGAGATTGTGGAGGAGGCGGTGGAGGCTGCCAAGAAGAATGCCTCCTTGAATGGGCTGCATAACTGTGAATTTTTTGCCGGGGACGTCTTCAAGGTTCTTGATGAGATAGCATCCCAGCCTGGCTTTATTGTTTTAGACCCGCCGAGGGACGGCATCCATCCCAAGGCTTTGGAGCGCATTATCCGTTATGGCGTGGAGAAGATGGTCTATATTTCCTGCAAGCCTACCAGCCTGGCAAGGGATTTGGAAGTTCTGCAGGCGCGCGGCTATATGGTGGAGCGGCTGTGCTGCGTGGACATGTTTCCTTTTTCGGCGAATATAGAGACGTGCGTCCTTTTGGGTAGGAAATAGGAACACAAAAAATATCGTGTATGCTTACGACGATTATGAGCCGAAAGATAACGAATTTTTGAAAAATGTAAAGGGCTGTGCGACCTATACGGAAATCAAAGAGTGGATAAAATCAGAGTATGGTCTAAAGGCATCGTCGCTGTATGTGGCGCAGATAAAAGACAAATGCGGTTTGGAGAAACGTCTCAATTATAATATGGACAATGAGAAAAGCCGTGTGCCGAAATGCCCGCCGGAGAAAGAGAAAGCGATTATGGCGGCGTTCAAGTGTTTTAACATGGTGTAAGATAATCGTTGCAGTTCAGCTTTTGGGCTGAACTGTAGCTATACCGTAAAACTGTGAGGAATCATCCTTGAATAAAGGATGGCTTTTTTGTATAATGAATCCAAGACGGCATCTGATTGTTTCCCCGTTGTAAAGGCGGGGATGAAAGGAAGAAGGAATGGAAGAAACGGACATTGCGAAATATACGATTAAAGACAGCGTTTTTACGAATTTATTTCAGGATAAAAAATACCTGATTCAGTTATACCGGGCGCTCCACCCAGAAGATACAGAAACTACGGAAGATGAACTGAAAGACATTACGATTAAAAACATATTAGTGGATGTGTGCTATAATGACCTTGGCTTCACGGTAGGGGACAAAATCATGATTCTGACGGAGGCTCAAACCACATGGACGATGAATATCATTATCCGGGCATTGATGTATCTGGTGCAGTCCTACCATGAGTATTTTGAACGCAGGAACGATAACCTTTACGGCAGTAAAAAAGTAAAGCTGCCAAAAGCAGAATTATACGTGATATTCACCGGAAAACGGGTAAGCAAACCAGAATATGTATCCCTTTCAGAAGAATTAAAAATATATGGACGAACTAGGGTAGCAATTACTAATACCATCAATATCTGTAAAGACAGGGATGTCCTGAAAGAGTATTTATCTAGCAGGGAAAAGGAGGTTGTTGACATGGTGATGACATTGTTTGATGAAGAACAGGTAATGCGTGCTTATGTGGAGAGTGAGAAAGAAGAAGCCGCCATGATTTCAGCGATTGAGATGTGCCAGGAAATAGGTTTGCCTATTTCAGAAACCATAAAAAAAGTGGCAGGAAAATATAAACTTGAAGAAAACGATGCAGAAGTATGGGTTCAGAGATATTGGAAAATAGAAGGAGATAGTCGATAGTTTAAAAAAGCCTTTAAAAACTATTAGAAATATTAATTTATGATGAATAGATTTATTCGTTATAGTTTATGTATTCAATATAAAATTACTTAAAAATGTACCAGATGGCTATTATGTATTATAGGCAGAAGAGTATTTTCCCAAAAAATTGTTAAAAAAGTCTATATAAGGAATATATTGGCAGAATAAAAAAATATTCGGATGCTGAATATTTACAAACAAAAGATGAGTTAATATTATTATTTCCACCACTTTACAAGTTTTTATAGAAAAAGATGTCGTATGGGACACTTTGGTATATAATAAGGTTGCACACAAAAATATACGAAAGAAGTGATCTCATACTCTTCACAATATGTGTAATCGTATTATTATAGGCACTAGCAGTGGTGCAAAAATAATTGAAGCCAACAAATTTTAAGCGGTGTGTTTTTTATTGCAAAATATCGAAATGAAGAACATTTCTGTATCTGAAAATCAACTGCACTCGGCGCGTCAAAGTGTGCAATCCCCTCAAAATTGAGGGGACAGGGGAGCCCCTGTGGGCTTGCTGAATTATATCACAATGGTTATCGGAATCTGATTGGTATTGATTTTTCAAGCGGTATGGTAGCGAGGGGGAAAGAACAATTTCCATATCTTGATTTGCGGGTAAAAGAAACGAAAGAAATCGCTTTACCCGATGAAAGCGTTGATGCGGTAATTCTTTTTGCTGTCTTGACTTGCATACGAACAAATGAGGAACAGGAGCAATTATTAGCGGAATTAAGAAGAGTATTAAAGCCCAATGGGATTTTGTATGTGAATGATTTTTTGCTGAATACAGATGAACGAAACCTTTCTCGTTATGATATGTTTAAAGAAACTTATGGTATGTATGGTGTTTTTGAGTTACCAGAGGGGGCAGTATGCCGTCATCATGATGAAGTATGGGTAAAACAGTTGTTAAGAAATTTTTCTGTTTTGGAATATAAACATTTAACATTTACGACTATGAACGGTCATAAGTCAAATGGATTTTATTTTATTGGGAAATTAGTTAGTATGTAAAAAATATAGGTGATTTGGTTGTTTTTGGAATGCCTGTATAAGGAAATGTCCGGCAGGTGCAAAATTATTTGTGGATGAACAATTGAAAGATTGTTTTCTGACATAGCAAAATATTCAAATAAAAAGTTAATTGACGACATTGCAGGGGGTATCTCGCTCAGCAGGAAGTTTTCGGGTGACTATAACTTATCTGTACTGGAAACAATGTCTATGGAAGATTATGCTATCGGGCATGGCGACCATTTGAAATTCTGTTATCGCATAGAAAGGGAATTGATGCGAATGGGAGATATAAGAGGACAGGCCGGTTCGCAAAAGTTTGGAGTTTGGTACAGCAAAAAAGATGGGAAATACCAGAATACAGAAAAATTTGGCAGTTCACTGGAAGAAGCGTGGGCGGCTGTGAAAGCGGAGATTATTAATCTGGTAACTGCAAATACCCTTGTCGTTGGAAGACGATACCTAAACACTTCAAAGAAAGCTGATATTATGGAAAGAGCAGCATTCTGAAACAAAAGAAATGTCATTGGTTATGTATGTAAAACGGCTTTATTTGGATATGGATGAGGACGTTCAATATTTGAAGGAGAAAGCTAAGGAAAAATATAGCAGGATGATATTTTGGGTGGCATCTTTCCTTGACAAGATTAATAGAATCAAGCTATAATTAATGAAATGAATGGAAGGCAAAATAAAAGAAAGAAGGAAAATGTTGCAAATGAAAATTAAAAAAGCAAAAAGAATCCTCTGCCATGGACTTGTATTTGCCATGGCCTTGACGTCTGTGCTTACTGGGTCGGTAAAGATTATGCCTTCCGAAACAATGCTTCATGTGAAAGCGGCAGAGGGTGAGAAAAAGGAGTTTTACAGGAATGGTTTTGAAGATGGGGAATACCAGGGGATTATGGGACGCGGAGCAGATATTGAAGTCTCTACTTCGGTACACCATGATGTGGGCAATAACAGTCTGTCAGTCAAGAACCGTACTGCGACATGGAACGGCATTCAGCTGCCGCTTGCAAAATATGTAATATCTGGGAATACATATGATTTCCAAGTATATGTAAAGCAAGATACAGGTTCGGAACAGACCATTGACCTGGGGATACAGTATAAGGATGCCAACGACAGCGATCAGTATCCTTCGGTAGATAGTTCTAGCTGCGTGAGCGGTGAGTGGACGGAACTCAGCGGATCCTTCACAGTTCCAGAGACGGCCAAGGAGATTGCCTTGTTTCTTCAGTGTTCCTCATCCGAGACGGCGGATTTCTATGTAGATGATTTGTCGATTTCCGGTGTCCCGCAAGAAATTAAAGAATTTAAGCCGGATGAAGAACTTTATAAGCAGATGGTTGGGAAAGGCGTTTATTCTACCGGCAACAATGCACGCATAAAGGCAGTTCTTCAAAAGGCGCGTGCAGGAAAGGATGTATCGCTGGCTTATATTGGAGGTTCCATTACGGAGGGCGGCGGCTACAATCCGAATTCCGCATGCTATGCAGAAGTCTCTGCTACTGCTTTTGCTAAGAAATATGGCGTAAATGATGGGAAGAATGTGCATTTTATCAATGCAGGCATGAGCGGAACCTCATCGGATATCGGCATTATCCGTTATGGGCGCGATGTGGTAGGCCGTCTGCCGGAGGGCAGCAGTTATCCAGATATTTTATTTGTTGAGTTTGCGGTAAATGATTCCGGCTGTGAATCCAAGGGCGGGGCATACGAAGGCCTGATTCGCCAGGCGTTGAAATCCGGCTCGGCGGTTGTTCTGGTATTTTCCGTATTTAACAACTTAAACCGTGTGGAGGAGATGAATTACCGCAAATATGGCAGACAATATGATTTGCCGATGATTAGCACGGCGGACGCCATCGCGGACGTTTATCAGAGAGATGGTTTCTATGACTGGTTTTACAACGATACGCTTCATCCGAATGCCAAGGGATATAAGCTTATGGCGGACTGCATTCTTGAATTGATGGACCGTGTGGACAAGGAGGAAACAGAGGCTGACAATGCATTGGATGTGGATTCCATCAAAGCTGTAACGTCTTCTTCCTTTGAAGGGATTAAGATGATTGATTCGACGACGACAGCGGACTCCGATCCGGCAATCAGCGCTGTCAATGCGGGCGGATTCAGCGGCAACGACAGCAATGTTCCGACATTCCAATATCAGTATAATGGCAAAGATGGAGAAAAGTGGTTCCCGAATAACTGGATGCATGATGGAAACGGCTCTGATGTTCCGCTGACGATTGAAGTCAATTGCCAGACATTTATGCTTGTATATAAAGAGACAAGCGAGAGTGCGTATGGTTCTGCAGACTTGTATGTGGATGGCGCGAAAAAATCCACATTGAGCTGTTACAACGGTTCGGGCTGGAATAATGGTAAAGTATGCATTGCCTTGCAGGAACAGACCTCTGAAAAGCATATAATTGAATTGAAAATGGCAGCAGGAGACGAGGCGAAGAAGTTCACCTTGTATGCGATTGGATATCAGACAGACGATGTGGCGGCGGATCAGGCAGTAGAGAATGTAAAAACGCTGATTAAGACCATTGGTGAAGTGTCATATAATGCAGAATGCAAGGGAAAAATCGATGCAGCAAGGGAAGCGTATGGCAAGCTGACAGACGCTCAGAAAGTTCTTGTGAATAATTATAAGGCGCTGACGGACGCGGAGGATATATATAAGAGCCTTACGCCTACAACACCCCCGACACCTCCGACATCTACAACGCCCTCGACAGAAATAAGCATCACGAAAGCTACAGTGAAGAAGATTGAGGACCAGTTCTACACAGGTCAAGCGATAGAGCCGTCCCTTACGATAACGTACGCGGGCAGCAGTTTAAAGGTCAACGAGGATTACACGGTAAGCTACAAGAATAACACAGAGATTGGGACTGCGACCGTAACCATCCAAGGAAAGGGAAATTATACAGGAGTAATCTCCGAGACATTCCAGATTACTGTCAGGAAGAATGCAGAATACACCGTTGGAAATTACAAATATAAGATTACGAATGCTAAGACGGACGGCAAGGGTACAGTTGCCTTAAGCGGCATCAAGAACAAGAAAGGCAAGAGCCTCAAAGTGGCTGATACAGTCAATATCGGAGGAAGGAAGTTCCTTGTCACATCAATTGGCAGCAGCGCATTCTCGGGATGCAGCAAGGCCACAAGCGCGACAATTGGCAAGAATGTCACCAAGATTGGTTCTAAGGCATTCAACAACTGCAAGAAGCTGAAAAAGATAACCATCAAGGGGACAAAGCTGAAATCGGTGGGGGCGAAAGCATTCAAAGGCATTAACAAGAAAGCTTCCATCAAAGTGCCGAAGAGCAAGCTGAAAGCCTACAAGAAATTGCTGAAAGGCAAAGGGCAGGCATCCGGCGTAAAGATAACAAAAGGATAGTGCAAAATAATCAAGCAGAGGTTGGTTAGTGCCAGCCTCTGTTCACTTTTTTATCTGAGGCGATGTAGATGGCAGAGAAACTCCGTTTATTTGAGCAAATATTGAAAAATAATACTGCCTATGTTAAATTATAAGAAGAAATCTTGAGGGGTTAACACGTGAAAAGGGTTATAGATTTAACAGGAAAGAGGTGAAGAAAAGAACAAATAACCTGATTGAGGGCGAGTTTATCTGAAAATACCAATGGGAAGATAAGATGAATGCCGTTTGACTGCAGCACAGAGCGTTTTAAATGTTGTGGGAAAGCTGTTAGTCCCAGGGGTTACTATGGCAGAGGATGCCAGTCAGCCAGAGTTTGAGGTTGCGGGAGCAGTCGCAGGAGAAGCAGCAGAGGAAATCAGCGCCCAGCAGGCAGAGCAGATATTAGAGGAGGCTATTCCGGCAGGAACTATGGAAGAGAACGTAAATGCGCTGGAAGAGGATAATATGCTGCTCTTGGAGTTGGAGGAAGCTAAGGTGCAGGAACTGGAGCAGACAGCGGCTGTGGAGGCAGTGGAAGAAGATGTGGACATGACGGCAGCTGTGGAGGCAGTGGAAGAAGATGTGGACATGACAGCAGATGTGCTGCCGGAAGACAGTCTCTCCATGGAAGAGGAGTATGATTCTCTGGTCCTGCAGACAGAAGACGTTCAGGCATGGAATCGGCAGATGCTCCATCTGGAAGATGATGGCAATAGCGATGCAAGCACGGATGGCACTGGGATGAGGATTGCCGTGTTGGATTCCGGCGTGAACCTGGTAGCTGGTGTGCCTGTGTCAGAGAGCGTGAACCTGGTGGATGATGAGCAGGGCATGGAAGGCTTTTTTATGGACGGTACTGGGCATGGCACTGCGGTGGCAGGGATTATTGCCGCTCAGGATGACGGATATGGGATTAACGGCATAGACCCATCTGCGGAAATTATATCCATCCGTATCCTGGATTGCCAGAACCGCTGTTCCTTAAGCCGTCTGATTGCTGGAATCAAGAAGGCAGAAGAGATGGAGGCGGACATTATCTGTATGAGCCTTGGCACAGCCCAGAAATCCGTGGCGTTGGAACACGCAGTTTTGGAAGCACAGCAGAAAGGAATCCTTTTGATTGCCGCAGCTGGAAACGGCGAGACAGTGGAATATCCGGCAGCATATGATGCAGTTGTTTCCGTAGGCGCTGTGGACCATGAAGGTGGTCTGGCAACGGAAAGTTCAGGTAGGGAAGAGATTGAACTGCTTGCGCCAGGTAAGGACGTGGCAGCGACAGACACCTTTTTTGGCGCAGATTATTTGTCAGGGACGAGTATGGCAGCGCCCCATGTGGCAGGTCTGGCTTCTCTTTTGTGGAAGAAGGACCGCAACATGCCGGCGGATTTCATACGGAACTTGTTGGCGCTGAGCGCGGCAGGAACCTCGGAGGGCAAAGCGGGAGTTGTGGACTATGCATATGCGCTTTCCATCTATGACGAGTACCATCAGCAGTACCGCCCAGGAGAACAGACAGAGGGCAGACTGCTGCAGAATATGCAGGAAGCGGAAGCGGTAGATTTGGATGAGGATGTCGTGGAGGCAAGATGGAGATATAACGATCACTTTGGCCTTGCAAAAACTACGTTAGGTAAGGATAACGGAGAACTATATGCGGACCTCACAGCTAACTGTAAGAAAGCGCTGCTGGCAGGGGCCGTGATGCCGGATGATTGGTTTATACAGAAAGACGGATATTGCTTTCATGGAGGGGACAATTATGTTGCATACTACCGATTCCTCACCCACACGGCGCGGGCGGTCTACAACAGGCAGGATGACCACACGGCAGTCGTGAACGAAGTTATGAAAGACTTGAAGAGGTTTTATCCAACCAGGAATGACGGCAGCGCATTTCCGGTTTCAGCAAAAGATTCGACGACGGGCGCGACCATAGGGCAGCTTAATAATCTGGCAAAAGCATTAAGGACCGTATATAATGACTGGGACACCTATGTGCTGCGTAAGGAAACCAGGGATGACCCAGGATTGGCAGTGAAGAAGACAGACCTGGCATGGTCCTTTGTAATTTGCGGCATGGCAATGCATTTATGTACCGATACCTATGCGCACATGGCTTGGGTAAAAAATGAGGGACAATGGGTAAATGTAAAAACTTTCAGCACCCATGATAACTTTGATTTAGGCGGAGCAAGGGCAAGGGTTGCCCAGATTGTATGCAACCGGACGCTGAGCCGTTTCCTGGCAGGACAGAAGGATTGCGTGGCTCCATTTATCGTTGAGGGGATTGACGGTTATGGCGGAAGCGATGAGGGCGATTTCCGTCTGCAGAATCTCCAGAAGTGTTCTGACGAGATAAACGATAAATATAAAAATCAGTTGGGAATTTACACCTATAAAAAATAATGGGGAAAACAAAGCAGTCTATACCCTATAGCAAGCTGATGGGGAAAACAAAGCGGTCTTATACCCCCATAGCAAGCTGATGGGGCATGACTAATAACCTGGGAAGCAAGCCATCCTGATACTTTGAGAGGTTGAGGGGTGGCTTTGCTGCCAGAATAGGAAAAGAGGATGAACATTGATTATAAGTGCAAGCAGAAGGACAGACATCCCATCGTATTATTCTGAGTGGTTTTTCCGAAGGCTGAAAGAGAACTATGTCCTCGTGAGGAATCCCTTCAATCCCCATCAGGTCAGTAAAATAAGCCTCTCGCCGGAGGTCGTGGATGGGATTGTTTTTTGGACAAAAAATCCAGCCCCAATGTTGAGCAGGCTGGCAGAACTGGAAAACTATCATTATTATTTCCAGTTTACATTGACGCCCTATGGACAGGAAATAGAAAAAAACCTGCCGTCAAAAAAGGAGATAATCATACCATCATTTCAGCGGCTGTCGGAGGAGATTGGCAAAGAGAGGGTAGTCTGGCGGTATGACCCGATTTTTTTCAATGAAATATATACGCTGGATTGCCATTGCCGGTGTTTTGAGGTATTGGCTGCAGAGCTTGCGCAGTATACGCAGCATTGCACCGTCAGCTTTCTTGATTTATACAGGAATACGAAGCGCAATGTGAAGCAGTATGGTATGCGGCAGGTTTTGCCGGCGGAGCAGATGGAATTGTTAGGGCGGTTTGCCGAAATTGCCAAACCATATCATATCTGCATAGATACTTGCGCAGAGGTTGGGGATTTCAGCCAATTCGGCATCATGCCCGCCCAATGCATTGACAGGGAACGGCTGGAAAGAATCGGGCAGTTCAGGCTGGACATCGGGAAAGATAAGAATCAGCGAAGTTCCTGCGGCTGCGTGGAAAGCATTGATATCGGGGCTTACAATACTTGTAAGAATGGCTGCGCGTATTGTTATGCAAACTATAACAGCGCCGCAGTGGGAGACAATTTCCGCAGCCATCATCCGCTTTCGCCGCTGCTGTTTGGAGAAATCACAGAAGCAGACTGTGTGAGGGAACGGGAAGCAAAATCATTTGCCGATAGGCAGATGAGCCTGTTTGAATGATGAAAAGAGGATGGGAAATCCTCTGATATCAACGGATGCAACCGCCAGTTGACAGATTGGATGGCGGCAGTTGGTTGCATGTAAGCGGCAAATCCTGTAGGCTTAGGCTACCATAGGTAATTGCGAAACTTTAAATTTATATAATTTCATGTACAATATGCACAATTATCTAATTATATTTTCATGATACAGAAACACAAAATGCTGAACGCACCAAGCATTCCAACGAGCCTCTTAATGCAAAAGACTCTGTCAGCAAAGGCTTCCATTGTCTTTTGAGTCTCGTTTCCATGGTGCTAAATGCATTTCTTAGTTTCTGTATATGAAAATATCTTATTTTAATTTTCCAAATTGTACATGAAATTTTCAAATTTTATAAATTTCGCAATTACCTATAGGCTACCATAAGAAAGAGGAGGAATTAGAAATGATATTTGCGGATAAGTTAATACAGCTCCGTAAAAAGAGCGGCTGGTCTCAGGAGGAGCTGGCAGGACAGATGGGCGTCACCAGGCAGTCTGTTTCAAAATGGGAGAGTGCGCAGTCCATCCCTGATTTGGAAAAGATAATACGGCTTTCGGAACTGTTTGGCGTGAGTTTAGATTATCTGCTCAAAGATGAGTTGGAAGAGGAAGGGAATCTGGCTTTGCCGGAGGATGTACCGTCAGCGAGGCGGGTATCTATGGAAGAAGCGAACAAGTTTCTTTCCATAAAGGCAGGGACGGCAAAAGCGATTGCAAATGCGGTATTTTTGTGCATTATCTCCCCGGTGTGTTTGCTGCTTTTGGGAGCAATGAGCGCAGATGCGAGATTTGGTTTAGCGGAAAATGTGGCTGGCGGAATCGGGATGGTTGTCCTTCTGGCAATTGTGGCGGCAGCAGTCGGTATTTTCATATCAAATGGAAGCAAGACAGCGCCATTTTCCTATCTGGACACGGAAGAGTTTGAAACGGAGTATGGGGTGAGCGGGATGGTCACAGAGCGCAGGGATAAATATAAAGATACCCATACAAGATATAACATCATTGGCGCAGGTCTGTGCATTGTGGCGTTAGTGCCGCTTTTTCTGTCAGTGGTTTTTAATGAAAATAATGTTTTTACGCTAGTGATGATGCTCTCAGCCGGATTTCTGATAGCGGGAATCGGCGTAAATCTTTTTGTGCGCACCGGGATTATTTGGGAAAGTTTTGAGAAACTTCTGCAGGAAGGAGATTATACGAAATCCAAAAAGAAAAGACGGCCGGTGGCATCTGTGATTACAACCGTATACTGGATGGCGGCGACCGCCATATTTCTTGCATACAGCCTTGCCACGGACAACTGGGAGTATAGCTGGATTGTGTGGGTTGTCGCAGGCGTGCTGTATCCGGCTGTGCTGGCAATCGTAAATCTCCTGCCTGTGAAAGAAAAATAAGCTGCCTAGCGGGCAGGCATGGTAAATCCATCCAGAGCTTTGTTCAGATAATCGTTAAAGGGTTTCATTGCCCTGAAAATCTCTATAGCTTGCGACAGGAACGCTTCAGAATCCGATAATGTTTCATCGCTTATCGGGTATTCAATATACCAGCTCTTGAATTTCAGGAATTCTGCCTGCGGATGTTCTTTGTCGTATCCTTTTGGCACGTTTTTCAGGGCAGTTCCCTGTACGGTGAAACGGTTTCCAAAATCAGCGGAATGGATGACAGTCTCCCATTCTGCCGGGTGGGCAGCGATGTAATCCCGGACCATGGACGTTGCCTCCTTGAACATATCTGCAAAAAGCCCGCCGCCCAGAAAGGATTGGTTGCCAGGTTTTATCATGATGTAATACCCAACAGGGACAGGCAGCTTTCCTTTCGCTGAAATATGGGCGCGGAAAGCGGGGTTGTATGGCGACTTGTCATGGCTGAAACGAGTGTCCCTCACGAGTTTGAAGGTAAGTTCTTTCGGAATGTTATGCAGGATGCTTGCGTCAAATTTCCCCAGTTCCAGAATCAGCGATTGCAGCAGTTCTTCAAACTGCAGGTTTGCTTCCTTGTAATCCGCTTTATGGGCATGGTACCATTCGCGGTTATTGTTGGCTGACAATTCTGCCAGATATTTTAATATAATCTTTGTATCCATAAGTATAATCTCCCTGTTATGTATTTTTTACGGTTGAAAATGCTGCACCATCCATAAATTCGGCAAAGAATTTCCGTATTTTTTCCGGTGGCTGGTAGGATTTGCAGAAAGAAAACTGCTGTGATAAATCGTCAATATTTTCCATAGCATCTTTGACAGCCGCTAATGTCTGCGCAGGTATCTCCGCGGCAGACGTATAGTCTAGATGAAGAGGGTTGATACGGTGGCTTTGGATGGCATAATTTACCCTCTTGCTGCATTTGCAGTTTCCGTTGCCATACTCGCCACAGTATTTCCCCAAAAAGTCCGCCATTTTCCTGCGGATTCTGGAAAGGCGCTGTCTGTATGCCTCGGGTGTCAATCCCAGGATTTCCCCGGCTATGCGGCTGTCAAGCCTGAACATCGTGCCTAATATGAAAATGCAGCGGCTCTCGGTATCAAGGCATTGCAGCATCACATTTGTGCAAGACATTTTCAGTTCTTCCGCCAGGATGGATTTCTCCACATCCTGCGTCAAATCTGGTATGTCCGCAAGCGGGGCCTTCTCAATATCCTGTCCATAGAATTCAAAACTCAGAGGGTGTTTGGCAAACATATGCTTCTGGTAAGTTTTCAGATGGTTTACCGCGATACGGAATGCCCAGGTGGAGAATGAGCTCTCTTTGCGGAAAGAAGACAGATGCGTAATGATTTTCAGCAAAATATCCTGCGTGGCATCTTCTGCATCCGCGAAAGTCCCCAGCATCCGCAGGGAAAGGTTGAATACCATATCCTGTACGCTGAGAATTAGTGTTTCCAGGGCTTGCTTGTCCCCATTGGTTGCTTTGTCGATTAAGACAGAGATTTCTTCGTTCGTTTTGTTGTTCATGAATTTTTACCTCCTATAAGATTAGACAAAGGAAAAATGGATTTGTGACAGGAAATATTATAATATATTTCGGCGCCATTCGTACCCTCTTAATGGTGATTTCGTTCCAGTGATGGCAAGAATCGGGACAATCTGCCGATAAAATAAGTGACAGTAGAGACAGGACAGAAAACGTAAGGTGGGGAAATATGGAAATAGCCATTGTAGAAGATGAAGAACTTATCCGGGAACAGGTATGCAGACTCATAAAAAGCCAAAGACCAAATTGCCGGATGGAAATTTATGTCAGCGGGGAGGAATTATTGGCAGCCAGGCATAAATTTGACCTTATTTTTCTGGAAATACAGCTGGAAGGCATGAACGGCATTGAAGCTGCACGGATTTACCGAAGACAGCAGGAAAATGCTGTTTTGGTGTTTATTACCGGGATTCGGGAATATGTATTGGAGGCGTTCGATGTGTCGCCGTTTCACTATCTGCCCAAGCCCTTTGAGGAGCAGAAGTTTCTGCAGGTTTTTGAGCGGGCCGCCAAGGAGGCGCTGAAACGGAAGCATTGGGGAGAGGACATGATTCTTGTCCGCACAAAAAGCAAGAGTTTTACGGTCCATAGGAATCAAATCTGCTATATTGAAAACAGGGGCAAGAAAGTGGAAATTTGCACGGCAGACGGTGGGGAGCCGATAGAAATATATGCGACGATGGCAGAACTCACACGTAAGCTGGGGGAAGGCTTCTACCGCTGCCATAGAGGATACCTTGTGAATATGGCATATATTACCGAGTATGACAGCGACAGTATCAGCCTTGCCGGCGGGGCAAAGGTATATCTGTCCAAGAAGAAGCATGGAGAATTTGTAAAAATATATATGGATTATCTGCAGAAAGAGGGAGGGACGGTCATATGATAAACATTGATCCTGTATTTAGGGGCGTGGATTGCCTTGATGGAAACAGGCACAAGAAGCCTTTACAGAAAAGCAGCTATACGCAAGAGGAGGCATTGGCAAACAAAAAGCAGCAGGAGTCAAAGACAGATACGGATATCATTGTCAAACCAGACGGCTCCAGGGTGCTTTTGGTGACAACAAGGGTTTGCGGTATGCAGACGACCATGAGCCTGGAAATTTCCAAACCGACGGCAATGCAGAATGATATTTCCGAGGAAGAGGAGGAGAGAACGATAGGACAGATTTCTGAGGAAGAAGAGGAGAGAACGATAGGGCAGATTTCTGAGGAAGAGGAGGGGAGAACAAGGGGCCAAATTTCTGGGGAAAGAGACACTCTGAGAACCAGAGGTCAGATGTCCAAGGCTTTTTCCGCCTATGAGCATGGATATCTGACGGGCGTAGGCAGCGAACTTTAAAAAACGAGTGCCCCTATGAGCAAAAGGGCAGAATTTACATATATTTAATATAGTAAAATTCAGTCTTTTCGGGGGTATTATGATGAAAGTCGAAATCATTCGGGGCATCCTGATTCCATTTGTGGGAACGTCTTTGGGTGCGTCTTGTGTGTTGTTTATGAAAAATATGCTCAACATTTCATTGCAGAGGATTTTAAACGGATTTGCAGCGGGCGTCATGGTGGCAGCATCTGTCTGGAGCCTGCTGATTCCGGCAATGGAACAGGCATCATCAATGGGGCAGTGGGCGTTTATGCCGGCAGCGGCAGGATTCTGGGCAGGAATCCTTTTTTTGTTGGCTTTGGACAGGGCAGTTTGCCATCTGTGTTCCGGGCATGATAAGCTGGAGGGAAGTTTGGGCTCCAGGAAAGGGACTGCCATGCTGGTGTTTGCCGTGACGCTGCATAACATCCCTGAGGGGATGGCAGTGGGGGCGGTGTTTGCAGGCTGCCTTTCGGGAAGCAGTGCGATTGCCGTAACGGAAGCGATGGCGCTCTCTGTGGGCATTGCGGTGCAGAATTTTCCGGAGGGGGCAATAATCTCCATGCCGCTGAAAGCGCAGGGGATGAAGAAAAGCAGGGCATTTATCTATGGGGTATTGTCAGGGGTTGTTGAGCCCATAGCCGCACTGTTTACGATTCTGGCGTCTGGCATCGTTGTTCCGGTATTGCCTTATATGTTGAGTTTTGCCGCGGGAGCCATGGTTTATGTGGTGGTGGAAGAACTGATTCCAGAGATGTCTGCCGGTTCACATTCCAATCTGGGTACGCTGTTGTTTGCAGTGGGGTTTACGGTGATGATGGCGCTTGATGTGGCTTTGGGATAAAACAACAAATGTTTATTTACATGTCTTTTGCGTTGGTGTATAATTTCGTATGGAATGACGAATTTGGCTGCGTGTAAACTATATTATACTCTGCCTGTAGATAAAGGATTGTTTAAAAGAAAAGATATGCAGTTATAAAAAGGACTGTGGGGAGGGAAAAGATTGAAAATGAGAAGTAGAGGGTATCCATTCCCTTAATCGTATCACAAAT
>CAJTYM010000056.1 GCA_910583835.1 uncultured Lachnospiraceae bacterium | reverse complement strand
CAGATTTTTAAGGGAAAGAAATAGCCGCCACTACTCGCAATAGTGACGGCTGACCCTTTTCGGAGGGTGTAGCTTGTTGTTAAAGGGGTAGAACCGCTTCTATGGTTTTCCCTTTTTCTATGCTTAATATAGCACATTTGGCAGTAGGATTCAAGAGCCAAACACACGTTTAATGTAATGCGATTGTGAAAGCTGCCTGGCTGCTGCTTTCTCATTCTCTTATCAGGCATTCCCCCGAACCGTTACCAAAACACAGAGCTGCCACACCCGGAGCCGAATCATTCCCCCAAAGTAGGGAATCAGATATACGCCCGGAAAGTACCTGGAATATTCCGGGAGCAGATTTCCCTTCTTTTTTATAAATCCATGAAGTGGAAGTGTCAAGTATTATGATATAACATTATGGTTTGTCAAGAAAAAACACTTGACACCATAATCCTTTTGTAGTATGATACCACAGGTGGTAAGAATGGAAAAGAAATTGATGCAGACGTATCTCTATGATTTTTATGGAGATTTGCTGAATGAACATCAGCAAAACATATATGGGGATTTTGTGCTGAACGACCTGACCCTGAGCGAGATTGCCGAGGAGGAAGGGATTAGCCGCCAGGGTGTCCATGACCTCGTGAAGCGGTGTGACAGACTGCTGGAGGGATATGAACAGAAGCTGCATTTACTGGAGCGTTTCCTGAAAATGAAAGAGCAGGTCTTGAGGATACGCGCGCTTACCGAGACATATCAAGATAGCAATGAGTTAGAACTGATAGTAGAAATCAGAGCCATTGCAGATGAGATATTAGAGGAGTTATAGTATGGCGTTTGACAGCTTGTCTGAAAAATTGCAGAATGTATTCAAATCCCTGCGCAGCAAGGGAATGCTCACGGAAGCAGACGTGAAAGCCGCCCTGAAAGAGGTGAAGCTGGCTTTGCTTGAGGCAGACGTTAATTTCAAGGTGGTCAAGCAGTTTGTGAAGTCCGTGCAGGAGCGCGCTGTGGGGCAGGATGTGATGAACGGTTTAAATCCTGGGCAGATGGTGGTTAAGATAGTAAATGAGGAGCTTGTATCCCTCATGGGTTCTGAGACAACGGAGATTGCCTTGAAGCCTGGTTCTGACATCACGGTCATTATGATGGCGGGGCTGCAGGGAGCAGGAAAGACCACCACGACCGCCAAGATTGCCGGGAAGCTCAAGCAGAAGGGAAAGAAGCCGTTGCTTGTGGCATGTGACGTCTACCGTCCGGCGGCTATCCAGCAGCTGCAGATTAATGGAGAAAAACAGAACGTGGAAGTGTTTTCCATGGGAGACAGCCATAAGCCGGTTAATATTGCCAAGGCGGCAGTGGAGCACGCCAGGGCGAATGGGCAGAATGTGGTAATCTTAGACACCGCAGGACGGCTGCATATTGATGAAGAGATGATGGCAGAACTGCAAGAAATCAAAGGGCAGCTTGACGTGAGCCAGACGATACTGGTCGTAGATGCCATGACCGGACAGGACGCGGTGAACGTGGCGACAATGTTTGAGGAAAAGATTGGCATTGACGGCGTGGTATTGACGAAGTTAGACGGCGATACCAGGGGCGGTGCAGCCCTGTCCATCCGTGCAGTTACCGGTAAGCCGATACTGTATGTTGGTATGGGTGAGAAATTGTCCGATTTGGAGCAGTTTTATCCGGACCGTATGGCGAACCGTATCCTTGGCATGGGCGATGTGCTGACCTTGATAGAGAAAGCACAGGAGAACATTGACGAGGAGAAAGCAAGGGAATTAGAGCAGAAGATGAAGAAAGCCGAATTCGGCTTTGACGACTATCTGGAATCCATGAATCAGATGAAGAAAATGGGCGGCATTTCCAGTATGCTGCAAATGATGCCGGGAATCGGCGGTTCCCAGATAGCAGAGATAGAGAATGCGGTGGATGAGAAGAAAATGGCGAGGATTGAGGGCATTATTTATTCCATGACCCCCAAAGAGCGGGCAAACCCTTCCTTGCTCAATCCCAGCCGCAAGCGCAGGATTGCTGTCGGCGCCGGCGTAGACATCAGCGAGGTCAACCGTCTGGTCAAGCAATTTGAGCAGTCCAGGAAGATGCTCAAGCAGATGTCCGGGATGATGGGCGGCAAGGGCAAGCGCCGCGGCGGCTTCAAGCTGCCGTTTGGGCTTTAATTACGGTTACTTAGTTAAGTATAGGAAACGAACCAAACGTTTGCGTTTTGATTCGTTTCCTGCGCCGAATGCACGCCGCAAGCGGCATATTTCCTTTGTGCATTCGTGCGCATCTTTGCGGAGCAGTTATAGTAAACGTATTCATTTCATGCGTTTACTATAATATAGATAACAATAAGAACCAGGAGGTGAAAAGAATGGTAAAGATCAGGTTAAAGAGAATGGGACAGAAGAAGGCTCCTTTCTATAGAATCGTTGTCGCTGATTCCAGGTCTCCGAGAGACGGAAGGTTTATCGAAGAGATTGGAACATATGACCCCACCAAGGATCCAAGTGAATTCCACGTGAATGAAGAATTAGCAAAGAAATGGTTGGCAAATGGCGCTCAGACTACAGATACGGTAGCAAAGATTTTCAAATTAGCCGGCATCGAGAAATAATCTTCGTGAGGTGACGTAATGAAAGAATTAGTAGAGGTAATTGCAAGAGCGCTTGTGGATGTTCCAGAAGAAGTTGTAGTTACGGAGACTGAGAATGACAAGTCCATTGTATTGGAATTACACGTTGCCCAGGAAGATATGGGGAAGGTAATTGGAAAACAGGGACGGATTGCAAAAGCCATTCGCGCGGTTGTGAAAGCAGCTGCAGCTAAGAGTGACAAGAAAGTTATTGTCGATATCGTACAATAGCAAACAGTAAGAGAGGCTGTCGTAGAATTGATATTCGGTTTTACGGCAGCTTTTGTATCATAGAGAATTTCCAGCCATACAAGGAGAATCGTTTATGGAAGACTTATTGCAGGTGGGAGCGATTACCACGACCCACGGCGTTCGTGGCGAAGTGAAAGTATTTCCCATGACAGATGACGTAATGCGTTTTAAGAAGTTAAAGAAAGTCCTGCTGGAAGACGGCGGGGACTATCTGGAACTGGAAATCGCTCAGGTCAAATTCTTTAAAAATCTGGCGATTTTGAAATTTAAAGGGATTGATAACATCAATGATGTGGAAAAATACAAGGGCAGGGGTCTTTTTGTGACAAGGGACCATGCGGTGAAATGTGAGAAAGATGAGTATTTCATTGCCGACTTGATTGGCATAGAGGTAAGGACAGAAGAGGGGGAACTGCTGGGCGAACTTGCGGACGTGCTGCAGACCGGGGCAAATGACGTATATGTGGTGCGCGTGGATAAAGATTCTCCCTATGCAGAGCGGGTTACGGATAAGAACAAGGAGCTGCTGCTGCCGGCAATCCGCGACTGTATCCTGCAGGTGGACATGCAAAAAAGGAGTATGCGGGTACATCTCCTGCCCGGATTGCTGGCAGAAAATGTGGAGGAGCTGCCATGAATTTTTATATCCTGACATTGTTTCCGCAGATGGTGGAAGAGGGGCTGAATACCAGCATTATCGGGCGCGCCAAAGAAGCGGGCATCCTGCAGATTGAGACCGTGGATATCCGTGATTATTCTGCCAATAAACACCATAAAGTTGATGATTACCCTTACGGCGGCGGTGCGGGGATGCTGATGCAGGCACAGCCGGTGTACGCTGCCTGGAAATCCGTGGCAGACCGCCTTGGGAAGAAGCCGCGGTGTATCTATGTGACGCCCCAGGGCAGTGTTTTTAAGCAGCAGAAAGCAAAGGAGCTTGCCTTGGAGGAAGATTTAATCCTGCTCTGCGGTCATTATGAGGGCATTGACGAGCGTGTCTTAGAAGAGATTGTCACCGATTATTATTCCATCGGAGATTATGTGCTCACTGGCGGGGAATTGCCGGCGATGGTGATGGTAGACGCGATTTCCCGCATGGTCCCGGGGGTGCTGAGCAACGAGGAATCCGGTTCTGCGGAGTCGTTTGAGGGAAATCTGCTGGAGTATCCACAATATTCCCGCCCGGAAGAGTGGATGGGCAAAAAAGTGCCGCCGGTACTGCTTTCCGGGCATCATAAAAATATTGAAGCCTGGCGCAGGCAGCAGTCCCTTCTGCGCACAAAAGAACGCCGCCCCGACTTGCTTAAGGGGGCGGCGCTTACCTGCCAGGAGCAGGAATGGCTGAAAGAATAGCGCGTTATTTATGTTGTCCGAGATTGGACTTCTGGATTAGCAGCAATGTCAGAATCATCAGCGCGATGCCAATCGGCAATACGATAATCGCATTTGGCACAAAACCGGCGATGACATAGCTGACAAAGCTGACAGCAGCCACGGTGAGGGCGTAAGGCAGCTGCGTTGAAACGTGCGTCACATGGTTGCATTGCGCGCCCGCGCTTGCCATGATGGTCGTGTCAGAAATCGGTGAGCAGTGGTCTCCGCAGACTGCGCCGGCCATACAGGCAGAAACGCAGACAACGCCCAGCGGGTTGTCCAGAGGGAATACGGCAAGGGTAATCGGAATCAGGATGCCGAAAGTCCCCCAGGAAGTGCCCGTTGCGAAGGCAAGGAAAACGCCGATGATGAAAACGATTGCCGGCAGGAACGCCTGGAAGCTGCTGGCTGAACTGTTTACCACTGCCTCCACAAACTCTTTGGCGCCGAGGGAATCTGTCATGGCTTTCAGGCTCCAGGCAAAAGTAAGGATGAGGATTGCCGGGACCATGGACTTGAATCCTTCGGGAATGGCTTCCGCCAGCTCTTTGAATTTGATGGACTTACGGATTAAATAGTATGCGGCAGTGATGATTAATGCCACGGAGGAGCCGAGCATAAGGCCAATGGAAGCATCGGAATTGGAAAATGCGTCCACAAAGTTTGCGCCCTCGAAGAAACCGCCGGAATAAATCATGCCGATAACGCAGGAAACGATCAACACGGCAATCGGCAGAAGCAGGTCGATGACCTTGCCGTTGGGATTGCTGTTTTCATTTACCGCATTTGCATAGTCTTCCATGCCGGAGAAGATGTCTCCTTTTTCTTTGGCATTCCTTTCATGGGTAGCCATGGGACCGTAATCCATGCCGGTCAATGCGAGGAAAATCATCATTACGATTGTCAGCAATGCATAGAAGTTAAAGGGAATTGTGCGGATGAATAGATAAAGGCCGTTGCCGTCTTCCACATAGCTTGCCACTGCGGCAGCCCAGGAAGATACCGGTGCGATAATACAGACGGGGGCAGCCGTGGCATCAATGACATATGCCAGCTTTGCCCGGGAGACTTTGCTGCCGTCCGAGACTGGGCGCATGACGCTTCCCACAGTCAGGCAGTTGAAGTAGTCATCAATAAAAATCAGCACGCCCAAGGCGATGGTGGCGAGCTGTGCGCCCGCGCGTGTCTTGATATGGGAAGACGCCCATCGCCCGAAAGCGGCGGAACCGCCAGCCTTGTTCATCATTACGACCATGATTCCCAGGATGACCAGGAAAATCAGGATGCCGACATTATAGGAATCTGCAAGCACTGCCACGATACCATCGTTGAATACATGGGTGAGCGTTCCCTCAAAACTGAAATTTGAGTAGAGCAGTCCGCCGATTACGATTCCTACAAAAAGCGAGGAGTAGACCTCCTTGGTAATCAGGGCAAGCCCGATGGCAATGATGGGCGGAAGCAGCGACCAAGCTGTCATATAAAAGTGGCTGGGGTTCTCCGCAGCGCCGTCCCCGGTCGCGTATGCCAGGGCAGGGAAAATAAGTACCGCGATACAGATAAGAAGCAGAATGCTCGCAAATTTCTTCCCGCGGATCATAGCTGCCAGGCCTCTCTTGGGGGTGTTCTGGTTGTTTTTCATCTTGTGTCCTCTCTTTCTCTCTCCCAAAATGGAAGAGGTGGGTATTTCCATAGTAAATTTTAAGATGCTGATGGAATCAGCATTTCTTTAGATACACCGTTTCCTGCGCACGGATTGATATGGACTCATATGCTTTGCAGCGCAAATCCGGCGCAGGAAACGCTTACAGCAACTGAATCCCATGTTTCTCTGCTTCTGCGCAGATTTCGTCTTTCCAGAGGGAGGACTGTACCTCGCCGATGTGCGCTTTGCGCAGGAAAAACATGCAGATTCTTGACTGGCCGATACCGCCGCCAATCGTGAGGGGAAGTTCCTTGTTGAGGATGGCTTTCTGGAACGGAAGTTCGGCGCGTTCCGTGCATCCTGCTTTTTCCAGCTGGGCTGCCAGCGAGGCCTCATCCACACGGATTCCCATGGAAGAAAGTTCCAAGGCGATATCGAGTACCGGATAGTAGACAACAATGTCCGCATTCAATGCCCAGTCATCGTAGTCTGGAGCCCTGCCGTCATGCGGTTCGCCGGATTTGAGCTTGTCGCCAATCTGCATGATACATGCCGCGCCTTTTTCCTTGCAGATAAGGTATTCGCGCTCCTTAGGGTCAGACTGCGGGTACATCTCTTCCAGTTCGCCGGTGGTAACAAAGTAAATGTCATGCGGCAGGATTTCCTCTATGTAGTCGTATTGGATGGCCATATATTTCTCTGTCTTGCGCAGGACTTTGTAGACAGTCCGTACCGTTTCCTTGAGGAAATCCAGATTCCGGTCCTCCCTGGAAATAATCTTTTCCCAATCCCACTGGTCCACGAAAATGGAGTGGATATTGTCGGTCTCTTCATCCCTACGGATGGCATTCATGTCCGTATAGATGCCTTCTCCTTTGGAAAAACCGTATTTTTTCAGGGCGTAACGTTTCCATTTGGCAAGGGAATGGACAATCTCGGCTGGCTTTTCGTTCTGTTCTTTGATGCCAAAAGTGACAGGACGTTCCACGCCGTTTAAGTTGTCGTTGAGCCCGGAATCCGGGTCTACGAACAACGGTGCAGATACACGCTGCAGATTCAGGCGTTCCGCCAGCAGATTCTGAAAGGAATCCTTGACGATTTTGATGGCAATCTGTGTGTCGTGCAGACTCAGCGCAGACTGGTAATTTTCAGGTATCAATAAATGTTCCATAAATTATCTCCTCGTCAGATTTTTTGATTTTCTTTTACATTATATGCTTGGCGCTATTTTTTTTCAATAAGTAAGTTGTAGTTTTTGCCAAGATATGAGAGAATAGTCTGTGAATAAGGTTAAGGAGGAAGGCAAATGCGAAGCATTTTTAAAGATGCCTTCCAACGAACTGGCAGGTGACGCAAAGCGTCGCGTGCCGATACCATTATCATACTAGGAGGAAAGGGATGGAACAGTTGCATTTTGGGGTAGACTACTATCCAGAACACTGGGAGCGGGCGCGCTGGGCTAAGGATGCCGACCTGATGCGGGACATGGGAATCCAGATGGTGCGCATGGCTGAATTTTCCTGGCATAAGCTGCAGCCAAGGGAAGATGTGTTTGATTTTGGCTGGCTGGATGAAGCGATTGAGCTGTTGGGCAGAAAGGGAATATATACGATTGTGGGTACGCCGACAGCGGCGCCGCCCGCATGGATGGTCCATAAGCACCCGGACATTCTGCCTATGGACCGGGAGGGGCGTGTCCGCGGCTTTGGCGGCAGGCATCATGACTGTCAGTCCAATCCCACTTATCGCTCATATATTCGCAAGCTGGTTACCAAGATGGCAGAGCATTATGGGCAGAATCCCTACGTCATCGGCTGGCAGCCGGACAATGAGCTTGGCAACAGCCATCAGGAGCTCTGTACCTGTGCAAGCTGCAGGCAGCATTTTCAAGCATGGCTGCGCCGGAAATATCAGACAACGGAGGAACTGAACCGGGCATGGGGAACTGCTTTCTGGAGCCAGGAGTACAATGATTTTGCGGAGGTGACTGCGCCGCGCATTACCGTGACAGGGGAAAATCCTTCCGCCATGCTGGACTGGAAGCGGTTCTGTTCCGATTTGATTGTGGATTTCACCAGGGAACAGGTTGAAATAATCCGCAAATACGCAAAGAATCAGTTTATCACGCATAATTACATGGGTTTTGCCGATAAGGTGGACTATTATAAGCTGGGAGAACTTCTGGATTTTGTCTCCCATGACCAGTATCCGGGCGGATTCTATCTGCCCAAGACGCCACATGAGAGCAATCATATCCTGGCAGCAACGTTGGATGTGGTGCGTAGTTATAAAAACCAGCCTTTCTGGATTATAGAGCAGCAGTCTGGAATCACTGGCTGGGAAATTATGGGCAGGGCGCCTGCCCCGGGACAGCTCTCCTTATGGGCGATGCAGTCCATTGCCCATGGTGCGGACGCTGTTGTCTTCTTCCGCTGGCGGACTTGTGCCATGGGGACCGAGCAGTATTGGCACGGCATCCTTCCCCACAGTGGGAATCCCGGCAGGAGATATGAAGAATTGCAGGATTTCATTCATGAAGTCAATCCTTTGATGGAGCTGCTGCATGGAAGCATGCCCCAGGTACAAGTCGGCATTGTCTTTTCTTTCGAGCAGGAGTACGCATTCCAGATCCAGCCCCATCACAGGGATTTAAGTTATACCGGGCAGGTGCAGAAATATTATCGTGCTCTGTGTGAGAGGAATGTTCCGGCTGATTTTGTGCCGGAACATGGGGATTTCTCTAAATATAAGCTGTTGCTGGCGCCGCTGCAGTACATTATGTCCCCGGAGCTGGAGCAGAAATATCTTGACTTTGTCAGACAGGGAGGGCATTTGCTGCTGACCATGCGCACTGGCGTAAAGGATAAGACGAACCTCTGCATGACGGAGCGTGAACTGCCGGGCAGGCTCAGCGAAGCTGCCGGGGTGGAGGTGCTTGATTATGACTGTCTCCGTGACACGCAGGTAAAAGTGCGGTTCGGGGAGGAAGAGTTTGCGGCGAATATCTGGAGCGACTTGCTACGCCTTTGGCCCGGCACAGAAATACTGGCGAACTATGCCAGCGAGTTTTACGCGGGAGAGCCGTGCATAACAGCGCATCCTTATGGGGAAGGGATTTGCTATTATGTAGGCACGGAACCGGGAGAGGCGCTGATGGACAGGCTGCTGGCACAGATTTGTGACACTGCCGGGGTTCGGCCGATTTTACCGCCGGTAGCGGATGTGGAGTGCACAGTCCGGCAGAATGACAGGGCGCGTTTCCTGTTTGTGCTCAACCATGCTGGAGAACCGAGGAGCTATCAAACGCCAGAACATTACCGGCTGCTGAAAGGGCAGCAGGCAGGAAAACTGCAGCCATATGAGACACAGGTTCTGACAATGGAAATATAATTTTTAGTTGCAGCCATATGAGATGCAGATACTGACAATAAAAATATAATTTTAAGTTAAGCCCAAAATACAGGTATCAATATTGAAAATAAAATCTAAATTTAAATTGAAAGGAAATGAAACATGAAGCAGATAGTAAAAACCGCAGAAAAAATCATGAATGAGACGAAAGAGTACACCGGATGGGATTTGGTGGGCGCAGTGAAAGGCAATGGCTGCATGATTCGCGCGGACCTCGGCAAACAGATGAAAGTCTTTCTGGAGATTAAGGATGCCGATGTGCTGATTCAGGTCATCGGGC
Organism: uncultured Lachnospiraceae bacterium; assembly: GCA_910583835.1. GTDB lineage: Bacteria > Bacillota > Clostridia > Lachnospirales > Lachnospiraceae > Petralouisia. The sequence continues at coordinate 11,862 of CAJTYM010000056.1, read as the reverse complement.
TGGGCGGTAAATTTGACGACAAATCCAAAGAGCTTGTCCATGAGAAGCTGGAGTTTGAGGTGGAAGCATTGATTGAGGAGGATGATTCCCTTACGCTCAGCTGCCATGAACCTCTGGGCGTGCTGGAGCACAGCGTGAAAGGCGTCCTCAAGGAATGCATTATGCCGATGGTTGACCTCGTGAAAGAGATGACAGAACAATAATCCTATTGGCAATGAAAAACCGGAAAGCTGATGCTTTCCGGTTTTGTTACGTGCGTGAGAAGATTCGAACTCCCGACACCTTGGTCCGTAGCCAAGTGCTCTATCCAGCTGAGCTACACACACATAATATTGTTGTATCGAACGTTCTATATGTTACATTAGTTTTTTGTTTTTGTCAAGGGATTTAAAAAAAATTTTTCTAAAATAGTGATGAAAAAATTTCTATTCTATGCTAGAATGTAATTGTTTGGAACTCTATAGGAAGAAAAATTTAGGAGAACTTTCATGACAAGGCAGGAATTTTTGCAGGATTTGCGGCTTGCGCTGCAAGGGCAGCTGAGCCAGACGGCAATCAATGAAAATGTCCGGTATTATGATACTTATATTATGGAAGAAGTGCGCAAAGGCAGCAGCGAGCAGGAAGTTATCGGCCGGTTGGGAAGTCCCCGGCTGATTGCCAAGACATTGATAGATACAACGGATTCTTTTGGCAGGGCTGCCGGCAGCACGTATTACACAGGCAGTTATGGACAGGCAGAGTCCGCCGGAGGAAGTTATACGGATGATTTCAGGGAACAGAAATCCAGAGGACTGAGACTGAATTCGTGGTATGGTAAGCTTCTGCTGATTGCAGTAGCAATCTTGGTTATTGTGGTAGTGGCGAACGTGATTGCGTTTTTGCTTCCCATTTTAGTGCCAATCATCATAATATTTTTAATATATTCCCTGTTTTTTGGAAATAAAAGGTAAAACGACGATATAGGAGGAACGTATGGAAACGGTTAAAGTTAGCAAGGGCAGGCATTTTTTGAAAAAAGGAGAAAAAATCAAAGGACTGTTCGTAATCCTGCAGGGAAGCGTCCGTGCTGTGTATAAGAATGATGAAATTGATATGGAGTCGGGCAGCATTGTCGGATTGATGGAGAGCGCTTCCGGCGTTTATCTCTGTGATTATGTGGCAAACACGGACTGCGTGCTCTATGCCTATCCCTACCGCAATACCGAGGATTATAAGAAAATTTTTGCCTCTGATGAGAAATATGTGGCGGTGTTTACGATGGGCGCCGTGCGCAAGGCGGCGAACATGCTGGGACGTTATGGAACTTTTCTCAAGAGCGCAAAGACATATTATGTCACAGTGATGAATTACTATGGCGAATATGAGAAACTGTGCAATGATTACCAGATTCCGGCAAAACCGTTCAAACAGGTGACGACCATGCCGCCGGTAGTTTTGGAGACTCCTATTGAGCGCTGGACCTTGGAGTATTATGCGCGGATGGCTACATTTTCCCTCAAATATATGGACCAGATGATGGGGCGGGATTATGCGATTGGCATAGGCGAAATCCAGAATGCGGTCTGCTGGATGAAGAGGGCAGTATCATTGATTGAGGAGCTTAAGGATTATCTCAATGCGCACAAAGAGCTCTTGCTCTCTGCAGGCGGGGAGGACCTGTTTCAGATGTATTTTGACCTGGCGCGCAAAGCTGCCAGCACTGGTGTGGACATGGAGCCAATCATTGAGAAGATTTCTGAGATTATGGAATTCTGCAGAGGAAGCCATCTGTTCGATGAGAAATTGCTTGATACGCGGTTCCAGGAATATGAGAGTTATGATTTCTATGAGAATGTAGAGCTTGAAGACACGGATATCTGGGTGGACGACACGCAGGAGGAGTATGAGGAGGGGACAGATTATTTAGGGCAGATTCTGACGTATTCAGAGTATGACATGGAGAAAGCAGAGAAGTTCCGTCAGGACCTGCAGGAATATAAGAACCTTCCGGACCGGCTTGCCACTTCGGACGATGTGCGTAAGCTCCGCAGGCAGATTACGCAGGGATTTTATGATATTTATGAGCTGTCATTTTACCGTACCCTCAAAAAGGGCAAGATACCGGCAGCAGTAAAAATGTTCCTGAATTTTGGCTTTATGGACGAGGAACTTGCCGGAGAAGACAACACGCATAGCCTTTATGATATGGTGGCGGATCTCAGTATCTGTAAATCGGATAATGTATTTACCATCTATGAATGGCTGATGAGCATCTACCGTGGCGAGAATGAGCCTTCCAGGAATGAGTTTGATATGGATTTCCTGAGCTACCTGAATGAGCAGAAGAAGACTGGCAAGATTACGGCAGCCCAAGTCAAGGAGCTGGCGGATGACAGGCATGAGAAAGTGGATTTTGAGATGAAGAATATGTTTGTCTCAACGAATCGTGCGACCTATGGCAAGATTTCGACATTCTGCCCGGTTCTCTGTGAGGATGATATTATCGGTACTTTGGAGAGCATGTTGATTACAGCGGAAAAGGCAAACAATGCGCTTGACGGAATCCGTAAAGTAGATTTCTCCTTGTTCTACCGTGAAGTTGGCTTCTCCGATCCGGAGCACGACCTCAATATGGAGCAGATACAGAAAGAAGTGCTGCCCAATATTATCCTTATGCCCAATGCCGGGACGAAAGCGATGATGTGGCAGGAGACCGCAGGAATCAAGAGGGATACATCGGCGAGGTTTATCTTCCCTATCTTCACTGTGGTGGACGTGGAGGAACTGATGATAGAGGTATCTGGCAGGTTCCGTTGGGAGATGTGCCGCAAAATTCAGGGTGTGCGCTGGAATGATATTACAGAGCCTTCACTGACCTCCGAATATAATGACTATATCCAATATTATCGGAAGAACCATGATCTGTCTCCGGATGCGAAAGATAAGATTAAGAATTCACTGACGAAGGCGAAGAATAATTTCCGAGAGGTCTTTGTACGTGATTACCATAGCTGGATTCGTTATGAGTCTAAGGGAAGCTTCCGCCTGAACAAGGTTGCCCGCGACATCATTTTCCGCTACTGCCCGTTTAATCGGGAAATCCGAATGTTGCTTCGGGCAAACCCCATGTACAGTGCAATCTTCGAGAAATATGAGATTCTCAAAGAGCGCAAGAAGCGGCATGTGGAACTCTGGTATGACCGCTATCAGAAGAAAGGCGGCGAGATTACCGAAGAACTGCGCGTCAACTGGGATTATTACGACTTGTAGTAACTATTCAGAACCCCCTGAGAATAGCAATTTAGAACGTTCAAATTTTAAAACAGTCCAGAACGCCATGGAAATGAGAGGCCTGTCCATTCAAATTACATTTGATATGGGCTGGCCTCTTGTTAACATGATGAGGTTGATAACCCAGAAGCAAGCATATTTTTTGTCTTATAGGAAGGTGCTCTTACGTTTTAGCGTGACAGGGGTTTCCTAAAAAATAAGACGAGAAAAGACCAGTGGGGGTAACCACTGGTCTTTCCTATGAGGGGAGTATAAATAATTAATAAGGGGTATAACTTTTGTAAAAAGAAATTTCTGAAGGTGAAATCCTCTTTACAGTTGATACTATACCATAGCTTGTCGAAAAAAGCAAGCATAATTTGAAAAAAATCGAAAAAAATTTTTTGCATAAAAATCCGCGTTCTTTCAGATACTAACACTGCATTAAAAATTTAGGAGGAAAATATCATGGCAAAAAACAGTGACATGCAGAACAAGGGAACAAATTCCTATGAAAACAGCAGCAAGAATGCAAATTCTCAGAACAACGCAAGAAATGCAAATTCTCAGAACAATGCGAGAAATGCTTCTTCCCAGAATGCGAAGAACACTTCTTCCCAGAACGGAACCAACAGCAATGCAAAGAACACACATGCACAGAACAGCACAAACGCAAGTGGTTCTGACTGCCGCGATTCTTACGGAAGATAACAGGTACGAAACAACTGAATATTGCATAATATAATGTAGAAACAGATTATCAGAAGCACCTTTGGTAATCTGTTTCTGCATGTTAGAGAGGTGATTCTATGGATTTTCAGACAATCAGTATCCGGGAATTTAACGAATACCGCAAGCGTCCGGATGCCTGGGTCATTGATTTACGCAGTAAGGAAGAATTTGAAGAGCTCCATGTGGAGGGGGCAAGGAATGTTCCTTATGATAATTTGAAAATGTACCGCAAATATCTGCCGAAAGATAAATTGTATATCCTGTACTGCGACCGAGGCTCCAGCAGCCTGATGGCAGCCCGGGAACTGAGTAAAGAGGGGTATCGGACGGTGACAGTGGTAGGTGGGTTTCAGGCGTTGGTTCATGATAAAAATGTTGACAGCCGGGAACCAAAAAGATAATATAGACTTATCACAATTTGTCATGGAGAGACCGGATGAAAATATATGAATTGATAGCCCCCTGCCATTTTGGATTAGAGGCGGTATTGAAAAAAGAAATATACGAGCTTGGATATGAGATTACGAAGGTGGAGGATGGAAGAGTAACCTTTGAAGGAGATGCGGAGGCAATTTGCCGCGCCAATATCTTCCTGCGCACGGCAGAGCGGGTTCTGCTCAAAGTAGGGCAGTTTCCGGCAAAGACGTTTGAAGAACTGTTTCAGGGAATGAAACGACTTCCATGGGAGGATTATATTCCGGCGGACGGGAAGTTTTGGGTGACAAAGGCCTCTTCCATCAAGAGCAAGCTGTTTTCCCCATCTGATATCCAATCTGTGGTTAAAAAAGCGATTGTGGGGCGCATGGAAGGGCATTACCATCTGAGCTGGTTTGAGGAGAGCGGCGCCCATTACCCGCTGCGCATTTTTCTGATGAAGGATGAGGTCACGGCGGCGATTGATACCTCCGGCGATTCCCTACATAAAAGAGGTTACCGCACATTGGCAAGCAAGGCGCCGATTACAGAGACGTTAGCGGCAGCGCTGATTATGCTTACGCCCTGGAGGCGGGACAGGATTCTGGTAGACCCATTTTGCGGGAGCGGCACATTTCCCATAGAGGCAGCGATGATGGCAGCGAACATAGCGCCGGGGATGAACCGCAGCTTTACGGCACAGGAATGGGTGAATCTGATTCCGCAGGAGTTATGGCAGGATTGTCTGGAGGAAGCCAGGGAGCTGATAGACATGGATATCTCTGTCGATATCCAGGGATATGATATTGATGGGGATATCGTCAAGGCAGCAAGGGATAATGCCAGGCGTGCCGGCGTGGAACAGCTGATACATTTTCAGCAGCGACCCGTCTCAGCCCTGAGCCACCCCAAGAAGTATGGTTTCCTTATCAGCAATCCGCCCTATGGGGAGCGCATGGAGGAGAAAGAAGCGCTGCCGCAGCTGTACAGGGAACTTGGCGAGGCGATGCAGCGTTTAACCAGCTGGTCTTCCTATCTGATTACTGCCTATGAAGAGGCAGAGCATTATATTGGAAGAAAAGCGGACAAGAACCGTAAAATATACAACGGCATGATAAAGACGTATTATTATCAGTTTTTAGGTCCGAAGCCGCCTAGAAGACCGCGGCCGCAGGAAGAAGGAGATAAAGAGGCACAGTAGGACACGGCGGGGATAGGCGTTTCTGGAAGGGAATTTTTGTGAGGTATTCAAAGAAATATATATTAATGGCGGCAGCGCTTTTTCTTGCTCTGGCGTTTAAATTTTCCAGCGTTGGGACCAGGAGTGAAGAGATAGAGCAGTTTCGGGGCGCCAAGCTGGAAAAGGAAATCTGGAATCCGATGATTGCCCAGACGGTAAATGAGCAGCCACTGTCTGTGCTTGTGGGCAATAAGGAACTAACCAGCCAAAAAGACGGCATTTATATGGATGAAAATCTCAATATCATGGTGCCGGTTTCCATGCTGGGAGAGAGCTTTGATTGTGGTTCCCATCTGTATGGCGGAAAAGAACTGATGTTGGAAAAACGCTCGGATGTAGTCACATTTCAGTTAAATCAGGGGAAGGTGACGGTGAACAAGCGCGAGGAGGACATGGAATCTCCGATGATTTGTGAAAATGGGGAATACTATGTACCGGTACAGACCGTAGCTGAGAAGCTGGATTTCAATTATGACTGGAATATTGAAAAGAACCAGGCAGTGGCAGTCAACAAGGCGGAGGGGAACAGCATTTTGCCGCCGCAGTATGATTTGCGGGACAGACAGCGTACCCCGCAGGTGAAAAACCAGGGACCTTATGGGACCTGTTGGGCGTTTGCCGCCCTCGCTGCGATGGAGTCTGCGATGCTTCCAGAGGAGATGGAAGAATTTTCCCCGGACCACATGTCGATTCAGAACAGTTTTGTGTTGGAACAGGCAGCTGGCGGGGAATATACCATGGGCATGGCATATCTGACCGCATGGCAGGGACCCGTCCGGGAGCAGGATGACCCCTATGGGGACGGAGAGTCCAGGGATGATTTAAAAGCAGTGAAGCATGTGCAGGAAGTACAGCTGATCGAAGGCAAGGATTTTGAAAAAATTAAGGAATTCGTGTTTAAGCATGGCGGCGTACAGACAGCGATTTACAGCGCGCTGAACAATGCGCAGGCATATTCGCCCTATTATAATCAGGAGAAATCCGCATATTGCTATATCGGCGCAGAGAAACCGAACCACGAAATCATGATTATTGGCTGGGATGATAATTACCCCAAGGAGAATTTCCATACGGAGGTGGAGGGGGATGGGGCGTTCCTTTGCCAGAACAGCTGGGGGGAAGAGTTTGGAGATGGCGGTGTTTTCTATGTGTCTTATTTTGATGTGAACATCGGCATTCATAACGTGGTTTACTCAGGAATTGAGAATGCCGATAATTATGACAGGATTTACCAGTCGGATTTGTGCGGCTGGGTCGGGCAGATTGGATATAATATGGACAGCATCTATGGCGCCAATGTCTACAAGGCAGAATCTGCGGAATTTTTGCAGGCGGCAGGCTTTTATGCCACTGGAAAAGAGACCTCCTATGAACTGTTCGTTGTCAAAGGATTCCAGGATACGGATTCTCTGGAAGAGCGCGTAAAAGTTGCCGAAGGCAATGTTGCCAATGCCGGATATTACACGATTAAGTTTGACAAAAAAATCCAGGTGGAGGCAAATGAAAAATTTGCAGTTATCCTCCATATCACTACCCCGGGTTCGGTACATCCCATGGCGATTGAATATGTGGCGGATGAGATGACAGCCAATGTTGAACTGGAAGACGGAGAGGGCTATATCAGCATAGCAGGCAACCGTTGGGAAAATACGGAAAAGAATCAGAAATGCAACCTGTGCCTCAAGGTCTATAGTGCGTGTAAATAATCGCGCCATGGGTAAGAAATGCATACCTGAGAGGTGAAAATATTTAGAGGAAGCGATATGGAGATTAAAATATTAAAAATTTCATCCCTGTGTTTGGCGGTGACAATCGCGGCGGTGTTGGTATTAGGATATTTTTCCGATACCCTTGGGCAGGGAGTGCAGCAAGGCATGTCAGGGCTGCAGATACTTGCTTATAACACGGAGCAGGCGAAGGAGACAGATGAGGCGGAGTTTGAACAGCAGCTGTGCATAGAACTGCCGGAGGGTATGGCATTGGATGAAGTGATTGTTGAGAATGATTATGTAAAGCAGCTTATCACCATTCAGATTCCGGATGCAGCCAGTGATTATTTTGTGGAGCATCCCCTGCTTGGCAGGAGCAATAACATCAATGATTTGTATATGGCAAATGGCAGGATTGAGATTACCATGGATGCTGTCTATGAGCCGGAATGTACGGTGGAAGACGGTCACCTGTACCTGGATTTCATCAGGCCGCAGGATATTTATGATAAAGTGGTGGTGATTGATGCCGGCCACGGCGGCGGGGCGCCTGGCGCCATCAAACAGGGAATTATGGAGAAAGATATCAACCTTGCCATTGTCAGAGAACTGAAAGGACTTTTGGATGAAAATGACAGGAATATCGGCGTTTACTATACAAGGACGGAAGATGTGAACCCTTCTTTTGAACAGCGGGCACAGCTTGCCGGGAAAGCGGATGCCAATTTATTTATCAGTGTCCACAGCAACTCCACGGTAGATGGGCTGATGTCAGAGTATAACGGCACGGAGGTCATGTATGATGAACTGAAAAGCGAGGAAGGCCTCAGCAGCAGGCATTTGGCGCAGATTTGCCTGGAGGAGGCTACGGCAGCTATGGGCAGCAAGAATAATGGCGTGACCTATGGAAACAGTATTTATATTATCCGCAACAGTGAAGTCCCGGTTGCTTTGATAGAAGTGGGATTCATGACAAATCAGGAGGAATTGGATAAGCTGACCTCTGCGGAATACCAGAAAAAGGCAGCACAGGGAATTTATAATGCGATCCTGCGTGCGCTTGACGAGGGATATTAGCATTTGCAATTTAAGTGGACAGAAAGGGAAATCACAGATGAAAAAGGTTATATTTGCAACGGGAAACCAGGATAAAATGGGAGAAATCCGTGAGATTCTCTCAGATTGGGAGATGGAAATCCAGTCAATGAGGGAAGCTGGCATGGAACTGGACATTGTCGAGGATGGCAAGACTTTTGAGGAAAATGCATCTATCAAAGCCGCGGCTGTAGCCGCGCAGCTTACGGAGGAGGGCGTGGTTGTGTTTGCCGATGATTCCGGTCTGGAGGTAGATTATCTTGACAAAGAGCCGGGAATTTATTCTGCCAGGTATCTGGGTGAGGATACGCCGTATAAGATTAAGAACCAGCAAATCCTCAAACGTCTGGAAGGCGTACCTAAGGAGCAGAGGACTGCGCGGTTTGTGTGTGCAATTGCGGCTGCGGACCGAAGTGGGGAAATCTGTGTCACCAGGGGGACAATTGAAGGCTATATCGGCTGGGAGCCATGCGGAGCGAATGGTTTTGGCTATGACCCTATTTTTTATCTGGACGAGTATAACTGCTCCACGGCGGAACTGCCGGCAGAACAGAAGAACCAGTTAAGCCACAGGGGGAAAGCCTTAAGGGCGATGAGGAAGAAGTTAGAGGAATTGTCGATATAGACTGCAGATTTGAAGAGTGATTGGAAGTCAGGGGTGAGTTTATGAAAATATTGGTCGTGAGCGATACGCACAGCCGGCACGAGAATCTAAAAGCAATCTTAAAGCGCGTGGGCGCCATAGATTTGATGATTCATCTTGGAGATGCAGAAGGATGCGAAGAATACATAGCAAGTCTGGCAGGCTGCCCATTGGAGATAATTGCCGGAAATAATGATTTTTTTTCTGACCTGGAGCGGGAGAAGGAGCTGGAAATTGGCAGATACAAAGTATTGATTACGCATGGGCATTATTATTATGTCGCCATGGGCTTAGAGGATTTGCGCAAGGAGGCGTTGGGTCGGGGAATGGATGTGGTGATGTTCGGGCATACCCACAGACCGTTTCTTGATTACGGCAAAGGAATCACTATGCTGAATCCGGGGAGCGTATCTTATCCCCGGCAGGAGGGTCACGCGCCGTCCTATGCTTTGATGGAACTTGATGAGAAGGGCGATGCACATTTTCGGATAGAATATTTGCAATAAAATAAATAAAAAATTGTTGACATTTAGCAGAGCATCACATATAATATAACTTGCGTTGTGAGGAATTGCAATTTAGCTTTCGGGGTGTGGCTCAGCTTGGCTAGAGCGCCTGGTTTGGGACCAGGAGGTCGCAGGTTCGAATCCTGTCACCCCGATGATGTTATGCGGGTGTAGTTCAATGGTAGAACACTAGCCTTCCAAGCTAGATACGTGGGTTCGATTCCCATCACCCGCTCGCGTGGAATGCTTGGCGAGATGATTTTGAGCCTGGTGTGACCGTATGTGTTCGTAGCTCAGCTGGATAGAGCAACGGCCTTCTAAGCCGTGGGTCGGGGGTTCGAATCCCTTCGAGCACGTTTTCTCTGATTAGAGAATTATGGACAGGGTTTTCCCTGGCATATGGTGGGTATAGCGCAGTTGGTTAGCGCGCCAGATTGTGGCTCTGGAGGCCCAGGGTTCGAATCCCTGTATCCACCTTTTGTGATGGACTAAGGATGGACCTCGTTGTGGGGATTTTGGTCTAAGCATCACCGCACATGAGTATTGGGCTATCGCCAAGCGGTAAGGCACAGGACTTTGACTCCTGCATTCGCTGGTTCGAATCCAGCTAGCCCAGTTGCATATGGGATATTAGCTCAGTTGGCAGAGCACTTGACTTTTAATCAAGTTGTCCGGGGTTCGAATCCCCGATGTCTCATTAGCGTAAAATGGCGGGAAGCCCTGTAATACCAAGGCTTCCCGCTGTTTTCAATGTAGGCTGTTGTAGCCGGATGTAGATGGTTGTAAATGTCTACATTGTGTCTACAGAAGCAGGTTTTCAGCGGCAATGTCTACGGAATGTCTACATTTTTTACATTGCCAGGGCGTCTTCCACCACGCCGAAGACGTCTTCTTTCTCGTCTATGATGTGGTTGTATACGTCCATGACCATTTTCTCGCTGTCGCCCATCAGGCGCGCGATTTTCTTTATGCTTATCTCCGGGACTTTATAGCACAGGTTGCTGCAGTAGTTGTGCCGGAATATGTGGGCGGTAAGACCATTGATGGCTGGGAATGATTCTGTGCCCCCGGCAGCGCGGTTCATCTTGCGGACGATGGAAGCCCACATCTTCACATAGGAGGAGTGGGTTATCAGCGGGCTGTTGCGGGAAGTGAAGAGCTGTGTGCCGTCCAGTTTGGCGATGTAGCCTTTCAGGAATTTTGCCGCCTGTTCAGGCAGCGGGATTTTTCGGAAGCCGTTATCCGTTTTGGGCATTTCTTTTATCTCCGGCGCGTTATTTACAAAAATAAGCGATTTTGTGATGGAGACGGTACTTTTCCCGGCTTCAAAGGAAAAATCGAATACAGACAGTGCCAGGGCTTCCCCACGGCGTAATCCGCAATAGTATATGAGGTACACAAATGCCCTTTCGCGGTCCGTGAAGTCTGCGGCAAAGACGGCGTCTTTTTCCAGCGGCGTCAGCGCGCGCTTTTCGGTGCGTGTGTATTTGGGTAAGTTGATGTCCGAGCATATCATATCAAACATGCCGGCTCCCAGGCAGTTGTCCGTCACCGCCATTTTTAAAATCTGCTTGAAGGTGATGTATATCTGCTGGCAGGTCCTGGGCTTGTCCAGGGCACGGTTGATGGCAAGCTGGAAGTGGCTGTTGCGGATGTCCGCCAGCCTGACGTCCGCCAGGAAGGACAGGTGGGTCTCTATTACGTTGCGGTACATTGCCTGTGTGTTCTTTTCCCTCACGCCCTTTTTCACCCGGAGCCACTGCCTGGCATAGTCAAGGAACAGGATGTCGGAATCCTGGACATACTGCCCATTCTCCACCTGGGATTTCAGGGCGTTCACCTTCCTTTCCAGGTCTGCACTGGATTTTTTTGATTTCAGGTTTACCCGGTGCTTGCTCCCATCCGCGTTGTAAGTCCCATCCCATATGCGCGTATGGTATTCCCCGCGGGAATTCTTCTTGTATTTTGCTTTTGCCATGGTACCGTCCTTTCTTTTGATGGCTGCAGGGTGCAGCAGTCTGTTTTTGGGTACAAAAATAACAGCCAGATGGAATCCAAGTTCCGCTTGCAAGCTGTTTCCGAAGGTGGTACAATATGTATGAAAAATGTACATGGATACCATCCTCGGACGTATCTGGGAACCGTTCCTGTTGGCGCAGGGGCGGTTTTTGCTTTACATAGACACAGGGGATATGGTACAATCCCTATGTTGTCATACCCAATCCGGCAACGGAAAGGGGGTGTGTGAAGTGCTAGATTTTACTATATCCA
>CAJTYM010000055.1 GCA_910583835.1 uncultured Lachnospiraceae bacterium | reverse complement strand
ATAGTGTGTGAAATGGGTGGCGGTATGTTTCGGAGAAACAAAGCGGAGCGACCGCCACCGCCCCCAGGGGGCGCACTACGACACCCCCTGGGGACATTGTTCAATGTTCATAGAAAAATATGGAGAAAAAAAGGACAAGGAATTGGGCGACGGTGGTTTACCCGGAATCTGCCCCGGATGACTGGATAATAAAGTTACAGGAGCAGTGTGTTCCGGCTTTGATTTCACCGTTGCATGATAAAGACATTAATGCAGATGGAACACGAAAAAAAGAGCATTATCATGTGATGATACTGTTTGAAGGGGTAAAGACCAGTGAACAGGCGAAAGAAGTGTTTTCTGCAATAGGCGGTGTAGGGATTGAACCGTTGAAATGTGCAAGGGCATATGCAAGATATCTCTGCCATTTAGATAATGCCGAGAAAGCACAGTATGATATTGAGAATGTGATTTCATGTTCGGGGGCTGATTATATGGCAATGATAAGCCTTGCAACGGATAAATACAGCGCCATTGGAGAAATGTTAGAGTTTTGCATACAAAACGAAATAGTAAGCTATGCAAGGTTGCTTTTGTTTGCGAAAGAGAACCGTCAAGATTGGTTTCGGGTACTGTGCGATAATGGTACGTTGACAATAGTACAGTTCCTTAAATCAAGGTATTGGGAAATCAATAAATATGAGCAATGATACAGGAGATTGGCATGGAAAAAGAGGAAGTAGAAAAGGGCGTAATCCCGGTATGGAAAAGATATGCCCTGACGATTGCAGAGGCGGCGGATTACTACCATATAGGGGAAAACAAACTGCGTATGATTGCAGAGGAACACCCACAGGCAGATTTTATTATTATGAATGGCAACCGTATATTGCTGAAAAGGCAAAAGTTTGAAGAATTTTTAGACAATGCAACAGTGGTATAACTTGCGGTTGGGTATGGTAAGAGACCTTGATTTGTGTTAATATAGTATCACGAGTTTGGGTCTCTTTCCAGAAAGGAGACAGGAAACCATGAGTGAAAAGAGACGAGACAAAAGAAACAGGATTTTACATAATGGAGAGACCCAGAGAGCGGATGGCAGGTATCGTTTTACATATCAGGATACAGACGGTAATACAAAGGATGTTTACAGTTGGCGGTTAGACCATAACGACCCATACCCAAAGGGCAAGCGGAAAGACCTTTCACTTCGGGAAAAGGAAAAACAGATTGAACAGGATATGTTTCACCAGATTGTATCAAATGGCGGTAATTATACAGTGCTGTCACTGGTGGAGAAATATGTTTCCCTGAAAACCGGCGTAAGGCATAATACCAAAGCAGGATATAAAACAGTTATAAATGTGCTGAAGAAAGACACTTTTGGCAGTAAACGGATTGATAAAGTGAAATTATCGGACGCAAAGGCATGGTTAATCAAATTACAGCAGGAAGACGGGCGTGGGTACAGTTCTATCCATTCTATCCGGGGAGTGCTTAGACCGGCGTTCCAGATGGCAGAGAATGACGATTTAATCCGCAAAAATCCTTTTCAGTTTGAATTAGCGTCTGTTATTGTAAATGACAGCGTTACCAGAGAATCCATAACAAGAAAACAGCAAAGGGAATATTTAAAATTTGTTCAGGAAGACAAACATTTTTCGAGGTATTATGACGGTATTTTCATTTTATTCCACACTGGCTTGCGGATATCGGAGTTCTGCGGTCTGACACTGGAAGACATTGATTTTAAGGAAAAAAGAATCCGTGTCAACCACCAACTGCAACGCACGAGCAAAATGGAATATGTCATTGAAGTTCCGAAGACAGAAAGCGGGGTACGCTATGTGCCTATGACAGACGATGTTGCAGAATGTTTTCAGAGGATTATCAAAAACAGGATTGCGCCCAGTGCAGAACCGACCGTAGATGGTTATACCGGATTCCTGTTTTTAGATAAAAATAATATGCCTATGGTTGCATTGCATTGGGAAAAATATATGCAGCATATCCGAGAAAAGTATAACAGTATTTACAAAGTGCCAATGCCGAAAGTTACCCCTCATGTATGTCGGCACACATTCTGTTCCAACATGGCAAAAAGCGGGATGAACCCGAAAACTTTACAATATATTATGGGGCATTCCGACATAAGCGTTACTCTGAATACTTATACACATGTGAATTTTGAAGACGCAAAAGACGAATTGGAACGTATTTTGTCCTAGCCTTAGGGCTTGTATCGGGGTAGATGGTAAAACAAAATCATTTACCATGATATTTACCATTTTTGCAGAGGAAAACATAAGAAAATACATGACAATTTAAGAAAATATGTCTGACATGAAAGAACAATGAAAAAGGCAAAAGCCTTGAAAATACAGGGAATAAAGGAGTTTTACAACTATGATTAAGATATTGTTTGTATGCCACGGCAACATCTGCCGTTCGCCGATGGCAGAATTTGTTATGAAAGACATCGTGATGAAAGAAGGAATCGCAGATAAATTTTATATTGCCAGCGCGGCGACCAGCACCGAAGAAATCGGCAATCCGGTCCATTATGGGACCAGAAACAAACTGGCACAGGTCGGAATCTCTACTTCCGGCAAATACGCAGTGCAGATGAAACGCAGCGATTACCAGAAATATGACTATATCATTGGCATGGACAGTTGGAATTACCGGAACATGCTGCGGATTGCCGGCAAGGATAAGGAGGAGAAAATCAGCCTTCTGCTCGATTACACAGACCATCCCAGGGACGTGGCGGATCCCTGGTATACCGGAGATTTTGAAAAGACTTATGAGGACGTGGTGGCAGGCTGCCAGGGTTTCCTTACATATTTGCGGCAGCAAGGGAAATTATCATAACTACCGCTGCCATCAGACAACATGCGCATTTGCCCCATCTCCTCAATCCAGGCGAATCACCGAGTTTGCAATCCGTTTCTCATTGCCGACAAGCGTTGTGTAGAATCTCTGCTCTATGCCATACAAAAGCAGCTTCAAATCATTCTCATTTCCAATCTCAAAGGAACCATTGGCGCGTTTAAGCGTTGGGCAGTAATCCCCGATATATGTAAAAATCTTCTCCTGCTCCTCTTTCTGCAGATGGGAAAGCGTATCCTCCGCCAAGGCAATGCGCTTTCTGTTGGCTGTCTTCACCTGTCCAGCATGAAAATCATTTTTCAGGGTTATAAAATCACGTTCCAAAAAACGCTCTGTCTCAACTTCCGTTGCCTCCCGGTAAAGCTGGTCTATGCCTTTAAATATCCCTGTGACCGAAGCAAGCTTACGGAAATAAAGCTTATCTTCTGTCTTTACATAAACCGCATCGGGAATCTCATTCAATGCAATCGCCATGGAGCCTTCGTCATATTTAAATTCTTCCCCCAGATGGATGATACATTTGCGCCGCACCAGCCTTGATTTTGATACATTCTGAAAATACACCTCCTCACGCTCTGCCACAAATAGATATGCAATCTTGGGGAAATCTTCTGCAGAAAACTGCTCAAAATCCACGGAACTAATCTGGTTGCCCAGAATATCCAGGAAAAATTCCGTCTGCGAGAATTCCTCGATAAAATACCACTCTCCCTCATCCAACAAGGTCTTGGCAGAGTAAGGGGTACTGGTTTCCATCATCCCTATCCCCTGCGGATAAATCATCTGATCTGTAGATAGCATTTTCCGATATTTATTGCCCTCGCCACGCTGACGGATCTTTACATATACCTGGCTCATTTCCCCTCATCCTTTCGTGAAATATAAGTTGTGTCATTGATTCTTTGCAAATCTGTAAATCCCACATCCTTAACATTGCGGATAACCTTTCCTTTGGAAATCAAAAACCCTTTCGTCCCCTGCTCTGTCGTGATATGGTAAAAATGATACCCACACAGCAGGAAAATCGGATTAAAATACTGCGTCTGCGTTAAAAAAGTAAATACAAACACAATCGCATAGACAAAACATAGCGTCATACAGTCATTTATGCTGAGCGCTACGAAAAAATATCCTAGATACACCGGCAAAAACTCATGGTCCGCAAGCACACACTCCTGGCAGCTTCGCATCCCATCACGCCCAAAGAAATTTGTCAATTTAATCGAAATTAGCGACAGTATGATTGGTATGAGCAATAAAGCCAGACCCATTCCCCAGCCAGGAAGCAGCCAGAACTTCCAATGCTCTTTGATTCCGTATATAACAACCATCCAGGAGGTTGCATTTGCCGTCAATATAAAACGAAATATAACATTGAGCACCATATCCTCCTCTTCACTTCTGTCTGCATGTACCGCTAAACAGATATGCTGCCAGTTTCCTTTGTCAGGCTGTTATGCGTACAGGGCCTGCATAATGGTCCGAGCGCCGTGCCATAGTTTTCTGCAATCTCAGCCGCCCGGGCAACTGTCTCCGTCAAAAATTCTACGGTCGGCTGCGGATAGCTCGCCATATCTGTCCCCTTGTCAGGCACAAAGGCGCTTAAGACCGGAATGCAGCCCCAACTGCACAACTCCTCCACTCCCCTTAAGGTATCCTCCATTTCCTCCAGGCCAACAATCAGCGATGAGCGGATTTTTCCCCTGCCAAACAGTTCAACCGCCTGACAGATAAACTTCCGGTAACTGTTTATGCCGATGTTCCATTTTTCAGGGATATATTTTCTGCGCAAACCGTCATGATACAGCTCCAGATTGACGGACAAGGTCTGGATATTACACATATTATGCAAATAATCTAAAAATTCTTCATAATCCCGCGCGCTGTCCTTTCCTGCATGAAGTCCTCTCGGAGAAAGCATCACGTCAAATTCATAATCCGGGTATTTCTCAGGAAAATATTTATAAACTTCATTCATATATTGATACGTTCTTTCGTCAGCTTCCGGCGTACCGCCGCTAATCAGGATATGCTCGGGAGAAGTATTAGGGTCTGATAAGGCTATCTGCACTGCCTGATCCAAATACTCACACGGTATCTCAAGATAATTCTGTCTGTTACAGGTACAGAATTGGCAATGGTAACTGCAGCCATGTATCGGCGATATGCGCAGCCTATGTGCATGTGTCATCACCAGATCACGCACTGGTGTGCCATTCTCCAGAAGAACATTATTCAAAGCAAACTGCGGCGCTGGCATAATGTTCACCGAGATTGCCACCGCCTGCCCATCCACCGTCAGCACAAACCGCTGCTGGGCGTAATCAATGCAAAACGGCGTATCTTCGTACTTCACAGGAACATTTACATAAACCTGACCTGCCAACTCTACAACCACTCCGCCGGTCGTGGCATAATCATGAACAACTATCTGACCGAACTTGTTCTTGCACATATGGGCTTTGGCGTTATCTGTAAAGACAGCGCCTTCTTGCATTAAACGGATTTTCAGTTCTGTATATTCCATCATTCCAATTCCTTTGCTATCCGGTATTCTTTCAGCAGTTCAATGGCTGCCAGGGTGACTGCGCAGAATGGATTAGTGCTTCTGGGTGCATTCCAGTGCCCATGCGGATGCTGCAGTTCTATGGTCTCACGTACTACATCTTCCAGTAAATTCCATGCTTCTTTATCCAATGCCATGCCAAACAGGTTGTAGCCCTGTAAGACCGTAAAAGCCGCAATCATATCCGCATAACTCTGCCACGTATATGTTCCCACGGAATATTTCTCTTTGCCAGGCGTCTTAAACGTATATTTCCCTATCCCGCCGTTTCTGTTTCTCCCTTCCTGCTTCCAAAATGCCAGGAAATCAGCATAATACTTCTTTATCTGTTCCCTTTCCGCTTCACACTGCCACCACACCGGTATCATCGAACGGCATACCCTTGCCGCGCTTACGACCATATCCGCATAGGGATAATTTCGCACCTGCGTCCCAAAATAGGGCGCCCATACTGAGACCTCGCCGTCCTCTGCCAGATGATTCTTCAGATAGCTGTATGATTTCTGGATAACCTCGCTGCATGTCCCATATAATTCAAACCGCTCCCGCGCGTCAAATATCCCGCTGCCTTTGCTCACACCCATGGCGGAGAGCGCCATCCTGGTACAATTCTCGTTCGGCTCTGCAGTTCCCGTCTCACATTCCTGGTCCAAATGGATGCCATCGGGATACTCCTGCTCATACTGATAAATGCCATAACTGCCCATGGGCTGCTGCATACGAAACAGAAAATCTAGCCCCGATAACACCGCATCCTCAATCTCGCTGCCTTCTGTGCCGACCAGCACATGCAGCTTCTCTTCCAACGAACTGCGGTTGGCATAGAAATCACACAATGCCATGATTGCCAGACAGGTGGCATCCACCGTGGGATGAGCCGCCTCCGGCTGGTCCTCCAGGGGGAAAAACCCGCCCTTATCCCAGCCTTCCTCTCTGTGCTGGCAATTTAACACCTGTTCCACCAGGAACGCAAAGCTGCTTGCCAACACCTCAGATTCTATCTCGCATTCTTTGATATAATCTATGCCATTGCATAAGAGCGACAATGCATCGGACGTTGCCGTACCAGCCACTTTTTTCCCAATCAGGCTGTCCTGCCTGCCACACCGCAGAAATGCCGGCAATCCCTCCATGCCGCTTTCCTTTGCCAGCTGCACCATATGCACACACCA
Organism: uncultured Lachnospiraceae bacterium; assembly: GCA_910583835.1. Classification (GTDB taxonomy): domain Bacteria; phylum Bacillota; class Clostridia; order Lachnospirales; family Lachnospiraceae; genus Petralouisia. Next base: position 17,644 of record CAJTYM010000055.1, on the reverse strand, counting down.
TTCTATGCCCAGAATGATGGCAGCCTTTTGCGCGTCCATCTTCCCCTCTGCTTTGCGGACGCTCTTTTCCCCTTGAAACAATTCCTGAAACTGCTCCCAGGATACTTTCCCATTTCCCAGATGTAACGATTTGTTATATCCCCAGGTTTTTCCATCAAAGACAAAACATCTGGCAGTTTCCAGCAGTTCTTTGGCATAGTTTACAGAGACAGGCCGCTTTCCTGCTGCTTCCTCCACAAGCAAAGAAAACTCATCCATATCTACAATCTCTTCCTGTGAAATACAGTCCATCAACTGGTATATCAGACGGTATAACAGTTTAATATCTGACCTCTTGCTCCCACTGAACAACAATGCATAAGATACAATCTTATCTTCCATCTCCACACCATCTCCTTATCCAGATAATCACATTAAGGAAAGCAATAGGCGCAATGAAGGCACGTAGGGCGCAGGACGCCGGACAAAGGAACTGCCTCTGCCCTCATACTCAGGAACTCCTGTGGATACCAGCAAGTCGGCAGTTGCAAACGGATATAGGATATCTTCTGCAAATTCCTGTAAACTCTTATCTATTCCACCATTCTTTGCCAGACCATACAATTCCTCAACCTTAAATCCAGTCGTAATTCCATTTCCCTTTGGATACATTTCTTTCATATAGTCACAAAATAATTCAAAAAACTTTCTTTGTTCTATATCTAACTGCATATCATCATCATTGCAAAGAAAATCACGAACCATCTCTACAGTAAGATAAGCCTTTTCACTATTATGACGGACATATTTTTCATTTGCCACCACTTGCTGCAGTAAAGAAAACATTCCGCGAAAGCTGTTGACAGACTTCATCCATTCCGGAGCCAGATAATCCAGCAATTCCTCCTCCATTACCTCCTCAATCTGAAACTCTTCCAATTCAAGAAAATGTTGAAACCGTTCCACCAACACACCTTTCAGGAATGCTTTATCCATATCCCCGAATTTCATCAGTGAGACCGTCTTCTCTAATTCCCCGCTAATATTTGGATTTTTCAATGAATAGTCGCCCAGCAAAATGGCTTTCCTGCCGCTTTTCTCAAGATACTCTGCCAGCATACCCAACCCTTTGACTAATTTCTTTGCAGTTGTTTTGATATCTGCCTCGTCCACAACCAAAGTATCGCCGGGAAAGGCTTCCATGCTCTCCGGCTCCTCCGTGATGCCGCGGACTGTCAGAAACGAAGCCCCCGTGGGAACCTCCAGTTTCCCGCTGCTAATCATATAATTGACGAGGAATGTCTTGCCCGTTCCCAAGGGCTGTGAAATAACCAACGTCTCAGCCGGATTCAGATTTTTGTTTAATTCCTGCATCTCTTCAATAGCGCTTTCCCTGCCAAAAAAGGGAACCTGGTACGCTGCAGAGTAAGAAAATATCTGCTCATTGCACATTTTTAAATCTTTATTGGTAATCATTCGTTCTCTACCTCCGTCTTCTTATTGTATTTTTTCATTGTCAGCTTATACGGTACCTCATATTTTTCACACTCCAGAACGGAGATGATTTTCGTTTCCACCTGTTTCATAATTTCATCTAAGGTCATCGTTTTATCGTACACACAAGAAATAAAATCCTGCTCAAACACATCACTAATCGTAGCGCTTGTATTATCCGACAGCTTATATGTATTCACAAGCATGCCATAAATCTCCGCGGCAGAATACTGCTGGTATTGAATGTGCATATATGGTCGCTCATAACATTGCCTCATCATCTGAAACATTTTAGGCGTAAGAAAAAATACCTCACGGATTGCCGCAGGGGCTACCTGCTTGCCATCAAAGATATTTTTTATAATTCCCGTAAAATCCAAGACATCATCCTCATCCGCCTCTCTTGGAAACAGGTACATAAAAATAGTCTGAATCTGGAAATTCTTTAAGAAATAATCCACACACTCTGTAATCTCCATGTCTGCGAAGAATGGAAAACTCTCATAAAACCGCTTGCTGTTGCCCATACATTCATTCAGTTCCCGCCGCTTCTCACGCATATACGCTCTCCAAGGCTTCTCCCCTGTATCCTCGAACTTGAACACCTCAAACATATAACATTCCTGCAAGGCATGGGTCAGCATAATATCCAGTATCCCATTCGCCAGTTTCCATTTGACCTGAAAAATAAAGTCTTTCTCTGAAAGGTCGCTATCCTGAAAATTATCTTTTTCAAAATCAAACAGCACGGAAAGATTCAGTTTATTATTTTTGACATTATCTGCCATATAACGAAAAAGGGTTGTTGCACCCCAGCCGGGCTGTACCTGAATATCCACCAACCTGTTTGTCGCAATCGCTTTGCGGATTTCGCTGACACGGCTTTGCGCAATCCTCGCCAAACGAATATTCGCTTCATCCAGTTTAATCAGATGCGGAAAATCATATTCCTCCAATCCAACGACTTCTTTCCAGTACCCAAAATTACTTTTACTCATCTTCATTCCCTCCATTCTCAAAAACTGCGCCACGTGCCTGTAAAAAATCGGTATTATACTTACTTAATCCAATATTATTGGAAAAATCGGCTCCCTCACATGATATTTTAGCCTCAATTGGTTCTCCTGTCAGGGTATAATAGGAATCACTATTCTGAAACACAGATAGATAAGCGCCTGAGAACGCAAGATATTCACCATTCTCCGATACGCTGAATCCTTTAATCTGCTCTGCTTCTGGTTTATATTTATAATCCTTAAACTTCCACTCCATATCTATTGGCTGATAATCTCTTTGCTGCTCCTCCAAATTCACCTCATATACATCATATTGTCTGTCATGGCTGTTCTCTGCCGCCACCAGCAATCTCTCCTTCTCGCCGGCCCAACTCAGGAAAAATTTCTCCGCAGCCGGAAGATTTAAAATACTCTGCCTATCCAGTAACAGTTCTTCTTCCGGAATCTCGCCAATCACTTCTACCACCGACATGCCAAACACACCCCGACCAATAACAGAATAAATCAGCCTGTCTCCGGCAAAACAGATATCATCGAATTGTAAATGTTCCGTGCGTAACATCCCTGTTCCAATGACTTCTCCTTTGGTCTTTCCTGTTAATTTCACTAATTCCAGAAGCCGTCTATCGCCCAATGTATAGGCAACGAAACTTTCCCCCTTTTCATTGGAATAATAATGGATATCCGAAATCCTGTCCTCGCCATTCCCTAAGCTACCCTCCACTTTTATTCTATGCCTGTTTCCTGTATTCCAGTTATAACGGTATATCTCCTGATTTTCTGCCCCCACATAAACACATTTCTCATTATTCGTGTGGGCAATTGACTGCAGGCCGCTGTGGGCAATATATACATTCCTCAGTTCTCCATTATTATCAATATAACCGACCCAGCCATCGGAAGAAGCGGTATAAATGCCGCCGCGATCGCCTGCCAGGTCATTGATAACATCATCTTGTATATTCATAACAGTTTGATTCTTATCATTGATTCGGTAGGTGAGCACACCACCATTTTTTGTCCCAGCCACCACACACAGAGTATCCTTCTGATTCAAAAACGCACATTTTTTCATCTGCCCATGCTCGCCCCATACGGTCTGCGCCAGGTCCGTTCCGCGGAAATTTGCCCCTTCCAGCTTCGCATAAGAGAAATCCGCCCCCGCTAAATCCGAACCATGGAAGTCCGCCCCCGCTAAATCCATGCCCCGGCAATCAGCTCCTCGCAAAGGTCTGCGCCACAAATCCACCTTTACGTTTTCCCATTGTTCCTTATAACGTGGTATCAGGTCGCAGAGCAGCGTCAAGGCATTGGATCCGCAATATCCGACCTCGCTGTGCTTCCTAAGTTTCACATATTCAAGCTGCTTTCGCAGGAAGTCAAACTCTTTTTCTTCCTCTTTTTCCAACATCGTACAAATCCATTCCCTTACCTCGCGGATTAAGAGATAATCCCGAATCAAGGTCTGGGAGGAATCCATGCCAGGTTCTGCCTGTAACTCCTGTAAGGCAAAGTTTGCCCATATAAATTCCTGAAACGCCGCCAGACAAAACTCCATCCTGTCTTCTTGATAATCAATTTTTACAAAATCAAAATCCTCCAACACCTGGATAGCCCAATTTTGCCGTTCCTCTCCAATGGCTTTTTTGTATTGCGTCAGGGAAATGCTGCGGTTTAACCCGGAATACAAGGTCTGGGAGATCAGTTCCTTGATAAACCCTTCTTCAGTGATATGATTCTTTTGCTTCCACTCCTCAAACACAATCTCCAAAAAGTGATATGTTCCAACTTTGACTCTTTCAAAATCAATTTTGGCAGAAATTGCCTTGAAATGCCGCACGAGCAGCCGCAGATTCAAGGGCTTTTCAAAGATATCGCTGTTCATCTCCCAACGTCTGCCAATCCATGCAGGCACATCAGGAATCAACGGCTCTTCTTCCTTTCCTTGTTGTTCTTCATTCTTGTAATTTAAATAATCTATTACAGACGCCTGGTCAAACCCATTTAGCTTATATAACCTGACATTCTGCAACAGGTTTCCCTTGATTTTCAACTGCTGCTGATAGAAAGAACGCCTGCATGTAATCAGGGCACGTCCCCTCTTCTCCCACAGAGACTGCATTTGCTGCAAATCCTGTTTGACCTGCGGCACTTGCCGTGCACTGCGCATCTGATCCCAGGCATCCAGTACGACCATGAAGATTCCCTGCTGGCATAACTTTTCAAACACCGAATAGACCATCGCTACCTTATAGCTGCCGAACAATTCCGTCTCAATAAACTTATCAAAATCTCCGCTGCGAAAGCGGTTTAAGTCAAACACAAAGGGAAAGGATGCCCTCCCCGCTAAAAACGGTTCCTTAATCTCCTCTGCCACATAGGAACGGATGCCCTGACAATAGGAACTCTTCCCCAATCCATATTCCGCCAGCAGCAGCCGCAGATTCCGGTTGCTTTCCGGCTCTGTCTCTAAGTCTTGTTCCCAGAAACTTCTGATAAATGCAAAAGAACGTTCCGGCCTGCCATCCGTATCGTCATTGATTCTGGTCTCAATATATGGGATGCCATTGTTTTCTTTCTGCCAGGCTTCATACTGCTCCTTGTATCTGGCGCAAACCCGCCCCAGCCGGCAGCTTCTCCAGACAATCTCCCGAAACGTCTTGCGCGCTGTGCCAACCACACTGCCATTTTCCCATTTTTCTACCAGTATCTCTCCACTATCCTCAACCCGATAACGGTAAGTTAAGATATGTTCCTCTAACGGTTCCGGCATGGAAACTTCCACAAAACATTCCTCTTCATCCACCATCGGTTCTGCCTCTACTTCCATGGCAAGCAGTTCCGATAAAATCTTAAGTATCTCACTATTTTCCATCTGCGTATTCATTTGTTCCTCTCTTTCTCCGTTGTATTTTTATGAAAGTTCCGATAACTGTTCCAAAATATCAGATACTAACTTAGATAATGGACGCTGCCCCCATTCTTCTACACGTATATTACTAAAAAAGAGCATATCCATTGCCATTCTATCAACCTCATCTGAATCTTTCTTATTTTCTCCCATCTTTTCCCTAAGCATAGGACAAATTACCGTCTTTACATAGTTTTCATCAAAATAATATCTGTTCCGCAGGATATCCCTGATTTCCTGCTTATGCTCCTTATATATTTCTTCCAGCTTGAACCTACCGATAGAGGTAATTATCCGTTCCCGCAATTCCGCGTCCTCTATCCCGGACAGCCTTTCTTCCACACGAAGGTCACTGCTTAAATAAATGTCTTCCTTCCCCATAAATTTTATGTAAAACGAATCGCTTTGCCCACAGAGGAAGTTTAGAATATTGCCCTCCTTTTCTGGTTCCTCCTGTGAAAAATCTGGAATAACCCGAAACACGGCATTTTTGCCAAACTCCTGGTCATAGGGGTATATTATTTTTTCTTTTTTATTCGATTTATTGCTATTGCATACACTGCAGCTTGGAATTAAATTAAACAAGCTTACTGCAAGATATGGATACTCTGATTTACTGTAAAAATGATCAAACGTTGCCCGGGTTGTCTTAAAAATTTCCCCCTCTCGCAGTTCCTCTGGGGAAGGTAGGGTTACTGTATATATTTGGTTGCAATATGGGCACACCCTGACATGCAAATTTCTTAACAGCCAATAAGCATCATCCTGCTCTTTTACAAACCTGTCATAATTAAATATTGTCTGGCAGCACTTTCGCGCCGCTGTCGCTGCCTCTTTCTCTGATTCTTCCGGTATTGAGCAGGCAGCAATAATTCCATCCAGGCATTCCAGCATTGTCTGTTTCTCGCCACAGCCACCAAAACTGCGCGGCATCTCCTCCGGCCCTGCGAGCAGACATCGTAACTTTTCTTTATTAACTTCATCCGAGCCCTTATCGAACAGATAATTATACAAGTTCGTATATTTATTTTTTAACTCATTTGCCGTTTTTTTTGTTAAATCCTCCTTGTCATCTTTACTCTTTTCAGATACCTCTTCTGGTACAATATCCTCCTTATTAAACCTTACATATTTAGAAATCCTCTTCAAATACTCATTGCGCAAACGAGAATATTCTGCTTCATCCTCAATGTTTATTTTTATCACTCTGTTTTACTCGCTCCAATAATCTACTACAGTTCTTCAGATAACGCTTTATCTGTGTGCCAAATAATGGTTCTGCCAATAAATCGGCAGTTTCTTCATACTCCACAATTTCATTAACTATTTCCTCAAGGCTTTCCTCCGATTGCTTACCTTGCCCATACATATCCATCAGCTTTTTTTCTATGTCTCCAAGCCCCTTAACCGCCTTATTAATTTTAGTGCTTGCAAACTCTCCTATCACACCATGCTGAAGGAAAAAAGCATCATTATACAAGACATAGATATTCTGCCCAAAGGTATCTTTCCTCCTATCTTCAACCTCCTTATTTCCCTCAGAGGTTTTTTTCAGGCAGGTAACTGCCTGTCCTGGCATATCCGAAAGCATAATCGGCGAATGGGTCGAAATCCAAACCTGCTTTTTCCCACAGCCATCGCTTAAAGCTGTTACGATTTCATTTATCAGTTTCCTTTTCCAATCTGGATGAAATGTATTATCAGGTTCATCCAATAAATACCATATATTTTTGCTGCATTCAGGAAATTGAGGTATAGAATCTTTATTTCTCTTTAATTCTGAGAATAACTCTGCCCAGCTTTTTTGCCCGCTGCTTGCAACCCAGCTGAAATGAATATTTTCCAGACGAGAAGCTATTGGATAGTAAACTTTCCAGAAACTTGTAAAATTTTCTTTATTCTCTTTTAAATTTATTATCCATGCATGCGTCTCCCCCTCTGTTTTATCTGTCGCTGTCTGTGCTGCCCAGCCCTTAAAAAATTGATTATCTCCCTTATTTCCAATAAAATCCATCGCTTGATTCACATAACCGCCTATATCTTCCCAATAACTTCCGTAGTCTTCTCTGTGTATGCTATTCTGGTAAGAATTATGGCATTCGTCAAACAACTCTTTAAAAAAATCTTTTAAAAAATCTTTTAAGTTTTTTCCCCTGTTCTGTATAATTTTAATAATATAATCTACAAATATCTTCTCTAATCTATCCTCAACCTGATTCCTGTCATTGTCCCGATATTTCTTCCCCCATTTTAACATCTTAATAATCAAGCCCATAAATAGTGCATACAACAACCTGTTCTTCAGCAAATCTTCTTGGGAATCACTTGCTCCGTTATCACTCATGCTTTCCATAAGTTCATGAAATTCTCCCTGCATATCCTTTTTATGATGTGACAGCAAACCGTCTAATTCATTGAACGAATATGTGTGGATTTCCATTAAAATATAATCAATCGGAAATTTCTCATCTTCTAAGGCAACATTAATCTGCCTGTCAAATTCATAGTGTTCAAAATTTCCCGTAATATCTTCCCCCATCACATGTCCATTGGCATTTGCTTGCCGCAGCCTGCAAGGCAACGAACAGTCCTGAAACATATCATAACCGGCTATCTTCAGTTCTGTCATCGTGTTAGAGCAATAGATAAGCTGGATATCCTCAAAAAAATCTGAAAAATACCCATTTTCATGCAATTCCATCTTACGAATATTTGTAAAAATTGGCATTTCCTTTCTTTCCGAGAAAGCAATATATGCAAAATCATTATTATTCTTAAAAACTAGAATTCCTGTTTCTACGGGAAACTGTTTATGGGAGAGCTGACAAATCCATTGACAGATGAAACGCATAACCGTTGTTTTCCCTGCCCCATTTTCTCCTACCAAGAGGTTGACTTCCAAAATGTCCTTACCCCAAAATTCTGCTGACAACTTTTTCTTACATATCTCTTCCCTTAAAATTATTTTGCCGTCATCCTCTGTTCTTACATCAAATGATTCTTTCGTTGAAAAATTGAATTTCTGTTTATGAAATCCGTGAGATTCTCCAATGTACATAAATGTCAATGTCTTTTTTCTCATTTTCAACTATACTCCTATACGATCCTATTCTTTAATATCCCATACAGTTCCCCCAGAACTTCTCCAAAACCTCCATCCTGTTCTCTTCTTCTGCAAAAAACTCGCCAAACAACCCTATATAACTTCCATACACAAACTTCTCCGGTTCATCCGTCCCGCAAAAGAAGGTGCGAAAACTGCCTTCCTCCCTTTCAAACCATTCCGTTATCGAGGAATACGACTCCAGCCCCGCATACGTCCTGCCCATTTTGGCTTTAATTTTGCCGATGGCTAAGCGCTTTTGCGGATACCGTATCTCTTCCGTGCCGATTCCCTGCACAGCCTTCCAGAAATGCTTTCCATACATACAGGCTGCTAAGATTGTGCAAAACCCCCATCTCGCATTAATTTCAACTGCATAAAGCTGATTGTCTTCTGCCAAGACGAAATCCACATTATAAAAACCATAATATCCATTCTCGCCTAACATCTTGCCAATCTTCTCCGTCATCTGGCGGATTTGCCTTTTGTGCGCTTCGCCCAGAAAAGCCGGGAACAGCAGCCCTTCGTACGCTGTCTGGCGGTAAAGCACCTGCTCTGTTATGATGGGGATAAAAACGCTTCCTCCCTCTCTGCGGACCACTCCCATGGATGCAAACGACTGCCGATGGGGGATATATTCACTTAACAGCAGTTCTTGTCCGTTATCCTCCTCTTGCGTACACGCCCAATAACGTTTGAAATCTTCCTCCGAGGATAGGACAGACATCTGATACCCACCTGACAAAGACGGCTTCTTGATTATCAGCTTCTTATGTTTCTCTATCAAATTATCTAATTGATTCCGAACTGCCGAAAATCCATGATACAAGTATGTCTTGGGAGTCGGAACCTGTATTTTGGCAAACTGGTTATACTGCCACCATTTGTCATTGCATGTCTCTGCAGTTTTTCCGGTCGCAGTCAGGAAAAACAGATTCTCATTTTGCGGCAATCCTGCACCGCTAAAAGAAATAATGGCTGCTCTCTCATCTAAGGGCAAAAGCCTTGCAAAAAGACGGTTCATATCGTCCGGCTCCATCTGCACCACGGACTGTTTCGTCTCAAAGGGAATACATATTTTATTCCAGCCAGCTCTTGACTTGCCGTGATAGGAATTTACCAAAACGATATCCTTTTTTCGCACCCCAGTTTCCTGTATAAACGAAGGCAGCAGAAAATCAAACCTGCAATCCAGCAGCCAATATACTTTTTCCTGAGCCATCCTTTTACCCTGTTCCTCTCACTGTTCATTTCTTACTGTATCTTACCGTATCTTACATATCAAATACTTAACTTGCATTGTGTTAGATATCTTTATTTATTCTATAAAACAATTTTGTCGTAAATTGTCATATTTTGTCAGTCTGTCTCTCTTTTCCAAATGAATCTTTTCTCCAGTTCATTTTTCCGACCCATTCCTACATCCTCAAAATTACAGCCCATAGAAACCTGTAAATTAAGGCCAAAAATAAGCTGCGTAGCATTGTGCGGCAGCGGTTCATATGTTATTATAATTTAAAGTTGCATATTTTTCGTTTCTGAGAAACTTCCTCCAGAGATTGAAATATGCACTACCTGAAAGGAGAACCATTATGAAAGAAGAAAATTTCTACCGCAAACATGTACTGCATTTATTGGCATTGGTTACGCTGCTTCTCGTCCCCTTGCTAAGTTTCGCTCCAGGGTCAACGGCACAGGCAGCCGGCTACGACAACCCCGCCTACACACTTACAACTACCGGCGGCACTTCCATTTCCACGACAGCCAATGCCAACGAGACTACAGTCCTTGTGTTCGGACACACAAAATGCGGCTACACGAGAAGCACCCTGAGCAGCGTTTCTTCCTGTGAATGGGTAAAACGTTCCGATATCCGGGTAATCTTCGCAGAAATCAATGGCCATACCCAGGAAGAAGTATTGGCATATGAGCAAGGCTATCAATGCCCGGATATGACATTCTGTTATGACGATACGATTGTCGATGTCAATAATGCCATGTACAAATATGCTGCACTTTTTGGCATCAACCTCAGAGACGGCGTAGAATTGCCAATGATTGTACTGATTGACAAAGACAACAAAGCGCAAACTCTGCTGACAGGGCCAAAGACTGCCGATGAGCTCTTAACAGAAATCAATAAACTCACTGGGGACAGCAGCGGCGAAACCACACCGCCGCCCTCAGGCTCAGATGCCGGTTTTGCAAATTTTGCCTATGGACTGAAAACCATAGATAATACGGTTGTCTCCACCAAAGCCGACCCTACCAAAACTACTGTCCTTCTGTTCGGCAATGTCTTCTGCGGCATTACAAACGCTACCTTGCAGGAGATTTACGAAAGCAGCTGGGCCGGCCGCCAGGATATCCGTATCATCTTTGCCGACGTGATGGGCAACTCTCTGGATGATACCAGAAAATTTGCACAGAACTTTGCCGGAAAAGGCATCTCATTCTGCCATGATGAATCAGGTCTTAATTTTAATTTTGCGCTATCTTATCTCAGCCTCTACGGACACAATGGCGGCACGTTTCCATATATCGTGCTGATTGACAAGAATGACAGAATACGTCATCTTACTTTAGGCTATCAGCCCGCCGCCGATATTTACAAAGAAATAGAAAAAATCATGGACGTGACGCCCGAGACACCCGAAACTCCTGAAACTCCTGTAACCATCTCCAATGTCACCGGGCTGAAAGCTTCCGCTTCTGCTGCTAAGAGCGTGAAACTGTCCTGGAAGAAAATTCCTCAGGCAAAGGGCTACATCATTTATCAGTACAACAATTCTAAAAAGCAATGGGACACCAAGGCAACGCTTACCAAAAACACTGCCGCCTATACCGTGAAAGGACTGGCTGCAGGCACAAATTACCGTTTTGCCGTCAAAGCTTATACCCAGTCCCAGGATGGGAAACAGGTACTCAGCGAAACGTATGCTTCCGTATATACGGCTACTGCGCCGAACGCCGTTAATTTCAAGGTGACGCCAGGCAAGAAAAAGGCAACCCTCAAATGGAACAAAGTAAAAGGCGCCACGGGCTATACCGTATATTACAAGACCAATAAACAGAAGTCCTGGAAGAAATTAAAGAGCCTTAAAGCCACCCGCTACACAAAGACAAGGCTGAAATCCGGCACAACCTATACATTTACCGTGAAAGCATTTAAGACTTACAAAGGAAAGACTTACACCAGCAGCTTCCGCTCCAAAAAAGTTAAGATTCGGTAGACATTGTTTGGAAAAATAACTCCTTTATGATAGGAATTTTATTATATGTTCTTATCATAAAGGAGTATTCTTTCCAAGCAATTCAAGGGCATAATTGAATCCATATAAAAAACCTTGTCTTTCCTTATAAAGCCCTACTTCATAGAAAATTTTCTCAAAATTCATTTTCTCTTTATTTTTTTCATTGGCAAAGTATTTTTCATCCATATAATTCCAAAATCTATTTTCAGCCTCAATGGTCTCTGGCAAATCAATATATTCATCCGCCAACCTATCAAAATTTCTGAATATCCTATCTAAAATTTTATCATTTCTCATTTTCCTTCACCCTCTCTGAATATAATATACTATTTTATCATTTTTTATCCTACTTTTCAATATAATTTCGCAGAGAGTGGTATATTATAATGGAAAGGCGGCAAATATGAAACCACTAAAAAATAAAGTCAGCATTACACTAGATGAAGATATTATTCAAAAAACAAAAGAACTGGCAGAAGAAGATGACAGATCCTTCAGTCAGTATATAAATATGGTATTAAAAAATCATATCAGAAAAATTGAAGATGTAGTTCAAAAATAGCACAAACTTATTTACACTACCTCTCTAATTCCACATACTTCTGTAAATCAGGATACTCTGCGGCATGTTCGCGCACATAACATCTTTTAAAAGCTGCAAATGCAGATTCACGCCTTAATAAACTGCGGATTGTCATCATAGCTACCTTACTATTCGGATTTTTATGTATCTTCTCCAGCTGCTTGTATAACACATTCATTTCTTTCTGAAGCAACCTCAAGCGTTTATCACTGGTATAAGTTCTCATCCCTGTATTTTTTATGGAGAAAGTCTCTGTTATGAGTAATGCCGTCCTTTTTTGAATTTCATCATCTTGGTCTGCCACATCGATTCTTACATCATTGTTCTCAAGCAGAAAATTTAAATATTTTTCCGGGTCTTGCTTACAGCAATCCAAAATTCCCTCATCATATTCATGATTGTTTTTAATTCCATTACAATGGGCACACGACCAAAACAAATTCTCCCAGTCAAATTTTCTCTGAGGATACTTACCATTTTTATGGGGCAATAAATGTTCTATATTAGGATCCTGCACTTCTTTCATTTCAAAAATATAACATTTATTATGAAAATCCTTTATTAACCTTTGTATTACGTCTGGCTTATCGTACCTTCCGCTCGCTTTTTTTGCTTCTTCTGCCAACGAGGCCGGAGCCGGAAAAGAGCGAATTATTTTAACCTATATCAATTTTATCCCACTTTCAGATATAACCCAATTCTCTCATATGAACCAACTGCTCACTTTGATTCCTAGAAGAAAAATGATTAGGCAATCTTGCCCCCTCCAACTTCGCATTTGTAAAAACACTTTCTCTTATCTCAGCCCCTCCCAAATTGCATTCTCGCATATCCGCATCTTTCAAATTCGTATAATATAACTCTGCATTTTCCAATTTTGCATGATATAAATTGGCCCCTTGAAAATCGCAGCCTTTTAGGACCGTGTCGCTTAAATTAGCATACTCTAAAGAAGCATCTGCAAACCCTGCATTTCTCAAATCACAGCTATGCAGATCTATATGGGAAAAATCTCCCTTGCTTGCCAACGTGATACTGCTGTCATATTGGAGCGTGACCGGCACTTTGATAAAAATGTGTTTAAATATACGCCTGAGTGTGCCACTATAATTGATGACCTCCATATTTTCCCACCACTCTATTTTCTCTTCCTCTTCTAACATTGGCTCATAAATATGTCGGTATACCTGAATCAGGCAGGATAATACATTGCACACCGTGTTAATTGGATTTAGGTCAACGCTAAAATGAAATGCTTGTCCGTTGACCAGCATATACTGCATCAATTCCGGCAGCTTTCTATACCGGTTCTCCAATTCATAAAAATCATCCCACATGCTGTGTTCCTTATGGTACATGGTGCGCAGCAGTATAAATTTACAGACCATTGTCTCCAGTTCTCCATATTGGAACAGCAAACATAATTTCTTAACTACATCATTTAGGCTATATTTCTTACTTTCACACCATAAACGGTATATTTTATTCATCTTGCGCATAATGCTCTCACATAAGAAAAAATCACGCATATTATTGTGGTAAAACTCTACCATGCCTTTTTCCGTATCGGCTTTCCAGTAGCCGCACAATGCATAGCACCGCTCAACGACTGCTTTTGTCTCCGCCTTTTTTATACCGACTTTCTCTACAAGGTCCTGCAATTCATCATTCAAGAGGTATAATTTGCTATTGCCATTGCAGAACATCTGATATGCAATCTCTTCGCTAATCTGATATATTACATCTCGGTGTTCTATGATTTCATGTTCATAATCGTAATTCTCATTGGGGAACATCTGGTTATATTCTGTCTTGCTAAGCTCATTGTAGAATATCTGATGGTATAATGCCCACTCATTACAGAGCGCTTCATGGGTAATTCGCCCTGCAGCTAACATATAAAGCGCCATCGGCGTATCGCAAATGCCAAATGCATCCTCCTCCGAGATTCTGTTCAAAAAATCTTTCTTCTCATTGTCAACAATCTGACCACAGTCTCCTTCATATTTTTGAATCCACTGTTCTCTCTGCCCTTTATCCAAATGTTTCAGTAAAATATGGGATTTGGGTAAATCAAACCCCGCAATATCAATATACATTGGACGCGTTGTGATTATGATTTTATAATTCCGAAACTTATGCAAATCATAGATGTACCGTTCTGCCCTCTCTCCCATGCCTTCTACCATACAAAGCTCATCGAACCCATCCAGCAGAAGCACTGCCTGGGGATAAACCTGTTCCACCTGACGAATGGATTTGGCTTTCAGATAATCAAGTATCCCCTGTACAAAGTCCCCTGTCTCCCTTATCTTTTTTATAGGCATATCCCTGAGCCGCACAGTGATTAGTTTTTTGTCATCGAATATTTCTTTTCCCGTTTCATCCTGATTCTCATAATGGTAATTCAGATAAGACACCAGGGAACTCTTTCCACATCCGGCATCGCCCTCAATAAAAAGAAACCATCTCTCCTCCTCAATTAAAAATTCTTTCAAGTACTGTTTCAGATTATCTTGTCTTTCAAGTATGGTTCGCCCCATGATATCATACTTTTGCAAGACAAACAGATTTTTCAGGCAAACGCTGGTGCCCTTTTCATTTTTATGCAGAAAAAGCGGTTCTGAAAAACTGCGGCAATACATGTCATTTGCTAAATGAATTTCGGGAATCGCCACGTCTTCCTGCTTGCGCTCCTGTGCCAGTTTATTTGCCACGTCCTCCTGCTTGTGATTCTCTGCCAGTTTATCTACTTTTTGTGAAACATTTTTCACCTCGTTATATAGTAAATTTTGCCCAACCGGCATAATTTTCAAAATTATTTTTTCTAATTCTTCTAAATAATATGTTAATACTTCTTGTACAGTATTTCTGTAAGGCAAAAGGTCTAAATATTGCTGAAGAAAATCTTCGACAAACTCCTGTTTTTCTTCATAAGAAAAAATGGAATTTGCCTTGAACTCAGCGGCATGTTCTGTTATGTATCTGTCCAATCTCTCTTCCAGTACAGAATCTTTTACATCATCTAACATCTTTTCTTTTATCTTAACATCAATATTTTGAAGTTCCTTTTCGTAAAATTCGCTTTTCCTGTTTGAAACTTCTTCCCTGACCCTGGTTTCAATCGTAGCCAATGTGCCAGTGTTGCTTAATATATCCCAGATTATTTTTGTCCCCATTACCGTATACTCCTTCCCATTTTATCTGCCATTTATGTTATCTCATATTCCGTCTTCAATCAATATTCTTTTAACAGCGCCTGATACTCTTTTAATAACTTAGACCAATTTTTTCTCTCTGCGGCTGATAAATAACTTTCCATATATGCACCAAAATAACTGTTAAGCCGCACACATAATGATTTCTGCCCTAACATCGTTTTAAACTTCTTCAGCTTTGATAATTCCAATTTTGACGTGGTAGAAATTGTGGCATATCCTTGCATTCTGCCCTCATAACAACGCGGTGAATAGTTTACTGAGTTTCTTGCATATGTATTTTTCATGTTCAACCGCCATCTCTTATTTGCATTAGACAAATAAAAATCACCGCAATATAATGAAGTACCGCCATCTAATGATAACTCGTACATTTCACCGTAAAGCCTTAACCGTATTTCAGATTTATTGTTGCCCTTTTTTACTAACTCTATATACGGATATATATATGAAACCATAGCGCAGCCATCGCTATAAAAGGTTGAATCCTCCGTAATCCTTCCCGCATCGCACGCATAAAGCCTGCACTTTTTTCCTGCATTTATCGTTTTAAATTTATAATTCCTGTTCTTCTTGGCAAAAGCTTTCATCTTCTTGGCAATTGCTTTATATGTCGCTGGCTTCTTCTCCACGGTAACATCACATTCCAATGTATATTCCCCGCATTTCGCAGTGATAACAGCCTCACCCGGTTTTTTCGCTTTTACAACACCCTTACTATTGACCGTTGCCACTGATTTCTTTGAACTGGACCATTTCACGCCACTTCTTGTCCCATTTACTTTGAGTTTTTTGCTCTTGCCCTCCTCCAAGGTAATATCATCCTCTGACAGTTCCGGGTAATATGCTCCCGAAAGAGAGATATAATATGGCACGTCGCTCATAATGTACAGTGAATATTTTCCGGCTTCTAAGGTAATTGTTTTTTGATAGCTTCCTGCACAATACATACTTTTTTCAAAAACGATATCATCATAATACTCACTTTCTTCCTCTATCGACACAAGCATGCCATCACCATAATAACCATCTTCCGGTTCCTCACACCTTATGTAAATCGTCAGCCTGCACTCATATTCCAGCCTGAAATCAAATAACTCATCGGTATAATTATCATCCGCAAAATATTCCCTAAAAAAGTCTGGTTCCGCCGCTTTTACTTCTCCCATTCCCCAGAAGACAGAGCACATCATAACCACCGCCAACAACAGCAAACTACCTTTAAAATATCTCATAACCATTCCCCTTTCCATCCATAAATTGTTAGATACCTAATAATTGACGCCAAATCTCTGCCTCATCTTCAGCCAATGTCCTCAGTAACTTCCGAAAAATTCTCGAGACATTTTTCTTTCGTTAATACTATATCTGCTAAACTTTTGTTGGAAAGCTTACCCTCATTCGTATCGAAAACCAACTGCTTTGCCAAATCGCCTCTCTCAGCCAGCAATTTACAATAATCCCCCATCACTATATAAGGATAAATTCCCTCTATTAATCTTGACAAATCTCTATATAATGGCAAAACCTTGATTTGCAAGATTGCTTCTGATAATAACCTCTTCCGTCATGCCGATTCCATTATCTTCAATGCGGAACCAGTGATAGCCCTCCCCATCTATCCAGCAGCGGATATTTATCTATCCTTTCCAGCCGGAAGGCAGCAAAGTTCAGGATATCTGCCAACAGCAGTTATATTGCGCAAAATCTGAAATCTATTGTTGCCGTTTCCTCTATTGGTACGGTGTTCCCCGCGGAAAAAGCTTTGACATATTCGTGATGGCTGTTCTCTAAATATTGATTCAACCGGTCAATATCGCTAAATAATTCTTCCTTATTCTCCCCACTGTAACTCATCCCGATATCATGGCAGCAGGCGGACATAATTAGCAGAGCCGCCTCATCCCTGGTCAATATATGCACTTCATCTCCCAGCAGGTCAGCCATCAGCCGCATAACATTGCAGATATGCGTTTCATTATGTAAGGTAAACATGGGAAAGTTTTCATCTATAAATCCCATTTTTGTATACTCCTCGTATAATAAGTTTATAGGCAAGTACAAAACAGCCTATAGACTTATTTCT
>CAJTYM010000054.1 GCA_910583835.1 uncultured Lachnospiraceae bacterium | reverse complement strand
AATTTTCAAGGTGCTAAAGAGGGTCTATTCGACCCTGGCATCATAAGGATTAGGGCGTCAAACGGTAGGAATTAAATATGATATTGGCGTTTGTGCTTATTTGTGCAAATTGCCAATAATTGTCAATACAGGTTTTTCACCTTGAATTCCCGCTCCGACTCCCTGCGCATGTCCTTCTTGGCAATGTCCTGGCGTTTGTCGTAGAGTTTCTTGCCCCGGGCAAGCGCAACCTCAACTTTCACCAGGCTTCCCTTGAAATAGACCTGCAGGGGGACAATCGTATATCCCTTAGTCGTCATTTTTCCATCAATCTTATTGATTTCATATTTATGCAGCAGCAGTTTCCTAGGGCGCAACGGGTCCTTATTGAAAATATTCCCTTTCTCATATGGGCTGATATGCATGCCATAGACTATGACTTCGCCTTTTTCAATGCGGATGAACGATTCCTTGATGGAACATTTTCCCATGCGCAAAGATTTGACCTCCGTTCCCGCAAGGCTGATTCCAGCCTCAAATTTATCCTCAATAAAATAATCATGAAATGCTTTTTTATTATTGGCAATGAGTTTTATGCTTTCTTTCCCCATCTCTGTTCCTCTCTAACCTTTTATTCCTGCAGACAATGAACCAACGCTGCAAATCCCTATTCCTGCAGACAATGGACCAACGCTGCAAATTCCTATTCCTGGTCCCGATACCTGCCAATATCCTCCGGCGAAACGTCCAGCCCAAATTCTTCCGCAGCTTCCGGCAGCACAAAATCAATCGTTCTCATAAATTTATCGGCTGCTGCCGCCACGACCTGAATCGTCTGGCCAAGCTTATAGACCTTTCCGGTCCGCTCCCCGGTCAGTTCATACGTTTCTTCGTTATAATGGTAATAATCGTCAATCAGGTTGTTAATGTGAATCATCCCCTCAACCGTATTGGGAAGCTCCACATACATGCCCCATGCCGTCACGCTGGAAATAACGCCTTCAAACAATTCCCCGATATGCTCAGACATATATTCCACCTTTTTCAGCTTATCGGTCTCCCGCTCCGCCTCCTCCGCGCGGCGTTCCCTCGCGCTGGACTGCGCTGCCACTTCCGGCAGGATGCTCTCGTAATGTTCCATCCGCTTGTCATTCATCCTCCCCCGCAGCGTCTCCTTGATGATACGGTGAATCTGCAGGTCAGGATAACGGCGGATTGGCGAGGTAAAATGGCAGTAATACTGGGTGGCAAGACCAAAATGCCCGGTACACTGCACCGTATATTTTGCCTGTTTCATAGAACGAAGCGTCAGGCGGCTGAGCAGCGGCTCTTCTGGCGTGTCTTCAATCTTTTCTAAGAATTTCTGCAGTTCCTTTGGATGAATCTCCTCCTGCCCAATCCTGATGGAATAGCCGAAATTATTGATAAACGTACCGAGCTTGCGTATTTTCTCAGTATCCGGCGTATCATGCGTCCGGTACACAAAGGGAATCTCCTGCCAAAAGAAATCCTGCGCCACGGTCTCGTTGGCAATCAGCATGAAATCCTCAATAATGCGCGTTGCCACATTCCGCTCATATGGCTTAATCTCCAGCGGCCTGCCCTGCGCATCCAGAATAATTTTCGTCTCCGGGAAATCAAAATCTATGGAACCGCGTTTCCTCCGTTTCTCACGCAGGATTGCCGCCAGTTCCTCCATCAGTTCAAACATAGGAACCAGTTCCTTATATTCTTCGCGCTCTTTTTCATCTTTATCTTTGAGAATCTTGCGCACGCTGGTGTAACTCATTCTGCGGTCCACCTGCACCACGGTTTCCGCAATCTCATGCTCTATGACATTCCCTTTCTTGTCAATCAGCATGATACAGCTCAATGCCAGCCTGTCCTCCCCGGCATTGAGAGAACAGATGCCGTTAGACAAGGTATGCGGCAGCATGGGGATAACCCGGTCCACCAAATACACGCTGGTGCCGCGCTCTAACGCTTCCACATCCAATGCGCTGTGCTCCTGCACGTAATTGGTCACATCCGCGATATGCACGCCCAGACGGTAATTTTCCCCCTCCCTGGTCAGCGTGATGGCATCGTCCAGGTCCTTGGCATCTTCACCGTCTATCGTTACCATCTGCCAGCTGCGCACGTCTTTTCTGCCAGCCATGTCAGCGCCGCTCACCGGCTTGCCTACATTCTCCGCCTGTTTCAATACTTTGGGTGGAAATTCCGTTGGCAAATCATAGCCTTTGACAATAGACATGATATCCGTTCCCGGGTCGTTGATATGCCCGATTATCTCTATAATTTTCCCTTCCGGCTTCTTGCGCTCATTGCCGTAATCGGTAATTTCCACCACTACCTTGTGTCCATCCACCGCCCCTTTAGAATGTTCCAGAGGGATGAAAATATCTTGTCCTAGTTTCAAATTATCCGGGACGACAAAACCGAAATTCTTGTTTTTCTGGTAAGTGCCTACCACCTGGGTCGTGCCCCTCTGCAAGACCTTTACCACAGCGCCTTCCTTGCGCTTTCCTGTGGATGCCTTGCCAGCCTGCAAAGTAATCTGTACCTTATCGCCATGCATGGCGCCATTGACAAACGCCTCCGCTATAAAAATATCCTGCGGCTCTCCCTCCACCGTCACAAAGCCAAACCCCCTGGCATTTCCGGTAAAAATACCCGTGAGGTACTTTCCTTCTGACTTGGAATACTTGCCGCGTTTGGAGAGTTCAATCTTCCCTTCTGCCAAAAGTTCCTGCAGCACTTCCTCCAACTCCGGGCGCTCTTCACGCGGCACGTCCAGGAGCACGGCAAGTTCCTTTAGCTTCATGGGCACATAGATGTCACTGCACATGAACTCATAAATCATCTTTTTCCTGTCTTCCAATAATTGTTTCTCCATAAAATTCTCCTACAAATCCAAAAGAGACCGCCGGTACTCGACAGTCTCTTGATTGCTAAAAGCTTCCAATATTCAACGCAGCCGAAATCGCTAAGAACAATACGACCATTATCCTGGTAGCCATCACAAGCCTTCCCTCCATGGAACGTCCCTTGTTCTTGCCCCAGTATGTATCCGCCGCACCGCTGATAGCGCCAAGTCCTGCTGACTTTCCTTCCTGCATCAAAACGATTACTGTCAACGCAATACTGATTAATATTAATACTACAATTAATACTGTCTTTAATACTTCCACCTTACTCTTACCTCCTGCTTTGATTACTGCCCATAACTTTATTTAGTGTATCACAGCCTAGCATATTTTTCAAGGGCTTTTTGCAACAGTTCAGCCAGTTCAGCCAGCCCGGCTGAACTGCCACAAATTTCCAGGAAAGAATGATTAAATTAAAATTTATTGAATGGATTCTTGTACTCCGCCACAACGCCAAGCTGCTCCTCAATTCTCAGAAGCTGGTTATATTTGGCGGTACGCTCCGCACGGCAGGGCGCCCCGGTCTTAATCTGACCGGCATTGACTGCCACGGCAAGATCTGCAATAAAGGTATCCTCCGTCTCACCGGAACGGTGGGAAATCACTGCGCGGTACGCGTTTCCCTGTGCTGTCTCAATGGCTTCCATCGCCTCCGTCAGCGTGCCAATCTGATTAACTTTCACTAAAATGGCATTTGCCGTCTGCAGTTTGATACCGGCATCCAGACGCTTGGTATTGGTAACAAACAAATCGTCCCCGACTAACTGGATGCGTTCTCCCAACCGCTGTGTCATCGCCTGCCAGCCGTCCCAGTCTTCCTCGTCCAAACCGTCTTCAATGGAAATAATCGGAAATCTTTGTATCAATTCCTCATAATACTCAATCATTTCTTCGGTATTGCGGGCAACTTTCTCTCCCTTAACCCTAGACTCGCCAGGGAAATGGTACATTCCTGTCTTCTCATCATATAACTCGCTCGCAGCGGCATCCAGGGCAATCTTAAAATCTTCTCCCGGCAGATATCCTGCTGCCTTTACCGCTTCCATTATCAACTCCAGCACAGCCACGGCATCCTGCAAATCCGGGGCAAAACCGCCCTCATCGCCCACTGCCGTGGAAAGCCCATCCTTTTCACAGATTTTCTTCAGGTTATGGTAGACCTCTGCACACATGCGCAATGCTTCCCGGAAGCTCTCCGCTCCCACCGGCATAATCATGAATTCCTGAAAATCCACGGTATTGTCCGCATGGCGGCCGCCGTTCAGGATATTCATCATCGGTACCGGCATCCTCTTGGCGTTTGTGCCGCCCAGATATTGGTACAGGGGAAGTTCCATTGCTTTTGCTGCCGCCCGCGCTGTCGCCAAAGAAACACTGAGCATGGCATTTGCTCCCAGATTGATTTTGTCATCGGTTCCATCCTCGGCAATCAGGCAGCGGTCAATCTCCACTTGGTTCAAAGCATTTTTTCCAATCAGCACCTTGGCAATCTTATCATTCACATGTTTGACCGCATTCTGGACGCCTAAGCCGAAATACCTTGGCTCTCCATCTCTCAGCTCCACAGCCTCAAACTGTCCGGTAGAAGCCCCGGAAGGAACTGCTGCCCGTCCTGTGGTCTTCTTCCCCGTGCTGGTTGTCTGCACCGTTACATCCGCTTCCACGGTAGGATTTCCTCTGGAATCCAAAATCTCCCTTGCATGGACATCCGTAATCTTCAAACACAAACTCATAACAATCTCCTTTCAAGAAGTGCGATTTTATTATCAGTATTTGCATTAATTGGATGTTTATACAAGGGAGATGCTCATTTTTAAAATCTCTTCCTATACATTTATCTCGGCGGTCATGCCCAAGATATCCTGATTCTTCTCCAATACCGGCTTGACTGCCTGTGCCAGGAATTTATCTACCTGGATGGGCGCACGTCCCACATATTTTGAGGGGTCCATGGATTTCTGCAGTTCTTCCAGCGTCAGGTTAAAGGAGGGGTCTGCTGCAATCAGTTCCAGCAGGTTGTTGTCTTTCCCTTCCACCTTGACATTCTTGCCCGCCTCCATGGAAAGCTGGCGGATTTTTTCATGCATTTCCTGGCGGTTGCCGCCATTCTTCACGGCATCCATCATAATATTCTCCGTTGCCATAAACGGCAGCTCTGCCATCATATGCTTGCGGATGACCTTGTCATAGACAACCAGCCCATCCACCACATTCAGGCACAAATCAAGAATTCCGTCCACTGCCAGAAATCCTTCTGGAATGGAGAGGCGTTTGTTGGCGGAATCATCGAGCGTCCGCTCAAACCACTGGGTGGCGGAAGTAATTGCCGGATTGAACGCATCCACCATCACATAGCGCGCCAGAGAAGCGATGCGCTCACTGCGCATGGGGTTGCGCTTATATGCCATCGCCGAGGAACCTATCTGGTTCTTCTCAAACGGCTCTTCCACTTCCTTCAAATGCTGCAGCAAGCGGATATCATTTGACATTTTATGGGCGCTTGCCGCAATGCCGGCAAGGACATTCACAACCCTGGTATCAACCTTTCTGGAATAAGTCTGCCCGGACACCGCATAACATTCGTCAAATCCCATCTTGGCAGCTATCATAGGGTCAATCTTGTCAATCGTCTCCTGGTCTCCCGCAAATAACTCCTGAAAACTCGCCTGCGTGCCCGTAGTCCCCTTCGAGCCTAAAAGCTTGAGGCTACCCATCACATATTCCAAATCTTCAAGGTCCATGAGGAATTCCTGCAGCCAAAGGGTGGCACGTTTGCCCACAGTGGTCGGCTGTGCCGGCTGGAAATGCGTAAATGCCAATGTCGGCAATTCTTTGTAGGCATCGGCAAATTTCGCCAGTTCCGCAATCACATTTACCAGTTTCCTGCGCACGAGCTTAAGCGCCTCCTTCATGACGATGATATCCGTATTATCGCCCACATAACAGGACGTTGCCCCCAAATGGATGATTCCCGCTGCCTTAGGGCACTGCTGCCCATAAGCATATACATGGCTCATCACATCATGGCGCACTAACTTCTCCCGCTCTTTTGCCACATCATAGTTTATATCATTCACATGGCTTCTCAATTCATCAATCTGCTCCTGCGTAATGACCGGCTTGCCATTCTCACTCAAGCCAAGTTCCATCTCTGTCTCGGCAAGGGCAATCCATAACTTCCTCCAGGTACGGAATTTCATGTCCGGCGAGAAAATAAACTGCATTTCCTTGCTTGCGTAACGCTCAGACAATGGGCTATTATATCTATCTGTTGACATCATATGTCTCCTTTCTTTTCGCTATCCGTTGCTCTCTGGCTGCTCACAGTCCATTTATCTCTCATAGTCTCCCCTGATATCTTCTGCGGGCGGCTCCAGGGGATATGCGCCGGTGAAACAGCCTTTACAGATGGGCAGTCCCTCCGCCATCTCATCCAGGCGTTTGATATCCAGATAGCCCAGGCTGTCCGCTCCAATCACTTTGCAGATGTCATCCACTGTCCGCTTGTAGGCAATCAGCTGTTCCCTCTCGGGAATATCCGTGCCAAAATAACAGGGCCACAGAAACGGCGGCGAGGAAATCCTTACATGGACCTCTGTAGCGCCCGCCTCCCGCAGCATATGTACAATGCGGTCAGAAGTAGTTCCCCGCACAATCGAATCGTCAATCATAATCACGCGCTTTCCGCGTACAGATTCCTGCAGCACGTTCAGCTTGACCTTCACACTGGACTCACGGCTGCTCTGTTTGGGCTTGATAAAGGTCCGCCCCACATAGCCGTTTTTCACAAATGCCGTCCCATAAGGAATCCCGGATTCCATGGAATATCCCAAAGCTGCCGCATTTCCTGACTCCGGCACTCCCACCACCAAATCTGCCTCTACCAGCGAATCCATGGCAAGGAAACGACCAGCCTTAATCCGCGCTGCATAGACGCTGACGCCATCAATATGGCTGTCCGGCCTCGCAAAATAAATATATTCAAATATGCATCTTGCCTCTTGTCCTTTGGGCAGACAGAGGCTTGTATCAGAAGCAATTCCCTCCGGCGTAATGGTTACAACCTCTCCCGGAAGCACATCACGCACATACTCTGCGCCAATTGTCTCCAATGCACAAGTCTCAGAAGCAAGGATATAGGCATTGTCGCGCTTACCGATACAAAGCGGCTTAAACCCAAAGGGGTCCCTGGCCCCTATCAGCTTGCGCGGACTCATAATAACCAATGAAAACGCACCTTTTAATTTCGCCGCTGCCTGCTTCACTGCTCCTTCCACCGTCTGGGATACCAGGCGCTCCCGCGCGATATGGTAGGCAATTACTTCCGAATCAATCGTGGTCTGGAAAATTGCCCCTGTGTATTCCAGTTCCTTGCGCAATTCAGGTGCATTGATGAGATTGCCGTTATGCGCCAAAGCCAACGTTCCTTTTACATAACGTAATACCAACGGCTGGGCGTTCTCCCTGGTGGAAGCGCCCGCCGTGGAATAGCGGACATGCCCCACACCGATATCGCCCTTCATATTATCCAGGCTTCCCTCGGCAAACACCTCGTTTACAAGGCCCATCCCTTTATAGGAGGATACTTTCCCCTTGGGTCCTGACGTCTCACTCACCGCAATGCCGCAGCTCTCCTGCCCACGATGCTGCAAGGCAAAAAGCCCATAATAAATCGTTGACGCCACATCATTTCCATCGAAATCATACATGCCAAAGACACCGCATTCTTCCTGAAGCTTATCAAAGTCTGCATGATTTACCTTACTGTCATTCATATAAATCTCCAGCCATTCCTAGGCGAATTTCTCGCCCGTCAAAAGTTCATACGCTTCTTTATACTTATCCACAGTCTTGGCTACCACCTCTTCCGGCAGCAGATAATCGCTGTCTGGATTCGCTTTCAGCCAATCCCTCACAAACTGCTTGTCAAAGGAAGGCTGTGACTTTCCAGGAACATAGCCCTCAAGCGGCCAGAATCTGGAACTGTCCGGGGTAAGCATCTCATCGCCGAGCACTACATTTCCCTCTTCATCCAGTCCGAATTCAAACTTGGTATCTGCAATGATGATTCCTTTGCCGCGCGCATATTCTGAACATTTCTTATATAAATTCAGGGTACAGTCTTTGATGGTCTTGGCATACTCTGCCCCTCTGCCCGGATATAATTTCTCTAAAATCTCCACAGTATCTTCAAAGGTGATATGCTCATCGTGAAGCCCTAACTCTGCTTTGGTGGTCGGCGTATAAATCGGCTCCGGCAGCTGTTCTGACTCTTTCAGCCCTTGGGGCAGCTGAATGCCGCATACCGTCCCATCTGCCTGATAACTCTCCCAGCCGCTGCCTGTGATATAACCACGCACAATGCATTCCACCGGCAACATATCCAGTTTCTTGCACTTCATGCTGTTACCGTCAAACTCTTCCTTGCGGAAAAACTCCGGCATATCTGATACATCCGTAGAAAGCATATGGTTCGGCACAATATCCCTGGTAAAATCGAACCAAAATTTGGACATCTGCGTCAATATTGCGCCTTTTTGCGTGATATTGTTTTTAAGAATCACGTCAAACGCAGATATTCTGTCCGTTGCCACAATAATCATACTGCTGCCGTTGTCATAGACTTCACGTACCTTGCCTTCCTTTACCGGCTTAAATTCCTGAACACTCATCGCCATCCTCCATTCTCATTGACCCATCATTCGTTTCATTATTCTGCCCATCATTGTATGATGCAATATGGGTTTATTATAATACAGGCTATTTTCATCCGTCAACGGTATTCCGCTCCACAAGCAAATCCGGATTGTAGAAAATTTACGATATTTGCCGATGTATTTTGTGTAAATACACAGAAACTATAGTAATCGATAAAAATAATTGTCGTTGACTATAATATTACTTTTCTCTGTCGAGACAGGCAATCTTTTCTTTGGCAGCCTCATATTCCTCCAAAGTTGTTCCTAAACCTTCACAGGCCCTCTGCAAATCTACATTAAAACTTCTCATTGCAGATTCTACATTTTTAATCAAACTTTTCGCCATTCCTCGCTCTATTCCTTGTTCTATTCCTTGCTCTATTCCTTGTTCTATTCCTTGTTTAAGTCCGATTTCAAGAATATTCATCTTTACTGCCTCCCATTCTTCAGATTGTTTGACTTCTTTTACAATTCTGTCTAATTCTTCAATGCGCTCGTCCCTGATGATAATGTCATGGTTATCCAAGGTAGTGTTTTTCATGTACTGCAACAGACTAACCAGTTCTTTCCTCCCATTAAAGCTGGACATATTTAAGAAAATTTTCTTTGTGCCATCCCCCAAGGGTAAATCTGGGATCTCCTCACACCATTCGCTAAAAGTATACATCGCTAAATTTTTTTCAAATATGTCATCCTGCGTTATAAATATGATTGCTGTCGATGGAAGATTTTTGTAGCGCGTCTGTTTGCCCGCTTTTAAAATGGGCGTGTCTATCAGCCCCTGATAAAAACGTGAACGTCTTCGTATATCATCACTGTCAGATTCGTTCTGCATCTCCATATCAAACTGTCTGTCCTGTACATCAACTGCCCATGCATCCAAGCGTATGGCACGCTTCCCTGACTTGTTCAATATTACTTGTTCCACCTTTACTTCCTTTAGATTTAAATCCATTTCATCCAGGATGATACTTAATACGTTCTCATATGCTTTCTCCACTTTCATCACTGACAGAAACAGCGCAAAATCACTTAAATTAAGCTGGAAATCTTTCGCAATTGCTGTTTGCACGGAAATTTCTTCTCTTTTTACTTTGTTATTTGGCATTATATACCTCTCTTTCTTTGAAAGCAGAGAGGACGCCCCCTCCCTGCGGTTTTAAGTTGTCTGTAAGCAAGGAGTTCCTGCAGAGATAACTCTGCACCATACAACGAATAACAATTCTGCTGTTTCACGCAGCTCTATTCCGTTGTAATAGATATGGGCAGATAGATTGCCCCATATAGATATAAAAAGATTCTTAGAATTGTTCTTTGCTTGAAATCATTCTATCATTTTTTTTCAGCCAATACAAGATATTTCTCATTTTCTAGTAATTCTTCATACTGAATGTAGAACAAAGCGGACAAGTCCGCATCAACTCCCTAAATCCCTCATTCATGAGGGTGCTGGACATCCGGTGGATGTCCGTTTAGCGCGGACCGAAGCGAAGCGGAAACCTTGGACGCTTTGCTGCGCCGAGTGCAGTTGTTTTCTTCCCTGCAGCTATTAGCCGGGTAATGATCGTACACTCTGACCTCATCTTTTATTTTTATCGGTAAGATTTACATATAGCCTTACGATTCCGCCCGTGACAACCATACACAAGACAGTCATAAGCCAGCATTGCAGCGATGAAAATGCTGCGTATTTATGAAAACCGTACAGAACTAAATAAACACCTATATGTATTGCATAATATTTTGATATATGTCTGTTGTAATACAGCAGCTGTCTTCCGAACACCCCGCTTTTTTTCAATGCCCCATCACCAAAGTACAGCAAACCGGCAAAGAAAAGAATATGCGCAATGCTTGCGGCAACATGAAACAAATCGGGCTGTGAATACGCGATACACAGATACTGGTAAAGTTCATCGCCAAACCCATATTTCTTTATGGTAAATACCCACCATACGAAAGCAATCACTGCGCATATCGGCATTACCCAACAGTAAAACGCCTTTTTATCCTTTACCCTCTGAAGCAAATATCCGAACGCTACCCCCAAAAATGCGTAGGATAAAAAGTAAACTGCGGCAAAGCTAACAAAATAATCCTCGCCTATGATGATTTTTACGATGTAGCCAAGCACAGGAACATCCACAGTTCTTCCGTATAGAAACGGAGCGGCTATGGCAAACAGCAAACCGGCAACTGCATATCCGACAGCGGGAAGTTTCCATTTTTTAGCCAGTGCAAGCGCCAGGTAAATGATACCCGTAATAAAAAATATATTGATAAACTGTAAATATTGCGCCAAAAGCCCATAATATACCTGCTTGTCTTCAAGTACGTTCCTGACGAACAGATACGGCAGAGTCAGGGCGGCAAGATAAGCTATATTGCTCAAATATTGGTATGCTATCATCACAATACCGTTTTTTGCAAGCGTCTTAGGCTCTGACTGCCTGCTGTATACTGTACCCATACCCATGACGAAGATAAATATGGCCGCACCCGATAAGGTAGCAAAGCCATACACTACTTTTATAACGACGTCTTCATAGCTCGATGTTGCCTGATAGGCGTGTACCAAAAAGATAAATACCATAAAAAATCCCTTTAAATAATCAAATTCACCTTGTCTTGATGTATTTACAGGTTTCTTATCCAATATATGTTTCATAACAAATTACTCCTTCCATATCTGTGTAAAGGCTCCACATATTCCACGCAGCGGGCAAACTGCTCTAAATCCTGCAAAGGAAGCTGAAGCCCCTTTCCTGTCATTTTGACATAACTCTCCTATCATTTACTCCAATTTGGGACAGGAGATAGGAATGAGCCAAAACCACTTCGCTGACTGCCGCCTTCATTCTGTCTGAATCAATGGATTCATAAAAATTGGTGAGGAATTTATTCCACAGACAGAACGGCCGCAGCCACTACAAAAAAACTATACTGAAGCGTTTTTTACAGAGCGCACGAATGCCATAATAATCCTTTTCGCCATACAGAATGCCGGCCATATTGGGGATGATTCCGATAATGCCGCCGGAAAGCATTTCCACAATCTAGATTTCTCCTCCTTCTGACGCATCTGCTGCGTCACCGTGATAGATTGGCTTACCCTCCGTTCTACGGCGGCTTTTAGGAACGGCTGATTATTCACCCATTTGCGTAAAGACGCTTAGTTATTATATACCATAATCTTTCTTAATTTCAATAAGCCTGACACGAGCGGTACTTTTTTAGGGACGATTGGCTACTGTTCAAAAAAATTTCATAATCATCGTGTCACATTAAGGACAACAAATTAGATTACTGCCCATGCTGAGCAAACAAAACCCATTTTTATCCCACTTTCAGATATAACCCAATTCTCTCATATGAGCCAACTGTTCTTTTTGATTCCTAGAAGAAAAATGATTAGGCAATATTGCCCCCTCCAACTTCGCATTTGTAAAAACACTTTCTCTTATCCCAGCCCCTCCTAAATTGCATGTTCGCATATCTATTTCATTTGCTAAATGAAATTTGGGAATTTCCACGTCTTCCTGATTATCAGCTTCTGCCAATTTGTCTATTTTTTGAGAAAGATTTTTTACCTCGTTATATATTATAGTTTGCCCAACTGGCATAATCTTTAATATATCCCAAATTATTTTTGTTCCCATTTCCGTATACTCCTTCCAATTTTATCTGCCGGTTACCCTTTTTTAAATTTTACCATTTTATTCCAGACATGCAATAGGGCTAAAGCGCTCACAAGCGCCTTAACCCTATCAAAGTACCATTCTATTCTGCTAAATATCCTGTTTTCTTCCCTGCAGCTATTAGCCAAGCAGAGACAGTACGCCCTGGTTGGACTGGTTTGCCTGTGCAAGCATAGACTGTCCTGCCTGTGCAAGAATGTTGTTCTTGCTGTACTCAACCATTTCTTCTGCCATATCAACGTCACGGATACGAGACTCTGCAGCAGATGTGTTCTCAGAAATGTTATCCAGGTTAGCAATCGTATGCTCTAATCTGTTCTGCAAAGCGCCAAGTAAGGATCTCTGGTCTGATACTTTGTTGATAGCGCTCTGAATTTTATCCATAGCAGAACCAGCAGCGCCGTAAGAACTTACGCTCAATCCTGTTACGTTTAAGTTAGCAGCGTCCATGTTGCTTATAGTGATGCTGATTTTCTGTTTAGATAAGGAACCAACCTGAAGGTTTTTACCTTTGAAAGTGCCATCTAACAGGTTCATCCTATTAAACTGCGTGGTAGACTGGATTCTGGTAATCTCTTCCGTCAGCTGGGTAATCTCCGCCCCGATAGCCTTTCTGTCAATACTTGTATTGGTGTCGTTCGCTGCCTGTGTCGCCAGTTCATTCATTCTCTGCAAGATGGAATGAACTTCATTCAACGCGCCCTCGGCAACCTGGATTAAAGAAACGCCGTCCTGAGCGTTACTGGAAGCTTTGTTCAGACCCCTGACCTGACTTCTCATCTTCTCGGAAATAGATAATCCGGCAGCGTCATCGCCTGCACGGTTAATTCTGTAACCGGATGATAACTTCTCCGTTGATTTTGCCTGTGCGTTTGTCGTGATACCTAACATTCTGTTCGCATTCATCGCTGTAAGATTGTGTTGTACTACCATAATATTTTCCTCCTTGTTTTCCTATGGTATTGCCCATGCCTCCTTATGGAAGTTGGGTTAATGATGCCGCAAATCCATTTGCGCGCATGTCCTGCCTCCTGCGATACAGGGACAGGATTTCTATAATAAGCGAAGTCCCTAGGTTAACCCCGCATTATTACCTGGCTGCTGCCCGCTCTTCCCTGCGGATTCTCTTGCGCTCTGCCATGAGGATTGATTTAATTTTCTCCTGCGCCTCCGCGGAGATTCCTTTATCTGGATAATATCTCACTTCATTTCCTGGGTCTGCTGCCATTCCATAACTCGCCAATGCCTCGCTTCTTACAATGTTGTACTGTTTCGGTGCATCCACGAGAATCCTCAGATTCTTGGAACTGCCTCCGGCAAATACCAGCTTGATGTCATCGCCTATCAGCAGGTATTCCCCGGGCTTTATGGTCAGTTTGAGCATATGGTAACCTCCTGTTCTTTTTCATCTCCTAATGAATCATCATGCAACTTTTCATTAACAAAGGTTGCATTTTTTCAAACGAACACGCTATAGTACAAAGAAATGAAACAGGAGGAATCTACCATGAGCAGAACACAGCCGATACGGCAACCTAACGAACTAACCAGATTTAAGGATTATTACCGGAAAGAACATCCCAACCCGAGAAATTATACTCTTATTGTATTGGGCTTAAATACAGCGCTGCGCATCGGCGATATATTGAAAATTACATGGGGAATGGTATATGATTTTGAAAACAGGCATTATCATGCCCATTTACACTTAACAGAACAGAAAACCGGAAAAGAAACTATAATTGCACTGAATCAAGCCGTCATCGCTGCCTTAGAAAATTTAAGACAGGCAGACTCCCCCTCCCATAAAGACGATTATCTTTTCAACAGCCAGAAAAACCACGATGCTCCTATCAGCCGTTATCAGGCTTTCCGCATTATCAAAAAGGCTGCTGTCGATACCCATATGCCAGAACATATCAGTTGCCACTCTTTGAGGAAGACTTTCGGTTACCACGCCTGGAAAAATGGCACGCCTCCTGCCCTTCTCATGGATATCTTCAACCATTCTTCCTACCAAATTACCAGACGCTATCTATGCATTGAGCAGGATGATAAAGATAAAGTATTTTATCAGATTGGCCTTTGATGAAAAATATTAAAAAATTTACATTTTACCCTAAAGTATGCGAATTTCTTACCGATATAAAAAATGTAAACAAAAATGCAACCTTTGTTAATGAAAGGTTGCATTTTTGTTTACATTTTTAGTATTGCCGCATTTTCCATCCTTATACGATGAATCGCTTCGCAGTAACATGATTTAAAAAGGGACTATGTACCTGCAGAATAAGTACATAATCCCCCTTATGCCATATGCTCCGCACATCGGTATGGTAACCCACGCGCACCTTTGCACATAACTACGTTCTTGCTCTAGCGTTTCACCAATAATGACTTCCCAGTCATCTCCGTCGGCTGCTCCATGCCCATAATCTCAATCAAGGTAGGCACGATATCTGCCAGGCATCCGCCTTCCCTCAATGTATAGCTGTCATCATAATTGATGAGGATAAACGGCACCGGATTGGTCGTGTGCGCCGTAAAGCTCTCTTTGGTGTCGTAATCAATCAGCTGCTCTGCATTTCCATGGTCTGCACACAGGAACATGGTTCCATCCACCTCTTTCAGGGCTGCTACCGCTTTGCCCACGCAGGTGTCCACTGCCTCCACAGCCTTGATTGCTGCTGCTTCCACTCCGGTATGCCCCACCATATCTGGATTGGCAAAGTTAATGATAATCACATCATATTTCTCAGATTTGATTGCTTCCACCAGCTTATCGCACACCTCGTATGCACTCATCTCCGGTTTCAAATCATACGTCGCAACCTTCGGCGAGTTCACAAGGATTCTCTCTTCCCCTTTGTTAGGCTCCTCCACGCCGCCGTTAAAGAAAAATGTCACATGCGCATATTTCTCCGTCTCCGCAATCCTCGCCTGGGTCTTGCCATGCTCAGCTAAGAACTGACCGAACGTATTGTTCAGTTCCACCTTGTGGAACGCTATCAACTTATTGGGGATAGTCACATCGTATTCCGTAAAGCATACATAGGTTACCTTCTTCCTGGGGCCGCGGTCAAACCCGTCAAATTCATCCATACAGAATGTCCTGGAAATTTCCCTTGCACGGTCAGGACGGAAATTGAAGAAAATAATGGTGTCATTATCATTGATAGTTGCAACCGGCTTGCCGTCACGTTCAACAACCGTGGGCACTACAAACTCATCCGTCACATCTTCCGCATAAGAAGCTGCCACTGCCTCAACTGCATTGGGTACACGCTTCCCATCGCCCAGTGCAAGGGCACGGTATGCCTTCTCCACGCGATCCCAACGGTTGTCACGGTCCATCGCGTAGTAACGGCCGGAAACGGTGGCAATCTCGCCTACGCCGATTTCCTTCATCTTGGCCTCTAAATCCTCCATGAATCCTTTGCCGGATGTAGGCGCAGTATCACGTCCGTCTAAGAAGCAGTGTACATATACCTTTTCGATTCCTTCTCTTTTGGCCATTTCCAGAAGTCCATACAGATGCGTGTTGTGGCTGTGCACGCCGCCGTCTGATAAAAGACCGTACATATGCAGAGAGGAATTATTATCTTTGGCATTCTTCATGCCTGCGAGCAGGGCTTCATTCTTAAAAAAGTCGCCGTCTTCAATCTCTTTTGTAATCCTGGTAAGCTCCTGATATACGATTCTTCCTGCACCCATGTTCAGATGCCCTACCTCCGAGTTGCCCATCTGCCCATCAGGAAGACCGACAGCAAGCCCGCTGGCATAGCCCCTGACAAATGGGTAGTCCTTCATCAATCCATCAATATTGGGGGTATTTGCCTCATATACAGCATTTGCTTCGTGCTTATCATTCAATCCAAATCCATCTAAAATCATCAGTACGGTAGGTTTCTTACTCATAATGTTCTCCTCTTTTCTTTGTTTTTCGATACCAAGAGTTTACCATGTTCACAAAAAAAATACAACTCTCTCTAAGGAACTTCTGTGACAATTCCATCTTCTCCCACAGAAACGCCGGCAGCAGAGATATTCTGCATAAATTCCAATATCCGCTGTCTCTCACCTTCTTCTGCCAGTGAGGTCACGCACCCTCGCTGCTTACAGGGCAGGAAACGGAAATCTATCTTGTTGCTGTCGGTATGGATTACCACCTGGGACAGCCCGGTATCAATGCTCCTGTCATTGAACCAATAATTTCCCAAACTGTAAATAATAGGCTTTCCATTGTAAAAATCAAATCCCTGCAGGCAGTGCGTGTGCCCGCCGATAATGACATCCGCACCGGCTTCGATAAATTTCTGCCCTAATTCTACCTGGTCGCTTCCATAATGATTCGTGTTCTCCGTGCCCCAGTGCACAAAGGCAATCACATAATCGCTGCTAAGCCTTGCCTTTTCAATAACTGACAGGAATTTATCCGGGTCCAAAGTCTTCAGGACCCCAGCCGTCTCATCTGTAGCCTCTTTCGTGTAATTCGTAGAGCGCTCAATCTGGGTGGCAGAGACAATGGCAATTTTCCTGCCATTCGCGAGGAAATATACCGGCTTCATCGCCTCCTGCAGATTTCTGCCCGCTCCCATATAGGGAATCCCAGCCTGTTCAATGGTCTCCAACGTATCTATAAGCGCCTCCTCGCCATAATCATAGACATGGTTATTGGCAAGGGACAGCACATCTGTGCCAAGTTCCGCAATCACGCTGACGCGCTCGGGATTCGCACGGAACGTATATGCCTTGCCAGAAAGCGGCGTTCCACGATTGCTGAACGTAAACTCATTATTTATCATCAGGATATCTGCAGACTGCATCTCCTCCCACAACGATTCGGAAAAACAAGCACGGATGTCCCCATTTTGCCTATCAAGATATCTCGTGGTAGACCATCCTTCTGCGAGATTGATATCCCCAGTGAAATCTAAGACCACCTGATTTTCGCCAGCGCATTCTCTGTCGTAAACTTTTTCCAGATAGGACTCCTGAATTCCTGTCTCGCGGCAATATTCCACCCACAGCACATGGATGGATTTCCCGGTAATCTCATACCAGCTTTCCATCTGACAGGCTTGTCCTTGCAACGCCTTCTGGATTTCATAAAGGCTTTCTCTCCCATAGTGACCCGCCAGCCACAGCAGAAAAGAGTCATCAACACAATAATTGCCCGTCAGTTCTTTCGTTGCCTTGCCTAAAATCTCCTCAATCACTTCCGTAATCTCCGGCTCTGAGGCATTCCTATCTTCCATATCCTTATTTTCCCTTAAAGCATTCTCGCTCTCAGAAACATTAGTTTCCGCTAACGCATCCGTATCTTCAGGAATATCTTCCTTCTTTAATGCCTTCTCCTCCGGCTCAGCAGCCTGCACTTGCGCGGCATATGGTTTTTCTTCTGCTGCTTTCACATTTGAGGATTCTGCCGCATAATCCCTACCTTCTTGTATATTCTGAATTGTGGGAGAATAATTACATCCTGTCAGAAAGCTGAACACACACAGGGCAAAAACCAGCAAAACTGTTCCTCCATATTTTCTCATCTGTACTCCTTACCGCCTTACCAATCGGCACAGCGATTATGAAACATTTTTTGTGAATTAAGAAGTTCGTTTAACTACCGTTTTCAATGCCTGGGATATCGCACTGCCCACCACAAAACATGCCGCAGCCTCCACCAAGCCATTGACTCCCACAAACAGCAAAATAAATATCAGGGGATTTGCTGCACCCATTCCCTGTGCGATTCCCTGAATATACTCCGTCTGGTAAAAAAATAAAATCAGCGTTCCCATAAAAAACAGCGTATTCATCAGTGGGCAGCAAAGATTCGCCAGCACCAGCGATGCCTTCTTCAGCAGACTGCTCTTCAAAAATACCTGATACAGCCATCCTGTCAGCCAACCCATCAATACTCTGGAAAATACGCAGACGATGAACGTATACACTGGATTGATGCTCAGCAGCACCGCTCCAAAAGGGCTCATGCCAAAACACTGGATATAACTGGTGATGCCAAAGACTGCTCCCAGAACAGCTCCTGCCGCCGGACCTAAAGTCACTGCGCCTACTGCCACCGGAACTACAATCAACGTAATTTCCAGACCCAATGTGCGGATATATCCGATAGGCGTAAACGCCATAATCAGGATTATGGCAATCAAGAGCGCCATTTCCACCATATAAGCGGTATTCATTTTCTTTTTATCTTCCACTCCTGTTCCTCTCCTTCCAAATACCTAAAAAGTACCTTTTCCCTATTTTCAGAGAAAAGGTACTTTTTTATACTTTCATGATAATCTCTTCTGAAATTCTTATTCTGCCATCTCTGCTTTTAAAGCCTCTGTCAGAGCCGGAACAATCTTGTTCAAATCTCCAACAACGCCATAATCAGCCACATCAAAGATTGGCGCATCCTCATCTTTGTTGATGGCAACAATGATATCAGCTTCTTCCATACCTGCCACGTGCTGGATTGCACCAGAAATACCAATTGCGAAGTATACGTTCGGACGTACAGTCTTTCCGGTCTGTCCTACCTGCAAATCCTGCGGCAGCCAGCCATTCTCAACAACTGCACGGGAGCAGCTTACCGTTCCGCCAAGCACTGCAGCCAAATCTTTTAACATCTGGAAGTTCTCTGCGCTTCCCACACCACGTCCGCCAGATACGAGAATCTTAGCTTCCATGATATCCTCGGTCTCTTTGACAGCCTTTACGATATTTAAGATTTCAACGTACTTGTCATCCGGGGTAAATCCTGGATTGTACTCTACAATATTAGCCTTTGCACCCTTGATTGGGTCAATCTTCTGCATAACGCCAGGACGTACCGTTGCCATCTGCGGACGGTTATCAGGACAGGCAATCGTTGCAATTGTGTTGCCTCCAAATGCAGGACGAGTCATGAGAAGCTGATTATGCTTCTGCTCATCTTCCTTACCAGGAACTGGATTGAGTGGGAAATCACCAATCTCCAGTACCGTACAGTCTGCTGTCAGACCAGTCTTAACCCTTGCGGATACGCGAGGACCTAAGTCACGTCCGATTGCGGTAGCGCCTACCAGCATAATCTCTGGCTTATACTCGTTAATTACAGAAGCAAGCGCGTGTGTATACGGCTCAGTCCTATATTCTTTCAATTCTGGATCATCTACAACGATTACTTTGTCTGCGCCATACTCTGCCAGCTGATCTGCCAGACCCTTCACGCCGGAACCAATCAATACGGCTGTTACATCTGTATCTAAGTCTTTTGCCAAGTCTTTTGCCTTGCCAAGCAGCTCAAAAGCGATTCCGCTTAATTCATTATCTACCTGCTGTGCATAGACATATACTCCTTTATACGCTTCTAAACCCATTATTTTCACCACTTTCCTTATATTAGATTACATGTTTCTCTTTCATCTTACCAACGATATAAGCAACTGCATCTTCTGCTGTGTCAGGAACAACTTTCTCTCCAGCACCCTTCTTCACTTTGTCGGATGCTTTTGCAATCTTGGTAGGAGATCCTTTTAATCCAAGATCAGAATCATCAACATCTTTCAAATCTGGCCTGCCCCAAACAGTCACTTCTTTGTCATAAGCATCGAAGATTCCGCCCGGTGTCATATAACGAGGATCATTCAACTCAGAAAGAGCAGTAATCAGGCAAG
This sequence comes from uncultured Lachnospiraceae bacterium, assembly GCA_910583835.1. Lineage (GTDB taxonomy): Bacteria > Bacillota > Clostridia > Lachnospirales > Lachnospiraceae > Petralouisia. Next base: position 4,315 of record CAJTYM010000054.1, on the reverse strand, counting down.
GCATTTTAGCTTTCACTTCATGGTATCTGTCTTCATACTGGCGCTGAACGATTACATAATCGCCATCAATCTTAATATCCTGTGCATAGGAAATAACCGGAATATTCAAATGCTCGGAAATCTGCGGACCAACCTGTGCGGTATCGCCGTCAATTGCCTGACGTCCGGTAATAATCAAATCATATTCGAGATTGCGGATTGCCCCCGCAATAGTCGTGGAGGTAGCCCATGTATCAGCTCCGCCCAATACTCTGTCGGTTACAAGGATACCTTTGTCGGCACCCATTGCCATTGCTTCACGAAGAACTTCATCTGCCTTCGGAAGTCCCATAGTAAGTACTGTAACTTCTGCGCCATACTGTTCTTTTAATCTCAATGCTGCTTCCAGACCAGCTTTATCGTCCGGATTCATAATAGTAAGCATTGCACCTCTGTCCAGAGTACCGTCTGGATTAAATTTAACTCCGCCCTTGGTATCTGGTACCTGCTTTATACATACAACGATTTTCACGGTAATTCACTCCTTATGTTTTATTTTTTAATAGATTACTTCAATAATGCGCCGGAAATAACCATACGCTGAACTTCTGAAGTTCCTTCATAAATTTCTGTAATCTTCGCATCACGCATCATACGCTCTACATCATACTCACGGATATATCCATATCCACCGAACAGCTGTACACATCTGGTAGTCACATCCATAGCAACCTCAGCTGCAAACAATTTAGCCTTTGCTGCTTCTACGGAATAAACCTTCTGTGTAGCTTTTGCCATAGCTGCTTTGTATACCAACATCTGCGCAGCCTCTACTTTCGCTGCCATATCAGCAAGCTGGAACTGCGTGTTCTGCTGAGCTGCGATAGAACGTCCGAACTGTTTTCTCTCTTTCGTGTATGCGATGGTTGCATCCAGTGCGCCCTCTGCGATACCAAGCGCCTGAGCTGCGATACCGATACGTCCGCCGTCCAGAGTATGCATAGCAATCGGGAATCCTTTGCCCATCGGCCCTAAGAGATTGTCTTTGGGAATTCTGCAGTCTTCAAAAATCAACTCATATGTAGCAGAACCACGGATACCCATCTTTTTCTCTTTCGTTCCGAAGGAGAAGCCCGGGGTGTCTTTCTCTACGATAAATGCAGAGAAGGATTTCTTCTTCCTTCCTCTTGCATCAACTTTCACATCCGTAACAGCGATAACGATATAAACATCAGCTTCCTTACCGTTTGTAATGAAGCACTTGGAGCCGTTCAGTACCCACTCCTCGCCGTCTAATACAGCCTTTGTCTGGCAGCCCTGTGCATCTGTACCTGCACCTGGCTCTGTCAGCGCAAAAGCGCCTAACTTCTCACCTTTTGCAAGGGGAGTAAGGTATTTCTGTTTCTGTTCTTCTGAACCATAAGTCATAATTGGGTCACAGCACAGAGAGGTATGTGCGGATACGATAACGCCTGTCGTACCGCAAACCTTAGACAGTTCCTCCACACACATGATATAAGTGAGGGGATCGCAGCCCTGTCCGCCGTATTCCTTGGGAATCGGAATTCCCATGAATCCGATCTTCTGCATTTTCTCTACTGTTCCTCTTGGAAATTTCTCAGTCTCATCAACTTCCTGTGCAAGAGGCTTTACTTCATTTTCCGCAAACTCTTTGAAAAGAGTTCTCGCCATTTCATGTTTTTTATCTAAAGAAAAATCCATGATATTTTTCCTCCAAACTTTCTAATATTTTCCTCAGTTCAGTCTCCATTGAAAACGGAACGCCCGAACTGTCTATTACCGATTTATATACTCACGGCCGTTGAAAACCGGCGCTGAATATAACTATTATTTGCTGTAATCATAGAAGCCGATACCGGTCTTCATGCCCAGTTTACCTGCACGAACCATTTTCTTCAATAATGGATGCGGACGGTATTTGGGATCGCCCGTCTCATCATACAATACATTCATGATTGCCAGACAGATATCAAGCCCAACCAAGTCTCCCAAAGCCAGCGGTCCCATCGGATGGTTTGCGCCCAACTTCATAGCTGTGTCGATACCTTCTACGGATGCAACGCCATCTGCATAGATGCCGACTGCCTCGTTAATCATCGGGATTAAGATTCTGTTCACTACAAAACCTGCTGCCTCATTTACCTCTACCGGAGTCTTGCCGATTTCTTTAGAAATCTCAACAATCTTATCTTTCATGTCGTCCGGTGTGTTCTCGCCCTTGATTACCTCGATTAATTTCATAACAGGCGCCGGATTGAAGAAATGCATACCGATAACCGGTCTGTCAAGACCCGCACCAATCTCAGTGATGGAGAGGGAAGAAGTGTTGGTTGCGAACATGCAGTCTTTCTTAACAATATCCTGAAGCTCTTTGAATGTCTGTTTCTTAACATCCATAACTTCCAAAGCTGCCTCTACGATTAAGTCACAGTCACCGCAGATTTCTTTGGTACCTGTTGTAATCTTTGCCAAGATAGCGTCTGCTGCAGACTGTTCCATCTTGCCTTTGGCAATTCTCTTCTCAAAACCTTTGGCAATCTTATTCTTGCCGTTTGCTGCAAATTCATCATTGATATCACACAGGCAAACCTCATATCCTTCTGTCTGTGCAAAAGCCTGTGCAATTCCGGAACCCATGGTTCCTGCGCCGATAACTCCTACTTTCATGATTGTCCTCCTTAAATTTATGCTATTCTATCAAAACACCTTGCGTTTAAGAGCGGCGTGCAGCAACAGTTCTATGTATCTGCACGCCCGCCACTATAATTTTAGTAAACGCATTCATTTCATGCGTTTACTATATTAATCTCTTTCTACGATAGTAGAGCAGCCCATACCGCCGCCGATACACAGAGTTGCCAGACCTTTCTTAGCGTCCCTTCTCTGCATCTCATGAAGCAATGTAACCAGAATACGGCAGCCGCTGGCTCCAACGGGATGTCCCAGTGCAATCGCACCACCGTTTACATTGACTTTGCTCATATCAAACTCAAGATCATGGGCAACTGCCAGGGACTGTGCTGCAAACGCCTCATTTGCCTCAACAAGGTCCATATCGCCGATTGTAAGCCCTGTCTTCTCAAATACTTTCTTGGTGGAAGCCACAGGTCCAACACCCATGATGGAAGGATCTACGCCGCCAAGCGCGCCTGCAACGAAAGTTGCCATCGGCTTAACGCCTAACTCCTGAGCTTTCTCTTCGCTCATAACAACGATTGCGGCAGCTCCGTCATTGATTCCGGAAGCATTTGCTGCAGTAACGATTCCATCCGGCTTAAATGCAGGACGCAGCTTAGCAATGCTCTCTGCAGTAGTTCCCGGACGCGGACCTTCGTCTGTATCTACAATAACTGTTTTCTTTTTCTGTTTTACTTCTACAGGAACGATTTCATCTTTGAACTTGCCATCTGCCATAGCTTTCTCACATTTCTGCTGTGAACTAGCTGCAAACTCATCCAACTGCTCTCTGGTCAGTCCCCATTTCTCTGCAACGTTCTCAGCGGTAATTCCCATGTGATACTGGTTAAATGCATCCCACAATGCATCATTTACCATGGTGTCTACCAAAGTAGCGTTGTTCATTCTGTAACCATAACGTCCCTGCATTGCTGCATAAGGAGCCATAGACATGTTCTCCATACCGCCGGCAACAACGATATCAGCATCTCCTGCCTGAATCATCTGTGCTGCCATATTCACACAGTTAAGACCGGAACCACAAACAACGTTCACAGTAACTGCGGGAGTCTCAATCGGAAGTCCAGCCTTGATGGAAGCCTGACGTGCTACGTTCTGTCCCAAACCTGCCTGGATAACACAGCCCATATATACATGGTCTACCTTGTCTGCGGGAACACCAGCTCTGCTCAATGCTTCTTTGATTACGATAGAACCAAGCACTGGTGCCGGAGTTGTGCTTAATCCTCCACCCATAGTTCCGATTGCGGTACGGCATGCGCCTGCTAAAACAACTTTCTTTGCCATTCTCTTCGTCTCCTTTTATATTTTTTGTGTATCGCCCGGCAAGCCGGGCTGATTGGTTCCTGAAAACCTTCCTGAAATTTTGAAAATTTCGACCTCAAAGTCTGTTATTTTTTTAACAATCTTCTGTCAAAAAAAAGGGAAATAGGTTTGATAACATCTTTCTTGTCTCTATCCTGGCAAGATTATTCTCAAAATCACTGTCTTTCCCATGTTTCAGCCCTCGATGAAAATATATTATCACATTTTGACACAAAATGCAAGAAATATCTTGTCTCCGTTTGTGTCAAGTAATCGTTGGCAATTTATCACTTTATTTTTCTCAACGATGATA
>CAJTYM010000053.1 GCA_910583835.1 uncultured Lachnospiraceae bacterium | reverse complement strand
GAACACCAGTAGGTCGGTAGTCCCGGCGCGGGGGTTCAAATCCCCCCTCCTCCGTCTTAGGAAAGGCGAACTTATGAACATTATCAAAGCGAATGATTATAATGACATGAGCCGCAAGGCAGCCAATATCATTTCTGCCCAGGTTATCCTCAAACCCAGCTCCGTATTGGGTCTGGCGACCGGCTCCTCACCTTTAGGGCTTTATTCTGAACTCGTGAAACGGTATCAGCTGGGAGACCTTGATTTTTCCCAGATTAAATCCGTCAACCTTGACGAATACCTGGGGCTTACGCATGACAATCCACAGAGTTACTACTATTTCATGAACGAGAACCTTTTTAGCCATATTAACATCGTGCCGGAGAACACCCATGTACCGGACGGCACAGCGGCAAACGCTGAACAGGCATGTGCGGAATATGAGCAGATTATCCAATCATTGGGCGGCATTGACCTGCAGCTTCTGGGGCTTGGCAATAATGGGCACATCGGCTTCAACGAGCCCGGCACTGCCTTTGAACAGCATACCCACTGCGTGGAACTGACCGAGAGCACGATTCAGGCAAATTCACGGTTTTTCGAGAAACTGGAGGATGTGCCCACCAAGGCATGTACCATGGGCATCAAGTCCATCATGATGGCTAAGAAAATCCTCATTATCGTCAACGGCAAGGGCAAAGCGGATATCGTGCACAAAGCTTTCTTTGGTCCCGTCACGCCGCAGGTTCCGGCTTCCATCCTGCAGATGCACCCGGATGTAACGCTTGTTGCCGATGAAGAAGCATTGAGCCTTTGTAACTTATAAAAATTGACAGTCCAGCCATAATATAATGGCTGGACTTTTTAATAGGATTAAGGGGCAAAAGGAAAAAATATTGAAATTGCCAGTAGATACTAAAAATATCCTTTTGTCATTGTAATCCTATTTAGTAAGAAAGGGGTAATCAATTGAAAATTATCAACGGACTTGTCTTTCATGATGGAAAAGGCTTTGTCAAAGAATCTCTCTTTACAGAGGAAGGCCGGTTTTCCCTGTCCACCTCCGAAGATACCGTTCTGGATGCCGACGGCTGCTATGTAATCCCAGGTCTTATCGACATCCATTTTCACGGCTGCGCAGGACATGATTTCAGCGATGCCGCACCGGAGGGCTTAACTGCCATTGCCGAATACCAGTTATCGCAGGGCATCACTTCCATCTGCCCGGCTTCCATGACATTGTCGCCGGAAACGCTGCAGTCTATCTGTGAATGCGGGCGCAATTATTCCAAGAAAAATCTCGCGGACAGCGCCCGGCTGGTGGGCATCAACCTGGAAGGCCCTTTTATCTGCAATGCCAAACGCGGCGCGCAAAATCCCGATTTTATCCGCCAGGCTGATTTCGACTTGCTGAAACAGCTGCAGGAAACTGCCGGTGGTTTGGTGAAACTCGTGACTTTGGCACCGGAGACTGCGGGCGCTATGGACTTTATTCATGAGGTCAAACACTCCGAGCTCAAAGATATTTCTATTTCCATCGGGCATACCGAAAGCGATTATGATACGGCAAAGAAAGCCTTTGACTCCGGCGCAGACCATGTGACCCACCTGTTTAATGCCATGCCCGCATTTACGCACCGCGCTCCCGGCGTTATCGGCGCTGCTTTCGATACCCCCGGATGCTTTGTGGAAATCATCTGCGATGGCGTGCACATTGCCCCTCCGGTTATCCGGGCAGTTTTTGCCATGTTCGGCAGTGAGCGCATTGTCCTCATTAGCGACAGTATGCGCGCGACCGGGTTGTCCGATGGCGCATATACGTTGGGCGGGCTTGATGTGCAGGTTTCTGGCAGACATGCCACCCTGGCGGACGGCACGCTTGCCGGTTCCGTCACCAATCTTTATGACTGTATGCGCTGCGCGGTATCGATGGGCATTCCCCTGGAACAAGCCGTACAATGCGCTACCATTAATCCGGCGCGTTCCATCGGCGCAGAAAACCGTTACGGAAGCCTGACGCCGGGAAAGGCAGCAGATTTCCTGCTGCTGGACAAAGACCTCAACCTGGTTGGCGTATACAAGGATGGCAGCAAAATCAAAAGAACGGATGGGTAACCCCTTCCGTTCTTTCTTAAGTATGTATCATGTGATTTAGTCTAAAAACTCAACCTTACCGCTGTCAATATGATAGAACGCGCCGCATACCTTCATGCCGCCCTGTGCCTCTAATTCCGGAACCGTAAGGCTCTGCTCAATGACAGAAACACTCTGCTTTACATTTAAGCAGCTTGCACGTGTCTCGTCTTTCTCATCGCCGATTGCTTTGCGGATTTCGTCTGTGATGGTCTTCACAAAACCGCTCGGCTCACTGCCTATTGCTGCGCCTACCGCACCGCAATGGCTGTGTCCCAATACTACGACCAGCGCGCTTTTCAGATGACCGGCTGCATACTCGATACTGCCAAGCTGATGGTTATCAATGACATTGCCCGCCACACGAATCACGAATAATTCGCCGATACCTGCTGAGAAAATACTTTCCGGGATAACTCTGGAATCGGAGCATGTGATTACTATCGCGTAAGGCAGCTGACCTTCCTCGCATGTCTTTTTCCTAATCATAGGAGAAACATCACCCGGATTTGTCTTTGCCTCCAGATAGCGCTGATTGCCTTCTTTTAATTTCTCAAGTGCTTCTGCTGCTGTTAAATTTGCTTTTTCCATACTTCTATTTCCTCCATCGTTTTTGATATACAAAGTATACCATGAATTGCTTCGCAATGACAAGGAATTCACCCATTCATTTTTAAAGTAACAGTTCAATCCACGCCATTCGCAAAGATGCCTACGGCATTTTCCCGCTGCTTCGCAGTGAACTGTAATGTAATGTTTTTGTAATATTTTGTAACAATTCTTAATTTCCCCTTGCATTTTCCAACCAATGGTGCTAAACTACCCTCCATGAGTGATTCACTCAAGAACTAAGACAACATAAAAGCTAAATGGAGGAGAAAAAATGAAAAAATTATTATCCGTACTTATGCTTGCAGTAATGATGATGGCATTCGTTGGCTGCGGCGGCAAGGGCGACAGCGATGCTCCCGTAGTTGGAGACTGGAAACTGGCTACCATCGAGGCAATGGGTCAGACTATGACAGTTGACGAGTTCGCAGAGCTTTCTGGTTCCGATGATGTAAAGATGGAAATGTCCATCAAGGGCGATGGCAAATTTTCTGCAAGCCTTGGCGATATATCCGGCGAGGGAACATGGGAATACAAAGAGCCGACCCTTACACTTAGCTCTGATGGCGAAAGCATGACGGGCGAGTACAAAGACGGAAAGATTACCCTGCAGATGGAAGAAGCTGGACAGTCCTATTCCATGACTTTTGAGAAATAAGAACTATTAAAACATATTGTTATGAGAACTTTTCCATAGATTTGAAATGGAGTATAAAGTGCGCAGATTCAGTTTATCCATTCTGGCTGCGCGCTTTATTTTTTGATTCTAATGTATTGACCTCCAACATAAGATATAGAAATATCTATGGGAGTATTCAAAATGTCTGAATTCCATCGAATGATTACTTATCTTTACTTATATGAACAGGGAACAAAAAGCCGCAATGTCGGATTTGCCAAAGTTGAGAGAAGAGACCAACGGTGTCTTCTGGAAATACATATGAAAAATACCGGCTGCAGCCTTTCGCCTGTCCCCGTGTATTTCTATATGCAAAAGGAGGAGCTGCTTGCTGGTATTTCGCTGGGAAATTTCAGCCTCACCAGAGGAAGCGGTGACTTTAAGACTGTGCTGGAAACGAAAAACTTCAAAGGCAGCGGATATAATATCGATGATGTAAAGGGTATCTATATCCCGCTCACTGCACAGATGATTCTGGTAAGCCAGTGGGATGATGATGAATTCCATCGGGAAAATTTTATTGATTTATCCGATACAGGGACAAAACATGCAGCGGATTCTGAGGATGCGGCCAAGAAAAACGCTCCGGCCGAGAATTCTTCTGCAAAAAACCGCCCGGTAAAAAATATTCCATCCGAAGACAATCCTGCCGGGAACCTTTCCCCGACCCCCGAAAATACAGCAACAGAGAATGGAAAACTGCCCACGCTGCAGGCTGCAGGCGATTCCAGACCTTCTGAAGCTGCCACAACTTCTATGTCCGAGCAAAAAACAAGCAGTCCCATGCCTGATACACAAACTGCCAAAAACATTTCTGAAAAAAAAGGTATTGCTCCTGCACACACCACAGAAGCTGTCCCTAATATGCCTGATGCCGCCCCTATAACTGACGAGCAAGAAAATCCTCCTGTTTCTCAGCAAAATGAGGAACAGACGCCAGCCAGACCCACAGATGCGTTAAAGGCTGTGGAAGCCCTTCCACGTTCTGCGGAGGAAATTGCCGGCTTTCGCACAATACCCGGAAAGAGGGTGCAATCCTCGAGCCAGGCTCCCAGACAGTCACAGGCTTTTCACGCAAATCCAAATCATGGGCAGACCTCTGAAAACAGTCAGAATCCTGGTCATTCACAGGCAGATGCGCCAGAAGATTGGGATTTACGGTGGCGGTTTATCCTGGAAAATTATCCGGTCATGACGCCTTTTGCCGGAGATGAGCATACGCTTTGCGTACGCATGGAATTAAAGGACCTCCGGCAGCTGCCCAAACAATTCTGGTATCTGGGCAACAACAGCTTCCTCCTCCATGGATTCTTCAACTACCGCTATTTTATTCTGGGCATGACGGAGGAATTCGGCATCCGCAAATGGTTTGTCGGGGTTCCCGGAGTATTTCAGAATCCCGAGCGCGTGATGGCTGCATTGTTCGGCTTCCCAGAGTTCCGCAGTGAGAAGCCATCCCCCATCAATACCGGAGAATTCGGCTATTGGTACCGTTATCTGAATGAATTATCTGAACCATCCAAAAAGTAGCTTAGGGAAACGCCTTACGCAGCGCTTTCTCAGCCTCCTCTGCCAACAGGGCGTAAACCTCGTGGTCCCTCCAGATACCATGCAGCTTTACGCTCTGCCGTTTGGTGCCCTCCCAGGCAAATCCCAGCGCATCCAGAAGCTTGCGGGATGGCATATTTTCTGGCAGCGTCAACGCCTCAACCCGGTGCAGTTTCATTTCTGCAAAAGCAATCCAAAGGCATTGGGCAATGCTCTCTTTCGCATATCCCCGCCGCCAGACCCCCTGGTCAAATTTATACCCCAGCGAACATGTCTGGTAACATCCCCTGCGGATGTCCTGCAGCGATACAGTCCCCACAATCCGTTCAGGGAAATCCTTCTCAAAAACCCAAAAACGTGCCGCGGCTTGTTTTACCGCCAGATTATACTCACAATGCAGCAATGTCTTCTGATGTTCCATTGTATAAAAATTCTGCGAACGGTCCGCTTCATACTGTTCAAATACTTCCTTGTTGTCTAAATAAAATCGCAGCGTCTGTTCTGCCGCAGTATCTGGCAAAATCTTTAATGACAGCCGCTTTGTCTCATAATTCATCTTCATTTGCATAATCCCTCGCTGTGTTTTATACTGTTATCGGCAACTATCCATATTATAGTAGAAGCAGTAAGCGATTTTTTCTATTTTATAGTGTGATTGGAAAATGCTTTTCGTCATGTCTGCGTCACAATTCACATAGGAGTGTATATGAATCAACAGGAAAAATATATGAGAGAAGCCATCCGCCAGGCAAAAAAAGCGGAAAAACTTGACGAAGTCCCTATCGGCTGCGTCATCGTATATGAAGACAAAATCATCGCCCGCGGCTATAACCGCAGAAATATTGATAAAAATACCCTTGCCCACGCGGAACTGTCCGCCATCAAAAAGGCCAGCAAGAAGCTGGGCGACTGGCGGTTAGAGGGCTGCACGATGTATGTGACCCTTGAACCATGCCAAATGTGTGCCGGAGCCATCGTACAGGCACGGATAGACAAGGTGGTCATCGGCTGCATGAATCCCAAGGCCGGGTGCGCCGGTTCCGTGCTCAACCTGCTGCAGATTCCGGCTTTTAACCATCAGACAGAATTGGAATGCGGAGTCCTCGGGGAGGAATGTTCACAGATGCTGAGTGACTTTTTTAAAAGATTACGGGAACGGAAGAAGCGCTGAATGAGTTTGCCTAAGAACAAAGCGGGCAAGGTCTTTCCTATAAGATAAAAAATCAATGATTGACATTTTTCCAAAAACACGCTATACTTAAGTGTCCGAGCAGCTGGGGCGTTAGCGGTGCCCTGTACCAACAATCCGCTATAGTTGGAGTGATGCTCTGCCTCGGGTCTGTGGCTGTGGGGCTGCCTTTTATAAGTGGTGATGATGTTTGGGTCTTACGCAATGGGAATCTGTGAACCGTGTCAGGTTGGGAACAAAGCAGCACTAAGCAGAACCTCTCATGTGCCGTGAGGGCGCCTGGATTGAGCTAACTGTAGAAGTAACGTCTATGGCCAGGATTCAAAGCAGGGCGCTCGGATATAAGATTTTGACTGAGAATTATATAGAAATGGCAGAAATTGGCAAACAAAATTATCCCGCTGTACTTGACATTTGAGTGCAGCGGGATTATATTTATTTTGCAAACAATAATGATTACTATTATTATATGGAGGATTTAACATTGATCAAGCACAGCCGTCAGAGAGAATGTATCAAGGATTTTCTGGCTAACCGCTATGACCATCCTACCGCCGAAACTGTTTACCTGAATGTAAGGAAAGAATTCCCTAACATCAGCCTGGGAACAGTATACCGGAACTTATCTCTCCTGACAAAATTAGGCGAAATCCGCAAACTCTCGACAGGCATAGGACCTGACCGTTTTGACGGAAATATATTACCCCATTACCATATCCTCTGCACCAAATGCGGAAGCGTCATGGACTTGGAAATTGAAAATATTGACCATATCAATACGCTTGCCGGGTCAGGATTTGATGGGCAAATAGAGGGCCATGTCACTTATTTTTATGGGAAATGCCGGAATTGCCTGGAAAAATAAAAATTACTGTTGACATGCAACAGCATGTATGATATTTTATAATAACAGTAACGATTACTGTTATTGATGGATTAAAAAATTTTATATAAAAGAAAGGACGAATAATTATGAAAAAATTTGTATGTAGTGTATGTGGTTATGTTCACGAAGGAGATGCAGCACCGGAGAAATGTCCGCAGTGTAATGCTCCTGCTTCCAAATTTACTGAGCAGAGCGGCGAGAAGACTTGGGCTGCCGAGCATGTAGTTGGCGTAGCACAGGGTGTTTCCGAGGATATCATGGCAGACTTAAGAGCTAACTTCAACGGTGAGTGTACCGAGGTCGGCATGTATCTTGCAATGGCAAGGGTTGCACATAGAGAAGGTTATCCTGAAATCGGCTTATACTGGGAGAAAGCTGCTTATGAAGAAGCAGAACATGCGGCTAAATTTGCTGAGCTGTTAGGCGAAGTTGTTACTGACAGCACTAAGAAGAATCTGGAAATGCGTGTGGAAGCTGAGAACGGCGCAACTGCTGGCAAATTTGACCTTGCTAAACGTGCAAAGGCTCAGAATCTTGACGCTATCCATGATACCGTGCATGAGATGGCAAGGGATGAGGCAAGGCATGGCAAGGCATTCGAGGGACTGTTAAAGAGATACTTCGGCTAATCAACGGAAAATGAATATATCTTGATTTTTCTGTCGCGAATACCAAGAGAATTATACTAACGGCGAATTTTAAGGGTATGTTGGAGCAATCTGACATACCCTTATTTCTGTGTAAGCATTTGTGCCAAAAGTGGATTTTCATTTGATAACATACTTGCCCGCATAGGTTTTTTTTGCTTCAGATGTCCATTTCCTGATAAACTCTGCCTTTGCGTCAGTATACGCATCCCTATTATGTTCAAACCGTTTCCACAACTGCAGTTTTATCGTTTCGTATTCCTTGGCTATCTGTGTGTGCTCATTCAAATAATCCCTAAAATACAATTCATCATTATCTCCGGCATAACGAAGGTGCACATGAAAGACTTTGTCAGCAAATCCGTCTTTCGTATATCCGCGGTTAAACGATATTCTACCCATTTCTGTTGACATCCGAATAAATCCGTTCTTCTCAATTATCCTTGCCGTATTCTCCATATCAGAATCTTTCGATATTTCAATCAGTATATCAACAATATCCTTTGCCCAGATGCCAGATATCGCTGTGCTCCCAATATGGCTGATTCTCTCAATCGGACACTCAGACAAGACAGTTTTCAGATAAACCTCAATTTCATCATAATATGCGTTCCACTTATCATTATGTGCAACAAGGAATATGGGAAACAAATCCCATAATTCTTCCAGCGTCTTTTCCGATAATTCTTTTGCCATTTTTCCTCTACCAAAAAGCTGCGAGCCCTCCAGAGCAACCCCTGGCGGACCCACAGCCTTTATATTCTTATCTTACTAAAAACCAATTATATAGAATCAGCGAATCGGGAACTTCCCTGTACGCCATATGTTCCGGAAGCCGTATAGCCACTGGCAGCATTTGCCTTGGTAGTCGTATAATAATCTACAAGCGATGCGTTTGTGGCAATGGAAGAACCATAGTCTTTAAAGAATTTCTGCACCTTGGACATATCTGCTTTCTTGAATGTCTCCTCGTCAATCTTCAACCTGCCCTTTTCATCCACATTAATTCCAAACTGCTTCAATACATTGGTATTCTGCGTTGTCTTTTCTCTGATTTTAGCCAAGTTTGCCAATACGCCGGAATTTGTGCTGGATTCAGCGGCATCAAACATACCGTTGTAATTGTTCACGAAGCTCTTGGCTGTGGAAAGGATTTTGTCAATATCATATACCATATTGCCATTTTTATCCTTAACCTTTTCGTACAACTTGTCAGAGGCAAGCGCTTCGCCGTCTGCTTTAAGGGCGGATGCACTGGAACCTGCCGTGTTATCTTTCTCTGTAGTATCTGTAGCGCCGGTGGCAATACTTGCAAACTGAAGACGGGACATAACCGTAGAGCCATAACTCATACTGTCCTTACTTGAAAACATCTCCTGCACTTTAGAGATACCTGCCGATTTCATCTTGCCTTCATTAAACTGAAGCGTTCCATTGGCATTGATGGTAACGCCAATTTCCGCAAGCTGATCTGCATTTGCTTTCGTAGTCTTCATCATGTTGGCTATATATGCCGTTTTGTTGGACAATGTGGATTTTTTGGCTGCACTAACAACATCATTGTACTGAGACACAAAGTTCTTCATGGCAGAAACTACTTTGTCTGTCGCATTCTGCCCACTCTGCCCATTCTGCCCTTGCGTATCTGTATAAGTATTCTCATTCTGCAGCGCCGAAACAGAACTCTTCAAGGTCGGGATTCCTGCCGTCAAATCGGCATTCGCTTCTTTCACATCTTCGGAAACCTTCGGGTTCCTCCGCTCTTCGAGAATCTGCTCGAGAACATTATTGGTTCTGGCTTTCGAGCCGGAAGATGATGTGCTTGAACTCTGCCCTGCACCATAATAAGCTTTCATCAGCCTTCCATAGCTGCCGCTTTTAAGGCTGGCATAATCTGCAAGAAAATTTGTATTCCCTGATCCGCTTCCGGATGAGAGACCCTGAAATAATTGTGAATAGCCTTGACTCATACTCATCACTCCTTTGAATAAAATTTGGACTTCCCTATCCTAATCTATAATGTTAGCTATACCATATATCGGCACAAAATCTTAGATTGTTAACCGCAAATATGGCTTACATAGTCTAGAATTGCAAAATTTTTCCAATATTTCATCCTTTATTTTTATTTATCTCCCACTCATCACATTTTTTCTCCAGCATTGCAAAATCTGGTGTTGCTTTTTTTATGTATCCAATGTTCAGCCTATTATTAATTCTGTTATTGTACACTGGATTGATATGTTTTTTAATGATTCTCTGCTCATTTTTTCTTATAAAATTAATTTCTTTTTGTAATAAATGTTTATATGCAAGATCCGGTTCTGCATTTACATCAATTTTTATCAATTCGGTATCCGGCACGGGAATCATATTATTACACTGAATCTTCGCATAAAAATCTATTCCATCCTTATCTCTCGTATACATAAATACAACAGGTTCTGTAGTATCTCTCAACAATACTATTTTTTTCTTATACGCCTTACTCGAATAATCAGAAGGCAACCTATCCCCTGTATATCCACTTATTGCAAAATCTTTATTATACTTCGGCGAACTTAAAGGAACAACATAATTATATTTCCTTTTTTTGACGATTAACCCTATAAATTTTCTATTATTTTTATCATCAGAATTTGATAAAATTCTATTAGGTTCAAATATTCTTAAGTATTCTACATAAGCAGTCGTAACTTCAAATAATTCCATGCTTTCTCCATTCAGTAAAAAAGGCAAGAAAAATCTTGCCTTTTTGCTCACACTTAACGGCAGTGACTCTCCAAAATATTATCGCTCACACTTAACGGCAGTGACTCTCCAAAATATTATCGCTCACACTTAACGGCAGTGACTCTCCAAAAATATTATTACCTTTAATACCTCTATTATACTACAAGGAATAATTGTTTTGTAAATATGTTATACTAAAATGCTTTATTTGTCAATATTTTTTTCCTTTTTATATTTTTCTTTTTCCAAATAAATTGGATTATCCCAATAAATAGTATATAATACACCTGAATCTACAGAAACGAACAGCAATGAGATACTTTACTGATGGAGGTACTGCATGAACATAGATATGACGCAAGGTCCGGCAATGAAATCCATGCTGCGTTTTGCCTTGCCAATGATAGCTGGGAATCTGCTGCAGCAATGCTACAATATCGCCGACACCTTGATTGTCGGACGTGTCCTTGGTCCGGATGCCTTAGCAGCCGTAGGCTCATCCTTTACGCTGATGACTTTCCTGACTTCCATCCTGTTAGGACTATGCATGGGAAGCGGGACCTTGTTTTCCATGCGTTTTGGGGATGGGGATGAACGAGGGCTGAAAGGAGGCATTTGCGCATCGTTTGTGCTTATTTTAATTCTGACAATTGTGCTGAACGCCCTCGCGTTTCTTCTTCTGGACAAAATCCAGATGTACCTGCAAGTACCCGATGAGGTATGGCTTGAAATGCGCAGCTACCTCATCGTAATTTTGGGCGGAATCTTTGCCACGTTCCTATATAATTACTTCGCCTCCCTGCTGCGCGCCATCGGCAACTCAGTCGTACCGCTGATGTTCCTTGGGGTGTCCGCCCTGTTAAACATTGCACTTGACCTGTGGTTTGTCATCGGGTTTCGCTGGGGCGTCGCCGGGGCGGCAGCAGCTACCGTGACAGCTCAATATATTTCAGGGCTGGGCATCGCGCTCTATTGCCTGATACGCGTCCCTTGCCTTAGATTTAAAAAAAGCGACTTTTACATACGCCCGGGCTGCATGAGGGAAATCACCAATTTCTCTTTGCTGACCTGTGTCCAGCAGTCTGTGATGAATCTGGGCATCCTCATGGTACAGGGCGTGGTCAATAATTTCGGTCCAACGGTGATGGCAGCATTTGCCGCCGCCGTCAAGATTGACGCTTTTGCTTATATGCCCGTACAGGATTTCGGCAATGCTTTTTCCACCTACATTGCCCAGAATTATGGCGCCCGGAAAGAAGCGCGCATCCGCGCAGGTCTGCGCGGCGCAGTCATGGCAGCGCTGATTTTCTGCATAACGGTCTCCGCTTTGGTCTGCATTTTTGCCCGCCCGCTGATGTTATTGTTCGTGGATGCCACGGAAACCGCCATTGTGGCGGAAGGGGTACGCTATCTGCGGATTGAGGGGGTATTTTATTGCGGAATCGGCTGTCTGTTTCTGCTGTACGGACTTTACCGGGCATTGGGCAAACCCGGCATGTCAGTTGTCCTCACCATCTTTTCCCTGGGAACGCGCGTGATACTGGCATATGCTCTTTCTGCAGTCCCTACTGTCGGCGTTGTAGGAATCTGGTGGTCCGTGCCAATCGGCTGGTTCCTGGCAGACCTGGCAGGGCTTGCCTATTATGCCAGGAAACAGAACGTATTATTGCATTGGCAGTGAAGTTATTGCCTTTATCAATGTCCCAAGTACCGCATCCATGCCGGATTTGCCCGGCATATGCCCGGTATTTTCTATGACTTTCACATGAAGGTTGGGATTATCCGCTGCTTCCACTTCCCTTAGAACCACTTTCGTGGATGTCACAATGTCCGTATCTCCCTGTAAAATATAATATGGCACGTCAACTGCCAACAGTTCTTCTGTCAAGTCTAACTGCAGAAGGTCGCGAAGCAGACCTTTGGCGGTAGCGGTGCCGTTGACCATAATCGCTTTAAAATCCTTAATCGTATAGTCTTCACTTGCCAGCAGTCCCCTGACTACTGGAAGCATGGGCGCCTGCTCTCCCTTTTTGTTGGTGTAGCCATCCGTATATTTGCGGACGCTCCCTGTGAGAAATTTCATATCTTTATCGTCAAGATTCTCCGCTGTCATTGCCCGGATTCTCTGCTGCTTCTTCTCCGACAGCCCCGCCCGTTCCAATGCCGCATAAACTTCTTCATTTAAAAATAGATTGCGTAGCACCTGTCCCCAGGTAACGACAGCATCCACACGCCCTTCTGCTCTCTGCAGAACCTTCAACGCCAGTACGCTCCCCCAGGACATACCAAAGAGCAGCAGCCTGTTGTCCGGGAACAGTTGCTTCACCTCTGCAATTAAATCAGCCGTCATTTGAACAAAAGAATCAATTGTAAATTCTTCCTTTAATTTATAGTCATTGATACCGCAGCCCAGCTGGTCCCAGTATACCATAATGAAACGGTCTGTAAACTCGGGAAACATGCCTCTGCAGCCTACAGAGAATGGAATGGGGGAACCTGGCCCGCCGTGGAGGGTGATGACAAGCGGAAGATGTCTGCTCTTGCCCTCAATCAGCACTTTCTGCGGAATTTTCCCCAAGGCAAAGGTATATATCTGGGAAATTTCATTCTGTTCTATTATCTGTTTTCTGGCAACGTCCATTATTTCCTCCATTTCTTAGATAGGCAACAGCAACCAATAAGTACAATATTTATTGATATTTTATAAGCATATATTATTATATGTATATTAAATATTAACATGTTTCTCAGTAACCGAAAGATTAATACAGCATCTCTCCGGTAAGTTCTGCCAGGGTATTTTCCCCCCAGCTATAATTATTGAGGTAACTGCCCTTAAAGAGCTGCGCATATTCTTCACTGCCGGAGAGATAATCATACAAGTCGCACTGCACTTTTTCCGTGACAATACGGCGTTTGCCGTCCACGGTCTCCATGATTTCCGAGATGCCATATTCCTCAAGTGTGTTTTTCAGGCGCAGCGCTACCTTGCGGTATCTTGAGAGCGTCACCGGGTTCACCGGCTCGTCTTCCCACAGAAAGCTGATTGCCTCCTCCGAAGTGATATAGCCGCCGCGGCGGTCTGCCAACAGGGCAAATAATTCTTTAGCCTTCTTATTGCGGAAAGCGATGGGTTTATCACCCACAAAAACGTCAAAATATCCAAATGTGCGGATAGAGACGGCTGGTTTGGCAGCCTCTTCCCCATTCGCTACCGGCTTCCTGGCGTCCAGGTGATAGAGCATGACATATCTCGGTAAGGATTCATCCGGCGATTTCTGTGAGCAGATTGCCTTAACCTTACGCTCCGTCTGCGTTTTAAGGTCAAAATAGGCAAATTCCGCCTCGCCATTCCTTAAAAGTTCTGCAAAATCTTCATAAGCGGTGCCGCTATGGGCTGTAAACTCTTTGTATGTGGCGCCTTTTTCCATCAAGGCAAGCCACTCATCCCTGGCAAAACCAAAGAATTCGCAGACATTCTCACTGGCATACAACGGCGTTACCAACCCATCTTTCAGTTCAAACGCCGCAACGCCGTCTGTGAATCGCGCCACCAGCTCCTGCATATTTTCTTTCAGAAATGCATTCTCGTCCCTCAGCGCATCTGCTTCCTGTATGTCAGCCAGGCAGCGGCAGCAATAGAAACTGACAGATTCATTCATCTTAATAAAAATACCGCTGTATTGTTTTACGGAGCCGTCCGAGGATTGCGAACGGTAAGTGATTTGCGGCGGTTTTTCGCCGGACTTATATAGTTCTTTGCGGCAGAATTTGCGGAAGAACTGCAGGACAATTTCACGGTCTTCGGGAATCACCGAACCCGCTACCCATCTGTTTGTCGCCTCCTCCATCTGCATGGAGACATTCTCAAGCCAGCGAAACATCGGAGAACCGCCGCTGTAAAGGCATTTCACGGTGTCGGCGGCAAAATCATAGGCAAAAATCTTATCATAGACGTCTGTCAGCGCTTTGAGGTACTGTTTGACTTCCTCTTCTTTCTTCGCCTGATACCTGGCGGTTACATCAACACAGACGCTCTGGAATTCCTCTATCCCCTCCCTATTTGTGCATTTCGTAATCCAGCCGAAGACGTGCGCCTTAGTCCCATCACAGCGAAGCAGCGTCATCTCGCCGGCAACAGGAACAGAAGAAGAATATACTTTCTTTAAACATTTGGCAAATTTACGCCGTTCTTCCATGGGAATCATCAAAAATATATCTTCTTTATATAATTCGAGATAGTCAAGCTCACCATCCCGCACTTGCGGAAAACGCAAGAGGGACATCATCTGCCTGTTAATATATGAAATTTTGGGCTGCTTTTGGCAGCTATAGCGGATAAATCCACAGGGAATTGTCTCATTGAGGAACTGCAGATTGCTGTTCTCATTGATGATATCGGTGATATCGGTCAGCACGGAATCTCCTGCCATGCTGCCGTCAGCCAATTTCCTAGATGTGGCAGTATCGCTTACATAGACAAATGTCCCTTGTTTTTTCACAAGGCGGTATCTGCATGTAAGCGTCTGCTCTTTCGATTTCAGATTATGTATAAATTCCAAGTACGCCTTGCGGTCACCAGGATGCACCAGCAAGGCATATTTATCCTCCCGTTCATCCAGCAGTTCATCCTTAGTATACCCTGTCATCTCGCAGAGATTTTGGCTTACATAATTCAGATGAACTGGTTCTGAGAGGCTGTACTCGTGAAATCCACTGATATTCTGTCCAAGAATATCCTCCATATGTTCTAAATGGTTCTTCATGTCATCTCCCTGTTACCATATAAGTTTCCATGCCAAGAATTATACTATACTTTACAGAGAAATGCTACCAATTATTGATTCCGCTGAACGTTCTTTTGAATTTTTCCGCTGATAGTTTTGGGCATCTCCTGCACAAATTCCACCATACGAATCCACTTGTACTCCGCAAGCTGCCGGTTGCAGAACTCTTTAATTTCCAACTCAAGCTCTTTCGAGGGCATATATTTGCTGCCGGGAACAATCAGCGCTTTAATCGCCTGACCTCTGAGCTTATCCGGGACGCCGATGACACTGCACTCTACGACTGCCGGATGCTCCATCAGGACATTTTCCACTTCGTAAGGTCCCACGCGGAATCCTCCCGTCTTGATAATGTCGTCAAAACGCCCATGAAACCAATAATACCCACGTTCGTCCATATATGCGGCATCGCCCGTATGGTACACGCCGCCGCGCCACACATGCCGGTACTGTTTTTCGTTGTCAAGATATCCGGCAAAGACCCCGGGCTGCCTGCCATTTTCCGGCGGCACAATCACAACCTCGCCAATTTCTCCCACAGGCACGGGGTTCCCATTTTTGTCACGCAGCTCAATGTGATAGAAGGGTGATATCTTGCCCATGGAACCTTCCACTGCTTCCTGTCCCTTGAAGTTCGCCATCAGCAGCGTAGTCTCCGTCTGCCCATATCCCTCGCAGAGCGGCAGTCCGGTACGCTCCGTAAATTTGCGGAACACTTCGGGCGCCAGCATTTCACCTGCCGTGGAGGCGTGCTTTAACGTTGGCATATCCGGTATTCCTTTGCGCACCAGGTATCGGTAAACGGTGGGAGGGGCACAGAAAGAGGTGACCTTATAACGGTTGATGACGGACGTCAGCTGTTTGGGCTCAAAGTTGTCGAAATCATAGACCATGACCGCGCTGCCGACAAGCCACTGACCATATATCTTGCCCCAGGATGCTTTCGCCCAGCCAGTCTCAGCTACTGTAAAATGAAGGCCGCCGTCCTCTGCCTGCTGCCAGTACTTCGCCGTCACGATGTGCGCCAGCGGATAAGTGTAATCATGGATGACTCCTTTAGGATAACCGGTCGTCCCGGAGGTAAAGTATATCATCATCGGGTCCGATGCCAAGGTCTCTACGCGTGAAAATTCACTGTCCGCTTCCGCCATCCTTGCCGTAAGATTTTCAAATCCTTCTATATCTTCCTGCACACACCATAATTGTGCAGACATCTTGCATTTATCTAGTGCAGATTTAATTTTATCAGGAACCTCGTCCTGCGGCGTACATACAATGGCTTTTGCCTTGGAGGCTTTGATACGGTATACCAAATCACTCTCCGTCAGCATATGGGTGGCAGGAATCATCACAGCGCCCAGCTTATGGAGTGCCACCGCGGCAAACCAATATTCATAATGGCGTTTCAAGATTACCATTACCCTGTCGCCGCGAGCAATCCCCAACTTTTTCCACACATTTGCCATCTGATTGCTGTGCTTTCTGATATCTGAAAATGTAAAGATATGCTCCTCATTCTCGGTGTTGCACCAGACAATCGCCGTCTTATCGGGCGTTTCCTCTGCCATCACATCCACAACATCATAGCCAAAATTAAAATTTTCAGGATATCTGAGCGTAAATTTCTCCAAATTGCCCTGACTGTCCATTACTTCCGTACAAAATCTCTGATATATGCTCATAGTTACTCCTTATTTACCACATCTGCACCAATACGGCGGAAACGTTCATAACGCTTGCCCACCAAGTCGAGGTCATTTGACAGTTCGCCGATTTCTTCTATTAAAAGTGCGCGGATTCGCTCATAAAATTCTTTTTTTCCGATATCTTCTTCTGATAAGATACGCTCAATTACGCCAAGGCTTTTGGCATCTTCTGCCGTAAGCTTCAGCCTAGCTGCCGCAATTTCCGCCTTGGAGGCGTCTTTCCAGAGAATGCTGGCACAGCCCTCCGGGGAAATCACGGAATACACCGCGTTCTGCAGCATCCATACACGGTCGGAAACAGCAAGCCCCAGCGCCCCGCCGCTGCCGCCCTCGCCTATCAGTATCGAAATGACCGGTACGCAGAGCGTAGACATCTCCATCAGGTTTTCGGCAATTGCCTGTCCCTGTCCGCGTTCCTCCGCGCCAATCCCACAATATGCCCCGGAAGTGTCAATGAAACAGACAATCGGCCTGCCGAATTTTTCTGCCTGTTTCATCAGGCGCAGCGCCTTGCGGTAACCTTCGGGATGGGCTGCGCCGAAATTGCGGTAAGCACGCTCCTTGGCGGTATGTCCCTTTTCAATGGCAATCACTGTCACCGGGCTGCCGCCCAGCCTGGCAATGCCGCCGACAACTGCATGGTCGTCCGCAAACCGGCGGTCGCCGTGAAATTCCATAAATCCTTTAAAAATATGTCTGATATAGTCAAGCCCCGTAGGCCTTTCGCTATCGCGGGCAAGTTTTACTCTGTTATAAGGTATCAGGCCCAAAGTACCACCCTCCTGTTATAAGGTTTCAAAGATAACGTTTCAGCTTCTCAATTCTATGATTTCAGATACAAAGTTTCAGCATCCATTATGCATTTTCAGAAGTTCCGCCAGCATCTTCTTCTGGTTTGTGCGAACCACAATCGCATCAATAAACCCATGTTCCAGCACAAACTCAGACTTTTGGAATCCTTTGGGCAGAGATTTCCTAGTCGTCTGCTCAATGACCCTTGCCCCGGCAAAGCCGACAGTCGCCCCCGGCTCTGCGAGAATGATATCCGCTTCCATGGCAAAGCTTGCCGTAACGCCGCCAGTTGTTGGATCCGTAAGCACGGCAAGGTACAGCAATCCGGCATCGCTGTGGCGTTTCACCGCCGCGCTCGTCTTTGCCATCTGCATCAGCGACAGCAGCCCTTCCTGCATCCTGGCGCCGCCCGAGACCGTAAAACCGATGACCGCCAGGCGATGTCTGATGGCATATTCAAATAATGATGTTATTTTTTCGCCCACAGCGCTCCCCATGCTTCCCATCATAAAATAGGGGTCCATGACAAACAGGCAGCATTCCTGTCTGCCAATTTTGGCCAGACCGCAGACTACCGCTTCCTCCTCACCGCTCGCAGCACGGACATTTTCTGCCTTTTCTTTATATCCCGGAAAGTTGAGGGGATTTCCCGCTTTCATTTCCGCAAACAATTCCCGGAAACTGTCTTTATCCACAAGCATTTTTATGCGCTGCCGGGCTTTCATGCGGAAATGGTAGCCACAGGGGCAGACCAGGCGGTTTGCCCACAGACGGCTCAAGGGAATGTCCTTATGGCAGTTGGGGCACTTTTTCTCCGGTTCCCCCTCATCCCGCTGTACGAGAGCTGCTGTACGACCGCCCTCCTCTAACTGGTTTTTCGGTTTCAAAAAATTAATCAAAGCCATCTTATCACCTATTATTTATAATATTAAATATTAATTATATTTTTTACCCTAATTTATCTTTATTAAAGAAACGCTTTTATCCGTATTTCCTTATACATTTCCCATAAAAGTTAAATCATAATTTCCAGATGTGAACCTCTCGTCTTCCACGATATGAAGCTGTTCCTCAATATTTGTGGCAATTCCGTCAATCACCAGTTCACACAGGGATGCCCGCATTTTGCGCAGCGTCTCCTCCCTAGTCTTGGCAAATACCACCAATTTTCCCAGCAAGGAATCATAATAAGGCGAAACGACAGTCCCCGCAATCAGATACGTGTCAAACCTCACAGAAGGACCGCCTGGGATATGCAGCATCTCAAGCGTTCCGCAGCTTGCAGCATTGATACGGCATTCAATGGCCGACCCCTGCATACGGATATCTTTTTGCGTGAAATTTAAGGGAATTCCCGCGGCAATGCGAATCTGCCATTTGACAAGGTCTATGCCGGTCAGCATCTCGGTGACGGAATGCTCCACCTGCAGGCGGACGTTCATCTCCATAAACCAGAAATTCCCATATTTATCCAGCAAGAACTCCAACGTCCCTGCACCGACATAACCAATTTTCTTGATTGCGTCCACCGCCAGCGCCATAATGTTCTTTCTTTGCTCCGTCCCGATGGCAGGAGATGGTGTTTCCTCAATCAGCTTCTGGTTGCGCCTTTGCAGAGAACAGTCCCGGTCGCCAAGGCACACGGCATTTCCCTGCTCATCGGCAAGAATCTGCAGCTCTACATGACGTGCCGGAAAAATATATTTTTCCAGGTACATGCTGCCGTCACCAAACGCCTGCAGCGCTTCACTCGTTGCCTGTAAATATGATTCTTCCAAATCATCCTCTGTACGAACCAGGCGGATTCCCCGCCCACCGCCGCCGGCACATGCTTTGAGCATGACCGGATAGCCGATTTGCGTACCGGCCTGCTTTGCTTCTTCTAAAGACATCACTGCTTTCGTGCCGGGAATGACTGTAAGCCCGGTATCCCGGATTAACTCTTTGAGGACGGCTTTATCGCTGAGCCGCTCCATATTTTCCGGGTCGGGTCCGATAAACACTAAGCCATTTCTTCGGCAAAGCCGTGCAAAATGGGCATTCTCAGAAAGAAATCCATAACCCGGGTGGATTGCCTGGGCCCCCGCCAGGATGGCGGCGCTGATAATCTGCTCCTCATTGAGGTAGCTTTCCGAAGCCTCCGGGCTGCCGATACAGTAACTTTGGTCCGCTAATGCCACGTGGAGGGCATTCCTATCCGCCTCAGAATATACTGCCACCGTGGCAACGCCCATCTCTTTGCAGGCGCGTATGATGCGCACGGCAATCTCGCCGCGGTTGGCAATCAATATTTTTGAAAACATAGTTACTCTCCCATAACTGCAAAAGAAAATTCAGCCGATGCGCATAATTTTCCATCCACCGTAACGGTCCCTTCCGCAAAATAAAACGGATGCTTTGACCGCTTGATATAGCACTGCGTCTCAATCGTATCGCCAGGTCTGACCGGAGAACGGAATTTCACATTATTCAGCCCTGTATAGACGGGAAGTTTCCCTTCATCCATTGCCTCCTGCAATAGCACACAGGCTGACTGCGCCAAAATTTCGCAGAGAATCACTCCTGGCACAATGGGATTGCCTGGGAAATGGCCCCGCAGGAAGAATTCATCGCCGCGGACTTTATAATGCCCGACAGCAACGCCGTCTTCTTCCTCAACCTCATCCAAAAGGAGCATGTGCTCCCTGTGCGGCAGTATTTTCATAATTTCTTGTCTATTCATGTTCTCACCTCTTTATGCGGAACAGTTCCGTTCCATATTCGACCACCTGGTCATTGGTCACGCAAATTTCCGCTATGACGCCGTCTTCCTCGGCAGTGATTTCATTCATCAATTTCATTGCTTCCACGATGCAGAGAGTCTGCCCTTTCTTCACGCGGTCGCCAACAGCAACGTAGGGGTCGGCATTTTCCGCGGGCGCAGCATAGAACACGCCGACAACCGGAGACTTTACGCTGATATACTCTGCTGTATCATCTGCTATGCTGTCTGCCGCGGACACAGGCGAAGATACAGCCAATGCCGCAGTTTCCGGTACGGCCACCACTTCCTTTGCCACGGCAGGAAGCGCACGCTCCAGCCGCACGACTTTATCATTCTCCGTAATTTCCAGGCCGGTTAGCCCAAGTTCCTGCATCAGTCCTGCATATTTACGAATCTCTGTCTCATTCATACTTACACCTTTCTAAAAGCCAGACAGGCATTGTGCCCGCCAAATCCCAGGGAATTGGACAACGCTAATGTGATGTCTGCTTTTACTGCAGTATTTGGCACACAGTTCAGGTCGCACTCCTCATCCTGCTCTGACAGGTTGATGGTCGGTGGGATAATACCCTCGCGCAAAGCCTGCAGACACGCCAATGCTTCCAAGGCTCCTGCCGCGCCGAGCATATGCCCGGTCATTGATTTCGTGGAGCTGACATAGGCATTGGCAGCTGCTTCGCCGAGCGCTTTCTTGATGGCAAGCGTTTCCACGACATCATTCATCGGTGTGCCGGTTCCATGCGCGTTCACATACACAACATCATCTTCATGATATCCCGCTTCCGCCATAGCATCGGTCATTGCCCGGGCTCCGCCCCTGGCTTCTGGATGGGGCGCGGTGATATGGTAAGCATCACAGGTGGAGCCATAACCGCAGACTTCACCGTAAATCTTTGCCCCACGTGCCTTGGCATGTTCATACTCCTCCAACACAAGCGCAACTGCACCCTCGCCGATGACAAATCCGCCCCTACGCTTATCAAAAGGCAAGGACGCCGCATCTGGATCCTCCGAGGTCGACAGCGCCAGCATGTTGGCAAATCCCGCCACTGCAGAAGCGTTTATGGATGCTTCCGCACCTCCGGTAATCACTGCATCCGCATAGCCATGACGAATCATGCGCATGGCCTCACCAATAGCATTGGAGCCTGATGCACAGGCAGTAACCGCCGGCATGGCAGTTCCGCGGCAATCATGGCGGATGGCAATCATGCCTGCTGCCATATTGGCAATCATCATCGGCACAAACAGGGGGGATACACGGCGCGGCCCTCTTTCCATCAGCTTGGTATGCTCCTTCTCAAAGGTGCCGATTCCGCCAATCCCGGTGCCGAAGAAAACAGCAAAACGCTCCGGTTCCACGGTTCCTTCCACTCCGCTCTCATCCACTGCCTGCTGCGCCGCCGCCACCGCAAACTGCGCATAGCGGTCGGTGCGGAGGACATCGTTGACTTCCAGATATTCTTTGGGGTCAAAGCCCCTTACCTCTGCGGCAAGCTTTGCCTTAAATTTCTCCGTATCAAAAAGGGTGATATTGCCGATTCCATTTTTGCCATTTTTCAGGCTTTCCCAGGTAGATGTCGCATCATTCCCTACCGGGGTAATTGCACCGAGTCCGGTGACAACAACTCTTCTATTTTCACTCATATCGATTCTCCTTACATGGCAATGCCGCCGTCCACGCGCAGCACTTCCCCAGTTACATAATGCGCCGTTGCCAGATAAGCCGCTGCCTGTGCGATATCCGAGGGTTCGCCCATCCTCCCCAAAGGAACTGCCGCCAGCAATGGGTTCTCCTCCTGGGATTCTGTCATATCCGTCTTAATGAATCCGGGAGCTATGGCATTACAGCGAATCCCGCGCGGTGCAAGCTCCTTGGCAACAGATTTCGTAAGCCCTATCAGCCCGGCCTTTGACGATGCATAATTACACTGCCCGGCATTTCCAGTCAGTCCCACCACCGAAGAAATATTTATGATACAGCCCTCACGGTTCTTGAGAAACATGCCGATACAATGACGAATAAAATTAAATGCTCCTTTAAGATTTGTGTCAATCACAGATGTAAAGTCATCTTCCTTCATCATAGCGCAGAGACCATCCTTGGTAATCCCAGCATTATTGACTAAAATGTGCACTGTACCGAAATCCGCTTTGATATCTGCTACCGTCTGCTTAACGGCAGCAAAGTCAGATACATCACATTGGTACGATTTCGCTTTTCTGCCATAATTTTCTTCACATTTTTTACATACATTCTCTGCCGCAATTTTATTACCAGCGTAAATTACTGCAATATCTGCACCGAGAGAGGATAATTTACAGGCAATTGCCTCACCGATTCCCCTGGAGGCGCCTGTCACAACTGCAACCTTTCCCTTTAACATGTTTCTACCTCCGCTAAATATTCCGTGACAGTATGAACCGTCGCTTCGGGGCTGATTCTCTTAATCAGGTTGACAAGCGTCTTGCCGGGACCTATTTCAATAAAAGTATCCGCCCCCTGCGCAGCCATATTGCGGATAATCTTCTCCCACTGCACCGGGCTGCAGATCTGTTCTGACAACAAATGCACGACATCCTCAGTATATGGCTCTGAAGTCAAATTGGAATAAAGCGTGATATTACCCTGCCCAAATTGCACATTTGCCAGTTCATCTTCAAATGCCCGCGCCGCTTCCTTCATAAACGGAGAATGAAATGCTCCTTTAACTTTTAGCGGAATCACCCTGCCTCCAGCTTTTTTCACTTCTTCCTTAAAATCTGCCATCTGTGCCGACAGCCCTGAGACTGCAATCTGCCCAGGCGCATTGTAGTTGACCGGATATACATCCGTAAATTGCTGACAGATTTCCTCCACCTGTTCTGCGGTCAGCTTGACAACAGCCGCCATCATGGTATCGAATTTCTCCGCTTCGCGCTGCATGAGCTCCCCGCGCCGGCATACAAGCCGAAAACCCATTTCATAGTCAAAGATACCGCTATAAGCAGCAGCCGCTACCTCTCCGAGGGAAAATCCGGCTGCAAAATCCGGCGTAATCCCTTTCCTATGCAAAACCATAGCCGCCGCCAATTCAAATGCAAACAGGCACGGCTGTGTATTCTTTGTCTCTTTCAGTTCTTCCTCTGTACCTTCAAAGCACTGGGAAGATGTGCCGGGGCGCAGCCGGTCGCACATGGCGAAAACTTCTGCCGCCGCCGGGTATTTCTCTGCAAATTCTCTGCCCATCCCCGGATGCTGGTCTCCCTGACCGGAAAAAACAAATGCTATTTTACCCATTGCGCTGCCCTCAGAAGGATAGGCTCTGCCTCCTCCATTACTTCCTTAATGATTTCAGCGGCGGGCTGCTCTTTCTTCACCATCGCCGCAATCTGCCCGGAAAGGAAACAGCCCTTTTTCATATCGCCCTCCTGCACGGCAAGGCGCAGCGCCCCAGTCCCAAGCTCTTCTAATTCTTCATCCGGCAATCCTCCAAATTCAGCTTTCGCATAATCTCTGGCAAATTGTGTACGCAGACTGCGGACAGGATGCCCCAGCCGTTTGCCCGTGACCATCGTGCAGAGGTCGCTCGCATTGAGAATCCGCTCTTTATATGTGGGATGGATGCTGCATTCCTCTGCGCTCAAAAAACGCGTTCCCATCTGCACGCCACATGCGCCCAGCATAAACGCTGCCGCCACGCCCCTGCCATCGGCAATACCGCCGGCTGCAATTACGGGCAAGGTCGTCGCATCGCAAATCTGCGGAACCAACACCATCGTGGTAAGTTCACCGACATGGCCGCCGCTCTCACCACCCTCGGCAATGAGGGCAGAAGCGCCAAGACGCGTCATCAGCTTTGCCAAGGCAACCGATGCCACTACCGGGATGACCTTGATGCCGGCTTGCTTCCAAGCCTCCATATATTTGGAAGGGTTTCCCGCCCCGGTTGTAACCACTTCTATGTTTTCTTCTATTACAATCTGCGCAATCTCGTCCGCACAAGGACTCAGCAGCATAATATTCACACCTATGGGTTTGTCGGTAAGCGACCTGGCAGCCCTTATCTGCTCCCTGACATAGCTGCCCGGGGCATTTCCTGCTGCAATGATACCCAGACCGCCGCCCTCCGATGCGGCAGCGGCCAGTTTACCATCGGCAATCCAAGCCATACCACCCTGAAACACCGGATACTGAATGCCCAGCATTTCACAAATTTCTGACTTAACCATAATTTTAACCCTGCTTGCTCTGGATAAATTTATCCAAATCTTCAATTGTTTCAATTTTTTCGTCCAGTTCAATTTCGATGCCAATTTCATCTTCCAGTTCCATCAGCAGCTCCACCGTATCAAGAGAGTCAATCCCCAAATCAGAAAATTTGCTCTCCGGTTTTACAGCTGCTACATCGCAGCCGGTACGTTCTGCAACAATTTTTGCAATAGCGTCAAAATACATAATCTATTCCTCCAATCATTTATTGAAACGGTCCTTGACCGCTTGCTGTTGGCATTATATACCAACAAGTGTTCCAGCAAATTGCCTGCAGAGTTCCCGAAGCGTTCCAGCAGAAGATTTTTTCTTGTACGAGTACGAATCCTGCCCGGAGGGCTATTATTCTATAGGAAAACCTTTGCTTTTGCACGTCTATGTGACACGGTCTTTCCTATAAAGATTCGGGTGTCAAAAGGTAAGAATTAAATATGATATTGGCAATTTGCACAAATGGGGACAAAAAGCAGCGACTTGTTCAGGCAGTTAGTATTTCTT
>CAJTYM010000052.1 GCA_910583835.1 uncultured Lachnospiraceae bacterium | reverse complement strand
TAATGTGTGTAATTTTCAAGGTGCTAAAGAGGGTCTATTCGACCCTGGCATCATCTTATACGGCAAACTGACTGTTATAAAGCTCTGAATAGAACCCGCCCCGTCTCAGAAGTTCCTCATGATTCCCCTGTTCCAGGATATGCCCATCTTTCATGACCAGGATAACGTCGGCTTCCTGGATGGTGGACAAACGGTGCGCGACAATGAAGCTCGTGCGCCCCTCCATCATCCTGGCAAATGCATTCTGTATTTTCATCTCCGTCCTGGTGTCAATGGAGGAGGTCGCCTCATCAAGGATGAGCATGGGCGGCAGGCAGAGCATGACCCGGGCAATACAAAGCAGCTGCTTCTGCCCCACGGAAAGGCTTCCGCCCTCCTCGCCAATCACGGTGTCGTAGCCATCCGGCAGACGCTTGATGAAACTGTGGGCATGCGCCGCTTTTGCCGCCGCAAGGATTTCCTCTTCTGTAGCATCTGGTTTGCCCATCACCAGGTTCTCGCGGATAGTACCCGCTTTCAGCCAGGTCTCCTGCAGTACCATGCCGTAACTCTCCCGTAGGCTCTTCCTTGTGACCTCACGGATATCCTCGCCTTCCACCCGGATGCTTCCGCTGTCCACATCGTAAAAACGCATCAGAAGGTTGATAATCGTCGTCTTGCCACAGCCGGTCGGTCCCACGATTGCCACCCGCTGCCCCGGCTTTACATTGAGGTTGAAATCCTCAATCAGCCTCTTATCCGGCGAATAAGAGAAATATACCTGCTGCAAATCCACATTCCCTTTCACATCTGCCAGAACCCGGGCATTTTCCGGCTCCGGCGTCTGCGGCTCTTCATCAATCAGCGCAAAGATGCGTCCCGCGCAGGCGAGGGCATTCTGCAGTTCCGTCACCACG
The DNA here is from genome assembly GCA_910583835.1 of uncultured Lachnospiraceae bacterium. Classification (GTDB taxonomy): domain Bacteria; phylum Bacillota; class Clostridia; order Lachnospirales; family Lachnospiraceae; genus Petralouisia. The sequence continues at coordinate 25,937 of CAJTYM010000052.1, read as the reverse complement.
CCGGAAATCTCATTAAAAGGCTTCGTATACTGGTTGGCATAACTGAGGAAACAGGAAAGCTGCCCGACTGTGAGCACGCCGCGCCCAGACATGGCAAGGAACGCCCCCACCAGCGCAACTCCGGTATATACCAGGCTGTTGACAAAGCGCGTACCCGGATTGGTCAGCGAAGAGAAAAATGTAGCGCGAAGCGAGGCAATCTCCAGCCGCTCGTTTATCTCATCAAACCTCTCCAGCACATCCTTCTCTTTGGAAAAAGCCTGCACTACTTTCTGGTTTTCAATCATCTCATTGATCAGTGACGTCTGCTCCCCGCGGGTCGTAGACTGGAGCATGAACATAGAAAATGTCCGGCGGGCAATAAAACTTGCCACAAACAGGGACACCGGCGTTACCAGCACTACCACCAAGGTAATTTTGACATTAATGCTCAGCATAAACAGCAGCGTTCCCAGAATCGTAATCACCCCGGTGAACAATTGGGAAAATCCCATCAGAAGCCCATCGGCAAACTGGTCGACGTCGGCAATCACACGGCTCACCAGCTCTCCATGGGAATGGGCATCAATAAATTTCAGGGGCAGGATTTCCATTTTGGCAAATGCCTCACGCCGCACATCCTGCACCACCTCATAGGTAATCTTATTATTGCAGACATTCATCAGCCATTGCGCAACCGCCGTCAGCACAAGGATGACCCCCATTTTCGCCAACAGCTCCATAATCACCGGGAACTCTACCTGCCCCGGTCCCAAAATGTGGTCGATGACCTCGCCGGTCAGTACCGGGAAATAAAGCGTAGACGCCACGGTCACCACGGCAAACAGCAAGGACATTATCAGATAAATCCGATAAGATTTTATATACGTTAAGACCTTTTTTAATGTTTTCATTTGACCTTGTTTCTTCTTCATTGCTTACCTCCGCGTTCTGGTTCAACGAATATCAAAGACTTAATTTTCATTGCACTAACTCTTTTTATACTGGGAATCGTAGATTTCTTTGTAGACATCACAGCTTTCCAGCAACTGCTCATGCGTTCCCATGCCTGCTATCTCCCCATCATCCAGCACAATAATCTTATCTGCATGTTGGATGGAGGAGGTACGCTGGGATACGATAAACACGGTAGGCTTCTCTTTCAGCTGGCGGATTGCCCCTCGCAGCCGGGCATCGGTGGCATAATCCAGCGCAGAAGCGCTGTCGTCCAAAATCAGAATCTGCGGCTTGCGCACCAATGCGCGGGCAATAGTCAGACGCTGCCGCTGTCCGCCGGAAAAATTCTTCCCGCCTTGCTCCACAGGCGCATCGAGCTTGCCATCTTTGCCTTCCACGACTTCTTTCGCCTGCGCCGTCTCCAATGCCTGATATATTTCCTCATCCGTGGCATCCGCCTTGCCCCAGCAGAGATTCTCACGGATAGTTCCCTGAAAAAGCACTGCCTTCTGCATGACGATGCCGACCTTTTGACGCAACTCCTCCAGCGGGTAATCCTTGACATTCTTCCCTTCTACCAATACCTCGCCTCTTGTCACATCATAAAAACGCGGAATCAGATGCACCAGGGACGTCTTGCCGGAACCCGTGCCGCCAATGACACCCACGGTCTCACCTCTTTGTACTGAAAAATCAATATCCGTCAGACTCTCCGCACCAGCTTCCCGGTATGTCAGCCCGACCCCGGAAAACTGCACCATGATATCCCGCCCGGGCTCATCATTATCCCTTGCCTGAGACTGGCGGGAAGTTCCTTTCTCTGCCAAAGGCTGCTCCTCATCTTCTTGGGGAAACGCGACAGAAGATTCTGCCGGCATCGTGCTCTCAATCTGCAGGACAGAAGATACACGGTTTCCACAGGCAACCGCTTTGGTAATCGTAATTATCAGATTGGCAAGCTTTATCAGTTCCACCAAAATCTGCGACATGTAATTGACCAATGCCACCACTTCACCCTGCGTCAGGCTGCCCACATCCACCTGCACCGCTCCGGTGTAGAGCAGGACAAGGGTCGCCGCATTGATAATCACATAGGTGACCGGATTTAAAAAGGCGCTGATTTTCCCCACATGCGTCTGCATATAAGTCAAATGCTCCAGCCCTTCCTCAAAACGGCTCTTCTCTTCCTCCTCCTTGTGAAAGGCGCGGATTACCCTGACGCCGGTCAGATTCTCCCGCGTAATTCCCAGCACTTTGTCCAGCCGCTCCTGCACCTTGCGGTACAGCGGGATGCTGACGGCCATCACGCCAAACACCACCAGCGACAGCAGGGGAATTGTCACCACAAAAATCAAAGCCGCCTTGCCATCTATGGTAAACGCCATCACCATCGCACCCAGCACGATAAACGGTGAGCGCAGGAACAGGCGCAGCACCATGTTGACGCCGGACTGTACCTGGTTGATATCGCTTGTCATGCGGGTAATCAGGGTAGCCGTACCCGCCTTGTCAATCTCTGAGAAAGAAAAACTTTGGATATGCGCAAACAATGCATGCCGGACTTTCGTGCCAAATCCTGCCGCCGCCTTTGCCGCAAAATATTGTGCCGTCACGGAACTCACCAGGCCGAGCAGCCCCAGCGCCACCATAATCAGGCACATGCGCGCAATATAGCCGCCGTCCCCATTGGCTATGCCCACATCGATAATTGCCGATACCACCAACGGTATGATGAGCTCGAACGAAGCCTCCAGCATCTTAAACAACGGCGCCAAGATGCATTCTTTCTTATATCCTTTTAAGAAAATAAGCAGTTTTTTCATATCGGATCCCTTCACTTTTCTACTTATAGTTTAAGTTCCCCCATTTTTTATCTTGAATGACGAATTTTTTCGTTTTATAATATATTTCCTTTCCATTCTTTTTCCTATTCACATATTCCTCCTTCTGCTGGCATGGCTTTTTTTAAATGCCGAATTAATATAGCGGAAATTATACCAATTACTACACCAGCAATCGTCCCTGATAAAACCAGCACCGGCAGATAATACAGCAAGCTGGTGGTCTCCACCACAAAAATTGCCACCACAATCTGTCCGATGTTATGGAAAACGCCTCCCAAAATGCTGACGCCTGTGACAGAGAACAATTTTCCTTTCTTGGCAATAATCATTATAACAAGGCTTAACATTCCTCCTGCCAGGCTGTAAACCATGCTTGCCGGATTCCCAAACGTCAGCCCCACAAGCAGGATGCGAACTGCTGACAAGGTACATGCCCAGCGCACGTCCATCAGATACAACGCCACAATCACTACCAGGTTTGCCAGCCCAAGCTTGACTCCAGGCACTCCCAGGTTGATGGGCATTAGAAACTCTATATAAGAAAATACAAATGCCAATGCTGTCAGCATCCCCATATAAGCCGTTTTCTTTGCCATAAATGTCCTCCCATGCCCCATTTCCCGGAACCGCTTTTATCGCTGCCTATTTTCTCCTGTTCTATCAATTTTTCCTGCAATACTGCTTTCTGCTGCCTTCTTTATCTTGTGCCCGCATCGATGCCCAATTCATTACCGTTTTCAATTTCCACCACCATCTTGTTGGGCAGACAGATCAGGCTTTCCCCCTGTCCGGCAACCGGACGGTGGTTGACGCACACTTTATCCGGGCAGGAAGCTTCCGTAATCTCTGCTTTCCCGCCTTGAATCTGCAGGATATTGTAACTCTTGTCTTCCTGGCGGATTTCTACGGTAATATCTTCCGACAATGGATACCGCCCCCATTCCTCTCCATCCAGGTAGACCACCGCCTGCGGTTCCTTCGTACTGATATGGGAATACACAGATATTCCAGCAAACGCTGCCGCCGCAGCGATAAGCAGCACTGCCAGTAAAATAATATCATTTTTCTTCATAGGCTTTAAATCCGCCAGAGCTGCGGACCTGATCATCCTTTCCTATCCACAGGGCTTCCACATCTTCCATCTCTTCCACCAAAGACAGCCCTGTCTCGTAATCCATGTTAAAAAGGGCAGTGGAAACTGCATCCGCAATGCCGGAATCCTCGGCACGCACCGTCACCGAGGAAAAATACTGCGGCGGCATATTCGTATCCGGGTCTATGATATGGCAGTAACGCTCCCCCTCCACCTCGTAATACCGCTGGTAATCTCCGCTGGTGACCAGGCAGCCGCCGCCAAGTTCCACTGTTGCAATATATGATTCACCGCTGTCAGGACGCGGATTTTCCACGCCCACCACCCAGGAGTTCCCATCCGCTTTCGCGCCAACGGCACAGACATTCCCGCCCACGGAAATCAACGCGTGTTCCATGCCAATTTCCCTGGCATACTCCGCCAATTTTTGCACTGCATAGCCTTTGCCAATACTTCCCACATCCAGGGACATTTCCCCATCCTTAAGGAAAACGGTCGATGATTCCCCATCCACAATCAAATTGTCCATATTTGTATGCGCTGCACGTCCGGCAAGTTCCTCTTCTGTGGGAATCCGGGCATGTTGCGGATTGCGCAGCCCTTCTTCACGGCAGTCATGCCACAAAGACAGCACACTGCCATAGGCAATGTGGACCTTCCCGGCGGTCCTGTCATACATCTGCCGCCCCATTTCCAACAATTCAATAATTGCTCCATCAACTTTTACGGTCCGTACTCCGGCAGCATCGTTGACAGTCTTAATGTTATTGATACCATCATATGTATGGTAGATATCAAAAAGCTGGTGGTAATAGGTAAGTTTTTCCTCGAGCAGCGCAAGCTTCTCCGTAAAATCTTCCCGGCTGCCCGCATATCCGGTAATCGTAGTCACGGTATCGAAGCAGCCAAAAAACTGCCCTTCATACCGCTGCGGTTTCTGATTATAGTACTGTATACAGGCAATCCCTGCCAGAACGAGGACAGCCGCCGCAAGGATTCCTGCCTGGCGCAAATTTTTCATGCCTTTTCCTTTCTTAACAACAGAAGTATCCTATGAACAAAGTGGGCAAGCCCACCTCAACTCCCCTAACCCCTCACTCATGAGGGGGTTGCACACTTTGACGCGCCGAGCACAATTGCGAAGCAATATATACCTCTTGTGCGAGTGCGCATATTATTTTTTATCTTATAGGAAGGCACTTTCACGCTTTAGCGTGACAATGTCTTTCCTATAAGAGAACAAAGTGGGCAAGCCCACCTCAACTCCCCTAACCCCCCACTCACGCTTTAGCGTGACAAGGTCTTTCCTATAAGAATATAAAGGGCATGGAAACGATATTTCTCCGTCTTCCATACCCTCTCCTTCTATATCTCGGAAATCAATATTCCTACGCTTTGGCAGCATTTTCTGCCTTATCTATTCTTCACTGTCTGCAGTATCCCCTGTATCCGCTCCATCGGCAGCGTCCTCTGTCTGCGTAGCCTTGATGGAGAACAGTTCGTCAAACTTAACCTTTGCCCACTCCTCTTCGTTCAGCTCATATTTGACATTTTCTTTATATCCATCTAAAACCTCTGTGTAATGGTCATTTTTGCGGTCAGTGACAATGGATTTCTTCTTATTCTCAGTGGCTTCCTCATCGAATTCGCTCTCCATGCGCACGACATAGTAATTGTCGTCCGTAGAGATGACCTCACTGATTTGTCCCTCTTTAAGCTTCTTTGCTGCCTCAATCACTGCATCATCTAAGGTATAGCTCTCATCATTATCGCCAAAGGTAGCTTCCGATGCAGTATATCCCGCATTCTCTGCGGCAGTCTTGAAATCATCTGCCGCCGCTGCCTGAAAGGCTTCTACTTCTTTCTTGATATTCGCTTTCTCTTCCTCGGTGTAATCTACTGTCTCGCCATCCTCACCGGTCTTGGACTTGCACCCCACCTGCACATAGCTGATTTTTTTCTGGGCTGCTTCCTCATCCGTCACATTTGTGTCGACTTCAGCGTCCATCGCAGTGCGCATCTTGGACTGAATCGTGGACAGACGCAGCATCTCTTTCACATATTCTTTCGTTGCACCCAGCTGCTTAATCGCTTTTTTAGAATTATCATTCATAAAAGTCTCTGCAGCCTCATCCATCTTTGCCAGTTCCTCTTCTGTAATTTCCACTTTATAATCCGCCATATGCTTTTCAAGCACATAGAAATTTTCAATATTCTCCGACACGCTGTTCTTAACGGAAGTCTCCGTATCTGTGCCCTCGCCAAACAGATCCTGGTTCCAGATATCCTGGTCGCCGAACATGGAAGAAAACTGCCCATCATAAATCGCCTGCTGATACCTCGCCATGAAATTCATGAATCCCATGGTGATTTCCTGCCCGTCCAACGTTGCGCCAACACTCTTTGCATCAATACTATTGCCGCATCCAGTCAATGCGGACACTCCCAATACCGCTGCCATCAGCAGCGGCAGTAATCTTCTTGCTTTCATATTATCCTCCTGTGCATTCCTGCCGGTTGTCCCGGCGCATTTAATAGTATTATAGTTCTTTTTTTTCGTGCTAGCAACTGTTTTTCTCGGAATTCACACTTTTTTCATCTACCAGCAGTTCCTTGGTATCATCCAGTATCATCTCCACCTGCTCTAAAATCCCCAAGGTCTTCTGCCTGGTATTATTATCTTTGGCATACTCAAAATATGGCGTCTTCATGTCCCGCACAAATTTGAGGGCGCCCTCGTATTTCTCTGCCATCTGCATGATATTTGCCGGGTTAATCCTCGCCTGATAATAAAATACAAATTTAATTTTATCTCCCAACTCTTTGATTTCCGTATAATAACAATTATGGGCCTTCGCTCTCAGCTGGGCGATTGCCAGAAGGTTCTCCACGGATTTTGGCGGTTCCCCAAAACGGTCAATCAGCTCCTCCAGCATCTCTTCGCTCTCTTCCCGGTCCGCAATGACGGCAATCCGCTTATAGATATCCAGTTTCTGGAATTCATTGGGGATATACGTTGGCGGGATAAAGGCATCCACGTTCAGTTCCAGCGTGGTCTCAAACTGCTCCGCCGTCTTCTCCCCTTTCAGGTCTTTCACCGCCTCGTTGAGCATCTTACAGTAGAGGTCATATCCTACCGCTTCCATATGTCCATGCTGCCGTGCCCCCAGAAGACTGCCCGCCCCACGGATTTCCAAGTCCCGCATGGCAATCTTAAAGCCGCTGCCCAGCTCTGTAAATTCCCGGATTGCCGACAGACGTTTCTCCGCCACTTCCTTCAACATCTTATTCCTGCGGTACATCAGGAAAGCATACGCGGTACGGTTGGAACGACCGACCCTGCCGCGCAGCTGATAGAGCTGGGACAGCCCCATATTGTCAGCATCATGGATAATCATTGTGTTTACATTGGAAATATCAAGCCCGGTCTCAATGATGGTGGTGCTCACCAGCACATCAATCTCCCCATTGATAAACTCATACATAATATTCTCCAGCTCCCGCTCCTTCATCTGCCCATGGGCAAACGCCACGGTTGCCTCCGGCACGAGTTCTGCAATCTTCGAGGTAACTTCCACAATCTGGTTGACACGGTTAAACACATAGAAAACCTGTCCGCCCCGGGCAAGCTCACGGTTCACCGCCTCGCGCACAATCTCCTCATTATACTCCATCACATATGTCTGGATGGGCAGACGGTCCATCGGCGGTTCCTCCAAGACGCTCATATCGCGGATGCCAATCAGGCTCATATGCAGCGTCCTCGGTATCGGGGTCGCCGTCAGCGTCAGCACATCCACATCCTTTTTCATCTGCTTAATCTTCTCTTTGTGCGCCACGCCAAACCGCTGTTCCTCGTCTATGATTAACAAGCCCAAATCCTTAAATTCCACATCTTTCGACAAGATACGGTGTGTGCCTATCACGATGTCCGCCATTCCGCGCTTTAAATCTGCCACCGTCTGCTTCATCTGGGCATTGGTACAGAAACGGCACATCAGATGCACGCTCACCGGAAAATCCTTCATCCTCTGCACAAAGGTATTATAATGCTGCTGCGCTAAGATTGTGGTCGGCACAAGATATGCTACCTGCTTACCCTCCTGCACTGCCTTGAAAGCGGCACGGATGGCGATTTCCGTCTTGCCATAACCCACATCCCCACAGATGAGCCGGTCCATAATCTTCGTGCTCTCCATATCCCGCTTCGTTGCCTCGATTGCCAAGGTCTGGTCTTCCGTCTCTTCAAAGGGGAACAACTCCTCAAACTCCTTCTGCCATACGGTATCCGGTCCATAGACGAACCCTTCCGTCTGCTGCCGCGTGGCATAGAGTTCCACCAGTTCTTTGGCAATCTCATTGACCGCGCCACGCACACGGCTCTTAGTCTTTTTCCATTCCTGCCCATCCAGCCGGTTGATTCTGGGCTTCTTCGCTTCCGCCCCCGCATACTTCTGAATCGCCTCTAGCTGTGTCGCGAGAACATACAAAGTGCTGCCCTTGTCATATTCAATCTTCACATAATCCTTTGCCGTCTTTTGAATCTCAATCTTTTCAATGCCCCGGTAAATGCCCACGCCGTACTGCTCGTGCACGACATAATCGCCAATGCTCAAATCGGTAAAGCTCTGGATTTTCTCGCCCTCATATATTTTGCGTTTCTTCTTGCGCTTCTTTTCTCCGCCGAAAATATCGCTCTCTGAAATCACCACAAACTTGAGGTCCGGGTACTCAAAGCCTTTTTTCAGCTTGCCATAGGCAACCATTACCTCCCCGGGCTGTATGGGATGGTCATAATCGCCGCTGTAAAAGCAGTTCAGCCCTTCCGTCTGCAAATCCTGGGCCAGATTCTGCGCTCGTGTAGCGGAACCGGACAAAAGGATAACCTGATACTTCTTCTTCCGGTACAGATTCAAATCTTTTACCAGCAGCTCAAAACTGCGGTTATACGGATTGACAGTTCTGGTCGTTATATTATATCTTGTTTTTATTTCTATATCATTTGTCGACAAATCTAGTGTTGTCAATGCCACGCATTTCTGGCGCTGTATCTTTGCCAAAATTTCTTCTCCAGTATACAAGGCCTCTGTCTGCCCTGGCAGAATATATCCTTTCTGCAGACGGTGCGACATGCTCTCCGCAAATTCCTGCCCCAACACACGGCCCTTTTCCGCTATCCTTGCCGGCTCATCCAGGAAGACCACCGTCTTATCCCTGTCGAAATAGTCAAGAAAGGAAACCGTCTCCTCGGCAAAATAAGCCAGGCAGCTATCAAGGCCACTGCTCTGCCCAAGTTCCGCAACCTCCTCCGCCAAGGCTTCCGCCATCGTTTTCAGACGGTGCGCCTCCTCCGTCTTCATCTCACGCCGGAAAGACTCATACAGCCGCTCCTTCTCCTGCTCCATCCTGGCAAGCCCCTGGCTGATACGTTCCTCGGACAGCACAACCTCACTCGCAGGATAGATAGATACCTGCTGCAGATTTTCAATCGAGCGCTGGCTTCCCACGTCAAAGCTGCGGATAGAGTCAATCTCATCGCCCCACAGCTCAATGCGGTAAGGATTCTCCTCCGTCAGCGGGAAAATATCAAGAATTCCGCCGCGGACAGCAAACTGCCCGGCGCTCTCCACCTGGTAATTGCGCTCATAGCCCATGCGTACGAGCCTTTCTTTCGTCTGCTCCATATCCAGCGTATCCGCAAGGCTAAATTCAAGAATAAATCCGGCTATCTGCGACAGCGGCAGCACCCGGTCCATCAAAGCGTCAAACGTGGTAATTACCGTGACACGCTCTTGCTCAACCAGCGACTTAACAGCCATTAACCGCTCGGCTGTCAGCAGGTTTCCCCGGATATCCGACTGGTAGAACAGCACGTCCTTTGCCGGATAGTAGACGACATCCCTGTCAAAAAAGCGGTACATATCATAAATCTCCCGCGCTTTCTGCTCCTGAAACGTGACAATCAGCCCGCTGTCATTTGCCTCCAGAAGACCATAGATGAAATGAGGCTTCTGAGCGTCAATACACCCGGAAACCTGCAATATCCCTTTTTCTTTTGTTAATTTATGTTTCAATTTGTTGAATTCTTCGAGCTTTTTCAAGGGCTCTATAAAACTTTTCATTTTCCCTCCCATCTTGGTGCTGCCAATATCCATGGAAATCATTCAGACTTATGCTAATTAAACCGATTCATCGCCTGGTCTGTCCTCCCCTGTACCATCAGGCTGATTGCCTCACATGCATTGTCAAAGGCTTCCGCCAGCAGAATCCTTTCCTTCCTCGGAGGGCAGCGAAGCACATAATCAGCAAGGTCCCAGCCCTCCGGCTTCTCGCCCACGCCAATTTTAACCCTCTGGAATTCCTCGGTCTTCACATGGCTGATAATATTCTTAACGCCATTATGCCCCCCGGCGCTGCCTTTCTTGCGGATACGCAGCCTGCCAGGCTCTAAGCTGACGTCATCATAGACAACAATCAGCTCTGACTGCGGATTCAATTTATAAAAATTGATGACCGCCCCGATGCTCTCCCCACTGAGGTTCATGAACGTCTGCGGCTTCACCAAAAGCGCTTTCTGCCCCTCAATCATTCCAGCGCCGCACAAAGCCTGATGCTTCTTATCTCTGACACGGATATGATAGCGGTCCGCCAACATGTCAATCACCTCAAAACCGACATTGTGGCGTGTACCTTTGTATTTGGACGTGGGATTTCCCAGCCCCGCGATTATAAACATGGTCTATTTCTCCTTTTCTGATATGTAATTCAAGGTAAAAAGTATATCAACACCAAAGCCCCCAAGATTATCCTGTACCAGCCAAACACTTTAAAGTCATGCTTCCTGATATATCCCATCAGAAAACGGATGACAACCACCGACACCAGGAAAGACACCCCCATGCCCACCAGCAGGATGGCAAGCTCCTGCCCAGTAAACGAGAGGCCGAATTTTAAAAGTTTCAAGAGGCTTGCGCCGAACATTACCGGAATTGCCAGATAAAACGTAAATTCCGCTGCCACGGTACGTGAAACACCAATCATCAAAGCGCCAATGATTGTGGCTCCGGAACGCGAAGTTCCTGGAAACACTGCCGCCACAAGCTGAAACAGCCCGATGATAAAGGCAACCTGCCAGGTAAGTTCCCTTGTACTGCAGATAACCGGCTTGCTATGTTTATTCTTATTCTCTACAACAATGAAAATAACGCCCACGGCAATCAGCATCACCGCCACAACCCAATAATTATAAAGGTTTTCATCCAGCCAGTCCCCGAACACTACGCCTACCACGCCTGCGGGCACACAGGCAACCAGGATTTTGCCCCACAATTCCATGATATCCCAGTCAATGACCTGCCGCTCATTAAAATGGAAAGGAAAAATTTTCTTCCAAAACATCAGCACCACCGCCAGGATAGCGCCAAGCTGCACTACCACCAGGAACATATTCCAGAACTCCTGGGACACCTCCATCGGCATAATCTTCTCCAGCAGAATCATATGGCCGGTACTGCTGACCGGCAGCCATTCTGTAATCCCCTCTACAATCCCATAAACTACAGCTTTTAATATTTCTAACATAATCGCACGTTTCCTTTCTAAACCAGCTCCGTTATAGTATATCACACCATGGCAAATTTTAGGAATAAATGTATTAACATTTTATCATTACTTTTTCATAAATTTCTTAAAAAAAAATGAATTTTCCAATTTCCATTGACTTTTTCCAGTCTTTTCCTTATTAATTAAAATAAGTGTATATGTAAAGGAGTGAATATTATGAAGTTACAACAACTTTCCAAGTTACCACATGGTCATTTCAGGAAATACTTTTGCTCTTTCCTGCTGCTGCTGTTTGTCATCCTCTGCATCCCGCAGACCGCATTGGCGGCCGGCAGACCAGGCAAAGTCACAGGTATCAAATGTGGGACAACCACGTCGAACAGCATAAATATCTCTTGGACGCCACAAAGCGGAATATCCGGTTACCAGATATTCCGTTCTTCCTCTTACGATGGACCATATAAAAAAATCATGAATATTTCCGCAGGCAACCAGGCTTTCTGCAACCTCAACCTGCAGAGCGGCAGGGAATATTACTACCGTGTCCGCGCTTACCGCGGTTCCACGGTTGGCAGATTTTCCAAGATTCTTGCCGCGCGCACGAAAGGAGCGGCACAGGCTGCAACTGTCCGGGTATCCGCAAATGTGCGCAAGCGCGCCGGCACAAACCATGCGCTGCTCGCCACCCTTGCTCCCGGGACCAAAGTGACCGTAATCTGCGTCACAAGCACCAAATCGGGCACACCCTGGAGCCGCATCACCTTTCCGCTAAACGGCAGAAAGAAAACCGGCTATATCAGGAGCGACCTTCTATCTCTGGGAGGGCAGCAGACAGCTAAACGCAAAGGCGTTGTCATTGCCGCCAGCGGACTGCATCTTCGCAGATCTGCGAGCGCCAGAAGCCAGATTATCGCTACGTTGCCCATGAATACAACCGTCACCATCTTGAGAGAAACTACCGGGACAGACATGCAGAAATGGTATCAAGTCAGCGTGAAGTTAGGCGGCAGGACCCGCAAAGGTTATGTTGCTGCGCGCTTTATCCGCGTTATTTGACACCTAACAAAAATGTTCACCTATGATTTCCTATATAAAAGAAGCTGTGCACGATTACTATCTACTGTGCACAGCTTCTTATCATTCATGCTCCCAGAGCGCCTTTCCCTGGCCCGTTCTGGAAATCGCTTACGTTTCTATTTCAGATTCTGACTGATATTTCTCTAAAATAATGCGCTGTATGCTGTCTCGTGTCTGAGAATTGATGGGATGAGCAATGTCACGGTATTCACCGTCCGCCGCTCTTCTGCTGGGCATGGCAATAAAAAGACCCTTCTCGCCTTCTATCACTTTGATATCATGTACCACGAATTCATCATCAATGGTAATGGAGACCACAGCCCGCATTTTTCCTTCTTTCTCTACTTTACGGATTCGCACATCTGTTATCTTCATAAATCATCGCCCCCTTTGCATTTCCTATTTTTTCTCAGCACGTTTCTTAATTCTTATATCACATACCTTTCATTGTGCTCGTATACAACCTTAATTCCATCTCCGCCGCTGAAGAAAGTATTGGCACGGAGCGTATCACGGCTCTCAACAATACAATTCTCAATATGCGTATTGTCACCGATATATACATCATTTAAAATAATGGAATTCTTAATCACACAATTCTTGCCCACGAAAACTTTCTTAAACAGAACAGAATTCTCTACCTTGCTGTTAATGATACAGCCGCTGGATACCAGGCTGTTACGCACATCAGAACCAACGTTATATTTTGCAGGCGGAAGGTCGTCTACCTTGGAATAAATCTTCGGGTCTTCGCGGAAATATTTCCTTACTTCCGGCTTGAGGAAGTCCATATTCGTCTGATAATAAGACTCTACCGTGGAAATATTGTTCCAGTACTCTTCCATCTTATAACCATAGATGCGCTTCATATTCTTATAGCGGATTAAAATGTCATTGACAAAATCATAGCGGTTCTCATCTGCACAGCGCTCCAGCATCTCAATCAGCTGCCTCCTGCGGATGACATAAATACCTGCAGAAATAGTATTGGACTGGGCAATCATCGGCTTCTCCTCAAATTCAACAATCCTTGAATCCTCATTCATCCGTACCACGCCAAAGCGGCTGACATCCTCTTCCACAGGCATATCCTTACATACTATGGTAATGTCTGCTTTCTTCTCAATATGGAATTCCAGCACTTTATTATAATCCATCTTATAAACACAATCGCCAGCAGCAATGATTACATAAGGCTCATGGCTTCGTTTCAGGAAATCAATGTTCCGCAGCATCGCGTCCGCTGTCCCGCGGTACCACCATGCATTGTCTGAGGTAACTGTAGGATTAAATACATACAGACCTCCCTGTTTCCTTCCGAAATCCCACCATTTAGAAGAACTTAAATGTTCATTGAGGCTTCTTGCATTATACTGGGTCAAAACTGCCACCCTCTGAATATGTGAGTTGCTCATGTTGCTGAGCGCAAAGTCTATGCAGCGATAGCTTCCGCCCACCGGCATAGCCGCAATAGCTCTCTTATTGGAAAGTTCCTGCATTCTGCTGTTGTTTCCGCCTGCTAATATAATTCCTAACGCCTTCATACTCTGTCACCTGCCTTAATGATTGATTCGCCTCCTGCCAAAAGGCCGTCTGGATAGTCTTCTTTCTCTGTCTTACCGGCTATCGCAGTGTTCTTTCCTACTTTAACGCCTGACGGTATTACCGAGTTCTCACCGATGGTAACAAGCCCAAAGGAGTAAACGCTCTTATTCAGCTTGTTCTCCGCCGGCTCACCTATGCCAAGTTCCACATTATTGCCAATGGAAACATTCTCTGCCACAATCGCTTTGTCTATGGTCACATTATCCCCAATCACCGTATCCTGCATGATGATGGAATCCCGCACCACAGTGTTCTTGCCAATCACAACGCCAGCTCCAATCACAGAGCCATATACCTGTCCATATATTTCAGACCCCTCACCGATAATGCAGCGCTCTGTCACGGCATCTGCCGAAATGTACTGCGGCTCAATCGTGTCACTGTTCGTATAAATCTTCCAATATTCCTCATACAGATTGAATTCCGGTATCAGGTCTATCAGCTCCATATTAGCTTCCCAGTAAGAACCGAGCGTTCCTACATCCTTCCAATATCCATTATACTCATAAGCAAACAGCCGATTGCCTTTCTCCCTGCAATAAGGAATGATATGTTTACCAAAGTCGCAGTTACTCTGCTCCGACATGGTTACCAGAGCTTCCCTAAGGACACTCCAGTTGAAAATGTAAATACCCATGGATGCCAGATTACTTCTCGGATTCGCCGGTTTCTCCTCGAATTCGGTAATCTGCTTGTTGTCATCTGTGATAACCAGACCGAAACGGCTTGCCTCTTCCCATGGTACCGGCATGGCCGCAATGGTCACATCCGCATTGTTCTCCTTATGGAAATCCAGCATTACCTCATAATTCATCTTGTAAATATGGTCACCAGAAAGAATCAACACATATTCCGGCTGGTAACTGTCAATATAGTTCAGGTTCTGGTAAATCGCATTCGCTGTTCCGGTGTACCATTCACTGTTATCGCTCTTCTCATATGGAGGCAATACTGTCACCCCGCCATGATTGCGATCCAAATCCCATGGAATGCCGATACCGATATGGGTGTTTAACCGTAATGGCTGATACTGAGTCAGTACTCCCACCGTATCTATCCCTGAATTCACACAATTACTTAATGGAAAATCGATAATCCGGTACTTACCACCAAATGCAACTGCCGGTTTCGCAACATCAGAAGTCAAAACTCCAAGTCTGCTTCCTTGACCACCTGCTAAAAGCATGGCTATCATTTCTTTACGAATCATGTCTCTCACCTCTCGTCAATAGATTTCATATTACTGAGTGTTCATATTATACCACAAAAGATTCATTTAGTACACATATTTCACAATTTTTTTGCTGAAATTTTCATAATTTTGTTGATTTGCACAAGACTTTTTTCCATAAATTTACAAATCGCGTATCTTAACTCAGTTTCATTATGCCAAAAGGTTCACATCACTTTGTGATGTGAACTAATGCACATAAAAGTGTTATGGAAAGCTAGCTTTCCAAACACTTTTTGTGCAAGTCGTCTTTGCTGCTTAAAGCAGCAAGACCTTTTGGCATAATATATTTACAAAACACTGCCTGCGAAGCAAAAAACCAAATTATTTTCAATTTGCAAAATGCCCACCATTGGTATAGAATAATAGTAATAATCATAAGAATACAGGGCAGGTAAAATATATGTACAAAATTGATTTTGAAAAACCTATTTATCTCCACTTTATCGGCATCGGCGGCATCAGCATGAGCGGTCTCGCCGAAATCCTCTTAAAAGAAAATTTTCGTATCTCAGGCTCAGACTCCAAAGAGTCGGAACTGACAGACAAACTGACAGCTCTGGGCGCTGAGATTTACTACGGCCAGCGCGCCTCCAATATTAAGGAAGGAATCGATGCCGTTGTCTACACTGCTGCCATCCATCCTGACAACCCGGAACTGAAAGCTGCCTTAGAGAGACAAATCCCTACCCTCACACGCGCAGAACTTCTGGGACAGATTATGGATAACTACACACAATCGATTGCTGTATCCGGCACACACGGAAAAACAACCACAACCTCCATGATTACCCAGATTCTTCTGCAGGCTTGCTGTGACCCTACAGTATCGGTTGGCGGAATCCTCAAATCAATCAACGGAAACATACGGGTCGGCCAATCAGAAGTCTTCCTCACTGAGGCCTGTGAGTACACAAACAGCTTTCTGAATTTCCACCCCAGATATGCCCTCATATTAAATATAGAAGAAGACCATATGGATTTCTTCAAGGACCTCGATGATATCCGCTGTTCGTTCCGCAAATTTGCGGGCAATGTCCCCTCACACGGCACAGTAATTATCAACGGTGAAATCGAAAACTGCCAGCAGGTTACCGAAGGTTTGGACTGCAGGATTATTACCTACGGCTTTAGTTCCTCCGATTCATATTATGCGGATAATATAACTTTTAATACAAGCGGTTGCGGAAACTTCACATTAATGCACGGCAACGATGCCCTCGGCACAATTTCCATCAATGTGCCTGGCAGGCACAATGTAAGCAATGCCGTGGCTGCCTGCGCGCTTGCATGGGAACTGAACATACCCTTTGCACATATCCAGTCTGCACTGTCACAGTTTGGCGGTACGGCAAGACGCTTTGAACACAAAGGCTCACTGGGGCAGATTGCTGTCGTGGATGATTATGCCCATCACCCCACCGAGATTGCCGCAACCTTGACATCAGCCAAAAATTGCGGGTATAACCGCATTGTCTGCGTGTTTCAGCCTCATACTTACACCAGGACCAAGGCATTTCTCCCTGAATTTGCCAAATCATTGTCCCTGGCGGATATCGTAGTGCTTGCTGATATTTATGCTGCCAGAGAACAGAACACCATCGGCATCAGTTCCCTGGATCTGCAGAAAGAATTACAAAATTTAGGCACGGAATGCTACTATTTTCCATGTTTTGACGAAATTGAAAATTTCCTGTTAAAAAATTGTATCAACGGTGATTTGTTGATAACTATGGGAGCCGGAGACATTGTCCAAGTAGGAGAGCACCTCTTAGGAAAATAGTTTTCCACATTATCCACATTCCAATTGGGGATAACCGCCCTTGTGGAATGTGGATTTTTTAGTTTACATAACTTATATTTCCATATTTCCCTGCGTCTTGGCTCTTTTTCTGGAATACACAGGGATTTCACCTTCTGCGGACTGATTTTTCCACTGAATTATCCACATTATCCACAATTTCAACAATTGCCCAATCCCTTGATTTTACTGGAATTTCAGGAAAAATTTCACTTCTCATTTTGATTTTTATGTGCTATACTGTATTCCACAAAAGGACGAGAAAACACATCCCGCATAGTATTTGAATTTTGACATTTTTTACAACAATCAACATTTTACCCGGAGGTTACTCATGGAAGAAATTAGACTGCACAAAGAGAACGGCTATTCGACAACAACAATTTCCAACCAGTTTATTGATGAGTATATGACAAGCGCAAATGGCGAGTTTGTAAAAATCTACCTATATCTGCTGCGCTGTATGAACTCCCCTGACTGCAGTTTTTCTATTTCCAAGGCTGCGGACAAGTTCAACCATACGGAGAAGGATATTCAGCGCGCCCTCAAATATTGGGAAAAAATGAATCTTCTGAAATTAGAGTACACACCTGACAATTCCATTGCCGGCATTTATTTTCTGGAATCCGAAGAAACCTTGTCCAAGGATGATGCCGTACCCCTGAAAAAAGCTCCCATGCCGGGTTCCATACCTGAGAATTTTGCACCTGCCATGGCTGGGAATGCTGCCCTGGAGTCTGGCTCCCTTCTCACAGGGCGCAAAGCTTACAGTGCAGACGAACTTAAATCTTTCCGGGAAAAAGAGGAAATCCAGGAGCTGATGTTTGTCGCAGAAAGCTACCTCAGGAAACCTCTGTCGTCCACCGATGTCCAGACGCTGCTTTTCTGGTATGATGGATTGGGCCTTTCTGCCGACTTGATAGTATATCTCCTGGAATACTGCATTGCCGGAGGACATGCAAGCCTGCATTATATGGACAAAATTGCTGTCAGCTGGAAAGAAAAGGATATAACGACTGTTGAACAGGCAAAGCAGGATGTACAGGCACACAGCCGCCTTCATTACGCAGTCCTGAAATCGCTGGGCATCCAGGGACGCAGCCTGGTTCCCGCAGAATTTTCTTACATCGAAAAATGGAACAAGGAATATGGGTTCTCAGAAGATATGATTGCCGAGGCATGCAGCCGCACCATCCTTGCCATCCACCAGCCGAGCTTTGAATATGCAGACCGTATTCTCTCCAACTGGAAACGCCAGAATATCGGAAATGCAGAAGATATCCGCAAGGCAGACGAATCCTTTCAGGCAGCCAGGACGGCAGAGCGCGCACATGCCGCCACGGTCAGGAATAATGCTGCCAAACCGGCTGCCCACAACCGCTTTAACAGCTTTCCGCAACGCACCTACAACATGGACCAGCTGGAAGTTGAGTTATTGAACACGGCACGCTAAGGAGGAAATTATGGCTCTCAGCAACACGCAGTACAATGTCCTCATGAGGGCTTATGAGGAACGGCAGCTAAGGAACCGGCGTATTGTCATGCAGCGGATAGACGATGTCTACCGGACGCTGCCGCGCCTGTCGGAGATTGACGATACCATCTCTTCCCTTTCCGTAGAACAGGCAAAAAAGCTAATTGACGGAGATGAGACGGCGTTGGTTCGCCTGCACGACAGCATAAACACCCTTGTCAGCGAGAAACAGCTGCTCCTTTCAGAACATGGCTACCCAAAAGATTATTTTGAGCCTCCCTACGCCTGTGCAGACTGCAAGGATACCGGCTATATCGGCGGCAGGAAATGCCACTGTTTTGAGCAGGCTGCCATCGACCTCGTATACACGCAGTCCAATATTCGACGGATATTGGAGACAGAGAATTTTGCACATTTTTCCTACGCTTATTATTCCGACGAACAGATAAATCCTGCCACCGGGCTTTCCAGCCTTGCCACAGTCAGGCAGGCGGTGCGGGACTGCCAGGACTTTGTCAGGGCTTTTGATACGGAATTCCACAATCTGTTCTTTTATGGCGATACCGGAATTGGCAAGACTTACCTGTCCAACTGCGTAGCCAAAGAACTTTTGGACAGCGGGCACTCCGTCATCTATTTCACTGCCCCTTCCCTGTTACATGTATTTGAGAAAAATGCCTTTGACAGGACAAAGGATTCAGACGAAGATTACGGACGCATTTTGGAATGCGATTTACTGATTATTGATGATTTGGGCACGGAACTTGCCAATGCGTTCACAGTTTCCCAGCTATTCCTCTGCCTGAACGAACGGATTCTGCGGCAGAAATCGACCATCATTTCTACCAATTTAGGTCTGGGGCAATTGGCTGAGATTTATTCAGAGCGCACATTTTCCCGGATTTCCAGCAATTATACCATTATCAAGCTGTTCGGAAATGATATCCGAATTCAAAAAAAATTAAACGGACAGCCTTGCCAAGTGACCTGAGTAATGTTATATTTGCCATAGAAATCATTGGCAGCAATATATATGGAGAATACTGCTTCACTGACATAGGATATACTTTACCAACATAATCATATTTCTACTTAAAATGGAGGACATCGTATGCAGCGCAACGAAAAAAACTATGAAACTATCCCCGCTGGCTCACTGGGCGTGATCCCTCTGGAAAGCTGTAAGAAACTTGGGAAAAAGGTAGACAAGTACCTGGTGCGGTTCCGCAGCGAACGGGAGCATGAACACCAGGACGACATAGCTTTCAAGGGCTATCACAAAAGCACCTACCTGGTAGACTGCTCAACCCCACGTTTCGGCACCGGAGAGGCAAAGGGCATTATCACGGAATCTGTCCGCGGATTTGACCTGTACCTGATGGTGGATGTCAGCAATTACAGTCTCAAATATACGGTCTGCGGCCATGAAAACCATATGTCCCCTGACGACCACTTCCAGGATTTGAAACGTGTGATAGCTGCCACGGGCGGAAAGGCACGGCGCATTACGGTCATCATGCCCTTCCTCTACGAGGGACGCCAGCATAAACGTACCGCCAGGGAATCTCTGGACTGCGCGATTGCCCTTCAGGAACTGATAAACATGGGCGTGGATAATATCATTACGTTTGACGCGCACGACCCGCGTGTGCAGAACGCAATCCCCCTGCATGGCTTCGAGACCGTACAGCCCGCCTACCAGTTCATCAAAGCCATCCTCCGGGAGGTAGATGACCTGCAGATTGACAGTGACCACATGATGGTTATCAGCCCGGACGAGGGCGGCACCAACCGCGCCGTATACCTTGCCAACGTACTTGGGCTGGATATGGGCATGTTCTACAAACGACGTGACTACAGCAAGATTGTCGATGGGCGCAACCCCATTGTGGCACATGAATTTCTTGGTTCCTCTGTGGAGAATAAAGACGTTTTCATAATTGATGATATGATTTCCTCCGGCGACAGCATGATTGACGTTGCCACTGAGTTAAAGAAACGCAAGGCAAACCGCATATTTGTCATATCGACTTTCGGGCTGTTCACCAACGGACTGGATAAGTTTGACCGTGCAGTGGAGGACGGCATCATTTACAAGGTAGTGACCACGAACCTCACTTACCAGACGCCGGAACTCCTCGCCAAGCCATACTACATCAATTGTGACATGAGCAAATACATTGCCTATATTATTGATACCTTGAACCACGATATTTCCATCAGCGACCTTTTAGACCCCTATGAGAGGATTGAGCCGCTAGTCAAGAAATACAAAACAAAGAAAAAGAAGTAATCTGTCCATTCTTCCATGCATACGCAAAGATACCCGGGCATGTCGATATGCCCGGGTTATCTTTTATCAGCTTCCTTGGCTGTGCCAGAAATCTTAATCCCACCAATCAGCCGACTATTTTATAATACGTCCTCGCCGTAATACTGTAGACGATTGCATAAATCACCGCGAATACCGCTACCGTGGCAACCGTGCAGATGGCAAACAGCTTCATATTTACCATGCCGAACAGCATCAGCAGACGGTTCATCATGGGGAATGCCGCCGCAAGGTGGATACATGCCATGAAAAGCGGCAGGAAGAACACCTTGATAATCTGGCTGCGGATGGACGCGCGCACCTCCTTCTTGTTCATGCCTACTTTCTGCATAATCTCAAACCTTGCCTTATCCTCATACCCCTCGGAAACCTGTTTGTAATAGATTATCATCGTCGTAGCCATCAGGAATACAAATCCCAGAAAAATTCCCAGGAACAGGAATCCGCCAAAGATTACCATATCCTCATTGCTTCTTTCACTCCTGCTCTCTACCCTGACGCTCCCTTGCTGTGAATCAGGATTTCTCTCTGTCATCAGCTGGGCAATCCGCTGCTTGCAGGCAATCTCCTGCTCCTCTTCCCCTCCGATATCCATAGCGACCACTGTTTCAATATCGCTTGCGCGCTCTCCATAAACGGACTTCTGGAACTCATTGATTTTCTGCATAACAGCTTCATCCCTGACCACGATAAAATACATATCATAGACAATCTCTACCTGCATATCGTCCAAATGCATTTCCGGCAGGTACTCTTTAATACGGAAAGTCTGCTCCCCCAGCCGATACTGGCTGTCTCCATGTTCGCCATGCGCGGTATAGACAAGGACCTCGTCCTCTGCAAGTTCCGGCACCTGGTCCGCGAACTGTTGGTACTCCTCCAAGGTAAGCCACTCCAGCATGATAAGCTCGCCCTCTGGGGTTGCGGCTCCCTCCTGCCAGGCTTCGACATGGATATCCTCGCCATCCTTGTATCCCGCAAAAGAAAGGCTGGTACAATTAGACAGCTCCTCAACTGCAACGCCAGTATCCTTTGCTCCCTGCACGGCGCATTCCTGCATCATGTTCCTTCCCTCTTTCGTCATCCCATATCCATTTATCATAATTTCCTTGGGATAACGGTTATGCAGGGAAACATCTTTTCCCATATACAGCGAGAAGGAACCGGCAAGCATCACCAGCACCATTGTGCTCAGAATACAGATATTGCTAAGCCCCACCGCATTTTGTTTCATGCGGTAAATCATGCCGGAGACAGAGGTAAAATGACTGGTTTTATAATAGTAATTCTTATTGCGCCGCAACATCTTGAGGACAACAATGCTGCCCGCCGTAAAGAGGCAGTAAGTCCCCAGGATGACCAACAGCACTGCCAGGAAAAACATCATCAGCGCATCGACCGGGCTTTCCACAACAATGGCAATCGCATACCCTGCCCCCAACGCCAATACGCCAACCAATGCCAGAAGCCAGCGCGTCTTGGGTTCACGCTCTCCCTGATTGCTGCTCCTTAAAAGCTCAATCGGGCTCGCCTTCTGAACCTGGAATAAATTATATATCAGGGTGGCAATAAATATGCCGGCAAAAAGGATAACAACGCTGGCGATGGCTCCTCTCGAAATATGGAATCCAAAGGGCACATCAAATTGCAGCAAACGCATCAGCGCCAGGACAACCAGCTTATTCAAGACAATGCCCACGACAATCCCGCCGATGATGCTGACAAAAGCCACCATGAGGATTTCCCAGAACATCATTCTGCCGATATGTCGTTTTTCCATGCCCAGGATATTGAACAGTCCAAATTCTTTCTTGCGCCGCTTCATAAGGAAACTGTTCGTATAAAACAGAAAAATCACGGTAAAAATGGCGATTACGCCGCAGCCCAGGGACAGTATCATAAACAATTGATCCGCTCCGCGCATTTGCTTGATTCCTTCGTCCCTGGTAATCGCCCCCATGATATAATACATGGCGCCAATACCTACTGCTGCCAGGACATAGGGCAGGTACAGCCCGGCATTTTTCCTGAGGTTGCCGATGGCAAGCCTTGCATAAAATAATCTATTCATGACGCCCACCACCTGTCGTAATTACTGTCAGCGTGTCGGAGATTTTCTGATACATCTCCTCATCGCTGCCGGAGCCCTTATAAATCTGATGGAACACCTGCCCATCCTTGATAAAGAGCACTCTTTTTGCGCAGCTCGCCGCCTTGATGGAATGCGTCACCATGAGGATTGTCTGCCCCTCATCATTGATATACTGGAACATCGACAGCAGCCCTTCCGCCGCCTTGGAATCCAGCGCCCCGGTCGGCTCATCCGCAAGGATCAGCTGCGGGTTTGTAATCAAAGCACGTGCCACCGCTGCACGCTGCTTCTGCCCGCCCGACACCTCGTAAGGGTATTTGCTGAGAATTTGCTGAATCCCCAGTTTTCCTGCGATGGGCGCCAGGCGTTTTGCCATCTCGTCAAAACTCTTTCCCGCCAGTACCAGCGGCAGGAAAATATTGTCCTGAATGTTAAAATTATCGAGCAGGTTAAAATCCTGAAAGACAAAGCCCAGATTCTGCCTGCGGAATGTAGACAGCTCACGCTCACGGATGGCTGAAAGGTTCTTGCCATTCAAGAGCACCTGACCGGAAGTCGCCTTATCCAGCGCTGCCAGAATATTCAGCAGCGTGGTCTTGCCGGAGCCGGACTCGCCCATGATTGCCACATACTCACCCTTCTCCACCGAAAAACTCACGTCCGACAATGCCTGGACCTGATTTCCGCCAAAACGGGTCGTGTATATTTTTTTCACATTGTTAACTTCCAATATCGCCATAATATCCTCCTTCATTCGGTAACGGCACGTGCCGCTTTGCGTCACCTGCCAGCTCGGCGGAGGGCATTCTAGAAATGCTTCGCATTTGCCCTCCTTCTTATTCCGCACAGCAAATAATTTTCCTCTGTGCCGGTTACTAAAAATAGTATAGCGAATCAGAAGGGGAGCTGCCTTAACTTTGGCTTACATTTTGTATGTTTTCCTTACAGTTTTGTAAGTTTGGCAGACATTTTATCTGTAATTTTATAACTCCTCATAAATCTACTTTTCCATATTTTATTTTCCCTTCTTCTTTCGGCTCTTGTCATTATAAAATCTCCTTTGCGAAAAACTTTTACTTCATTTTAGGTGGATTTAGTCCAGGCAGATTTGGATAAATGGGGTTAAGTAGGCGGTTTGCCTTGTCAGATGTGTGTTTGATGCTATTGGATATATTCACTCGGATTTTTATGTATGAACGGTTTAAAACTTTTGATTTTTGGTGTTGCATATACAGTGGCTTGTGAAAGACTTGTGACAGTCGGTTTAAACAAATTGCTTTGCTTTCTATCTATTTATTTCTACCATATCATGTTGCTGTTTAAATTCTATCGTTTTTGTACTTCCTCCGGTTCTTTTGATTAATTCATCTTGTCCAATCACTTTTACAAGATTTGCTATTTGTTGTCCCATTACATCCTTGTTTACATAGAAAATTGTTGTAAATACATTATCACATAAAATTAGCTCTTTTAAAACATCTTTATCCGTAACATCCAAAGAGTGTCCAAAAATATAAAGATCATGTTTAGGAGGATTTTTTCTTAATTTTTCCAAATCTTTTCTTGTATCTTGTCCTTCATCCCCAGATTCCCTATTTTTCTTATATCCCATTTCGAATTCATGAATGTGTTCTTTATAAAATTTTTTTTCTTGTGCTATTTCAGTAATCCATTCTTTATATTTGCATCCTGTCTGCTTATGTATTCTCTGGTAAAATTTCTTAAAAGCAACAAATTCTACCTCTTTATCTCTTCTTTTCTTAGGCAAATACTCATCTATTCCTAGTACCATGTTATTTAATTCAATTGTTCTGCCCAAATCTGCTTTTCCGTGTATATAATCAAATTTAACATTTTCAATACCATATATTTTTTCATATGTGTTTGTATAATTGAACGAAAGAACTCTATCAGGTCTTATTTTTTTAATATCTGGTGATTCGCAATTACATTCCAGCTTTTCTACATAGTCACTTAGATATATTTCCAAAGCCCTAATAAGTTTTATTAGATGCTCTAGTAAATCATTTCTTATTTGTTCAAATGTACTTCGTCTTCTTATATTTCCTGAATGATTTGCACTAAAATCGGCATATATTTTATTCAAATAATAATTGGACAATTTATATGCTGTATCATCTATATTATAACCTTCACTTAACACACTGTGCCAATCATTGTCTAATGATTGGACAACCTTTGATATTTCAAACTCAAAATCTATCCAGTTTTCTTTTTGATATGTATCATTCTGTAAAAAATAATCAATCCATATATTATTGAAAATAAGCTCTTGCAGTTCATTAATTATTTCTTTTGCAGATTCTATAATAATTTTTTTACGCTCATCCATTTCTTTATTATCACTAAATATTTTGCTGAACATTTGTCTAATATATAATTTAATATCATTATCACATTTCCATTTACTAAAAAATAAATTATTATTTTTATTTTTATAATATTCCATAAAAGATTTTAAAAACTCTAAAAAATCTGTATACTTTGTTGGAAGTCCATGCGCCAGATCAAAACCATTTCCAATTACTAATATATTCATACTGTTATCCCCTTATCTTTAGTACTTTGTATAATTTTACCATTGGTTTATATTTGATGCAATACCATGTTAAATTCTTAACAATCTTTTTCCATCTCCCACAATCCCCAATAAACCAAGCCATTCCTCTCCATCCATCCCCAATATGCAGCAGTCCAATCACCACTCCTAGACCTCCCACATTCCCTTATTTTACAAGCGAAAAGTCGAACTAATCCAAAAATTCCTCTCATTTGCCAAATATAAATATACCTAATATATAATAAGTATATCTTATAAAAAAGTGTCTTCGACACTTCAACCCCCTAACCCCCATTCATGGGGGAATT
>CAJTYM010000051.1 GCA_910583835.1 uncultured Lachnospiraceae bacterium | reverse complement strand
CAGCAATTTGAACAATTATCCATTATACTTTCCCCACCCCGTGAAAAGTAACCAGCAGCGTGGCTAAGAATTATTATTGATTTATCTGCGTGTCTTGAATTCCGACATGCCGTTACTGGGCTGGTCTTGCCTGAAATCAGTTTCGAGGAGAATGTCGGCAGATGTATTTAAAATATTGGCAAGAATCTTTATTTTGGCAATATCGATTATTTGAGGAAATTCATTTTTCTTTGTTTTGAAATTTGCTTCACTGTCATTGTTTTTGATTGTGAATTTTTCAGGAGTCAAGTAACGTAAGCCGTACTCGTTAGTTTCTATATTAGCCGTACTGTTTGTGATTTTTGATATTTCCAAAGTCAACCGTAATCGTTTCTCACAATTCATCATATTCATCTAAATCAAGAATGCCGTCTGTAATAGAACTGGTACTTGATATGGATAAATCGTCCAAGGTA
Organism: uncultured Lachnospiraceae bacterium; assembly: GCA_910583835.1. Classification (GTDB taxonomy): domain Bacteria; phylum Bacillota; class Clostridia; order Lachnospirales; family Lachnospiraceae; genus Petralouisia. Next base: position 26,804 of record CAJTYM010000051.1, on the reverse strand, counting down.
AGAAAGATGTATCACCATCACTTATATCTAAATGCATAAATCTTTATCATTAAGTTTTACACCTGTAATAGATTCGCCCTCTCCAATATCATCTGCTATAAGATCTTTTATTTTATTTACAAAATTGTCAGCTGCTTTTTCATTGCCTATATCTTCAGATTGAGATGCTGCGGTAGCATCTTGCTCCACTTCTGCTTTATCTGTTTCAATTGTTTGTACTTTCAGTGGTGTTGGGGGACCCATCGTCCGAACTACCGAAAGAGCCAATAATTCCTAAAACAACAACCGCAGCAATAATAATTTTTTTTGTTCTTCATTTGTTATACCCCTCATAGTTTAGCGTTTTAATAGTTTCGATACATAAATGATAGAGCGAAAACGGATTATCCAATGGCAAGTATACCTTCCTTGAATGTGTTAAGTATCTATCCAAAGCAAGCAGTATAACGCGGAGGTAAAACATTATGGAAATCCTTACCCGGTATGCCAGAGACAGAAAAGATGTAACACCCATGGAATTGTCTGAACTGACTGGAATAAGCAAAAGCGCCCTTAACAACATAGAAAAAGGTAAGGTGTAGCCAACAAAAGAGCAGCTGGAGATAATTGCAAAGGCTCTGGGCTGCAGAATAAGCAATTTATAAGGGTCACTGCAATCTGCTGGATTTGAGTTATAATGTCGGCAAGTGAGGGGAGAGTAGATGGATTACAAAGGAAAAATCATTGAATTAGTACGCAGATTAGAAAATGAGGACCATCTAAAATACATATACACATTAATAAAAATATTCCTTGAATCCTAACCGCAGCCGCCCTATGCAGAAATGCAGAGGGTGGTTTTATGTATTCTGGACCAATTCTTTTGCTTTGCGTATGTATGGTGGTGTGGGAGGTCGGTAGATAAAAAAATATCTACCTCCTACCCGATTGATTGTAGTAATATTTTGAGAGTGGTATAATGTTGGGCATAGAGCATGTAATATACTGCTGTGTAATCCAAATTTAAAATCGGAGGGTATGAGTTATGAGCCTATTATTGTTTACAGATAACATAGATGAATATTTAAAAAAAGATGATATCGTTAATTATGAAAATGTAAACATTACGCAACTTGCAGATTCAATATTTACTAATTCAGATAGCAATGCGGAGTATATAAAAAAGCATATGAATTTGTAAGAGATAATGTTTTACATTCAGCAGATATAAATGAGGATATGTTAATTTGTTCTTCATCAGAAGTTTTAGCAGCAGGGTATGGAATTTCTGATTTATCACGGACTTAATGGGGTGTATATCAAAGAATATAAAATGTGGATACGCCTTGATGCAAGAGGAAACAAAGAAGGTGTAAATGCACAGTTTTCGTTAGAAACAGAACAACTTGCATTTCCTGTTCGTGCTGAAAAAGGAGAGGGAGACGGATTTGTAATTTATCCTGACCCTGAGATAAAAATCTTGGAAATATTCAAAAATAATAAGATACGGACAGAGCTTTGGGATGTTTTAACAACTGAATTGGATTACAATTCATAACATAAGTTTTGGTAATGCAGAGAGATAAATTATGGTTTACGAGGTGATGAATAATGCGAATTAGACCATATTTAGATAAAGATTTTGACATGCTAGCTCAATGGATAACAGATGAACGCTCACATGCTTTGTGGTGTGCAAATCAAATGTGAGGTCTGTACGGCTGCAGATATGTGGAGTGTATTTCTGTGGAGGAAACGATTAAGCGGATGAAGGGGAAGACCAAATGGTAGGAATCTATTTTAGTGGTACTGGCAATTCTAGATTTGCAGTGGAATTGTTTTGTAATGAATACGATGAAACAGCTAAAGCATTTTCCATAGAGGATAATAATATTATTGAGGCTGTAAAAAATGAAGAAATGCTTGTATTTGCACATCCTGTGCAATATAGTACCGTGTCGAAAATACTGCGTGATTTTATAATCGAAAATAAAGAATTGTGGGAGAGTAAGAAGGTTTTTGTTATTGCCACAATGGGGTTGTTTAGTGGTGATGGGGCAGGAATTCTTGGGCGACTTTTACAAAAATTTGGAGCGGAAATATTAGGTGGATTGCATCTAAAAATGCCAGATAGCATAGGCGATGAAAAAGTGTTGAAGCGTCCCCTGGAAAAGAATAAGGAACTCGTGAAGAAAGCAGAGCAGAAGATTAGGAATTCGGTTCAACTTTTGAAATCAGGGAAACCAACCCAAGAGGGAATTGGTGTATTATATCGCATGGCTGGATTTTTCGGACAAAGGCTCTATTTTGGGCATAAGACAAAGGACTATTCAGATAGGCTGCGTGTGGATGCAGGTAAGTGCATAGGTTGTGGAAAGTGTGAGAAATTATGTCCGATGAATAACATAAAGATTATTGATAAGAAAGTAGTGCAGAATAACCAGTGTACTATGTGTTATAGGTGCATAAACAATTGTCCGAAGCAAGCTATTACATTGCTTGGAAACAAGGTTGTGGAGCAGAGTGTGATAGAAAAATATATACGATAGGGATTAAGGACGATATGAAAAAGATATATAGATTTGAACCATGGTTTTTCATGTTTTTTGGAATCTTTCATTTACATAGAATTTGGGGACTTGTGGATAGGAACTCTTATGCTGAGTTTTGGATAAATGTCATGGAAAGTAAAGGATTATTTTACTTTATGCTCATGGGCATATTATCAGTACTTTGTGTGCTTGGAATTATTACCTTCTTTAAGAATTTACGACACAATTATTGGTGGAGATGGATATATCTGTGCGGTGGCGGATATTTGCTATTTGATTTGTTTGCGATTGCAACCGGATTGGAGTTTTGGCATAATTTGATTCAGGCAATGTTTGATGTGACGGCATGGTATTGGAATTTACTTTGGGGTGGATTTATAGCTATGGGCGGTGCGGTGTTTGTATTAGGGGTTTTTATATTAAAACAGATAAATAAAGATACATAAGGAGCCGTAAAAAGCGTAAAAGAATATCAGAATAAAATTTTTCCCGAATTTTGATTTATATGCTGAATCTATGATACTATGGAGACTATGTTGCATGAAAATATTGGGAGTCTTATTAAGAAATTAAATTGTGCAACAATATACAATAAAAGAACTAAGAAATATTTGCTACCATAGCAGAGATCGGTGCAAGTGAAAGGAATACACATGTTCCCATTTGGAATCATAGGATATTGATTGAAAAGATTGATGATAATAACACAAAATATACTGATATAGTAGATATTGATGCAGGTTGGAAAACAGTGTTCATATATTTATGGGCAGTTTGTTTTTACTGTCATAGTCATAAAAAGTGGAAGAAACAAATCCTCCACTTGTAATGCAAACCGCTGAGTGTTATACTGCAAAATATAGTATAAATAATTTCAGATGGGGGGAATGACGATGAGAACAATGAAGGTTCGATTCAGGAGAGCAGTAAGCTTGTTGCTGGCAGTGTGCCTTTTGGTGGTAATGGTTTTGAGAGAGGGGTATGTGGAGGAGCCGTCTGATGGAACGGATACGGCATCGTTTATCACACAGGACGGCTTATCCGAAGGAGAAAATAATGTGATTTCCACCGAAAAGGACATGACGATAGCTGCATCGGAGGGGGTATCGTTACATAATCCGAGAGATTTGTCGTATTTTTCGGAAGGGCTGGAACCGGATTGGACGTTTTCGCAATTAGGGCAAAAGATGATTCCTTCACTTGAAAGCGATGGGGAAACGTTAGATTCTAGCGCATTTGACGTTCCGGTTTCAGGTGAGATTGCCCCTGAAGGAGAAACGATTCTGAAAGAGGACATCCTCAATAAAGAGGAAGCTAAGGCTTCAGAGGAAGTTGTTGATGCAAAGCCGGATGCCGGAACAGAGCAGCAAGCGCAGTTTGCGGCAACGATGCCTTCAAGTGGAGCGATTGCAGGAACTAATATAACGTTCACATTGTCGAACGGATACCTGACACTTTCAGGAAGCGGAACCTTGTCCCTTTCTCCTTTCCATGATTATAGAGACTCAATTACCGGGGTAAGAATTGGTTCAGGGATTGTGATAGGCGAATCTGCATTTTATGATATGACCAGGCTTAATAATGTCACAATCGATGCTGGGGTAGCCGCAATTGGAGCGACAGCGTTTAATAACTGCACGGCATTGGTGAGCGTCAGTATTCCGTCTACGGTCAAAACCATTGGCATTGGCGCCTTTGCGTTCTGTACCTCCCTGTCTTCTGTTTCGATGGCGGGTGGGGTTACCGCATTGGAGGAAAGAGCGTTTTGCGGTTGCAGCGCATTGCGTACCATTGCGCTCCCCTCTACGCTTAATACCATCGGATGGGGTGCGTTTGCGCTCTGTACGGGATTGACCAATGTCACTGTGCCAGTTACCAATGTAGGTGATTACGCCTTTTACGGCTGCACTGGGCTGACAGAAGCGACGCTTACGGAACGTGTGCGCACAGTAGGGGAATATGCTTTTGCAGACATTTCTGCTTTGAAAACGGTTAAGTTATCGAACGGTCTGCAGACAATTGGCGTACAGTGCTTTGTAAACTGTACGGGTCTGACGAGCTTCGGTTTGCCGGATACCGTTACTTCCGTGGGTGATTATGCCTTTGGAAACTGCTCTTCTATGAAGGACTTCAAGTTCTCATCTGACATGAATGAAGTGGAGTTGGGAACATTTTATAATTGTTCTGCACTTCAATCCATTGTGCTTCCCAACAGCATCACTTCGATAGGGGCAGAGTCATTTTATAACTGCGCCTCTTTATCCTCCGTCCAATTTCCAACTGGGTATACGGATGTCGGGGCGTATGCATTTTCTTTTTGCAATCAGGTGAAAAAAATATCTGAAACGGTCTGTCTTGGCAATATCGGCGATGAAGCGTTCATCAATACATCTTTTCTTGGCAGCATTCGATTTTCCTCGTCAGTGACCACAATCGGCGTGGCAGCATTTCAGGGAAATTCCAACTTGGCTGCGGTGGATTTCCAGAACGCAACGCTTGCCGTGGAGAGCCATGCATTTTTCGATTGTCCGAAGTTAAGTACCGTCAAGAATGAACCCAAGTATACCAAAGTTGGCGAGGCGGCGTTCCACAGCTGCCAAGGCATATCCGGCGTGGTATTGGCAAATAATTGTGCCGTTATTGATGCGGGCGCATTCTTAGCTTGCGGGAATCTTAGCGATATTGATTTTGCCGGGGCCTCTGTGTCTGTGGAGGGGGCGGCTTTCGCCCAGTGTGCATCGCTGCAGGGTATTTCCGGTGAAGAAAAGGTTGTGAACATCGGCGATAATGGTTTTTATGAGTGTACAAAGCTTACAGATGTCAGCGGTTTTACTTCAGTGGCGAAAATCGGCAAGTTTGCATTTATGGGCTGCTCGTCTCTGACTGCCGCAGTGATTCCTGACACGGTATCTGAGATTCCAGATGGTCTTTTTGATAATTGTACCAGCCTGCAATCAGTTTCCCTTCCATCAGGATTGACTTCTATCGGTTCTTGGGCGTTTTTTAACTGTGAGTCCCTTCTGGGCTGTTCCCTTCCTTCCACTGTCAGCCAAATCGGTCAGTGCGCATTTACACACTGCAGTAAGCTGCGGGAGGTTACCATCCCTTCTGGTGTAGAAACAATAGAAATGGGCACATGGGGAGAATGCGACTCATTGCGGTCCGTTACAATTTCTGACAGCGTAAAGACTGTTGCAGACTGGGCATTTGCACAATGTGATAGTTTGCAATATGTATATGGTGGAGAAAAAGTTTCCTCCATTGGTGAGCGGGCTTTTTCGTTCTGTGAAAGTATGGTTTCCACTGTGTTTACAAACGAACTTACCGATTTAGGCGACATTGCATTCTATGGATGCACGAACTTAAGTTCCGTAGGGGATATTTCAAACGCACAGAACATCGGCAAGTCCTGCTTCTGGGGCTGCAAAAACCTGAGTGGCGAAATTGCATTAAAGAATGCCGAGGCAATTGGCGACTATGCATTTAAAGGCTGCGAAAAGATTACAAGTGTCCGTATACCAAGCGCAACCGCCCAATTGAGCGTTGGCGCATTTTTGGATTGTACGGCTCTTGCGGCTGTTCAATTAGATGCGGGTTTGACAGAGATAGGTGAGGAGGTGTTTGCAAACTGCATTTCGCTTGAGAAAATTACAGTACCTGCGACAGTTACTATATTGGGAAACCGTGCGTTTTATGGCTGTAAGGCGCTTAGCCAGGTTACGCTCCATAACGGTCTCTCCTCAATCGGCGATGGTACGTTTTATCAGTGCAGTTCCTTAGCGTCTATGGCTGTACCAGATACGGTTAAAACAATAGGCTATTCTGCGTTTAATCGATGTACAAATCTTGTTTCTGTCACATTGCCGGGCGCTTTGGAGGATATTGCAGAAGGACTGTTCTATGAATGTACCTCCTTGTCCAATATCGCACTGCCGGAAACGGTTCATGAGATTGGCTATGCCTCTTTCTATCACTGTGCGGATTTAAAGAGAATTGTATTCCCAGAAAAGCTGTCCCGGATTGGTGAATATGCCTTTTCCCATTGTGAGGGTCTGGATTCCGTGAGCATTCCTGATAATGTCGTTTCCGTGAGCGATTGCGCTTTCGCTTATTGCACTGCGCTGGCGGATGCCATCCTGCCCAAAAGTCTGGTGACTGTGGGGAATTATCAGTTCTACGGCTGTTCTGCCTTAAGCAGCGTTATTTGCAGAGGAGAGATTATCGGTATTGGAACCGGCGCTTTTTACGGCTGCGGCTCTCTGGCAGACGTCACTCTCTTATCCGGCATCCCGGCTGTCATTGGGGACAGCGCATTTTCAGGAACGCCGTCTGACCTGGTTTTGCATCACAGTCCTGTGGTAAAAGGATGGACAACCCCTTCTTGGGTCGGACCTGATAAAAACACCTACCACACGGAATCATTTGAAGCCGATGTTACTGGTAATTGTGGAAACGGTACGGTGTGGACGTATTACATAGATTCAGGAACGCTTGTCATTTCAGGCAACGGTTTTATGAGCGACTATGACAGCGAGATTGATACGCCATGGTATGCCTACAAGAAAGAGATTTATACGGTCCGTATTGAGGAGGGCGTTCGTTCTGTAGGTTCTCGTGCATTTTCTGGCTGTACTGCGCTGCGGAATGTACATATGGCAGATTCTGTGGAGGCCTGCGGCGACTATGCTTTTTCAAAATGCGATAATCTGTATTCTGTGCAGCTGTCGGACAGCTTGCGGGAGATAGGTGCGTATCAGTTTTATAATTGTGCCTCCCTACATGACATGGTGATTCCCGGCAGCTTAAAGACAATCGGCAGCTACGCGTTTTTCAATTGTACGAATCTGGAAAATATTGTTTTGCCAGGGAATATTAATTTTATTGGAGAGGGCTGTTTCTATCACTGTTCCGGTCTTGCTGAAGTTATTTGGCCCTCTGCAATGGAAGCGATTCCTGATTATGCCTTTACCGGCTGTTTTGGTTTGACAACCGTAGCCATCACGGATAAAACCAAAACGATTGGAAAATCTGCTTTTAGCAACTGTGCTTCTTTGCAATCGGTCTATATTGCGGGAAGCGGGGAACAGATTGGAAATTACGCATTTTATGGATGTGAGAATTTAACCGCTGTCTTTTTTGCCGGAGAAAAACCCTCCAGACTGGGGTATCTGTCTTTTGGAAATACAAACGGTAATCTGAGGCTGAATCATGCGGGGCAATGGTCGGAAACCTCGCTGAAATCTGAAGATGGGGCAGATATTCTTTGCGCCGCATATGCGCCTGCTTCTGGAAGCTGCGGCGGCAGTATCCGTTGGGCTTACTTGGAGGAATTGGGATTGCTGCATGTTTCTGGAACAGGCGCCATGGAAGATTATGCGCTGACGGAAGCGCCATGGCGGCAGTATAGCGGAACCATATCAAATGTGATAGTGGATGATGGTGTTACCTCCATTGGTGAAAATGCATTTTATCAATGCAGTTCTTTGCGTGAGGTTGTGCTTCCCGACAGTGTGGCGTCCATTGGCGCACAGGCTTTTGCTGATTGCGATGGTATTGTATCGGTTTATCTGCCGGCAACGCTTGCTTCGCTGGGGAAAGCGGCATTTTACCATTGTTCTTCACTGCGGCTTGTGGAGTTGCCGGAAGAGTTGACAGAAATTTCTGATTATGTATTTGCGCTATGCACTAGTTTAAGAAAAGTCCATGTAGGGGAAGCGGTGAGTAAGATTGGCTACTCTGCCTTTTATGCCTGTGAGTCCCTCAGCAATCTGTCGCTTCCGGCGAATCTTGCCCGGATAGAACCATGGGCTTTTGCCAGATGTGCTTCGCTGTCTGGGTTAAACCTTGGAAGCGCAACAAGAAGCATCGGCGATTACTGTTTCTTTGGCTGTACTGCCCTGAAAACGCTTGATTTACAAAATGTGCAGGAAATAGGGCGATTTGCATTCTGCGGAATTGCGGTGAATCAGGTGAATATTCCCTCTGCAACGACAGCGGTTGGCGCTTTCGCCTTTGGCAATTGTGGTGAGCTTACGGAAATTACGGTTGCTTCTGGTAATGCAGACTTTGTCTCTGAGGGAGGCGTCCTGTACAATGCCGCGCGGGATACCCTGTATCAGTATCCGGCAGGCAAAACAAATGGGGTATTCCAGGTTCCCAGCGGAACGGTTACCATTGCGGAAGGTGCGTTTTATGGCTGCCAGATAGAGTTGGTGCGGATTCCCGATGGCGTAAAAACATTGCAGACAGCCGCTTTTGCCGCCTGTCCGAAGCTTGTGAGCGTTGATGTGCCTGAGAGCGTTACTTCGGTTGCGGAAGGTGTGTTTTATGGCTGCCCTGCGCTTGATGCGGTTGATGTTGCCCTGATAAAGGATGAGATGTCTTTTGATTCAGTTACAGGAACGCTTGCCGGTCATTTTACCATTTTAAACGATACGGATCAGGAAGAGAACGTCATTTTTATGGCAGCTGCCTATCAAAATGGAAAAATGCTGACATCTTCTAAGTCCTCCGGCTTTGTAGAAGCAGGCGAAACGCTTCATGCTGAGTTCCAGGCAACAGGGGGCTTGAGCAAAGATGTAGAATTTAAGGTATTCCTGTTGCGGGAAGGGAGTTATGAGCCTTTCGCGGATAATTTGACTATCCCATGCAGCTATTCCGCGCCGGGAACGTGTACCTTGAAAGTATCTATGAACGGTGAAGCCCAGATGTCTGCATATGCATCGGCGAAGGATTTGAGTATGCAAAGCGAAACAGCGGATGGAATATCTGCGACATTTGCGATTCCTGTTTCTGATTATGAGAATATGATGTTGGGCGCGGAAACAGGGCGGCTTTCTGGATTTGACAGCAAAATTAGCCTGGTTCGTACCGAAGATGGGGAACCGCTGGATTCTGCAGAAGATTCTTATACAACAAATGTGGATATCGCAAATTATGACATGGCGAACGGATATGTGGGTTCTGGCATACCGGTGCAGGATGCCGGCCTGACGCTTGCCAGTACGTCAGAAGGACAAGTATGGCTGATACCGCCAGGCGTGGATTTGGCTCATAATAGTGGTATGCTGGTTGCAGCCGATGGGGATAATGCCCTCTCCGCTGTTGGCGTGGGCATATCCGAGGATGGCACGAACCGTATGCAGTTTAGCTATCAGAATGAGGAAATGTTTGCGGTAAAAGGCATTGGGTATTACGCAATTTTAGGCGATCCGGTAGTGCAAAAGAATACCGATGGCAGCTATACGGTTATCGTGCCTGAAAAGGGCAGAAACCTTCTGTTTGATATTCAGCCATTAGCGCTTGTCAATGCGATTCAGTCCGCGGCGGCAGCCAAGCAGATGGATTGCAGCGGTATCACGGATTATACCGTTTCACTGGTAACGACACGTCAGTCTCAGATAGCGGACACAGTCTTACAGCTGACGATTGCCACAGACGGAAATGCTGTTATTGGTGTGTCCGCTGCTTCCAGGGTTAACCATAGCGTGGATGCAGAAGATAAAACGTACCATGCGCTGCGCTATGAGAATTCGGCAGCTGCGACACAGGATATGGTGCTTTCTGTAGCGGACGTGTCTCCTGCCCAAGGGGCAAAAGGGCAGGTGACAGTGCAAGTCAACGGAACGTGCATGGAGGCCTCTGCCTCTGTTGCGCTGAGCAATGGAAGCAGTAAAATTGATGCGCAAAAGATTTATTATTATGACCATACAAAGCTTTATGCCACGTTTGATTTGACTGATGCGCCTGACGGAATGTATGATGTAGTCTTGACGCAAAAGGGGACAAGCGTAACCTGTGCGGGGAGCTTTAAAGTAGATGGCTCCCTTCCGAAAGGACAGCTTGCTTCCAGTATCAATGTGGATAAATCTGCGAAACCGGGTACGGTCTACAAAGGCTCAGTTACGTTTTCCAACACTGGCTATACAGATGTGTATGCGCCGGTGATACATATCAATGGAGACAGCTTTGAGGCAAAGGATGATCACGATGATGGGTATTCCGCTAAGAAAACACTGTTTGTCAGCAATGCTGAGGGACTTCCGGGCATCATTGCGAATGGACAGACAGCGGCATATAATTTTGATTATAAGATTACCGGTTCCAATGGCTATTCGGTAAGCGTCTATAATTATGCGGATATTACGGAGAATATTGCGGAATTGCCGGAGATTTCTGAAAAATCCACCGTCTCTGATATTCAGTCCTATAACCTGCTCCAACTGACTGGGACCAGGGCTTGCGATTATGCGGAAAGTATGGCGAAAATGGCTTGCGTGCTGGGGGCTTTGGGAGATGACAATTTCAATGTGGATTATCTGCAGAATGCTTATCTTGCCAGCGCACAGGGAACGCTGATTGGCGATACGCTTGTCTCTGCCGCAGATTTGTCTTCCCGCGACCTCTCGCTTGCCCGGTATTATTATACTGATATCACAACGCATCAGGACGATGGTATCTTTGGGCTTGGCTGGCATACGGATTTTGATGTTACTGCCAAGTATAACGCTGCGGACAAAAGCGGCGGCGCAAACATTGTAATTACGAGCGGGTCGGGCATGTCTGTGTATACGCAGAAGGACGGCGTGTTTAAGGAGGCTGTTTACGGTCTGTCCACTGCCAGTATAACGGATGGGGCGATTTCTGTGGATTATCAAGACGGTTCCGCGATATCTTTCCGTGCGGACGGCAAACTGAATCAGACTGCGGATGTTTACGGCAATACGATTACGTGTGAATATAACGCAGACGGAAAGCTTGCCGCCATTGCCTCCAGCGAGGGAGACCGGCTGCAGCTGGTTTATGAAAATGGGCATGTGGTCCGTGCGGAATCCGCTCTGACCGGGAACAGCGCAGAATACACCTATATGGACGGAATGCTGCAGACAGCGCAAAATTCTTACGGCGCGGTAAGCTATGAATATGATTCTTTACATTTTGATGGGCGGAAAAACGCTTTGACTAAGGTTACCTCCCATACTGGCGTGGATATTCAATACAGTTATGACGAACTGGGCAGAGTTGTTGCAGTCAATAATGGCGAAGCAATCATGACCTATGAATACGCCGGTCTTAATGAACTCTGTGCCACGGATGCAATGGGAAATCATACAGATTTGTGTTTCAATGCCGCTGGATATCTGGCGCGTACCATAGACGCCAGAGGGAACATGTCAGAGCAAAGCTATTCTGATTATCTGCTCAGCAGTGGAAACAGCTTTGGCTTGTTTACCAATTATAAATATAATTACGATGATAAGTTCAACCTTACAAGCGTGACCGATGCGTCTGGCAAATCCGTGAATTACTCTTACGATGGCAGGGGCAATGTTGCCAGCGTCACGGACCGCAGAGGAATCACGACGGGATATGAACGCAATAATTTTGGCGCGACACAGAGGTTGGTGTACGCCGATGGGAAATATGAGAATTATGAGTATGATGCGAAGGGCAATATTGTGGCGGCAACCAAGCGGGATGGAACCGGCATAACATACGCTTATGATAAATATTCCCAGTTGACGAGCGTTTCCTTTAGCACGGACGAGACCATAGCGTATGAATATGATGGAAAAGGAAACTTGACGCAGATTGATGAAAACGGAAAAAAGACAACGCTGGAGTACAACGACAGGGGAGATGTGACAAAAATCAATTACCCGAGCAGAAAGAGCGTTGCCTATACTTATGATGCCAGCGGGAACGTCAGCAGCACTACCGCCGTATATGGGCAGTCCAGTAACACAACCTATTATGTGTACGACAATTATGGGAGGCTGCAGTCTGCCAACTTTGGCGGGGCGGATTTGGTATCTTACGAGTATAATGCCGACGGCAGCCTGAAAAAGCAGCAGAACTACAATGGCACTTACACAGAATATGATTACACGGCGGGAATGCTGTCGGCAATCCGAAATTGTAAGGCAGACGGAACGGTGATGTCTTCGTTCCAGTATACTTATGATGAGTTGGGACAGCTAATCACCATGACGGATAAGTCCGGTACTTGGAATTACAGCTATGACGATTTGGGACAGTTAATTTGCGCCAAGTCTCCTGAGGGGATAGAAACGGAATACAGCTATGACCTTTCGGGCAACCGGATTTCTAAGGCATCGGGCGGCAGCTATGAAAACTACAATGCCAATGAACTGAATCAGTATACGTCCTATGGCAGTGCGACCAGAAACTATGATGACAACGGAAATTTAATTTCCCAGACGGACGAACATGGCACGACAACTTACGATTATGATTATCAAGACAGGCTGATTCGGGTCACTGAGCCAGACGGCACGATTACGCAGTACGGCTATGATGCGTTCGGAGGCAGAGAGGGCGTGGCTGTGGGGACGCCTAATGCGGAAGGAACAGACCTGGATATCGTCAGCACCGAATATCTGAATTCTCCCTTTGGCGATGGATGCGCCATAGCGGCGTATCGGGATAACAAAGCCTCATTCCTCCTGCAGGGGAACGGTCTTGCCGCCTGGTATAGGGTCAAGGGAGAAGGTACGGAATTGTATACTTACGCCTATAACCATCTGGGGTCTACCACGGAGATTACGGATTTGTCTGGCAATATCGTGAACAGCTACACATACGACCAGGAAGGGAAGGTGATAGCTTCCACAGAGGGCGTTGATAACCCATTTACCTATGTTGGGAGGTATGGGATTGCCGATGATGGGAATGGACTGTATTATGCCAGGGCGCGGTATATTTCTGCGGATACGATGAGTTTTATCTCGGCGGATCCGATTGGACAAGGAAGTGATTTGAATTTATATCGGTATGCGAATAATAACTTTGTTTCATTTGTTGACATCAATGGTAAGGAATGGAGTCCTGTTAGTGAAATAGGTATGTTAGGAGCAGCTTATTGTAATGCATATGGATTTGAGTGCGATGAATATGATTGTATAAGTATAGGACTTGATTTGTTGAGACCTTTAGAAGAAGCAGCACATGCGGGAATAATGGCGTGTGGAATTCTATGGGGAAGCACTTTGTTGTTTGTAAGCGGTCTGGTTCTTGCTGAAGCGGGTGCGGCGTCTGCGCTGATTGAATTAGGCACAATAGTAAGTCAGCGTATTACAGCTAGTATTGTAACTGCCGGATTATCTTTTGCTTCAAGGTTTACAACAATTGGCAAGAACGTAGATATTTCTCTTAAGGCATATTATAGCGTGGTAAATTATGTGGGAAGTAGTACTTTGCCGGAAGTGAGCGGATTAGCGGAATTTTTCTACGGATTCTGTCTTGGCAAGGTATTTGATAGTGGGTATGTCCCGCCAATGAGTACGCCAACAACCTTTTTAGGCGCAGGTTCCGAGGTGGTAATGGCTGGATGGGCAATATATGATCAACTTAATCCGAGTTACGACGCCCCTAAAATCAATTCAGAAACAGGTGTGATTAAACTTAAAGGAGGAATAACTCTGACACGGTGGGATAAGTTGTGGCAAAACATCAGCAACTGGTTTCATTCCTGGTGGCCCTGGTAAGTCGGGAACGCAAAAATCAGCCAGCTTGCCGGTCCAAGAAACCTTATCGGCAGGAGGAGCACTGTAAATGTCATTGTTTTAAGCGAAAGGAAAGATGGACATGAAAAAGCTAATTAGAAATCTAACTTTTATATGCATATTGATGCTGCTGGCAATTATGTTTCCAATCTATGCAAATGCAATGGAACTTGAGGAATCGGAAACGACATCATTGCGCACGGATTTTTCAAATTTAGAACCAGATGAAAACTATTTTTTCCTGTTGGTCAAGGACGCGGACGCCGCTGACCCATTAGATGGGGACAATCTGATTTATGCTGACCAGAAGAAAGCGGATAAGAAAGGAAAGGTTTCCTTCTCCTATGTGCCAGGCTATTCTGGATTGGCTTATGTGAAATTGTATGGCAAACATGCAGACCAAATGAGGGAATTAACCTGGGATTTATCTGACAGCGGCAGTTTGACGATTTATGGGAGCGGGGAAATGGAGCGTTACGGCAAAGCCAATCGTGCGCCGTGGTATCCCCATCGCCAAGAAATCAAAGAGGTTGTGATAAAGGAGAGCATCACGAGAATAGGTTCTTATGCATTTGAAGGATGTTCAAATTTAAAAAACATCTATTTTGAAGGAAATGCACCTGAATTTGAAGAAAATTGTTTTTATTCTCTGGAGGCTGTCGTTAAGTATCCCCATGGCAATGAGACATGGTCAGAGGAGATTAAAAAAGATTACGGCGGAAACATCACCTGGGTTTCTGGTGAAAAGTATCAGCAGATAATTGAAGGAAAGGGAAATTATAGCAAAGCCTATGGCGATGAGCCGTTTGTACTGGATGCCAAGCTGGCAGAAGGAGATGGGGAATTAACCTACGCCTCTTCCGCGCCGGAAGTGGCAGAGGTATCAGACAGCGGAAAGGTGACGATTCGAGGAATAGGCACGGCAAAGATAACCGTGGAGGCTTTGGAGACGGATGATTATGAGAAGGCGGAATTTGTCATTACCATTGTTGTATCAAAGGGAGAACAGGCGACACAAGGGACCACGCGGTATGAGAAACAGATAGAAGAAAAGTCGTTTGTATTGGATACGGTTTTCAAAACAGGTCATGGGGAACTGAACTATGTATCTTCAAAACCCTATGTCGTAACAGTCAATGATGAAGGGCTTGTGACGATAAATGGAATCGGGGAGGCGAAGATAACCGTAACGGCGCAAGAAACAGAGTATTATAAACCATGTGCATATCAGGTAAACGTACGTGTGGCTGCAGACGAGATACAATCGGCAATCGGCAAAGCAAAGGCAGAATATGGGAAGAAGCTGGCGGTAAAAAACAATTATACAGCGGAGAGCTGGAATAGATACGAGCAGGCAGTGGTAAAAGCCGAGGGGCTTCTTGCGAAAGAAGGGACGACGCTGATAGAATTGCAGCAAGCTCTGAAAGCCATTGGAGACGCAAAACTGGTAACAAAAAGCGTTCAGGTGGTTAAAATGAAAAAGATTGCTTTTCCATCTGCAAGTTATTCCATTGCCGCTGGCAAAAAGGTGAAATTAAAACCGCAAATCAGCCCACGCAACACAAGCGACAAAACACTGAGTTGGTCTGTTTCCAATAAGAAGTACGCAACGGTGAAGAATGGTCTGGTGACTACTAAGAGAGCCGGGGCAGGTAAAAAGGTTGTGATTACGGCGATGGCGAAAGATGGCAGCGGAGTCAGAAAAAAAGTGACAGTTAAAGTTATGAAACATGCTGTAAGAAAAATTAACTTAGAGGCAGCGGCAAAAACCGTAAAGGCGGGAAGCAAAGTAAAAGTAAAGGCGGCTGTTAAGACCACGGGAAGCAGGGCGAACAGGAAATTGGAATGGGTCTCTTCCAATGTTCGATATGCAACCGTCAGCAATAAAGGGGTGGTAAAAACAAAAAGGGCAGGGAAAGGAAAGATAGTAAAAATAACAGCAAAATCAACAGATGGGACAAATAAAAAGGCAACTGTCAAAATTCGCATAAAGTAAAGAGGACATAGAAATTGAAGAAAAATTATAAGATGGTGATTGCATATGACGGCACTCGCTACAAGGGCTGGCAGAGCCAGAAGAACACGGATATTACAATCCAGGGGAAACTGAACAGCATATTTTCAAAGCTGGAGGGGGAAAACGTGGAGGTTCAGGGCTCCGGGCGTACAGATGCCGGGGTCCATGCCTTGGGGCAGGTAGCAAATGTGCATTTGTCGGTGGACAAATCGCCGAAGGAAATTCAGGATTATGTCAATCAATATTTGCCGGAGGACATCGGCGTTATGGAACTGAAAGAAGCTTCTGAGCGTTTTCACGCCAGGCTTTCTGCCGTGCGAAAGACATACTGCTACCGCATATTTAACAGCGGCGCGCCTAACGTGTTTGAAAGGAAGTGGATGCATACGATTGCAGAGTCGCTGGATGTGGAGGCTATGCAAAGAGGAGCCAAATATCTGGAAGGAACGCATGATTTTGCAGCTTTCTGCAGAAATCCTTCTAAGAAAAAATCTACGGTGCGTTACATTTCTCATCTTGATGTAATCCGTAAAGGGGAGGAAGTAGATATCATCATCACAGGAAATGGTTTTCTGCACAACATGGTAAGGATTATTGCGGGAACGCTGGCAGAAGTGGGGATGGGGCAACGAGAACCCCAAGAAGTCCGGCAGATTCTTGAGGAAGGCAGGAGGGAGGCTGCTGGCACCATGCTTCCTGCCAAAGGTCTGATTCTGCAAAATGTAGAATACTGACAGAATAATCTATAATTCTGAGGTTCCCCATCTGCCCAAAGGTCTTGCTGCCTTTGGCAAATGGGGAAACTTATATCTATAATGCATTTTCTTTGCGTGCCATAGGCAAGGTAAAAATAAATTCCGTGCCTACCCCCTCCGTGCTGATGACATTGATATTTTCATTGTGGGAAGAAATAATCTCTTTCACGATGGCAAGTCCCAGTCCAGTTCCGCGCTTATCTTTGCCGCGGGATAAATCTGTCTTGTAAAAACGTTCCCAGATTTTGTTGATACTGTCTTTGGGGATACCGATGCCAGAATCTTTGACGGATACAAAGACTTTATCATTCTTTTCCGTTGTCTCAA
The DNA here is from genome assembly GCA_910583835.1 of uncultured Lachnospiraceae bacterium. GTDB lineage: Bacteria > Bacillota > Clostridia > Lachnospirales > Lachnospiraceae > Petralouisia. Next base: position 9,649 of record CAJTYM010000051.1, on the reverse strand, counting down.
TGGTGATGGAAGACTCTGGGTGGCTGAATTTGATGGCATTGTCAATTAGATTGTAGAGTACTTGCTGGATTTTACTCATGTCTGCAGAGACAATGCAGGTCTGTCCGGTCAGAATCAGTTCAAATAATATTTTTTTATCTTTGCAGGTACCTTCAAAAGATTGTGCAACCTTCTTAATGGTTTGGTTGATGTCAAAATCGCTAATGTCCATCATGGAGCCTTTGGCCCCATACTTATTGAGCTCTAACATACTCTGGGTGAGTTTGTTCAGACGCTCCGTCTCAAACAAAATAATGTTCAGATATTTATCCTGAAACTCATGGGGGATAGTGCCGTCCAAGATTGCTTCAATATAACCTTTGATGGAGGTGAGGGGCGAGCGGAAATCATGGGAGACATTTGCAATAAATTTGCGCTGGTCCTCTTCTAAAGTGGAGAGCTCTGTTGCCATGTAGTTGATGGAGCCGGCAAGGTAACCCATCTCATCATTTGTGTGGACGTCAATCTTCGTGTCAAAATTTCCCTCGGAATAATCTTTTACCGCCCGCGTCATCTTGCGGATGGGCAGATATACAATAAACGTAAACAGCACCAGCACAATGAATGCGCAGAGGAAAATGATTGCCAGTGTGGTGTAGGAAATATTTAATAATCCGTCTTTGAAAGATACCAAATCAGCTGCAGGTTTGTGGATAAACACATATCCGCGGACTTTATATTCAATGGTTATAGGAGAAAACACGGATAGTGTTTTCTCTGGAAACATATTGAAAAATGTGCCCTTCTGATAATATTTCGTGCCGAAAGAGGAAATGTCAAATTGCTCAATCAAACTGTCTGCAGCAAAATCCGGGCTGCTGCTGATTAGTATTTTGCCATTGTTGCCGACAACCCAAATGTCAGTATCAAGATAGGAGGCAATAGATTCAAACTGCAGTTTGATATCTTCCAGCGTCATCGTTCCACGATAATAATTAGAAGCGTAACTGCCGGCAAGAAGGTTGGATTCCCGATATAGTCCGGCAATTGTCTGGCGTTCTATGTAGTTTAAGGTCAGATGGGATGTGAGTGTGGAAACGGTCAGGAAGCCGAGGAGTCCAAATAGGACATATCCCAGTAAAAGTTTTAAATATAGGGTGCGTTTCACGATTTCACCTCAAATTTATAGCCGATGCCCCAGACCGTGGCAAGGCTCCAGGTCTTATGGTCTTTGATTTTCTCACGCAGACGTTTGACATGGACGTCAACCGTACGCGTGTCGCCGATATATTCATAGCCCCAAATGTGGTCTAAAAGCTGTTCCCGGGTAAATACCTGATTGGGGGAGGAGGCAAGGAAATATAATAGTTCCAGTTCTTTGGGCGGCATGTCAATAGGTTTTCCCTGGTAAATGACGGAATAGTTGCTTTGGTTAATGATGAGGTCAGGGAACTCCACGCACTTGATATCTGCGGCAGGAGCCTCCTGTTTCGCGGGCTGGTAACGGCGCAGAACAGCCTTTACGCGCGCCACCAGCTCCTTAGAGTCAAAAGGCTTCATGATATAATCATCTGCACCAAGCTCCAGCCCCAGCACTTTATCAAAGATTTCGCCTTTGGCAGAAAGCATGATAATAGGGATGTTGGACTTCGCACGGATTTCCCGGCAGACCTGGTAGCCATCAATGCCGGGAAGCATTAAGTCCAGCAGAATCAGGTTCGGTCCATACTGCTCATATGCCAAAAGCGCTTCTTCCCCATCGTGTACCATGTGGGTATCGTAACATTCTTTGGTCAGATAAAGAGATATCAGTTCAGCTATATTTGTATCGTCATCTACGATAAGGATTTTCTGTTTTGAAGCCATAGGATTCCTCCTTTGAGGTATAGTTAATATTCTGCAGTATTGTATAAATTATATTTTGTTTCTGTACGTTATAATCAGGAAAAAATTGCTATGGTAACGCCAGAGTCACCTTCTCCAAATTCGCCAAGTCGAAAAGAGTCCACATATTTTAATCGTTTCAGATGGCTATGCACTGCTTTGCGCAAGGCGCCCGTGCCTTTTCCATGGACAATCCGTACAGAGGGGATATGGGCAAGGTAAGCATCGTCTAAATATTTATCCAGCAGAGAGATAGCTTCGTCTGTCGTCTTGCCGATAAGGTTTATTTCCGTAGAAATGGAAGATGATTTTGCCATCTTTAATTTGCCCGCGCCGGTAGATTTATTTTTAGTCCCCAGAGTCGGCGTATCCTCTAGCAGGATGAGGTCCTTAATGTTTACCAGCGAGCGCAGAATGCCCATCTGTACATACAAATCTCCTTTTTCGTTGGGAAGCGTGTGTACCGTACCTTTAAGATTCAGGCTCAGCACTTTTACGGAGTCGCCGATGCGCAGATTTTTAGGAACTTTGTGGCGTTGTGTCTGTTCTTTCTGCTTCGCGCCCATATTTTTTTCCAGGTTGTGCATCTTGTCCCGCAGCTTGCTGCGTTCCTGTTCCATTTCCTTGACGTTGGCATTTGCCTGACCATATTTGTGGAAATTCTTAATCGTCTTGTCAGCAACCTCTTTGGCTTCCCGCAGAATTGCATGTGCATCTTCATGAGCCTGGCGGATAATTTTGTCGCGCTGCTCATCAATACGTTCCTGCTTTTGCTGCAGTTTTTGTTTCAGAGCTTCGGTCTCCCGGCGGTAGGTTTCCGCTTCCAGACGTTCTTTCTCAATCGTCATGCGGCTGGCTTCCAAATCAGCAATCAAATCCTCGAAATTTTCATCCTGCTCTGACATCCGTTCTCTGGCATCGTCAATGATATCTGAGGGCAGCCCAAGCTTCCCGGAGATGGCAAACGCATTGCTTTTGCCGGGAATGCCAATCAAAAGCCGATAAGTCGGGCTTAAGGTTTCTACGGAAAATTCACAGCTGGCATTTTCTACGCCCGGCGTGGACAGGGCAAACACTTTCAATTCACTGTAATGGGTAGTTGCCATTGTGCGTATGCCGTAATTATGCAGTTTTGACAATATGGAGATGGCAAGCGCGGCGCCTTCGGTGGGGTCTGTTCCTGCACAGAGCTCATCGAACAATACCAGTGAATTCTCATCTGCATTTTTCAAAATGGAGACTATATTTGTCATATGCGAGGAGAACGTGCTGAGGCTTTGCTCAATGCTCTGCTCATCTCCGATATCCGCGAAAACATCTTCAAATACAGACAGTTCAGAGCGGTCATTTGCCGGGATATGCAGCCCTGCCTGTCCCATCAGCGTAAAAAGCCCTACTGTTTTGAGGGAAACAGTCTTGCCGCCGGTGTTCGGCCCGGTGACAATCAGCAAATCAAAGTCATCGCCTAAATGGATATCTATGGGCACAACGGTATGGCTGTCGAGCAGCGGGTGGCGTCCCTTGCGGATACGGATACGGTGTTCTGTATTGAACAGGGGAGCTGTACCGTTGTATTTTTTCGCCAGGGAACCCTTGGCAAAAATAAAATCCAGTTCCGTGAGGATTTGATAGTTATTTTGTATTTCAGGGATATGCTCGGCAGCCTGGTTGCTGAGGTTGGCGAGAATCGCTTCTATTTCTTCCTGTTCTTTCAGGTAAAGTTCTTTCAAATCATTGTTTAGTTTCACCACTGCCATGGGTTCGATAAATAAGGTAGAACCCGTAGAAGACTGGTCGTGAATCATACCGGGCACCTGCCCTTTTGCTTCCGCCTTGACAGGCAGGCAGTAACGACCGTTGCGCATCGTAACCACGGTATCCTGCAGATGGTTTCTGGTATCGGAATTGTTCAGCATCGTGTTCATCTGGCTGCGTATTTTGTCATTGGTATTCTTGATGGAACGGCGGATATTTTTCAGGTTTGCAGAAGCATCATCGGCTATCTCGTCTTCTGAGAGAATACAGCGCCGGATTTCATCTAACAGCGGCGTCAATGGTTCAAGATTTGCAAACAGCTCTTCAAGCGAGTCTGTCGGCGCTTCCTCCCTGTTTCCCCGCGCGTAGGCTTTTGCCCTCTTGGCAACCTCTAACAGGGAAGCGGTTTTAAGCAGTTCTTCTATATTCATGACCCCGCCAATTTCTAAACGTTTTAAAGACGCGCCGATGTTGTGTGTGCCGGAAAAAGAAAGGGAGCCTTTCTGATAAATCCTAGTCAGGGCATCGCTGGTCTGCTGCTGGGCAAGGCGTATTTGCGCAAGGTCCTTGGAGGGCTTTAAATGTCTGCAAAGCTCTCTGCCCTGGCTGCAGGTTGCGTGTTCGCAAAGGAGGTCGATAATTTTGTTATATTCTAAAGTGCGTAATGATTTTTTATTCATATTTTAAATTCTCCTCATGTCCATTTACTTCATTGGAACCGAAAAAAGGCATCAGGGCTCCTCCCAGCTGCGATATGCTTCGTTGGAACCGAAACAGGACCTCAGGACTCTCCCCAGCTGCGATATGCTTCGTTGGAACCGAAACAGGACCTCAGGACTCTCCCCAGCTACGCTGGGTCCCCCCTCAGGTCATATGGTCCCTCCTTAGGTCCATTTACTTCATTGGAACCGAAAAAAGGCATCAGGGCTCCTCCCCTCAGGTCATATGGTCCCTCCTTAGGTCCATTTACTTTTCTGGAACCGATAAGAGACCTAAGGAATCCTCCCAGCTATGCTGGGTCCCTCCTTAGGTCAAAGTATAACTCAAAAAGAAAAATCTTGCAACAAATGAGGGAAAAACGTATAATGGTAAAGGGGCAAAGTTTGAGCATAAACGCATTAAGATAAATCCATCAGGAGGGCGGTTATGAAACAACAGGACCAGGGTGAGCAGGAATTTGCTTTTATCAAGGAGAAAATAAAGGACAAACCTATCAACAAACGGCGGCTGTTGCTCAAGGCAGTATACAATCTTCTGTGTGCAATCGTATTCGGTGCAGCAGCATGTTTTGTTTTTGTGCTTTTAAAGCCTTATTTTGAGGAAAAACTTTATCCAGAGGAGGAGTCCGTAATCACTATCCCTAAGGATGTTGTTCCGCAGGAGATACAACCGGCATCAGAGAAGAAAGAGGAAAAGGAACCTGAGCCCGAGCCTGAGCCGGAAAAACAGCCGGAGAATCAGACGGTTGTTGTTCAGGAACAGTTGGAGCCGGAGGATTATCAGGAACTGCAGAATAAAATGTATGCCATAGGGCAGCAGGCGAGTAAATCCCTGGTGACGGTTACCGGGGTTACAAGCGGTGTGGACTGGTTTGATACGCCTTACGAAAATGAGAACAGTTCTGCTGGCATTATCATAGAAAATAATGGGCAGGAACTTTTAATTTTGACGGAGAAAAAGATTATTGCAGATGCTATGGCAATTCATATCACATTTATTGATGAGACAGAAGCCTCTGCATCGCTGAAGAAATATGATGGCAATACGGGAATTGCGGTAATTGCCGTTCCCCTGTCTGAGATTTCAGAGGAGACAATGAATCAAATCAGCGTCGCCGTCTTGGGGAATTCTTATGCGATTACTCAGGGAACTTCTGTACTTGCCATTGGAAGCCCATTGGGAGCAAACTATTCTATTTTATGCGGGACTATCACCTCGTCCCAGAATACAGTTTCCACGATAGATACAAATTATACGATTTTTACCACGGACATTATTGGAAATGAAAATGGCAGCGGCGTACTGATTAATTTACAGGGGGAAGTTGTGGGACTGGTGCTGCAGGATTACAGTAACCAGAGCAACCGCAATACCATTACGGCATTGTCCATTTCTGAATTGAAGCAAGTGATTGAAGATTTGTCAAATAACCGGGATATTCCCTATGTAGGCCTGCGTATCAGCACAGTTACAAATGATATTGCAGAGGAATATGGAATTCCCAAAGGCGTGTATATCAAGTCAGTGGAATTAGATTCCCCGGCTATGGCAGGCGGCCTGCAGGCGGCAGACGTCATCATTGCAATTAATGGGGAAGAGATTATCAATTCGGTACAGTATTACCAAAAGATATACGAGAGACAGCCGGAGGACGAGATAACAATTGCTGTTAAACGTCAGATTGGCGAGGGTTATGTTGACCTGGAATGTAAAGTGGCAGTGGGAATTTTACAGTAAGAAGGAGTAATGATATGAAATATATTGAGACCTTGCGGGAGGGAGAGCGCATTGGAGAAATTTATTTGTGTAAGAGCAGGCAGGCTGCGCTTACCAAAGCAGGAAAACCGTATGAGACTTTGATTCTGCAGGACAAAACGGGTACGTTGGATGCGAAAATCTGGGATCCTAATTCACAGGGGATTGATGAATTTGAAACGTTAGATTACATTGATGTCATGGGAGACGTCACCAGTTTTCAGGGAGCCCTGCAGCTAAATATCAAACGAATCCGTAAAGTGCGGGAAGAGGAATGCAATCCGGCAGATTACCTTCCGGTCAGCGACAAAAATATTGACGGAATGTATCTGGAACTGTGCGCATTTATCCAGGAAATGAAAAATCCATATCTGAAAAAACTCTGTTCCAGCTTTTTTTTGGAGGATCAGGACTTTGAGCGTCGCTTTAAATTCCATAGTGCGGCAAAGAGCGTGCACCATGGATTTGTCGGAGGGCTTTTGGAGCATACGCTGAGCGTGGTAAAGCTATGTGACTACTATACCAGATTGTATCCAATTCTCCACCGTGACCTTCTGCTGACGGCAGCTATTTTTCATGACATTGGCAAATTGCGGGAACTATCGGTATTTCCGGCAAATGATTATACAGATGAAGGGCAGCTTTTGGGGCATATTGTTATCGGTGCGCAAATGGTTAACGAAAGGATTCGCACTATACCGGAGTTCCCGGTAAAACTGGCAAACGAACTGCAGCACTGTATTTTAGCCCATCATGGTGAGCTTGAATTTGGTTCCCCTAAGAAACCGGCATTGGCAGAGGCGGTTGCCCTGAGTTTTGCTGACAATACAGACGCCAAAATGCAGACGATGAGAGAAGCTTTGTCGGCAGGAAATGATAATATCGGCTGGCTGGGCTATAACCGGCTGTTTGAATCCAATATTCGTAGGACAAGTGAGGAATAAAATGTTTCAGAAAAATATGGAGCTTGAACTCCTGATTGAAGATATGGGCGTGGACGGCGCAGGGATTGGCAAAGCCCGAGGCGTGGCATTTTTTGTAAAGGACGCGGTAATTGGCGATAAAGTCCTCATTAAGGTGATGAAAATGAAAAAGAGGTATGGTTTTGGTAAGTTATTGAAAGTATTGGAGCCATCTCCCTACCGTGTCCAGCCGTTGTGTGAATTTTACCGCCAGTGCGGCGGCTGCCAAATCCAGGCATTGTCTTATGCGCAGCAGCTCAAGTATAAAGAGAAAAAAGTACGCGACAATCTGCAGCGGATTGGCGGGTTTTCTGTCAGTGATAACACAGAATGTGAAAAACAGGGCATCCTTTTTCATCCGATTATCGGTATGGAGGAGCCTTTTTTCTATCGGAATAAGGCGCAGTTTCCTATAGGGACGGATAAGGATGGCAAAATTGTGACAGGATTTTATGCTGCAAGGAGCCATCATATTATTCCTAACCGCAAATGCTGCTTGGGCATAGATATTAATGAGACAGTGCTGGACATTGTAATTTCATTTATGGAGGATTATCACATTGCAGCATATGACGAGAGTACTGGCAAAGGCCTGCTGCGGCATGTGCTGGTGCGGTTCGGGTTTACTACAAAGCAAATCATGGTCTGCCTGGTAGTGAACGGCAGGCGTATACCTCATGCAGAAAAGCTGGTGGAACGTCTTGCAGAATTGCCAGGCATGACGAGCATCGCCTTGAGCGTTAACGAGAAAAATACGAACGTTATCATGGGTGAGGAAATCATCTACCTTTGGGGTCAGGGATATATTACGGATACCATCGGCGACATAAAATACCAGATTTCTCCCTTGTCGTTTTTCCAGGTGAATCCCATTCAGACTAAAAAACTTTATGAGACAGCTTTATCTTATGCAGGACTTACCGGAACGGAGACTGTCTGGGATCTGTATTGCGGGATTGGCACGATTTCCCTGTTTCTGGCACAGAGGGCGAAGCACGTCTACGGCGTGGAAATTGTTGAAGCAGCTATTGCAGATGCCAGAAAAAATGCCAGATTAAATGCAATGGAAAATGTCACATTTTTTGTGGGGAAAGCGGAGGAAGTTCTGCCGGACTTTTATGAGAAGCATATGCAGGAAAATGTGAAGGAGCCATGTCCTGGAATTTTTGTAGAGGCGGCAAGGGAAAGTGTAGCTGGCGAGACCGAGAAATATAAGACAAATGGGCAGTCAGCAAATATGCTGCATCCAGATGTTATTGTGGTAGACCCGCCCCGCAAGGGCTGTGACGAGAAATGCCTGGAGACGATTTTGAAAATGCAGCCTGAGCGTGTGGTCTATGTGAGCTGCGACCCGGCTACCCTTGCCCGGGATTTGAAGTATCTGTGTGAGGGTGGATATGAGTTGAGGGAAGTGCAGCCGGTGGACATGTTTCCGCAGGGGGTGCACGTTGAGACGTGCGTCCTTTTGGGTAGGAAATAGTAACACAAAAAATATCGTGTATGCATACGACGATTATGAGCCGAAAGATAACGAATTTTTGAAAGACGTAAAGGGTTTTGCAACCTATACGGAAATCAAAGAGTGGATAAAATCAGAGTATGGTCTAAAGGTATCGTCGCTGTATGTGGCACAGATAAAAGACAAGTGCGGTTTGGAGAAGCGTCTCAATTATAATATGGGCGAAGAAAAAAGCCGTGTGCCGAAATGCCCGCCAGAGAAAGAAAAAGCGATTATGGCGGCGTTTAGGCATTTTAATATGATATGAGGACAGTCGTTGCAGTTCAGCTTTTTGGCTGAACTGTAGCCATACCGTAAACCAGTATAAATAGTGTACTATTTTTGTAGTTATAAATGTAAAGGAGATAATAGAAATGAAAGTTGACCCAAGAATTGTGAATGAAGCTACAGCTTTTTTCAATTTAGGTAAACAGGAATATTTAAAGCATAGGAATAGTATAAATACAGAAGAGGATGCTTATACATTTATTCCTATTATTGTTAATCTTGCTTTTTCTATAGAATTATTTTTAAAAAGTATGCTTGATAGCCCTTGGGGACATGATTTGGAAAAATTATATATGCAAATAGATGATAATGAAAAAGATGCTATCCTTCAACTGACTATAAAGCAAGCGCAACAATTAGAACCTGATTTTAAAGAATCTGATTTTTGGGATAGTTTGAGAAGAAATAAATTGGCTTTTGAGGACTGGAGATATTTTTACCAGAGAGGAAAAAATGCAAATATATTCTTTCTTCTGTCTTTTGCTACTGCATTACATAATATTCTTTCAATGGTAATGGTATTTGGTAAAAAATGATTTTGTAAGGAACATAAATAAAGAACAAAGTTTATGCAGGGGTTGATTTTCAGATTCAGAAATGTTATATTATAGAAAAGGAGCAGCCGCCCACAAAGTGGTTAGCCTCCACAAATAAGTCTAAGCCTACCTGCATCCGCCAAGATTACAAGGTAGGCTTTTTTTATTTTCGCTTGTTGTTCCTATTATCTAAATAGGAAAGCAATGCAACGAGAAACGAACCGCCAAAAAACAACAGGCTTAAAACTTCGTATGTACTCATATACATCACC
>CAJTYM010000050.1 GCA_910583835.1 uncultured Lachnospiraceae bacterium | reverse complement strand
AGTATAATAAGGAGAAAATCACTAATAATTTGCTTGCTATTATCAAGTCTATTATTTCCGCTGATATGCCGTATGGAATGAAGGTATGCCCGAAGGGCGCAGAAATGGACACCACAGGTACAGACAGTGAGAAACTAAAATCACAGATAAAAGCCATTGAACAAAAACGCACAAACCTCATTGACCTTTATACATCTGGCGATATTACCAGAGATGAATTTTCAGCAGCAAGGGCAAAATGTGAGAATGAGATTGCCGAACTGCAATCCGTGATAGATAGCATGCCTAAGTATCCAGGCAAATGCTCCGGTGGACCATTTGATCGGATAGACAAACGAAGGGAGAGACCATCAAAACAGCAGGAGCTTGTCGCTGAAATTACAGAAGCGATGAATGAGCTTATAAATGGTGTGGAATATGAAGATGATTTTTACAAAGAAATCTTAGATAAAATGGTTGTGAATGACAAAGACCATATTGACGTGTATTTGAACCTGCTTCCCCTCAAATGGAGCTATACGGTTGCAAAAAGCGCAAGCCCCTGAATTGGAAGCGCCCCCTCCCGTTGGTCAGGGGCAAGACGGTCGCCGCAATGAAAATCGGCTATGCCGATTGGCGGCTCTTTTGGAACATTACCGGTGCTTCTCTACCAATATCAGTCAACAGTCCGGCAACCTCACGGTAAGGTATAGTATACCGCTGGGACAGGTAACGCATGGAAGCGGACAATTCACCGTCCGGCCCGCCGAATTGGCTGATGATTACCTGGGCAATCTGCGGGTTTGTCTGTGTAATGTTTACAGGGTATTGTAATCTCTTCTCATAATTCCACATTTAGCAATAACCTCCTTCCCAGGGCATTGGCTGGGTAGACCACAGCCACATCTGATCTGCTTTTGCCGTGTCAAGCGTAAGCGGTCCATAATTTTTCTCATATTCTTTCAGCGCTTTGGTGCGCGCTTCGCGGAAATGGTTGAAATAGGCAAGCGCCTCCTGGTCCTTGGGATGGGTATCAAGATAAAGGACAATATCATTGACAGCAAAGCTTACCATGTTAATCCATTGAAATAATTTCATCTGTTCCATCTTATTTTCTCTCATCTCGGGCAGCCCCCTTTCCCCATAAATGGTTTGTTTAACTCTGGGAAGATTGTGCCGCACTGCAGCGCTTTGTCTGGCTCATAAGTGTCACGCATGAACTGCCATGGCACATATGCCATAGCGATTGCCATGCCAGCCAAGGGATCGGTTTTGTCAGGATTGGCGGGGCAGTGGTGGTGCATAGGCGGGCGGTTCATCATGGGACGCTGGTTCATGCCGGGGGTATATGCGTTTGAACGCTGTGGCATTCTCTGGTTGCAGCCACAGTCGGAGTTCGTGTTATAGTTTGCCATTTCATTACATCCTTTCATAATATTTCTGTTCCCTAATAAAATATGACAGAAAGCATAAATGGTGCTAAGGAAGCGATGGTTAAATCAGTGTTTCCTTAAATATAAAGCCGCAAGTTTTTGTAAGGTTCTTGTAAGGAAAGAAATGTTTCCTGTTAAGAAAAAGCAGATATAATAAAGGTCAGAAAGAGGAATGAAAAAAACGGCAAGAAGGAGGATATAAATATGTGGACAAGAAAAGAATTGAAGGATAAGGCGCAACAGCGGTTCCGTGTAAATTACTGGAAATGTATTCTGGTTGCACTTTTGGCGGGGCTGCTGGGCGGGGGCGTTGGCATGGGCACCGGCTCAAGCAGGGTTTACAAGGATTTCCGGGAACTCTATGATTCCGCAGAAGAGGAAGTGGTGGAAGACGACAAAGAAGATGACTATGATGGATGGGATGGCTATGAGGATGAAGAGCTGGATGGCTTTGATGGAGAATGGGATGATTATGACCTGGCGCTCGATGATAGGGATGCTGAGCCGGAGCAAGGCATCTTTGAGGATGCGGCAGCGGGGAAATTTGGGGACGCAATGTTGGTGATGGCATTTTTGTTTGCTGTGTTTGCGCTTGTTTTTATGATTGCCGTTATGGTGATGATAATTCTCATTCCCCTGGAGGTTTTTCTCCTCAATCCCCTGGAAGTGGGCATCAAGCGTTTCTTTCTGCAGAACCTGAGAGAGGAAGCCAGGATAAAAGAGATATGTTATGCATTTGACCATAGTTATCTGAACTGCGTAAAGATACTGTTTTTCCGTGACCTGTATATATTCCTGTGGTGTCTGCTGCTGGTCATTCCGGGGATTATTAAGGCGTATGAATACCGGATGATTCCATATATTTTGGGAGAGAACCCAGGTATCAGCAAAGCGGAAGCCTTTGCCATCAGCAGTTCTATGATGCAGGGCAACAAGTGGAAAGCCTTTGTGCTGGACTTATCGTTCCTGGGATGGTATATTTTAAATGGACTGACACTCGGAATACTGGGAATCTTCTATTTGAATCCTTATGTAAACCAGACGGATGCTGCGCTTTACCAGAGGCTGAAGGGACTGCAGGCGGCGGCAAAACAGCCGGAAAGCATACCGTATCAGATGTAGGCTTGCCAATTTGATTTGCAGAGGAAAAGGAGAAATGAAATTATGGCATACACAATTCTTGTTGCAGACGATGAGGCGGAAATCCGCGAATTGCTCCGCCTGTATCTGGAAAAGGATGGCTATCAGGTATTGGAAGCGGCAGACGGACGGTCTGCCCTTTCCCTGTTGGAAAAAGAAGAAATTGACATGGCGCTTTTGGATATTATGATGCCGGAGGCGGACGGTTACCATGTTCTGAAAAAACTGCGTGAAAACAGCAACATGCCGGTGATGATACTGTCAGCCAAAAACCAGGATGCAGATAAGATTCTCGGTTTGGATTTGGGGGCGGATGATTATCTGGCCAAACCTTTCAACCCCATGGAGGCAGTGGCGCGCATCAATTCCAATATCCGCAGATTCTATTCGCTGGGCGCAGAGGGCAGGAAAGTCAGGCAGCTGGAGGTAAAAGACCTGCGGCTGGATACGGAAGAATGCCTGGTATACCGGAACGGCCAACCCATAGATTTGACCTCCGTGGAATATAAAATGCTGCGGATGTTTATGGAATACCCTGGCAAGGTATTTACAAAGCAGCAGTTATATGAGAATGTTTGGGGAGAGGAGTATGCGATTGCAGACAATAATATTATGGTAAGCATCAGCCGCCTGCGAGCCAAGCTGTCTGAGGATGGGAGCGCCTATATCAAGACAATCCGCGGGCTTGGTTACCGTATGGAGAAAGAGTAGGCATGAATAATTCAGAGTGGAAAAAATTTTTGATTAAGCGGTTCCTTTTTATCTTGATATTGGTTGGCGTCAGTGAGAATCTGTTGGCCAGGTTCTACGAGGGAATTGTTTTTCCATGGCTGTCTGACAGCCTGCATATTGATTTTTTTGCGGCTGGCATGGAAAACGGCGTGAGCATTGATGTGTTATGCCGTGGTGCGCTGTATCTTGCCGTGATGGGAATCTGCAATGGGCTTCCCGATGTGATAGGATTTGCTTTGCGTACGTTCAGCGAGGAATTGGCGGGCAGCGCTATGTCAGGGAAAATTGCCAGCCAGACGCTGCAGATGAATCCGGTGCAGAAAAATCTTTTCATTTTGGGAATGATGGCGCTTACGGTCATGATTTTGCTGACGGTTCTGCTCCCCTATGTGCTTGCCGCATTCGCTTTCGGGCAGACGGTAAGCGTACAGATAGAACGTCTGGAGGAACAGGAGCGTAGGCAGAAAGAGGAGTACGACAGGAGGCGCAACCTGCTTTTGTCAGATGTGGCGCATGATTTGAAAACGCCGATGACGACCGTGGCAGGTTACGCGAAAGCATTGCTGGATTCTAGGGTGCATGAGGGGGCGGGAATGGATATTTCTGAGGAGAAACGGCAGGAGTATTTAGAGACCATATACAATAAATCCATGCAGATGGGCGGACTGCTGAATTTCCTCTTTGATTATGTGAAATTGGACAGCGAGGGATTTCAGCTATCCAGGACCAGCACGGATTTGCTTGAATTGCTGCGGGAGTGCGTGGCGGGCATGTATATGGACTTTGAAGAAAAGGGGATGGAAATACTGCCGGATATTCCAGAAAAAGCATTTTTTATGGATGTAGATTCGGTGCAATTCCAGCGCGTCATCAACAATCTTCTCAGCAATGCGCTGCGGCATAATCCGCCAGGGACCAGGGTATGGGTGATGGCGGAAGCGGAGGATGAGGAAATAATTATCCGGGTGTGCGACAATGGGGACAAGATTCCGCAGGAGATTGTCCGTTATATATTTGAACCGTTTGTATTGGGGGATGAATCAAGGAACAGTAAGGGTGGCAGTGGTCTGGGCTTGAGCATTGCATGGAAAGTAATTGCCATGCACGGCGGAAGCCTTGTGTTAGAACAGGGGGATTGGGAGGAGTATACAAAAGCATTTGTAATCCGCCTTTCAGTGGCGTAGGAATGAGGAAAAGCTATGGCACATTATGCGGTCGGCAGCTTAATCCGCGAAGCCAGGGAACGGCAGAAATACTCCCAGGAAGAACTGTGTTATGGAATCTGCACACCTTCCACCTTATCAAGGATTGAGAATGGGGTGCAGGCGCCGGGAAAGAGAATATTGGAATCTCTGATGCAGAGGCTGGGAATTGTAGATAGGGTTTATAACAGCTATCTCAGCCGGGAGGAGATGGAACGTTACGAGACGCAAGAGAAGCTGACCCGCTGCCTGGCGAGGAAAGAATATGGGAAGGCAGAAGAAGTTGTAAGGATATTGGAAGAAAAGCTGCAGAAATCCTCCAGAAAAGATTACAGCCTGAAACTGGAAGAGCAGTATGTCTGTTTTGCAAGGGCTTTGATATGCAAAAACCGTGGAGAGAGTGAAGCGCATATATTGGAACGGCTCTTAGCTGCAATACGCATGACGCTTCCTGATTTTGATGGCGTGCATATCAGGGCAAGGCTTCTGACCTTTCACGAAATCAGCATCCTCAATAATATTGGCTGCGCGTACCATGCCATGGGAAAGCTATGGCCAGCTTTACAGCTGTTATTTGGATTGAAAGAATATATTGAGGAACATACCGTTGGCGGACAGGAACTGTCTGTGAAATATCTGATGATTCTGCAGAATCTGTCATCCTGGATGGGGCAGGCGGGCCATTATAAAGAAGCCCTGGAACTCTGCCAGACCGGGATTGATTTCTGCGTTGAATATGGGAAACTGCACGCGTTTCCCATGCTGCTGTGCAACAAAGCCTGTGCCCTGGCAGAGCTTGGGCAGTTTGACGTGTCTAAAGAAAGTTTTTATCAGAGTATCGCCCTTTTTAAGGCAATGAGCCAGCACGAGCGCGCTGAACAGATAAGAAAATATGCCGAAACCCATTACGGCATAAGCTGCTGCCAATAAGCTGAAAACCCTTATGGCATAAATTGATGTACTTACGCTAGGGAAATACTGAATTTAATCAGCGTTTCCCTAGCTTAAAAAGTCTCTTCTACATCGCCCAGGAAAAATCCTGCAGCGTTCTTTGTTTTTTCCACTGTAGAACACCTCCCCTCTATGTCAAAATTATTATAGAGGGGAGGCATTTCTTTTTCCATGCGAATTGCTGAAAAGAATATTTTGCGTTAAATCGCATGGCGGTATAGGTATTGTATTGCTATAATATAGAGGGGTGTTGCCGTGTTTACTTCGCAAAATAAGCAGGATTTATCAGTCAAGGTTGACCTGGCGTTTTACCAGAATCCTGCAGATAACATAAAAGATAACATCCACAACCAGGTAGCAGACAATCATAGAGGGGAAGAGCGTCCGGAAACTATCTGCCAGGATATTAGCCGAATCGTCTTCTAAGTATTTTCCCAGGTTGAGGAGTTCCGGGATTGCAACGGCAAGCGAGGTGAGAATTTGGAATCCCATATAGATGCCGAAATAAAAGGCAATGGCTGCCGCCAGCTTATTGCGCTCCATCTGCTGTCCCAACAGTACGCTGACATAGCCTATCAGCACGGAAGAAAGGGAACTGACAAGCAGCATGACAAACAGAAACAGTATAAACGCAGGCAGAGTAAAGCCGAAAATATCCGCAAATGAGAATGAATCCGGATTCTGCCCTGTGGCAAAGATGAAGTCGTCTATGAAAGATTCCGATATTTCACCGGAAATTTCTTTGGCAGTTTCATGGAATCCCACGGAACCGCCTAATGCCGAGGCTGATAAGGTTGTAAGCAGGCTATTTAGGGAGAACCAGAAACAGCCCATGATAAGCTTGGAGTGGAACAGCTGCGTATGGGTAACCGGAAGCGTATGCATCAGATAGCCTTCTGCTGTATACAGGTTCCTGTAAAAACGTGTATATACATAGACCAAAGTGATGCAGGAAAAGGTTATGATGGCCAGTATATAGAGAACCAGCAAGGGGGCAGCAAGCAGAAATCCCATCTCTGAGTCGAAGATGCGGGTGCTCAGCATCAAACAGCCGATAATGGTCATCAGGACTACGGCAAGGTTAATGGGAAGCAGTAATTTTCGGGTGTCTTTCCATTCATATTTCAGTAGTTTCTTTAACATTTGAATACCTCCCGGAAAATAGTGTCAACTGATTTGTGGTCCTTCTCACGCAGTTCATCCACCAGGGCGTGCGTGTGTAAATGGCCGTCCTTAAGGAAAATAACCTCATCCAGGATGTTCTCAATATCTGAGATTAAATGGGTGGAAATGAGGATGGAGGCGTTCTCGTCATAGTTTGAGAGAATCGTATCCAGGATATAATCCCTGGCAGCGGGATCTACGCCCGCTAAAGGTTCATCCAGGATATACAGGCTGGCGTGGCGGCTCATCACTAAAATCAGCTGTACCTTTTCCTGTGTGCCTTTGGAAAGCGTCTTTAGTTTCTGGCAGGGATTAATCTGCAGTTTGGCCATCATATCGTAGGCGCGAAGGGAATCAAAATCTTCATAAAAGTCGGCAAAAAAATCAATAATCTCCCGTACTCGCAGATTGCCGTTTAAGTAGGTGTGGTCGGGCAGGTAGGAGATGAGGCTTTTGCTGACAGGGCCGATGGGCTCCTCCTTGACATACACAGCGCCGGCAGTGGGGCAAAGTAGGCCGGTAATCAGTTTAATCAATGTGGTCTTGCCGCTGCCGTTGGGACCTAAAAGCCCGATGATATGCCCGCCGTCAATCTGCAGGCTGATGTCGTTAAGCGCGGTATGTTTTCCATATGTTTTGCTAAGGTTTTTACATTCTAACAGTGTCATGGTCGTCTCCTTCGATGATTTTAGAAATAAGGGGAATTACTTCCTCCTGTGGTATGCCGAGTCTTAACATGTTATCTAAGAATTGTGTCACAATATCTTTGGCTAATGTTGATTTCAATTCTGCAATCATGGCAGTATCCTCCGTAATGTATCGTCCGCTGGTTCTCTGTGAATGGACTAATCCGGTCCGCTCCAGCTCTGAAAGCGCTTTTTGCATTGTGTTCGGGTTAACCGCTGCTTTCTGGGCGAGTTCGCGGACAGAAGGCAGTTTATCCCCCGGGGCATACAGGCCGGAAATGATATCCATCTGAATCTTTTCAATGATTTGGATAAAGATAGGCCGGTCAGAATCCAAATTCCATGGCATTTAATCACCTCGTTTCCGATTATGGATTTATGTATTATTGTACTATCTAAATAACACAATAGCTTTTTTTAGGGAAAATGTCAAGTATATTTTTTCGCATTTTCTTAATGATTCCGTAACATTATGAAAAACCTCTTGTAATAAACGGAAAATTTCGTTACAATAAGAATAGATTTGTGAATAAGGCTTTTCTCATCCGCCAATAGATAGAAAGGTGGGAAAAGTTTGAAAATTAAATGGAAAATCATATTCATTCTGATGTTCATCATCCTCATGGCAGGATGCGCCGGGCGGGACAAGGAAGAGGGTCTGCTGTTATCTGAAACTGGCGAAATGATACAGGAGGAAGCTGGCGGCAAGAAGCAGCAGGAAGCAGACAGTATGGGTGACGAAGGCGTACCAGAGCATAGTTCTGACGGTGAAATGGCGTCCGCCGGGGATTTGCAGCCCCTGATTTATGTGCAGGTGTCAGGAGCAGTCAGGAATCCCGGGGTCTATGAATTGCCGCAAGGCAGCAGGGTATTTCAGGCAGTAGAACTTGCCGGAGGACTGACAGAGGAAGCAGAGCCCAGGTCCCTGAATCAGGCACAGCCCCTGACCGATGGAGAGATGATTTGGGTAATGACTGCCGAGGAAGCAGCTGCCCAGGAGGATTCTGCCGGATATCCGTCCGCTGATATGGGACATAAGGATGATGGAAAGGTGAATCTCAACACGGCCACCAAAGAAGAGCTTATGGGACTTCCGGGAATCGGGGCGGCGAAGGCGGCAAGTATCATAGCCTGGCGCGAGACGAACGGCAGTTTTGCACAAATTGAAGATTTGATGAAAATAGAAGGGATTAAAGAAGGCGTATTTTCCAAAATAGAAGATTACGTCAAAGTTCAATGAGGTGAAAGAATGGCAAAAAAGGTTCTTGTAGTCGATGATGAAAAATTGATAGTGAAAGGAATCCGTTTCAGCCTGGAGCAGGACGGAATGGAGGTGGACTGCGCCTATGACGGTGAGGAAGCCCTCAGGCTTGCAACAGAGAATACTTACGACATGGTACTTTTGGATATCATGCTGCCGAAGATGGATGGGTTTGAGGTGTGCCAGCAGATCCGGGAATTTTCCACAGTGCCGATTGTCATGCTGACGGCAAAAGGGGACGATATGGATAAGATTCTCGGTCTGGAATACGGCGCAGATGACTATATTACGAAGCCGTTTAACATTCTGGAAGTAAAGGCGCGGATTAAGGCGATTATGAGAAGGACCTCCCCCAAACCGAAGAAGGAGGAAAATCTTAAAATCGTAGAGAACGGAGATTTGCGTCTCGACTGTGAGAGCCGCCGGCTGTTTATTCTGGGAAATGAAATCAATGTTACGGCAAGGGAGTTTGACTTGCTGGCAATCCTGGTTTTGAATCCCAACAAAGTGTACAGCAGGGAGAAACTTCTAAATCTCGTATGGGGTTCTGAATATCCGGGCGATGTCCGTACCGTGGATGTGCATGTAAGGCGGCTGAGGGAGAAGATTGAAGAGAAACCCAGCGACCCCAAATATGTGCATACCAAGTGGGGCGTAGGTTATTATTATCATGGCTAGTATAACATAAAGAAACTTAATATCTGTTGTACTAGCTGCCAGCATAACAGCGGAGAAAAAGATGAAGAAGTTAAAGTTTATCCACAGCCTGAAATTCAGGCTGTTCTTGATTATTGCACTGATGGGGATTCTTCCCAATATAGCTTTGCGTTTTGGAATCCTTGCCACCTATGAGAATCGGGCTGTTTCCAACCGCAGCATTGATGTTTTAAGCCAGACGAAGATATTGGCGAACCAGGTAGTTACCTATAATTATATGGCAGATTTGTCCATGGAGATTATCAATGCCCAGTTGGATCAGGTTTCTAATATCTATGATGGCAGGATTATGGTGATTAACAGGCATTTCCAGATTGTCAAAGACACATACGGCATTGACACCGGCAAGACAATCATTTCCGGCGAGGTGGTGAAGAGTTTCCAGGGTGAGGAAATCAGCAAGTATGACCCTGACAGCCGTTACATTGAATTGGCGGTTCCTTTGAAGAATACGGATACCAAGGAATCTTTAGGCGTTATGCTGGTGAGCGTGTCCACGGACAGTATCATGATGAATTACGATTATCTGAAAAAGAATGTGCAGATAATCGAGATGGTAAATGCAGTGATAGTTCTGGCTATTGCATTTTTCTGTGCGCGCCGTCTGGTGCTGCCGTTTAAGAAGATGACGAAATCTTTAGAGGAAATCCAGGCAGAGAATGAAGAAGAGGAACTGATGATTTCTGACTATACGGAGACGGAAGCAATTTCAGGCGCTTTCAATGAGATGTTGGGCCGTATGCGGGGGATAGATAATTCGAGACAGGAATTTGTGTCAAATGTGTCCCACGAGCTAAAAACGCCGCTGACGTCCATGAAAGTGCTTGCGGACTCCTTGCTGGGGCAGGAGGATGTGCCGGTAGAGCTGTATAAAGAATTTATGAGCGATATCGCAGAGGAGATTGAACGGGAAAATAAGATTATCAACGATTTGCTGTCTCTGGTGAAGATGGACAAAGCGGCAGGGGAACTGAACATTTCTGTGGTAAATATCAATGAGCTGCTGGAAATGATAATGAAGCGCCTGCGTCCGATTGCGGAGAAACAGAATATTGAACTTGTACTGGAGAGTTTCCGTCCGGTTAGTGCGGAGGTAGATGAGGTGAAGCTGTCCCTGGCATTGAATAACCTGGTGGAGAATGCCATCAAGTACAACAAGAAAGATGGGTGGGTGCATGTTTCTTTAAATGCTGACCACAAATATTTCTTTGTGCGTGTGGAGGACTCCGGGATTGGAATTCCCGAAGAATATTTAGAGCATATTTACGAAAGGTTTTTCCGTGTGGACAAATCCCATTCTAAGGAGATTGGCGGAACGGGACTGGGTCTTGCCATTACGAGGAATGCCGTGCTCAAACACCGGGGTGCGATTAAAGCGCACAGCAAAGAGGGGGAGGGAACGGTTTTCACAGTCCGCATACCGCTGAATTATATTGGAGGAATTGCATGAAACTAGCAAAACATACACTGCTCCTGATAAGCATGTCCTTGCTTGCAGCTTTATTTGCGGGCTGTGGGAGTGCCCGGGAGGAGGTTTCAGATTATTATATTTACTATATCAATGCAGATAAGACGAAGACGGTTGCTGAGGGCTATGAGCCGCAGGAACAGGAAACGGAAGGCATGGTGAAGGAGTTTTTAGGAAAACTTTGCTGGGAAGAAGATGGGGATTATTTAGATTATCTCAGGCCGATTCCCCAGCAGGTAAGGCTGGACTCCTGGAAGCTGGAGGATGGACAGCTGTATCTCTATTTCAACAGCGCTTACCTGGAGATGGACAATATTGAAGAGGTGCTCTGCCGGGCTGCGGTTGTCAGGACCTTGACACAGATAAAAGGCGTGGACTGTATCTCGTTCTATGTGGGGGATTCGCCGCTGATGGATGATGAGGGGACGCTGGTCGGGCTGATGACGGAGGAGAGTTTTATTGAAAATCCGGGGGAACAGATTAATGCCATCCAGACAGCGAACATTACCCTGTATTTTTCCAATCCCGAGGGAACGGCGCTCTTGCAGGAAGTGCAGGAGATTCATTACAGCAGCAATATCTCACTGGAGAAACTTGTGATGGAGCAGCTCTTAAAGGGTCCCCAGGGAGAAAATGGTCGTTCGGCAATTCCTGATGGCACGAAGTTGATAAATGTGTCCGTGGTGGACGGCGTATGTTTCGTGAATCTTGATGAGGGTTTCCTCAATCAGAATTATGAGATTTCGGAACCGGTGGTTATCTATTCCATCGTCAATTCCCTGACAGAGCTGACCAGCGTCAATAAAGTGCAGATTTCCGTAAATGGGGATACCAATCGGCGTTATCGCCAGAAACTGGAATTAAATACCATGTTTGAGCGGAATCTGGATTATATGGATGAGACCGCGCAGACTCAGGAGAAACAGATAGAAGAGGGCAAAGAGCAGGTCGTAGATGCAGCAGGAGGGATTGA
The DNA here is from genome assembly GCA_910583835.1 of uncultured Lachnospiraceae bacterium. Taxonomy (GTDB): domain Bacteria; phylum Bacillota; class Clostridia; order Lachnospirales; family Lachnospiraceae; genus Petralouisia. The sequence continues at coordinate 17,717 of CAJTYM010000050.1, read as the reverse complement.
GTGATTAGACGGACCATATGTTGCCTGTGTGTGTCCCTGGCGCTCGGCATTCTATACGGCAGAAACCGGCAATGGCAGCTGCTTGTGATGTTCCTCTTTCTGCTGGCAGCAGTGGCAGCGGCGGTAATTCGCCTGAGGGAACATGCCTGGCGCACTGCCTGTGTGAGAGTTGTTGTCTGTATCATTCTGTTTGCTGCCGGAAGCGTCCGTATGCAGTCACAGCAGGACGTAAGAGAATGTCTGGAAGCAGCGCTTTCGGATGGCGATACCGTCATTGTGCAAGGTAAGGTTGTGCGGAAGGAACAGTCTTTTGCGCAGAGCAAGGCGTTAGGGAAAACAGAGCTATCTGCGCAGGATAGAGCAGTACAAGAATCGGAGACACAGAACATACAAGTTATTTATTATCTTACAGACACTCAGGTCTATCTGGGTGGCAAAGCTTATCCCGCTTTTGGGATTCTTATTTATAGTTCGGACAATCGGTATCAGCCGGGCAATATTCTTAAGGTTACCGGCAGATATATACCATTTCAAATATCCCGCAATGAAGGGAACTTCAACGAAAAACAATATCAGCAGAGCAGAAAATGGGATTTTAAGGTCTATGCGGATTCTGAAATGCAGGTTTCCGGCAGCATCGACAGGTATGCGATTGCCCTGGGAGCAATGAGGGCGAGAATGCAGGAGGTATTTGTATCATCCATGGATGCGCAGGCTGCCGGGGTGATGGCAGATATGGCGCTGGGGGAAAAGTCATTGCTTTTAGCGGAGATAAAGGACCTGTACAGGTCGGCCGGGATTTCCCATATCCTTGCCATCTCCGGGCTGCATGTTTCGCTTCTGGGTATGGGCGTGTTTTCCTGTCTGCAGAAACTTGGCTGCCCCCGAAAATGGAATGCGCTGCTGTCGGCAGCTGTAATCTACAGCTTTGGTGTTTTTTCTGGCATGGAGGTATCTGCTATGCGCGCCATAGCTATGTTTGCCGTGATGATGGGAGCGCAGGTATTGGGTTATGCTTACGATTCGCTGACGGCGCTTTCGCTCTGTGCGATGGTGCAGTTATGGGGGAATCCGTTTTTGGTGGATTATGCCGGGTTTCTATTTTCCTATGGGGCAGTGCTGGGAGTGACTGTGATTTGGACGGTTATCCGTGAGGCAAAGGAGGAACAGGAAACGGAAGCAGATGGGCGGAAGAAACGGAAGTTTTCCATATTGCATAAAATGGCGGGCAAATGGATGGATACCTTGTCTGTCAGTATCTGTATCCAGCTTGCCACCCTGCCCCTGTCCGCATATTTTTATTGCGAAATCCCAACTTACAGTATCTTTGCCAATGTCTGTATCCTGCCCTTTATGGGCTGGCTGCTGACATTGGGGATTCTTGGCGGGATGTTGGGGATGCTGCAGCCGTTTCTGGGGGCGGTTTTTTTAGAGCCGGCAAGCTGGCTGCTGTCATGGAATGAATATGTCTGCCATTTAGTTTTGAAACTGCCGGGCGCAGAGTTTATTACTGGGAAACCGTCTCTGGAATTCGTCATCATTTATTATGCAGTTTTGGCTGTCTGCCTGTACCTTATCTGGTGCAGCAGGAAGAGACGTTATCTGGCAGGGGTTTTCCTGATGGTTTGTTGTCTGCTATTTGTCCGCGGGAAATCCTGCTTTGAGATAGACGTGCTCGATGTGGGGCAGGGAGATGGAATTTTTATCCAGAATGGCAATGGAGAGCATTTCTTTGTGGATGGCGGCAGCAGCAATGTGAAAGGCGTAGGGGAGTACCGGATTCTGCCTTTTCTCAAATCCCGGGGCATACGCTCGCTCAAAGGCTGGATTGTCAGCCATGGGGACGCAGACCATATCAGCGGTTTACTGGAAGTCCTGCGTCTGGGATATCCGGTGGAATATCTGATTCTCGCAGAATATATGGTGCGTGACGATGCTTTTGAATCATTGCTGCAGGAAGCCAGTGGGGCTGGCTGCAAAGTTTTCTATGTCTCGCCAGGCATAGAATTTGGTTCCGGGGAACTGTCCTTTACGGTGCTTGCGCCAGGAAAGGGCAGCGAGGACCGGAATGCAGCATCGCTGTCGCTGCTGCTGGAGTACCGTGCGTTTCGCGGCGTCCTTACCGGGGATATTGGCAGTGAGCAGGAAAAGGCACTAGTGGAAAGCGGATGCCTGAGACGGTATGGCATAGAGGACGTGGATTTTTATAAGGCGGCGCATCATGGTTCGGACCATTCAAACAGCCAGATATTTTTGGAAGCGCTCTCTCCTAAGATGACGGTAGTTTCCTGTGCCAAGAAAAATTCTTATGGACATCCCGGCGAAGCGGCGGTAGGGAGGTTCCGTTCTGTGGGAAGCCAGGTGTTCTTGACAATGGAGCAAGGGCAGATTCGCATACAGCCGGAGGGGGCGGATGTGAGGGTATGGACATATCTGCCTTGAACTGTTACAATTAATGGCAGATAAAAGAAGACGAATTAATTATGAAGGGCTTGGAAACATGAAAGGCATAGATCAAGATATCAAATCAAAAACGTTCCAGCCGGTATATCTATTATACGGCGAGGAATCTTATCTGAAAAAGCAGTATGCGCAGAAGTTAAAGCGGGCATTGTCCCAGCCGGACGATACGATGAATGTGTCATTTTACGAAGGGAAAAATATCAATCCGGGGGAGATTATAGATTTGGCGGAGACGCTTCCTTTTTTTGCGGAACACAGGCTGATTATGCTGGAGAACAGCGGGGCATTTAAAAGCGCGTCCGAGCAGCTGGCAGATTATATGAAGCAGATTACGGACACGACCTGCTTTGTGTTTGTGGAGGAGGAAGTCGATAAGAGGAGCAAGATGTATAAAGCAGTTAAGAATGCGGGAAGGGTGGCAGAATTCCCACGTCAGACGAAGGATGTGCTGACACGGTGGATTTTATCGAAGCTGGGGCGCGAGCAGAAGAAGATTACCAAGCACGTGTTAGAATTATTCTTGGAGAAGACCGGAGATGATATGGAATACATCGACAAGGAGCTGGAAAAACTGTTTTGCTATACGTTGGGGCGGGAGGTAATTTCAGCGGAGGATGTGGAGGCAGTTTGCGTCGTGCAGACGACCGGGAAAATATTTGAGATGGTGGACATGATTGCCGGAAAGCAGCAGAAGCGGGCATTGGATCTGTATTATGACCTGCTTGCCCTGAAAGAGCCGCCCATGCGTATATTATTTTTGATTGCCAGACAATTCCAGATTCTATGGCAGGTCAAGGATTTAAAACGGCAGGGGTACGATGGCAAGTTTATTGCCGCCAAGGCTAAAATCCCCGAATTTGCCGTGCGCAAAAACCTTGCCCAGGCCAGCCGCTTCAAGCTGGAGCAGCTTGGGCAGGCGGTTGCAGACTGCGTGCAGGCGGAGGAAGATATTAAGACGGGAATGCTTAACGACAGGATGGCGGTGGAGCTTTTGATTGTCAGGTATAGCCAAAAGTAACTGTTTTCCGATAGACAATGTGGTGAGTTTTGTGATAAAATAATAACTGAATAGGGAATTTTTTTCTTGTTCTGACAGATTAAGGACTTGGAGGAACAGCATGGCAGCGATTGAACAGAGTAAGATTAGGAATTTTTGTATTATTGCACATATAGATCACGGCAAATCTACCCTTGCGGACCGCATCATTGAGAAGACCGGGCTTTTGACGAGCCGGGAGATGCAGGCACAGGTTCTGGACAATATGGATTTGGAGCGGGAGCGCGGCATTACGATTAAGGCGCAGACAGTCCGTATTGTATACAAAGCCAAGGATGGGGAGGAGTATATCTTCAACCTCATTGACACCCCGGGGCATGTGGATTTTAACTATGAGGTTTCGCGCAGCCTTGCGGCATGTGACGGCGCTATTTTGGTGGTGGATGCGGCACAGGGAATCGAGGCGCAGACTTTGGCAAATGTCTATCTGGCGCTGGACCACGATTTGGACGTGCTTCCGGTTATCAATAAAATAGACCTTCCCAGCGCAGACCCGGAGCGGGTGATTGAAGAGATTGAGGACGTCATTGGGCTGGAAGCCCAGGATGCGCCGCAGATTTCCGCAAAGACCGGATTGCATGTTGAGGATGTGTTAGAGCAGATTGTGGAGAAGATTCCGGCGCCTGGCGGTAATCCTGATAACCCAATGCAGGCGTTGATTTTTGATTCTTTATATGATTCCTACAAAGGCGTGATTGTTTTTTGCAGGATGAAAGAGGGGACGGTCCGGGTAGGGACGACTATCCGCATGATGGCAACCGGGGCGACCGCGGATGTGGTGGAAGTGGGATATTTTGGAGCAGGGCAGTTTATTCCCTGTGAGGAACTGAGCGCCGGTATGGTTGGTTATATTACTGCCAGCCTCAAGAATGTGGGCGATACGCAGGTGGGCGATACGGTAACCGATGCAGCGAATCCCTGTGAGGAGCCGCTGCCGGGTTATAAGAAAGTGACTCCCATGGTGTATTGCGGCATGTATCCGGCAGATGGCGCGAAATACCCTGATTTGCGGGATGCTTTGGAGAAATTGCAATTGAACGATGCCTCCCTGCAGTTTGAGGCGGAGACTTCCGTGGCGTTAGGCTTCGGGTTCCGCTGCGGATTTTTGGGATTGCTGCATTTGGAGATTATTCAGGAGCGCTTGGAGCGGGAGTACAATTTGGACCTTGTAACCACTGCGCCGGGAGTTATCTACAAAGTGCATAAGACGAATGGGGAAGTGATTGAACTGACCAATCCCTCGAATCTGCCAGACCCGGCAGAGATTGATTATATGGAGGAGCCGATGGTAAGCGCAGAGATTATGGTTACCAGCGACTATATCGGCGCGATTATGGACTTATGCCAGGAACGCCGGGGAATTTACATCAGTATGGAATATATGGAAGAGACGAGGGCATTGATAAAATATGAATTGCCGTTGAATGAGATTATTTACGATTTCTTTGATGCGCTGAAATCGCGTTCCCGGGGATATGCTTCTTTTGATTATGAGATGAAAGGCTATGCCCGCTCAGAGCTTGTCAAGCTGGATATCCTCATCAACAAGGAGGAGGTGGATGCCTTATCCTTTATCGTCCACAGTGGCACGGCATATGAGCGTGGCAGGAAGATGTGTGAGAAGCTGAAAGGGGAAATCCCGCGCCATCTGTTTGAAATCCCCATCCAGGCGGCGATTGGCAGTAAGGTTATCGCCCGGGAAACGGTAAAGGCGCTGCGCAAGGACGTGCTGGCGAAATGTTATGGCGGCGACATCAGCAGAAAGCGCAAACTGTTAGAGAAGCAGAAAGAAGGTAAGAAGCGGATGCGCCAGATTGGCAATGTGGAGATTCCGCAGAAAGCGTTCATGAGCGTATTGAAGCTGGATGACAATTAAACGGCAGGATGGTAGGCAATGGTGCAAGGACAAGCGTTGGAATTATATCTTCATATTCCTTTTTGTGTAAGGAAATGCCGGTATTGTGATTTCCTGTCGATGGCGGCGGGGGAAGATGTGCGCAGGAAATATGTGGACAGGCTGCTCGAAGAAATCAAGATTCAGAGCCAGCAGTGTAAGCATTATCAGGTCAGTTCCGTGTTTGTGGGAGGGGGAACCCCTTCACTGCTTACCGGTGTTCAGGTGTGGGAAATTATGGAGGCGGTGCGCAGCCATTTTTGCCTAAAAGAGGAGGCGGAGATTACACTGGAGTGCAACCCTGGCACATTGACGGCAGAAAAGCTGTCATTTTACCAATCTGCAGGCATTAACCGCCTGAGCCTGGGGCTGCAGTCTGCAGACAACCGGGAACTTCAGGAACTGGGAAGAATCCATACATTTGAGGATTTTTTAGAGAGTTTTGAGTTGGCCCGGAGAAAAGGATTTGACAATATCAATATAGATTTGATTTCTTCACTGCCCGGGCAGCTGCCGCAGGACTGGGCATTTACCCTGAAGAAAGTGTCGGGGCTTATGCCGGAACATATTTCTGCATACAGCCTGATAGTCGAGGAGGGTACGCCCTTTTATGAGATGTATGGAGAGGATGAGCAGCGCAGGCAGCGGGGAGAAGAGCCACGCATTCTGCCAAGCGAAGAGGCGGAGCGCGAGATGTATGATATGACGCGGGAAATCTTAGGAACCCGGGGCTATCGGAGGTATGAGATTTCCAATTATGCATTGCCGCACAGGGAGTGCAGGCATAATATCGGTTACTGGCAGCTAGTCCCTTATCTGGGACTGGGCCTTGGAAGTTCTTCCTTCATAGAAAATGTCAGGTTTTCCAATACGAGAAATTTCAGTGAGTACCTGGAGGGAGGGTTTTGCCGGCTGACGGAAATTCTTGAATATGCGCAAAAGCGTACAAAGCCGTCGTGCCAGTCCACCTTACAGTGGGCTGGGGAATTGGTTTTCCGGGAAGGTGCGTCAGCGTTTTGCCTGAATAAGCGGCAGCAGATGGAAGAGTTTATGTTTCTGGGAATGCGCATGACGGAGGGGGTTTCCCGGGAAAAATTTAAAGATAAATTCGGCATTGCCTTAGAAGGCGTATATGGGATTGTGCTGAAAAAGCTGCAGCAGCAGGGGTTGATAGAACAGCGTGAAGGCATGGTGAGGCTTACGGAGCAAGGGATTGCCGTGAGCAATTATGTGTTTTCGGAATTTATCGATGATTCATGCATCAGGTAGCCATTGGATGCGTACGGATTTGCAATGGAATTATGCTGCTTTGCAGCGCAAATCCGGCCGAGGGAAACGCTTTAATCGGCGTTTCCCTAATATATAAAGTGAGGGTTTTAGCAGAAAGGAGAGGATGATACAAAGAAGGAAGGGAAAATTGTGCAATCGTGACAACATATTGCTTCGGCAGATAATCGCGGGGCAGTATGGAAAGGGCAGGGAATCCTGCGAGAGAAAGGAGAAAGAAGAGAAATGAAGTTTAAGAGAGTAGTAAGTAAGCTGCTTGCCTGTGCGATGGTGGTGACTACGGTGTTTACCGGTAATGTGACTACCGCAAGCGCAGAAGCCAAAATCCTTCAGCCAGTGGCGAAGTATGATTTTGAGGAATCAGTTAGTGCTGATAATGGGAAATACCAGGATATCCAGATGATTACCAATACCTTAGGTGACTATTCCGGTAAACTGGATTTTATGCCTGGAAGAAAAGAGAGTACGAAAGCACTCAGCACAGATGGAATTCTCGATGAAGAACATACTCAAAAAGGTGAAGGAAAATACGGCATGAAACTGCCGCAGACGAATCTTGGGAATGAATATACCGTTTCCGCATGGTTTAAATCTAGTTGGGGTACGCTCAATTCAAAGAATGATAATCCACCCAAAACATTTGCGGTCATGTCAATTGGAAAGTCAGCAGAGGAGAATGTTACGATTAAGCCTGTTGCTGGAACGAATGGACGGGATTTGTATTTGTATTCAGGAAGTACACAGAGCAGTGGGAAAATGAGTGGTACAGGTGGCTATTGGACGGAGTGGCATATGTTTACGCTCACCCAGATTGGCAATCAGGTGACTTGTTATCTGGATGGTAATAAGACATTGGAGACTACTGCTGAACCGTTGTTAAATGATGACAGCGGAAGTATTTATCTCGGAATCAACCAGGGAGGCGGCGGTTATGCTACTGGCGAATATGACGATATCAGCGTCTATAACGTAGCCCTGGAAGCTGACCAGGTCAGTGACTTATTCACCAAAGGGACGGTCGAGGACAACCGTACACCGGACAAAATTTTTGGTTCGCATGGCATCACGGTATTGCCGGACAGCGGCGCTGTGGCAAAGGGCAAGACACTGCAGCTTCAGGCAGTAGTTCCTCAGGGAGTTCCTGCAGAGGATGTCACCATTACCTACCAATCGTCAGCTGATAATATTGCTACAGTCAGCAGTACAGGTCTTGTGACGGGAGTGGAAAAGGGTTCTGCCACTATCACTGCCAAAGCGGTTTATAACGGTGTGGAGAAGACGGCAACCGCCGCCATTGAAGTAAAGGGCACGCCGGAAGATATTTTAAAGGAAACGGAAACGATTGATGTGACACAGGAGTTGAAATTAGACTCTGGTAAGAAAGGGACAATTGAGGTGAATCTTCCTGCCGGTCTTGCCAAAGAAGACTGCACCATAAGCTTTGCCGTAAAGGGCAGCAGCGATGCTGTTTCTGTAAATGCTGCGACTGGCGAAGTCACTGCTGTCAAGGCGGGAACGGCTGAGGTGGTTACCTCTGTGACTATTGGCAGCACGACCAAGACAGGCACGACCAATGTCAAGGTGCGTAGCGCGGCAGATATCCTGCGTGAGGAACCGATTAGCGTATCGGAAGGGTTCCGTATTGAGGGAACCGGGACGGCACAGATTGAGGTGACGTTGCCAGACGGAGTTACCAAGGATGACGTCAATATTACATACGCTGTGAAAGCCGGGGCAGCTTCGGGAGTTGCCACCGTAAGTGCGACCGGTCTTGTGACAGGCGTGAAAGCGGGTACGACCGTCATTGCCACAACCGTAACCTCCAAGGCAGATGCCACTGTCTCAAAGAGCGCAGATACGAACGTAAGGGTTATTGGCACGGAGGTGAGCACGGAACTTGCGGTGGACTATGACTTTTATGCAGCGCAGGACGGCAAGGTCAAAGATATTTCCAACAATGGAAATGATGCAGCTATCCAGGGCACAAACGCCAATTTTGCGATGGAGAATGGGGTTGGCGTGATGACGCTGGGAGCCAATACATATCTGGAACTGCCCACAAGTATCATGGATGATTTGACAGACAAAGAATCATTTACGATTGAAACCACGTTTGCCAGAGGAGCAGCTTGCGGCAGCAATGCGTGGCTGTTCTGCCTGGGTTCTAATGCAATGACAACTACGGAAAATGCGAGCAATTATCTGTTCCTGTCTCCGAACTTCAATCCGGGGATTATCCGCAGCGGTATCAAGGACAGTACAACGGAATACTTATTTACAACCTCGAAAAATCCGGGCAATAATACGTTCCACACAATCGATATGGTATTTAATAAGGGAGTGCTCAAACTCTACATGGATGGTGTCCTGATAAAAGGAGATTCTAGTGATTACAGCATTGATTCGGGGTTAGAAATTATGAAAGATGTAGTAAATGTCAATACCTCAAAGACAATCCTGGGTTACATTGGAAAATCCCTCTACAAGAATGACGGCCTGTTCCAGGGAAAACTTTCTTCTTTCAAGATTTATAAGAAAGCGCTGACGGATGCGGAGATACAGAAAGATGAGTATAAACAGGCATTCCAGAAAGAGGCGGCGGAAGGGTTAGAGCTTACGGCGGCAAACCTTGGTTCAAAAAACCCATCTGTTGACGAAGTAAAATATGATCTTGCCTCCCTGCCTAAGGAATATAAGGAAAACGCTGTAACATGGAAGTCCGCCAATACGGATATCATTGCAGACGATGGCAAGGTATACAATGATGATACACAAAATAAGACCGTTAAGCTGACGGCAACTATAACATCCGGCGCAATGAAAGCGACCAAAGATTTTACAATTACGGTATTAAAAGCAGAGAAAGAAGCGTTGAATGCGGCAATCACAGAAGCGAATGCGAAGCTGGCAGCAGCCCAGAATTACAAGCCGGATTCCATAGAAAATCTGAAAGCAGTATTGCAGGAAGCGCAGGAAGCCAAAGGGCAGACAAGGATAGATGCTGCGGAAAAGAAACTTACCAAGGCAATCAATGAACTGGTAACAGCCAAAGGCGACCGCGATCCATTTGCCAAGATTACACCGAACTGCTACAAGACGAGCCTTACGCTTGAACCCACGAAGACGGCGACTGTGTTCCAGCTGCCGAGCAGCCTGAAACTGAATGAGGATGTAACCATCAAATATGAGTCCAGCAATACAAATATTGCCACGGTCAGTGCAAACGGAGTGGTAACGGCACAGAAAAAAGTTGGCTATGCGCGCATCACAACGACCGTAAAAGCCGTTTATGACGGATTTGAGATGGAATACCAGACATTGGTACAGGTCAACCATGATATTTCCAAGGTGAAGGTTTCTGCCAACGTGACAGGCCTGGCAAAAGGCAAGACGGCAACCATCGCGGTTGTCCCGACTGCAGTTATGAACAGCGCGGGCTATACGGTTAATTATACAGCAAGCGGCGCGGTAAGCGTGAAAGGCAATGTGGTAACGGCACAGAAATCAGGCAAAGGAACAGTGGCCGTGAAAATTTCCTCTGCCGGAAAGACCATTGTCAAGAGAATTACGTTCAATGTCGGTGAGATTACCGGCAAGGGCAGTGTGAAAGTGAAGAAATCCATCACCCTTAAAGTAAAAGGATTGAATGGGAAAGTGACCTGGTCCCTAGACAAGAAAGGCAAGAAGCTGGCGAAGATTTCCAAGAGCGGTAAACTGACGGCCAAGAAGAAAAAAGGAACGGTCAAAGTAACCGCAAAGGTTAAGGTGGGAAACAAGACCGTGACATTGACTAAGACCGTGAAGATCAAAAAGTAGCAGAGAATCAGCAGGAGGTAAGTATGAAGAGAAAGATATTTAATATATTGTCTGCTGCAGTCCTTACCGCCAGCCTTACCGTGGGCGCACTGCCCACAGGGGGGCTGATGGTCCAGGCAGCAGGGGATATCAATGAAACAGTCCAGAGTGGGCTGACAATCCGGGAATCGGAAATCAACAAGCTTTTGTCTGAGGATTTAGAACTTCCCACTACCGTGGACGGACTGGATGGCGCAACCATTACATACACGATACAGGAACAGCCGCCAGCAGGAAATCACGGCGCGGCTTCCGTGGAGGGGAATACCTTAAAAGTGACAAGGCCGTATGCCGGAGAGGGTAATTATAAGTTCAATCTGGTAGCCACGGTGAAAGCGGGCGATGCGACAGCTACGAAGACATTTCCCATGACGGTTCAGGAAGGGCTCTCCGGGGATTCCTATGCGGGATATGTCTATGTATGTTTTTCCGTACCGAAAGGGAAAAATTATGACGTACAGCAGATCCATTTCTTCCTCAGCGAGGATGGTCTGAACTGGACGGCGTTGAACGGCTGTCAGCCGGCATTTCTGGCTGGAAGCGACTTTATTAATAGCGTGAAAAAGTGCGGGCCAAACAGTGTCAATTATCAGCTGACTATTGATGAAGATGATGTTGAAAGCACTGTCTCCGGTGATGCTTCCGCATTATTCCCCTTTGAAGGAAGGGACCAGGGAGTACGCGACCCTTATTTACTCCGTGGGTCTAAAAAAGATGGCAGCGATGCCAATAAAGTATGGCTGCTTGCCACGGATTTGAACACGCATTCCAGCCATTACAATGGAAACAAGGCAAATAATTCCATACTTGATACGGGTGATGTTGAAAAGCGCACATGGACGCTGGCATCTAAGTATGGCGTGGCAAGCCAAAGCCTTTTTGTATGGGAGACAGAAGACTGGGTACATTGGGAGAGACGTTATATAGACGTAGGTTCTAAAATTGAAGCGGCCATGGCATGGGCGCCGGAGGCAATCTATAATCCGCAGAAGGATAATTATCTCGTGTATTGGTCTGGACGTACAGATGTGGATGGTTCAACCAGAAACCGTCTGTACTGCTGTGAAACGGAAGATTTTAAGACATTTGGGCCTACAAAGCTGTACGAGCAGGAGCCGTTTTATCTGAAATACCCAAATGGTGCAAATGACAATGACGGTTATGGGAATATTGATACCTCCCAGCTGTGGGTGGCAGAGAAGGACGAAAATGGAAATGTGGTAACACCTTATGGGACCTTATTCCGTGTGGTAAAAGATGAGACCAGAACGAATAATGGGGCTGTTCTGTTAAAAATCCAACTGATGAAAGCAAAGACTGTTTTAGACCCGGAAGTCGATTACAACGGTACAGACCCTATCAGGATTACGCCTTATGAATATGATGGTGACCTTTACTCAGAAAAGGATGATTTATTAAATCTGGTCAATGACAAGAATAATCTTGGAAAGGCAGAGATTGTCTGCAATTGGTTTGCCGATGAGTCTACAGGAAACCATTTTGAGAAAGTTAAGCAGACCGCTTTGGACGACCTGGTTGGCTGGCATGAGGGAGCCACGATGTTTAAGTTCATTGACCGTGATGAGTGGTGTATCATGATTGATAATTATGGCAATATGCAGGTACGTTATGAGCCATATGTTACGACAGATTTGTCTGACGAGGACAGTGTTGAAAAACTTAGTGGTGGTTATGGACGTACCGGCGGCGATGTCGGAACCCATGGCGGCATGATTCCGATTACCGTTGATGAGTACAACAGAATGGTGAAATATTATAATGATAAGAATAAGATGGTGGACTGGAACGAAGCGGCAGCCAGCAACTACCACGAGATACCCCTTATCCAGCTGGATGCAAGGCCGATGAATACGTTGGCAGAGAAGCTGGAGAATACAGCCAAAGGTTCCAATTACAGCGCCGGCACAAAAGCACAGATGGCAAATCTTGCCGCTGAGGCTAAGAAGCTGGCACAGAAAACAAACCTTACGGACACCACAGAGATGGACAGGCTGACAGCGCGCGCAGAGAAGCTGATGGCAAATACATTGGTGGCAGTGCCTCAGATGTATGCAGACCATGTAGAACTGAGCGAGACAGAATTGACGCTTTGTACCAAAGCAACCGAAGGTTTGGAAGCCAAAACGACTTTGATAGCAGAAGTGGATGTGGACGATGCGCCTAAGGGGATTACCTGGGTCAGCAGCAATCCGAATGTGGCAGCTGTAGCAAACGGCGTAGTCACAGCGAAGAAAGCCGGGACAGCTACCATCACAGCAACAGCAGTGGGCGGTGCAAAGGCAACTTGTCAGGTTACAGTAAAAGACGTGCCAAATAAAGTTACGCTTAAAAAGAAATCCGTCAAACTGAAAAAGAAGAAAACGTACCAGATTAAGCCGGGCATCCCCAAAGATACGGTTTGCTCCACATTTAAGTACAAATCCAATAAACCGAAGATTGCCTCTGTCTCCAAAGAAGGTCTGGTAACTGCCAAGAAGAAGGGAACTGCCAAGATTACGGTAACAGCGGGCAACAACAGCAAGGCAAAAGCAACGCTTACCGTGAAGGTAAAGTAACAGAAGGTTTCATTTAAGTACATGTATCATCGAGCAGCCCTGTTTTACGATTCTTGTAAAACAGGGCTGTTTTATGTCTTTATCAATATTTTCCTGCAATCGAGTGACGAAAATAAATTCTTGGGGAATTTTAGAGAAATATATTTACTTTTATGGAAAATAATGTAATAATTAATGTGCTATATGGTAAAAATCCATATAACTTTTAAGAGAAAGGAGGGAAGAGGGATTAGGGTATAAAGTAGGAGTTGACATAAGAGGCTTTCTATATTTTTATTTTAAGGAGGTATATGAGATGAGGGAATTAAGTAAAAAATTATTGGGTATTATGTTGGCAGTCATTATGGCAGTAACAATGTTTCCGGTACAATGGGCAGCGGCAGAAAACGAAGGTACAGAGCATGATGGGGCGGCAAAGACTGGAACATCAGAAAATAAGGAATCTACAGCGAATTCTCCTGATGTCACGGACGATGATGGGGAGAAAGCGCCATCGTATGATATCAATAAGCCAGTGATTGAGAGTTTTGAATTTGCAGAGAATGGACAAACGTTAACAGCTGATGGCACACTGCACTTTACGTTGTCGGCATACGATGCGGATAGCGAAATTGGTTCTATCTATGTATATGTACAATACAGTGGGAATGGTTACAGAGCAAGCGTTTCATTTGAAAAGAGCGGAGAAGGAAATCTGTACACCGGGACGCTTCCTTGCAGTGAACTGAAAGGCAGTCAGTTTTATGTTTCTGAGATTAAGGTAGAAGACATGTATGGAAATTATAGTACATGGGATACCTGGGATAGTGAAAAAGGGCAATATCGCTATGCTTTCACATTAGATGGTAATGATGGGAATGTATCTGTCTCCAATTTCCATATGCAGACAAATCCTTCCAATGAGGATGGGAAATTAAGGCCGGGGGATACGGTAACTTATACGGCAGATGTGCGATGTGAGGATGAGGAAATTTCATATTGTTATGCATATGTAAATAATAATAATTTTTCAAGGTCAGAGTACTTAAGTGTATCCTATGATGAAACTGCCAAGACCTTGACCGGAACCTTTACAGTGACAGATAAGACCCATCCAGAGAAATGGAAATTAAATTATTTTCATGTAGAGACAAAATCTGGAAAATATTATTATTTTTATCCATCTTCCATTGAGCCGGAAGCGGATTTGGAATTCGAGGTTGTTCAGGAGGACTTTGATACGGAGCCGCCAGTTATTGAAAGCATTATCATAAATAAGAATGGGCAGTTTGTCAAAGCCGGAGACGTTGTGGATATCACGGTAAAAGTAAGGGAAGAGCATCCCAGGGAATCTGCAACAGCTTATTTTTATCCGCAGGTAACGAATGTCTCTTCTTGGGAATATGTCAATCTTAGGTACGATGCACAAGCCAGTGCATATACTGGGTCAATTGCCATTACAGAGGACATGTATCCTTGTGAGTGGGCGCTTACACAATTGTATATATATGATGAAAATGACAACAGAACATATTTGAGTGATTTCCAGAATGATTATTATATTACCTATCCCTGGTATTTTAATGTGAAGCCGGGAAAAACTTACCGGGAAGATGTCAAGGCGGTAACATTTGAATTTTATGGTTATGCAAGACAGGAGAATGGGAGTTATCAAGCAGATTCATTGATTTCCACCCAAACGGTTGAGCAAGTGGGAAGAAGGACCACATTGGAGAAATTAGGCGTCTCTTTTCCGCAGCCCATTGAGGGGGTGGATGCAGAGTGGAGATATGGCTGGCCAGGCTGGGACGATGAGTTGCGTGGCTCTGTGATTGATGAAAATACAGAGATATTGTTTAACAGCACTTATGATATGACTTATGCTCTTACGGCTTCCTATGATAAGGTATGCACCAATGTTTCCCTTACCTACATGACAAAGGACAGTGGGATAAAGACGGAAGTACTGCCACAGTTTGTTGACGATGGGGTAAGTTACCGGGATGTGCTGGATGCCTTAGAGTTGCCGGCAGATGCGGAGGCGCAGGGGTTTGCCGGATTTGAGTTGGTTTACAGTGATGATTACCATAATGACAGTATGCAGGTTGAGGGGAAATCTTGCTGGATTGAGGCAAAGGCAAAGTACAAAGACTGCCAGGTGGCATGGAATGCAAGATATATTGGCGCAGACGGCAAGGAGACGTCTAAGGTAATCAACCAATCGTATCTGGAAGGGACCAAGGTAAGCGAGGCATTAGCGGAATTGGAACTGCCGGAAGATATGGAGGGAATGGAACTGGAATCCTGGGTCTTGCTGGGTGATGCGGTGGAAGAAATTTCCCAATCGATGGCATGCATGGATATCGTAGCTGTCTATCAGGGTAAAACTACTGTGGATGCGGTCTATACTTACCGTGGGGGAGATGGTGAGATGAGCTCTGGCAGCGGTATGGTCCTCATGGATGGAGAAAATCTCTCCGAGGCGGAAATTGAGGGCGCGGCTACGGATGTGTTTAAAGAGGTAAATCATTTTGAAGGATTGATTTTAGCGGAATGGACAGGTACGATAGGTGTCAACCAGCCAGGATATAAAACTGTTGAATTTCGGGCTTTGTATCGGAACTGTTTATTAACTTTAATATATCCAGATGGTACAAGCCAGTTTGTTGTCGTGGACAAAGATGCACAATATACGCTTCCGACAGAAAATGAAAAATACGAGGATATTGTCTGGGAAGGCTATGCCAAAGGCGAGACAGTAACTGTCGGGGAAGACAGGGAGTTTATTGTGCAAGAGTCAAAGATTAAGGACCAAACGCAGGAAGAACCAGGGGGAGTGAAACTTTCGGAAGAAGAGATTGCCCAAATTAAAGAGGATATTGAAAAAGCAGAGGCAGGTACGGCAGTTACAATTAATATGAAAAAAGCCACTGTAGTACCCAAGGAAGTTTTGGAGGCAATTAAAGGGAAATCAGTCGAAATAGTTCTTAAGATGGATGAATATAGCTGGACGATTGATGGCACAGATGTGCAGGCAACGAATTTAAAAGATATTGACCTGGAAGTGAAGATTGATACTAATACAATCCCTGTAGGAATTGTATCAGAACTGGCAGACGGCAGGCCGACTACCCAGCTTTCCCTGACCCACAATGGGAATTTTGGTTTCCGGGCTGACCTTACCTTGAATCTGAAAAGTGAGAACAGTGGCGGTACTGGGAGTCTGTACTATTATGACAGCAGCGGAAAGCTGATTTTCATGGATTCCGGCAAGATAGGAGCGGATGGAAGAACGAGCCTGTCGTTCTCACATGCATCGGAGTATGTCATTGTTATTGATAAAGCGCAGGCAGCGGATAATGATAAGAAGGACGATGAACTAGGAGAGATTAAGGATGGCGGACTGAATGGTGGCAGATTGAGACCAGGTGATGAGAAGGAAGAGATTAAGGATGGCAATCACAATAGTGGCAATTTAAATAAGGATGATGTCACAGATAAGAACCATAAATACGAGAATAAGAAAAATGAAATTGGCGCGATTGCCGTTATCCGAAAGAAAAGCAGCCATCTTACCACCGATTCCGGCAGTGTAAAAACAGATTCATCTTACAGGAAGAGTCCTAAAACAGGGGAATAAAAATATGAGACTGGAAAAAAAGAAAATCTTATCGGCTCTTGCGGTACTGTGCTTAGGCATAGCTGTTTCTGTGGTTAATTTCCAGGCGGAACGTGTAGGTGTTTCGGGGCATACGGCAGATTCCATACAAGTAACGGCAGATTTGTCGGTGGATGACGTCAAATCCGTGGGGGAAGCTGGAGAAGTAAAGATTGACTTTGAAATGCTCAAGGCAGAGAATGAGGATATTTATGCTTGGATTACTGTTCCGGGAACTGCGGTTGATTATCCCATATTGCAGAAAAAGGATTCTAAGGATCCATACGATGATTATTACCTCAACCATACGGTTGATTTGTCAGAAGGGCTTCCGGGAGCTATTTATTCTCAGGCTGTCAATCACATGGACTTTATGGATTCCATCACAGTTTTGTATGGGCATAACCTGAAAAATGGGACGATGTTCAGCAGTCTCCATAATTTTGAGGACAAGGAGTTTTTTGAGGAAAACCATCAGATTATTATCTATCTGCCGGACAGAGCAATTACATATGAAGTTTTTGCAGCAGTAGATTTTTCAGATGTATTTATTCCCTATGAATATGACTTTGCCAATCCTTCTGAGGTTCTCAGGTATCTTGGTGATATAGGGGATTGTGAGGGGAATTTCAGGGAAGGGGCAGAAGTGTCAGCGGATGGTAAGGTCCTTACCTTGTCCACCTGCTATAGCGGCCGGGATGACAGGCGTTTCCTCGTTGAGGCAGTGATGGTGGAAAACGTGCAGACAGAATAAGAGCCAGGACATAGAAAGCTGCAATGCCCAAGATAGATAGGGGTATTGCAGCTTTTAAAAACTTTAAAAACTTTTGAAAAAAAGACTTGCAAAATGAAAGTAAAACGGATATAATATATAAGGATTTGTTAATAGTTAAGCCAAAGTGGCGCAGTTGGTAGCGCGTCGCATTCGTAATGCGTAGGTCGAGGGTT
>CAJTYM010000049.1 GCA_910583835.1 uncultured Lachnospiraceae bacterium | reverse complement strand
AGGTGCTAAGGGCAGGATTAAATAAAAACTTTTTATTCGACCCTGGCATCATCCTATAAGATAAAAAATCCCAAATGAATAAGGCTATTATGCCCTATCCACCTGGGATTTTATACTATAAAAAACCTCCTGAGAAATTCTTACATCATTCCCATTCCGCCTGCGCCTCCTGCCGGCATAGGCGGTACGTCTTCCTTGATATTTGCCACTACGGATTCCGTGGTCAGCAATGTGGAAGCCACAGAAGTTGCGTTCTGCAACGCGCTTCTGGTCACCTTCACGGGGTCAAGGATTCCGGCTGATACCATATTTACATATTCTTCTTTTGCCGCATCGAACCCTACGCCTGGCTCTGATTCTTTGACCTTATTAATGATTACTGCGCCTTCGAGGCCGGCATTGGCAACGATATAGTACAATGGTGACTCCAGCGCCTTTAAGATAACTTTGGCGCCTGTCTTCTCATCGCCCTCCAAGGTCTCTGCCAGTTCTGCCACCTGCTTTGCAGCGTGGATATATGCAGAACCGCCGCCGGCGATAATGCCCTCCTCTACTGCCGCCCTGGTGGAATTCAGCGCGTCTTCCATGCGCAGCTTGCTTTCCTTCATCTCCGTCTCGGTTGCAGCGCCCACACGGATAACCGCTACGCCGCCTGCCAGCTTGGCAAGCCTTTCCTGCAGTTTCTCTTTATCGAACTCGGAGGTAGTCTCCTCAATCTGGGCGCGAATCTGGGATACGCGCGCTGCAATTGCCTCCTTGTCTCCCTCACCGTCAACAATAATTGTATTCTCTTTCTGCACTTTCACAGATTTTGCGCGTCCTAACTGCTCAAGCGTTGCCTCTTTGAGCTCCAATCCGACTTCCTCAGAAATTACCTGCCCGCCGGTAAGGATGGCGATATCCTCCAGCATTGCCTTCCTCCTGTCGCCATAGCCGGGAGCCTTGACTGCAACCACGTTGAATGTGCCGCGGAGCTTGTTGACAATCAGGGTAGTAAGCGCTTCGCCTTCAATATCCTCAGCAATAATCAAAAGCCTTGCCCCGGACTGCACTACCTGCTCTAACAGAGGAAGGATTTCCTGAATGTTGGAAATCTTCTTATCTGTAATCAGGATATAGGGGTCGTCTAAGTTCGCTTCCATCTTATCCATATCCGTTGCCATATATGCGGAAATATACCCACGGTCGAACTGCATGCCTTCTACCAAATCCAGCTCTGTCTGCATGGTCTTGGATTCCTCAATCGTGATTACGCCATCATTGGAAACTTTCTCCATCGCATCTGCCACAAGATCCCCTACAATGTCATCGCCGGCTGAGATTGCCGCCACTTTGGCAATCTGGTCTTTGCCGTTCACTTTCTGGCTCATGGCTGCAATGGCTTCCACTGCCTTGTCGGTAGCTTTCTTCATGCCGCGGCGCAGTACAATCGGATTGGCGCCCGCTTCCAAATTCTTCATGCCTTCTTTAATCATTGCCTGTGCCAGAACAGTTGCCGTGGTGGTTCCGTCCCCAGCCACGTCATTGGTCTTCGTTGCCACCTCTTTGACAAGCTGTGCGCCCATATTCTCAAATGCATCTTCCAGCTCAATCTCCTTGGCGATAGTCACGCCGTCATTTGTAATCAACGGAGCCCCAAAAGATTTGTCTAAAACCACGTTCCTTCCTTTGGGTCCCAATGTTACCCTAACAGTGTTTGCTAACTTATCTACACCGGCCTCCAATGCGGTTCTGGCCTCTGTTCCATATTTTAATTCCTTTGCCATAATGATTCGTCTCCTTCTTATTATTCAACTATTGCCAGTATGTCGTTCTGTTTTACAATGATATAGTCTTCTCCGTCAAGCTTCACTTCGTTGCCTGCATATTTGGAGTAAATTACCTTATCTCCAACCTTCACCTGCATGGTCACTTCCTTACCGTCCACATTCCCACCTGGCCCTACGGCAACTACCTCTGCTTCCTGAGGCTTTTCCTGCGCGCTGCCAGTTAAGATGATGCCGGACTTTGTGGTCTCTTCTGCTTCACATTGCTTCAAAACAACTCTGTCTCCCAATGGTACTAATTTCATTCTTATTCCTCCTTACCAGGTAATCTTCTTTTATTTCATTTTATTAGCACTCTTTAAAATTGAGTGCTAACAGCTTATGTACATAATTTAGCACTCCTTATTTTCTTTGTCAATATTAAATATCATATTTTATAAAAAGTTTAGATTTTTAATTCAGAAAAAATCTGGTCCATGGAAATCAATTTTCAAAATATCCTTACATCTATCTATTTTTCCATATTGCTGTATACTGCATATACCCACACAAACGGGACAACACTTTGGCAAACTAACTGCTAACTGCAACCAAACCCCTCAGGAAAGCCTTCGTGGCAGGTTTGCATAAGCAGTGGATTTTGCCTACGTTAAAAACGTCCCTGAATTGTTTGTTTTGGGCATATGCAGCCCCAGCAACAGATAAATATTCATAAATAAAAGGATATTTTGAAAATTAATTTCCGTGAAACCGGGGTGTCAAAACAATTTCTTCTTGCGGAAGAACCAAAAACACGCCAGCACCACCAGCACGCTCAGTGCAGATACAAAAATATAACCATACTGCCAATGCAGTTCCGGCATCCCCTCAAAGTTCATGCCGTACCAGCCGGCAATCAGCGACAGCGGCATAAATATAGTCGTCACGGTGGTGAATAATTTCATAATCCGGTTCTGTTCATAGGACAGCGCTGCATCCAGCGCTTCCCGGATATGCACAAGCTCCTCATACAGGAATTGTGTTTCCTCTGTGAGATGCCGCAATTTATTTTCATAAACGCGAAAATAACATGACGATTCTTCACTCATGATAGGTCCTTGTGTTTCTTTTTTCTTCTCCTCCAAGCCGTTAATCCCTTCTATCATGTTTAGGAACTGGGCATAGTCGTTTTTCCAGACTGTGAGCAGACGCTTACACTCAAAAATAGAGCGATTTCGATTGCGGTTGATCCTTCCCCCCACAATCTCCTGCTCCATGTCAATTAAATATTTTTCCATATCCTCCGTTCTCTGCTGCCCCTGTTTTAAAATCCTTTCAAAAACTGCTTCCAGCCTCTCCTCCATCCCGCCGTCAGGCAGTGGATGCTCCTGCAGCATTTTCCCTTCATCCTTCAGTACCACCATGAGGAATTCCTTTTCATTGAGCAGGAATGCTGCGCTTATCACACGCCGCTTTGCCTCCCCGCTTTCATGGAAGCAGAACGCCCCATACAGGCAGCCCTCCAGCAGTTTTACGCCTTCCCAGTAAGCCGGCTCCAGACGGCGCACAGACTGCAGCAGCAGCTCTTCCATCTCACTGCGTTTTTTCTGCTTCAATTCCTGCCAATTTAATATATGGATGACATTTTCCCTGTTCTTTAGCATGTTATAATCCTTCTTTCCTCAAGGTGCAAGCACTTTATGTATGATATC
The DNA here is from genome assembly GCA_910583835.1 of uncultured Lachnospiraceae bacterium. Classification (GTDB taxonomy): domain Bacteria; phylum Bacillota; class Clostridia; order Lachnospirales; family Lachnospiraceae; genus Petralouisia. Next base: position 26,693 of record CAJTYM010000049.1, on the reverse strand, counting down.
TGCCAGCGGCTCCATGGCATTCATTGCCTCCTCAAAGGTGTTGGTCTGGGCGCCCACCTCCACAAGAAGGCTCCTGGGGCGGTAGTGGAGATTATAGCGGTAACCTTTGAGGTAAGTGGAGCGGGCAAATCCCGGATAATATTCTTCGGCTGCCAGCTTCAGCTGGAATGAAAATGCCAGGTTATCCGCAAGGTTGGGGTTTGCCAGGTAAGCAATGTTGCCATTGGCAGTCGTGCGGCTTAAGCCGTTGAAAAACATAATCTGCGCCGTCTGCTTTCCATTTACCTCTGACACTAAATGCGCGCTTTCCGGCACGCCGTCACGGTGCAGGTCGATGACTACCTCGATACTGGGATTTTCTGCCAGGACCTGTTCCAGGGCAGGACCTGCGTAGGAATATGCGTTGTCACGGTCCGCCACGTCATATTCCCCCGTATGGTGGAGCACATTGAAGCCATACTGCTCCCTCAGAAGCTGCGCCAGGCGCTCCCCCACGGCGACCACGCTGCTGTTCGGGTCTCCGGGCGTGGAATCTGCATATCCCTCCTGGGAATGGGTATGGTAAATCAAAATCTGCACATTTTCATTGCCGCCCTTAAGCTTCATGTCCTTTGCCAGCATCGCCTGTGCATTCAGCTCATTGCCGTCTATCGTCGTCGTACGGTCTACCTGATAGAAGTTCTGGATTAAATAATCAAAATCATTCAGCTTTTCCCGGGAAATATCCACTGCCTTGCCGCTCTCGGGAGCAGCCTCAGCCACGGTCTCCTGCTCCTTCTTCTGCTGCGTATCCTTTTCTTCTTCCTTCTTTTCTTTATCCGCCTGTTCTCTGTTCTCCTTGCCGTCCGCTATTTCTCCCTGATTTTCACCCTCCTGGCCTTCCTCTTTCCCCTGCCCTTCTTCCTGGCTCTGGCTTTCTTTCTCATTCTCCGCCATCATCCCCGCGCTCAGGTCACTCTCAATCTGTGTGTCATACTCGGCAATGGTCTCGCTGAACGCGCAGATCGGATAAAAATTTTCCACTTTCTGCAGCAGAAAGCTTTCCAAGGTGAACGGCGTTTCCTCCTGTTCACAGACCATCGGCAGCATACAATTTTTCCATGCCGACACCGCAACCTCTTCCCTGACAAAATTCACAAGCTGCTGCAATGCAGGCGCATCTCCCAACGATGCGATATTTTGATAGCAGACAAACACAAACAGCACGCTGAGCGCCAAGAGCAGCCACTGTTTATATCTTCCTTTCCTGTTCCGTTTCCTTATCAAAGCTTTCCCCATTTCAGTAATCCTGCCATGCAGATGCGCCTTACCTTGCCAGGCGGCCATCCGTCTTCTCAAAACCATGTAACACTTAAATATATGCCTGTACAAAATATTTTATGCAAAGGCAATGTTCAATCCTTCTGACAAGGTATAGCTCAGGCGTTTGATGGATTCATCAATATCTTTGGGTGTAACGAACATGGTATTCAGCTGCGGGGAAAGAAGTTCCCGGATCAGCTCGTATTTCTCCATGTCATTCAGCGCATTGAGCCCAGCGCTCAAGGTGTGGAAATGGCTGTGCTCTTCCATCGCCTGGATCAGCGTCTGCATGGTATCGCCGACAATCGTTGCCGCATCCACCACTGTGGGTACGCCTATGGCAATCACCGGGATTCCCAGCGTTTCCTCGGATAGGCCATGCCGGTGGTTTCCCACGCCGGAGCCGGGATTTATCCCCGTGTCCGTAATCTGTATGGTCCTGCTCAGCCTCCTTGTGCTGCGCGCTGCCAGCGCATCGATGGCAATCATCACGTCCGGTCTCGTCTCCTCGATAGCCCCCCTGACAATCTCCTGGCTTTCCATGCCGGTCTGCGCCATCACGCCGGGCACAATGCCGCTTACAGCGTTTACCTCCTCCTCGCCAAATGCATATTTGCCAAATTCTTTCAGCACATGGCGCGTAATCATGATATTGTCCACAACCCTGGGACCCAACGCATCCGGCGTCACTTCCCGGTTCCCAAGACCCGCCACCAACACCGAAAGCGGCGATTTTTTCTTTGGCAGCAGCCTCTTTATCAGCCGCGCCAGCTCAACCGAAATTTCCCGGTGGTAATCCTCATCCTGGCAGTCCATATTGGCAGCCTCCAAGGTAATATACGTTCCTTTGGGTTTGCCCATCGCCTTGGCTCCATTTTCCGTCTCAATTACCATGGTCGTAATCTTAATCTCGTTTTTCCTCCGGTGCTCTTCTTCCACCCTCACACCTTTAATCTCCACGTTATCCTCTTCAAATTTTTCTCTGGTTTCTAATGCCAGATCGGTACGCACCTGAAACTGACCCATTCTCTGTCCCTCCAATAAAAATGTCTATTGTGATTTTAAATCTCTTCACAGCTATGCCACACCCATGAAGCTATGAATAGTAACATTTTTTGCAAAAAAAAGAAGAATATGTATTGACAGATAGAAAAATTGGGACTAAACTATATGAGTATGTTTACATTAGAACGTCCGTGTCCGGCTTTAATGAAACAACTGTAGAACACAGCGCAGCCCTTTTGCAAATCAGTCCTGGGGATTGCCGTGAGTCATATTTTTCGAATGGGAGGTGTACGGATTGGCTAACATTAAATCAGCTAAGAAGAGAATCTTAGTAACTGAGAAAAGAACAGCCCGCAACAAATCAATCAGATCTGCTGTTAAGACTTCAATTAAGAAAGTAGAGGCTGCAGTTGCTGCTAACGATAAGGAAGCTGCTCAGGCTGCATTGAACGCTGCGATTTCTAAAATCAGCAAGGCTGCTTCCAAAGGCGTATATCATAAGAATACCGCCGGAAGAAAGATTTCCCGTCTGAGCAAAGCTGTCAACAGTATTTCTTAATTATTTATAAATCATCATCAAACAGGAGGCTGGTCATCCATCGACCAGCCTCCTGTTTGATTATTTTGCCATTGAACCCTTAAGTTTAATTTTGACCGTCTTTGCTTTTGACTCTGCTTCCACACCGCCGGCATTGCGTTCCAACCGCGACACCTTGTAATAACAGGTCACGCCTGTCGGCACATTTTTGTGGGTATAGTAACTGCGGCTCCCTTTCACCCGCGCCAATACCCGATACTCGCCGCTCTCGCCTTCGCGGTAATAAATGATATGGCCACTGGTTCCATCATCCGACAGCCATTCCAGGTATACATCCTGATCATTTTCGTGGGTGGCGCTCAAATACTCCACTTGGGAAACATTCTTCCTGTATTCTGCCGGGTCACTGTATTCCCCTTCACATTTCAGCGTATTGCTCACCGCCTGTACATAATAAGTGTACGCCACCCCTCCGCCGATTCCTTTATCCGTAAAGCTTAGTTTATTGGTAGTCCCCACAAGAATACGGTTCCTTCCGTTGGAACGGTAGATACGGTATGTTTCTGCCCATGGCGCCCGCTTCCACGATACTTTGGCAGAATTGCCCGCCCTTTTAACCTTTACCCCGGTTACCTTTGCAAGCTGTACCTTCACCTCCAGCTTTTCACCAGTGGCTTTCCTTGTGCCTGAGTAGGCGCGGATACGGTAAACAGCAGTTCCATCCGTTGGCGTCAGGATGTTGGACACCTCATAGCTTGTATTGTCCACACCCCTGATTTTCTTTAAGACCTTAAACTTCTTTTTGGCTGGTTTGTACACATCGAGGTAATAGCCTTTCGCCCCATATACTTTATCCCAGACCAGCTTATCGTTTCTGACAATCACGTTCTTCTTTGCGTCACGCTTGAAAGTAGTCTTAGATACCCTGAAATTGCCAGGGCCTTTAAATCCTGTTTTCAGTTCTGTCTCTGCGATGGAGAAATAAATCTTTTCATTGCTCAGCTCCTTATAGGCTTTCACCATGAAGCAGTAGCGGCTGCCTCCGTTTACCGCAACAGTAGCTTTCCGTTTATTCGTCACTTTCAGCAGCTTATAGGAATCTCCCTGTGTGGCAGATTTATAATATACCTCATACCCTTGTGCATTGGCAGCTGCTTCCCAGGTGAGCTTCACTTTCTGTTCATCTGCCTGCTGCGCCTGCATCTCAAAACTGCCCACGGTGTTCCTTGCTTTCACATTTGCCACAGCGCTATAGTGCTTCTTCTTCGTCTTGGTATCATAATAAAATGATTTTATCTGGTAGTAATACCGCTTGCCAAATTCCGTATTACTGTCGGTAAATGTATTGTCTGTCAATTCGGCAATCTGTTTATAGGAACCTTTATTATTCTTGCGCAGGATCGTATACCCAGAGACAAATTCTTTCTTTCCATCCATGGTAAGTACGACAGCGCCTTCCGGCGTAAGTTTAATGTCTACTTTCGGCTTCGGCAGCTTGACGGTAATCTCTTCGGAATCAGACAACGCCGTTGCCAGTTCCTGCTCTATATAATCATCTGCCCTTATCACACGCCTGATTTTATAAAATTTACTGCCAATCCCGGCATTGGTATCTGTGTAGGTATAAGGTCCTTCTTTTTCGGTCCTTAACCTGGCAATGCAGGTATAAGCGCCCCTCCTGTCACTTACCGCACGGTAAATCTCGTAATAGGCATTAGCCTCTGCTGTCCACTGGATGTCAACGGCCGGCTTGGAGAAGCCTGTGTAATTCTTATCGCTGTCTTTGCCGTAACTGCTGGCCTCTCTCAGCTTATCAATCTCTGTTACCTCAAAACTTCCCTCTACCAGAGTCTCTTCCTCTTCGTCCCCTTCCAGCCCATTTACATTATAAGGGCACACCGAGACAAGATAAGACGCTCCCCCCTGGGGTACATACTTGAGGCTGAACTCCTCTTTGTCATATCTTTCCGCCAACAGTTCATCATTCATATAAATATCCACATACTCAACGTTTGTTCCTGTCCAATTAATCTGAATCTGTTTGCTCTTCTCGACATATTCCACATCCAGATAATCTATGACGGCAGTATAATCATCCACTGCCAAACTGGCCGTTTTCTCCACGCCCCGCTCCCCAATCTTATTATAGGGGACCAGACGGTAAGTATGGTTGCTCAATGCCTCCCAGGCAATATTCATTGAATAGGAATTGCCCTGTACCCCGGCCACAATTGGCTCTGCCGCATTGTCCAGATAAATATCCACGCTGGCAATGCCATCTCCAAACCATTCAATCGCCAGATATTTCTTGGCTAAATCATAGTCCGCATCTACATCCGTAAAAACAGCCTGTTTATACGGTATCTCATACGCTATCTTTTCCGAAGGCGTTCCCGGAAGCTTGACCACTTTTCCCTCTATTATCCTAAGTTCATAGGGCTTAACCTGAAAAGTATATGTTTTGCCTTCCGCATCGTCTGGAAGGTCATGGCTATAAGATGAATATGCCTTGGAATAATCCATCTCTACCGGAATGTCATCCACAAAAATATCCACGCCGGTGGCAGCCGCATTTACCTGGTATCTGAGAATCATGGTATCATCTGCGGGTTTATATTCCAGCGTAAAATTACTCACCGCCGCTTCTGTACCTAAATCAGGGTCGTCATCGTCGCCATTATCGTCATCATCGCCATTATCGTCATCGTCGCCATTATCGTCATTGTCATCGTTCTCTCCGCTGTCCTCACCATTATCAACACCGGAATTCCCATTATCGTCTTCATTATCATCCGTAATCTTTTGATTCTTTTCATCTTCATCTGCGCCAGGATTCTCATTCACTTCCCTGCTTAAATCGTCAGCCTCCTGAACCGGTTCCTGCCCAATGCCGCCCAAAGCCTCCTGGGCATATACGGTCTGAATCCCCAATGAGGTAAAGAAGAGAATTGCCGCTAAGCATAGTGAGACATATTTTTTCATAATACTTGCCACCTCCAAATTATGTAAATCCACAAGCCAATACCGCCATATCAGCCTCTATTGTTTCTATTATAACAGATTTACGCTTTATGGTACAGTAGAATAATAATTAAGTTGGCGGATGTTCCTTGATATACTGTTCCATAATCGCCGCTGCCATGCGCACCAGTTTGGGACAGGGACGTTTTTTATAATATCCCTCTGTGCGCTTCTCCGGAGTTGGATCCTGCCGTTTCTCAGTCAGCCCAAGCAGTTCCCGGCACACAATGGAACCATTCTCCGCCTCGTATGCCCTGGCAAGTTCCTGAACCCGCTTATAATGTTCTGCTTTCTCCTGCTGCGCCCCTGGGGTATCGTAACCATAGAGCAGCCCCAATGTCATGAACATTCCGCTGACTGCCCCGCAGACCTCCCTCAGCCTTCCCATGCCGCCGCCAAAAGAAGAGCTGAGACGCGCTGCTGCTTTCTCGTCCATGCCGTATAAATCACGAAAAGCAAGAAATACAGCCTGAGAACAGTTATAACCCTTGCGAAAATTGGCTTCCGCAATTTCTCCATACTTGCTGTTTTCTATATCCATATCTTCTCCTCCTCAATTCAATGCATGAAGATTCTTGAGGGAAATATCCATAATCGGCGCGGAGTGCGTCAGCGCGCCGCTGGAAATATAATCTACGCCCAGGGAAATGTAACGCTCTATGTTCTCCTTTGTCACATTGCCGGAACACTCAATCTCCGCCCTGCCGTCCACGAAAGCAATCGCCTTTTGCATCTCCTCCACGCTCATGTTGTCCAGCATGATAATGTCTGCGCCCGCCTCCACGGCATCCTGCACCATCTCCACTGTCTCGCATTCAATCTCAATCTTGCGTACAAAGGGAGCGTACTCTTTCGCCATTTTAACCGCCTCTTTCACGCCTCCTGCCGCTCCGATATGGTTGTCTTTGAGCAGCACGCCATCGGAGAGATTATAACGGTGATTGCAGCCGCCGCCAGTCTTTACGGCATATTTTTCAAAAATACGGTTATTGGGGGTCGTCTTCCTGGTGTCCAAAAGCTTGACCTTGCTGCCCGCCAAAAGCCGGACAATGGAATTGGTATAGGTTGCAATTCCGCTCATGCGCTGCAGGTAATTGAGGGCTGTGCGCTCGCCTGAGAGGATTGCCCGGATATCCCCGGTGACTGTGCCGATAATCTCACCATTCTTCACTGTATCCCCATCCTCATACAAAAACTTCACCTCAATATCTGCATCCAGGAGTTCAAACACCCTGCGAAATACAAAGAGCCCGGCAAGCACGCCGTCCTGCTTACAGATTAGCTGCGCTTCCCCTTTCTGCGCTTCCCGCATCACGGCATTGGTGCTCACGTCTTCACTGGAAATGTCCTCTTTCAGCGCGCCCAAAATCAGCTCATCCGCATTTAACGTCATGGTTATGTTGTTGTTCATATGCTTTTTTCATCCTTTCTATCTCCTGCAGCACCAGTTTTCTGTTCTCCTGCTGCATTGTTTTCCTGTCCGTATACTTCCCTGGCTCAAACCTTGCCCATTCCTCCGGCAGCTTTTGCTGGCCGGCAGCCGCGATATCCCATGCTGCCCTCCTGGCAAATACCAAACTCTCCAACAGCGAGTTGCTGGCAAGGCGGTTGGCTCCGTGGACACCGTTGCAGCTGGTCTCTCCCACGGCATAGAGCCGCTCCATGGAGGTTCTTCCGTCCAAATCTGACTGGATTCCTCCCATGAAATAATGCTGCCCCGGCACAACCGGAATGCATTCCTTGGTCACATCATAGCCCTCTTCGAGACATCTTTGATAAATATTGGGAAAATGCCCTAAAATATCTTCCCTGGCAATCTTCTCCATGGACAGCCATACATAGGGCCTGCCATCTTTCTCCATCTGCTCTTCAATGGCATGGGTCACCACATCGCGCGGCAAAAGCTCATCCACAAAACGTTCCATCCGGGCATTATAGAGCAGCGCCCCCTCCCCGCGTACCGATTCCGAAATCAGAAAACTCCTGCCTGGTTTCTTGGAATAGAGGGTAGTGGGATGGATCTGCACGAAGTTCACGTCCTTAAGCGCAATCTGGTGGCGCAGCGCAATCGCTATGCCATCCCCGGTCAGATGGGAAAAATTCGTGGAATGACGGTACAGGCCGCCGATACCGCCGCAGGCAAGCACCGTGTATCCGGCATACAATGGCTCCACATTGCCCTGGCTGTCCACAACCACCACCCCATGGCAGATGTTATCCCGACAGAGCACGTCTATCATCTCCGTATGCTCATAGATTGTGATATTGCTGCGCTTTCTCACCTGATTTAACAGTTTGCCGGTAATCTCTTTGCCGGTGATGTCCTCGTGGAACAAAATCCTCGGGCGCGAGTGCCCGCCTTCCCTGGTAAATGCAAGTTCCCCATCCTGCCGCTCGAACTCCACGCCATAACCAATCAACAGGTCAATAATCTGTCTGGAACTGCGGATCATCATCTCCACGGACTGCGGATTGTTTCGATAATGCCCCGCCTTCATGGTGTCCTCATAGTATGGGCCATAGTCCTCCTCGGACCTGAGCATACAGATTCCTCCCTGAGCCAGAAAAGAATCACTGTTCTCGGCCGCATCCTTGGTGATAACGGTTATCTTTGTACTTTCCGGCAGCTGCAATGCGCCAAACAGCCCGGCAGCCCCGGTACCTACAATTACAACATCTGTCTCTCTGTCCATGATGCCTCCTGTATATTCTCTATCTCTTCACGCCTTTTCCGTCACGGTTAGCTATCCTCAGCCTGTGCAGCATAATCTGCTTGTCCTTCTCCTCAATCACCCGCTCCTCATCGCCCAGAAGATAGGCTGCTTTCAGGCGGTCTTTCTCATCGATTTTCATGCCCCGGACGCCGATGGCGCCTTTCTTTTTCTGTGGCACGCCCGCCGACTCAAAGCGCAGGAACATTCCCTTTTCCGTCTGCAGGACAACCGTCTCGCCCTCTGTTTCCTTCAACATCTCCACCATGATAAGGCTTTCCCCATCATTCAGCTTCGTTGCCGCCGTTGTGCGCTTGGAGACGTCAAATTCCTCACCCCCTACCTGTTTGAGCATACCGGCGCTGTTGACAAACAGCAGCTTCCTGCCCACAAGGTGGTTCAGGCTATTAATATACAATATCGCTTCCTCGCTGCTATTGTAATTGCTTATATTGTCAAGGGGCGTTCCCTTATCGCGGAATTTTCCATAAGGGAGGTCTAAAATCTTAACCGAGTGAAGCTGCCCTTTATCTGTGAAAATGCAAAGCTTATCTGTATTCAGGCAGCGGATCACATATCTGCTCTCTCCATCGGCTGCCTCCTGATTGCGCTCATAGGCGGACACGTCAATGGTCTTCACATAGCCAAAACGGTCCATCAGCAGGACCACTGGCATCTCTTCTATTTTCTTCTCCTCGTATACTGCCTCTTTGGCATTTTCAACCCTTGTCTTCCTCGGCGTTCCATATTCTTTCTGGAAACGAGTCAGTTCCTTTACAATCACCTTTGCCATGGCGCTGCGGCTTCCTAAGATTTCTTCATATTTGGCAATATTAGCGAGCGTCTCCTTATGCTCTTTCATCAACGCCTCTATCTCTAAGCCAATCAGCTTGTAGAGGCGCATCTCCAGAATTGCCGTGGCCTGACGCTCCGTAAAACAGAGGTTTTTGGCATCCGCCTCCGAGCCTTTGTAGCGGAACTTAATCTTCTGCGTATTGCCATGCATCAGGCAGTCCTTGGCATCCTTAATATTCTTGGAACCGCGCAGGATTTCAATAATCAGGTCAATCACGTCACATGCCTGGATTAAGCCCTCCTGGACCTCTTTCTTATCCAGCTCCTTTGCCAGCAGCGTCCTGTATTTCCTGGTGGCAAGCTCATACTGGAAATTCACATGATGCCGGATAATGGGCACAAGCCCCAGAGTCTCCGGCCTGCCGTCAGTCACCGCCAGCATATTGACGCCAAAGGTATCTTCCAGACGGGTCTTTTTATAGAGCATATTGCAGAGATTCTCCACATCCGCCCCCTTTTTCAGCTCCAGCACAATGCGGATGCCCTCTTTCGAGGACTGGTTGGAGATGTCCACAATATCCCCGGTCTTCTTCGTCTCCACCAGCTGGTAGACATCCATGAGGAATTTGCCGATATTGGCGCCCACCATCGTGTAAGGAATCTCCGTGATGACCAGGCGCTGCCTGCCGCCTTTGACCTGCTCCGTCTCCACCTTCCCGCGAAGCTTAATCTTACCTGCCCCAGTCTCATATATATTTAATAAATCGTCCTGGTTGACCACGATTCCCCCGGTTGGGAAATCCGGTCCCTTGATATATTCCATCATTTCCGCAGCCGTGATGTCAGGATTCTTCATATATGCCTTGACGCCCTCAATGACCTCGGAAAAATTATGGGGTGGGATACTGGTCGCCATGCCCACGGCAATGCCCTCTGCGCCGTTGATTAAGAGATTGGGCACCCGCACCGGGAGCACGGACGGCTCTTTCTCCGTCTCATCGAAGTTCGGCACAAAATCCACCACATCCTTGTCCAGGTCTGCAAGGTACGCCTCCTGGGTAATTTTCATCAGGCGCGCCTCCGTATAACGCATCGCCGCTGCACCATCGCCCTCGATGGAGCCGAAATTACCATGCCCATCCACGAGAGGAAGCCCTTTTTTGAACTCCTGCGCCATCACGACAAGCGCCTCGTAAATGGAGCTGTCTCCATGGGGATGGTATTTACCCATCGTATCCCCTACGATCCTCGCACATTTCCGGTAGGGCCTGTCATGCCGGATTCCCAGCTCATGCATATCATAGAGCGTCCTGCGCTGTACCGGCTTCAAGCCATCCCGGATATCCGGCAGCGCCCTCGCCACAATTACGCTCATGGCATAATCAATATATGATTTCTGCATCAGCTCCGAATATTCCGTGCGGATAATCTGTTCATTCTGCTGCATGCTCTGTTCCTTTCTATTATATACTGCGGTTTGGCCCGCGCCATCCGTAAAGTCCTGCGCTTAACCGACTGAACTGTAAACTATATATCCAGTTCCGCATCATGCGCATGTTCATGGATAAACTCCCTCCGTGGAAGAACCTCCGTGCCCATCAGCATCTCTGTCACGTCCGATGCCATCCTGGCATCCTCAATCTCCACCTTCTTGAGCATACGCGTCTGTGGATTCAATGTCGTCTCCCAAAGCTGCTCCGCATCCATCTCCCCCAGTCCTTTGTAGCGCTGCAGGGTAAATGGGCCTTTATGGCGTTTCCTGTATTTCTCCAATGCTACATCGTCATAAAGGTATTCCTCCTCACCTCTGCTGGGTATTGCCTTATACAACGGCGGCATGGCAATATAGACATGCCCTTCAAAAATCAGTTCCGGCATAAAACGGTAAAACAGCGTCAGCAGCAACGTGGAAATATGGGCGCCGTCCACGTCCGCATCCGCCATCACAATAATCTTATCATAACGCAGTTTGGAGATATCGAAATCATTGCCATACCCTTCTGAAAACCCGCAGCCAAACGCATTAATCATCGTCTTAATTTCCGCATTGGCAAGCACCTTGTCAATGCTTGCTTTCTCGACATTGAGAATCTTCCCGCGGATAGGCAGGATTGCCTGGTAATTGCGGTCCCTGGCAGTCTTCGCCGAACCGCCCGCAGAATCCCCCTCCACAATGAAAATCTCACAGACAGAAGCGTCCCTGCTCTCACAGTTGGCAAGCTTGCCGTTGGAATCGAAGGAAAACTTCTGCTTCATCAGGAGGTTTGTCTTTGCCTTCTGCTCCGTCTTGCGGATCTTGGCAGCCTTCTCTGCACAGGCAATCACTTTCTTGAGGTTTTCTAAATTCTTATCAAAATAGAGCTGTATCTCCTCCCCGGTAACCTTGCTGGTGACGCGCGCCGCATCCTGGTTATCGAGCTTCGTCTTTGTCTGCCCCTCAAACCGGGGCATGGGATGTTTTATGGAAATGACAGCCGTCAGCCCATTGCGCACGTCCGCACCGGTAAAGTTGGCGTCCTTTTCCTTTAAAATGCCCAGTTCCCTGGCATAATTGTTGATGACTGTCGTAAACACTGCCTTAAACCCGGTCAGGTGCGTCCCTCCCTCGGCATTATATATATTATTGCAGAAGCCCAGCACATTCTCACGGAATTCGTTGATGTACTGGAAAGCCACTTCCACCGTTATCCCTTCGCTTTCCCCCTGGAAATATACAACGTCATGGACTGCTTCCACCTTGCGGTTCAGATCCTTGACGAAGCCAACAATCCCCTCCTCCTCGTGGAACTCCATATGTTCCACAACCTCCCCGCGCTTATCCTCATAAATGATTGTAAGCCTGGGATTCAGGTAGGCGGTCTCATGCAGGCGGCTCTTGACGTCTTCCTCCTTAAAATGCGTCTTCTCAAAGATTTCCGGGTCCGGCAGAAAATTGATTTTCGTCCCGGTCTTGCGCGTCTTGCCGATTACCGGCAGCAGCCCCTGTTCCAATTCCACGACAGGATTGCCGCGCTCATACCTGTCATGGTGGATTTTGCCGTCCAGATACACTTCCAAATCCAGATAAAGGGATAAGGCATTGACCACCGAAGAGCCTACGCCATGGAGCCCGCCGCTGGTCTTATACGCATCATTGTCAAATTTGCCCCCGGCATGGAGTGTGGAAAACACCAGGCGCGCCGCCGACATGCCCTTTTCGTGCATACCGACCGGTATGCCGCGCCCATTGTCCTCAACCGTGCAGGAACCGTCTTTTTCCAGAGTTACCTTAATTCTATCACAAAATCCTGCCAGATGTTCATCGACAGAATTATCCACTATCTCATAAATTAAATGGTTCAGACCTTTGCGGGACACGCTGCCGATATACATGCCCGGTCTTTTCCTCACGGCTTCCAAACCCTCCAACACCGTAATATTTCCGGCGCCGTATTCCTGTTTCTCTGCCATCTTTTTCTCCCTTTCCTACTATTCCTCACCCTATAATTATTAAATCTTCCCTTAATTCTTCGCAATTCTGGTAACGTCTCGCGGGATTCTCCCAGGTACATGTCCGCACAGCCTGAGCCAGTCTGCGGGGCATAAAACGTCTCAGGCTGCGTACCGAGAACTCCTCTGGCGCTGCCTTACAGGGGTCTTTGCCCGTCAAAAGTTCGTACATCGTCCTGCCCAAAGCGTAAACATCCGTCCGCGCATCAACAGATTGTTCGCTGTCAAACTGCTCAGGCGCCGCATACCCTCTGGTTCCCAGCCGCAGCTGGGGATTGGATGGCTCTTCCTGTATATCCAAAACTGCGCCAAAATCTATCAGCCTGAGGTTTCCTGCAGGCTGTATCATAATATTGTCCGGCTTCAAATCACAGTATACCATCGGCGGTGTATAATTATGGAGATACGTGAGCATAAGGCATAAATCTTTTGCCCAGCGCACGACTTCCCCCACCGGCTGCGGACCAAGCCTGCGTAACCGCTCCCCGGCAGTCTCCCCCTCCAAGTATTCCATGATGATATAGTCTGCCTTGCCCATATGTAAAATATCAAAAATCTGCGGAAAATAGGGATAATGCAAGGCGCGCACAATCTCCGCTTCTCTGTGCGTATGTTCATAAAACCGGCCGTCCGGGGATTTATGGATTTCCTTAATTGCCCGATACCGTCCGTCTGCCCTATCACAGGCAAGGTATACCTGGGCATTGCCGCCCCTGCCAAGCCGCTTTTTTATCTCATAGCGCTCTGCCAGCGCCTGTCCCAATTCTAATCCCATTCACTTTGGTCATATTCTGACTTCCTGTCGCGGAGCATCAATTCCTGCACTGCCTCTTCCACAGGCTTGTCATGGAACAATACCAGATTTACCTGCTCTATAATCGGCATGGGCACCTTATATTTCTCAGAAAGCCCCATCGCCGCCTTGGCAGAATAAATGCCCTCCACGACCATCTGCACTTCCTCTGTGGCTTCCTCCCTGGTCTTCCCTTGCCCAATCAGCATACCTGCCTTGCGGTTCCGGCTGTGCCTGCTGGCACAGGTGACAATCAAATCCCCGATGCCGGTCAGCCCGCTGATGGTCTCGTACTTCGCACCCATCGCCAGCGCAAGCCGCCCAATCTCCGTGATTCCCCGGGTAATCAAGGCGGCTTTCGTATTATCCCCATAGCCAAGTCCGTCCGCCATTCCGGCTGCCAGGGCAATGACATTTTTCAGCGCCCCTCCCAGTTCTATGCCAATCATGTCCGGGCTTGTATACACGCGGAACACATCATTCATAAACACATTCTGCACATACTCTGCCGCTTCCCTGGTCTTTGCCCCAGCCACACAGGTGGTCGGAAGCCGCCGTCCCACTTCTTCGGCATGGCTCGGTCCCGATAACACGGCAACCCTCGCCTGAGGAATCTCTTCTTCCACAATATCGCTCAATACCATCAAGGTCTTTTCCTCTATGCCTTTTGCCACATTGACAATCAGCTGCCCCTCCTTCACAAAGGGCTGCATACTCTTCGCCGTACCCCTGGTGAACACGGAAGGCACTGCCAGCACCAGCAGGTCCCGCCCCTCTATGGCAGCCTTTAAATCCGTGGTGAACTGTATGGATTCAGCTAATATGACGCCTGGGAGCTTCGTCACATGCTCCCGCTTCTCCTCAAGCATCCTGATTTCTTCTTCTATGACTGACCAGATGGTCACCTGATGTCCGTTATGCGAAAGCACCGTTGCCAGGGCCGTCCCCCAGCTTCCGGCGCCGATAATACTTACCTTAGCCATATTTATTTCCTCATTTCTTTTCCAGGCTTCCCGACTTGCTGAAAGAAAATTTATTCTCTGTCCCACTAAGAAGCCGCTTGATATTCGCCTTGTGGCGCCAAATTCCCATCACCGCAAAGGTTCCGCCCACTATGTATGCCTCAGCCATAAATTCATGGTCTATCCTCAGATAACCCAGCTGACCGAACGCCACAAGCTGCACGAAAAAACAAACCATCACCAGAATGGAGCCCAAGGACACATATCTGGTGACAGCAACCACCACAATAAACAACAGGAGGCATAAAACAGCCATCGGCGGATAAAATGCAAGGATAAATCCTGCCGTACAGGCAATCCCCTTGCCGCCCTTAAACTTGAGGTAGGCAGGAAAATTATGCCCCAAGACAGCCCCCAGCCCGGCATACATCTCCAAAAGCATGACCAATCCAGGGTATTCCCGGTGAAACAGCAGCCAGGCAATGAGCATCGCCAGCATCGCCTTGCCCAAATCCCCAAAAAAAGTAATCAGGCCTGCTTTCAAACCAAGCGTACGCAAGGTATTCGTCGCCCCCGCATTCCCGCTGCCGTGCTGCCGTATATCCACATGATGGAGCTTCCCATAGATATACCCTGTCTGAAACATTCCCAGACAATAGCCGATTGCAATACAGACTGCCCGTGCCAGAATCATATTCATGCTTATTCTCCTTTCCTCTCCCGAATGATGAATTTCAATGATGTCCCCTGAAAACCAAAAGCATTCCTGATACAGTTTTCCAGATACCGGGTATAAGAAAAATGCATCAGCTTCTTATCGTTGACAAAAACCACAAAGGTCGGCGGTTTGACCGCAACCTGTGTCATATAGTACAGTTTGAGGCGTTTTCCTTTATCGGAAGGCGGCTGCTGCATCGCCACTGCCTCCGACATAATCTCATTCAGCACGCCCGTGGCAATGCGCATGGAATTATTTTCCAGCACCACGTCAATCATATCAAAGAGCTTTTTCGTCCTCTGCCCGGTCTTTGCGGAGATAAACAGAATTTCCGCATAGGGCATGAAACTTAAAATCTCACGGATTCTCTCGGTATGTTTATAAATGGTCTTGTCGTCCTTCTCAATGGCATCCCATTTATTTACGGCAATGATAATGCCTTTCCCGCGCTCATGGGCAATGCCGGCTATCTTGGCATCCTGCTCCGTCACGCCCTCCGTGGCATCAATCATCACCACCACCACATCTGCCCGCTCCACGGCCGTCACCGCGCGGATAATGCTGAAACGCTCCAATTCCTCTTTAATCTTGTTCTTGCGGCGGAGCCCCGCCGTGTCAATGAACACGTATTCCCTGTCCTCATAGACAATCTCCGTATCTATGGCGTCCCTGGTCGTGCCCGCAATATCTGAGACAATCACACGCTCCTCCCCCAGCAGATGATTGATCAGCGAAGACTTCCCTACGTTCGGCTTCCCCACTACTGCAACCTTGGTCCTGTCATCCTCGGTCTCCTCGCTGGTTCCTTCCGGGAAATGCTTTATCAGTTCATCCAGCATGTCGCCGATGCCCAGCCTGGAGGCAGCAGAAATCGGCACTGGGTCTCCGATGCCCAGATTGTAGAATTCATACACATCCGGCATGTATTTCTCAAAACTGTCGACCTTATTCACGACCAACACCACCGGCTTGCGTGAACGGCGCAGCATATCTGCCACCTTGGAATCTGCATCCACAAGCCCTTGCCTTACATCTGTTATAAATATGATGACATCTGCCGTATCTATCGCAATCTGCGCCTGCTCCCGCATCTGGGAAAGGATGATATCGCTGCTGTCCGGCTCAATTCCTCCCGTATCAATCAGGGTAAACGCCCGGTCCAGCCAGTTTACATCTGCATAAATCCTGTCCCTTGTCACGCCTGGCGTATCCTGCACAATCGAAATGCGCTCCCCCGCCAGCACATTAAACAACGTGGACTTCCCCACATTGGGACGCCCTACAACTGCAACTACCGGTTTACTCATTCTATTCTCCTTATTCCATGTCTTCTTAACCATTCAACAGACAGGATACCAAATCCTGTCCGCTTGATTTTACAATATCTATCTTTACTTGTAAAGCATTTTCCATCTGCACAAGCGTCACATCATCAAGAAAAACTTCCTCCCCGCTGCGCAAAAGATTACATGGAAGCAGCAGCCTGCTTCCCAGATTCCGCCCCTTTAGCTGCTCTATGATATCCTGCCCGGTCAGAAGTCCGGAGACAGTAATCTGTTCGCCGAAAAAACGGTTCACAATGGGAAGTACCTCAATCTCAACCTGGGGAAACACCGCCCGAAAGCTATCTGCCAGTTCCTGTATCGTCGGCGCTGCCAAAAGGCCCGTGGCGATTGTCACGCGGCAATTTTCCGCTGCACCCGCCTTCTTTGCTTCTGCCAGCGCTTCCGCAAACTCCGTCCGCAACAGGCGCAGCATACCCACGCCATTTTCCAGCTGGAGATAACCGTCATAAGTATCTTCTTCCGGCAGTTCCTCCTCCGCCAGCAAATACCACTCATCGCTGGCATGGATGAAATGAAGCCCGCATTTTTGCATACAAATCTCCTGGAAATGATGAATCACCTCAAGGACCTGCCTGGCATCCTCTTTCGTAAACGATTCCAACGGAAACAGACCCTCGCGGAAACGGCTCAGCCCTACGGGAACGACAGACACGCTCTCCATCACCGGCATGTATTTCATCAAATCCGCAATACTGCGCTCCAACTCCCTGCCGTCATTAATTCCCTTGCAGAGGACAATCTGCCCATTCATGGAAATTCCTGCATCATAGAGCCTGTCTATCTTGGACAACGCCTCGCCCGCAAAACGGTTGTTCAGCATCCGGCAGCGCAGTTCGGGGTTAGTCGTCTGCACCGAGATATTGATGGGAGCCAGCTTATATGCAATAATCCGCTCCAGGTCATGTTCCTTCATGTTCGTGAGGGTTACATAATTGCCTTGCAGGAAAGAAAGCCTGGAATCATCATCTTTAAAATACAAGGTATCCCGCATCCCCGGCGGCATCTGGTCAATAAAACAGAAAATGCATTTGTTATGGCAGGACTTATAATCATCCATCAAGCCATTCTCAAACTCAATCCCCAGGTCATCTTCGTATTCCTTCTCAATATCTAATTCCCATTCTTCCCCATTGACCTTACGGACAACTACGGTCAGGTACTCTTCATTCGTATAATAGTGGTAATCAAAGACATCCTCAATCTCATTGCCATTCACGGCCAGCAGCACATCGCCAGGTTCCAGCTCCAGTTCCTCTGCGATACTCCCTGGTAAAATCCGGTCTATCACATGTTCCTTTTTCACGCCCTGTTACTCTTCACTTTCCTCGTCCACGACTCCTGCCACAGCGCCTGCCACAGACGCTACCACTGCAATAATCACTGCTACTAAAACTACTCCGCCAATTATAAATACTAACATACGTTTCCTCGCATTCCTTTACATTTTTGCCTTTATCATAGCATATTCTGGAATATATGTAAACAACCACTTGTAAGCATTGCGAACAAGTGGTTGCCTTTATACATTGTACTATTTTGTGGGCACGTGAGAACCCACTGATTATTTCCTGCGCTGGGATTCACGCTCATTGATATAATTCTCCAGGACTTTTACCGTTCCGGAAACGCCAAGCGGGCTGCTGTTGATACAGATATCATAAAACCGCGAATCGCCCCATTTATGCTCGGAATGCCTGTTATGATAGCGTTTGCGCTTGAAATCATGCCGTTCCATTTTCTTTAAGGCATCCTCCCTGCTCAATTGGTATTTGTCCATAACGCGTTTCACTTTGCATTCCTTATTTCCGTTGACAAAGATGGAAATCATTCCTTCCACATCCTGCAGCACGGTCTCAGAACAGCGTCCCACGATGACGAAGGATTCACCGCTTTCCGCTTTCTCTTTGATAAAATCAAACTGGGTCTCCGCCAGGATTTCCTCCATGGAATTAGAATATTTGCCAACCCTCCTTGACAGGATGCGGTTCCTTGGCTTTTCATCGTATTTCTCAAGGACCTCAATGTTGACATCCATCTGCGTTGCAATCTCATCCAGCATACTTCTGTCATAAAACTTAAGACCCAAATCCTTGGCAATTTTCTCTGCAATTTCATGTCCCGCACTGCCGAATTCACGGCTTAACGTAATAATTAATTGTTCGCTCACACGATTCCTCCTCTCTCAGACATCGCCATCTGAATGATATTTCAGCCTATCGCATATCATGCCAGGCTGCCAGTTAACAATAGCGAGCAAAAATAAACAACATAGATACCGTGATTACAATCAATGTCGCCGGCACTGCCGCTTTACAGTATTTTCCCCAGCCAATGACATAGCCGTTCTTTGCGGCAACCGATGTCCCTACTACGTTGGCAGAAGCACCGATTGGGGTTGCGCTTCCTCCGATATCCGTACCCATGGAAAGCGCCCAGGTAAGTGTGGAAAGGTCCACGCCCTGTGCAGCGGAAAGGCTCTTAATGACCGGAACCATGGTAGCTGCAAACGGTATGTTATCGACAAGCGCACTTGCCACCGCGGATATCCAGAGGATAATCGCTACCATTATGTACAGGTTATCTCCGCTCACCTTGCCAATAAATCCGGCAATCATTTCCAGGATGTTAGTCTGCTCCAGTCCGCCAACTACCATAAAAAGACCGATGAAGAACAATAATGTCTTATAATCAACTTTCTTCAACAGCTCCACTGCATATTTCCAGGATGTCAGTAAGGTGACAATCGCAATCGACGTCCCGATAAACGCCACTGTAAGCCCGGTATATTCATGTGTCACCAGAAGGATGACCGCACATGCAAATATCACGCTGCTGATTGCGAATTCACGCTTATCCAAAATGGCTTCACGCGGAGTTGGCATAGTGGAAATATCAATCTTCTCACCATCTTTCGTCTTTAAATCCTTGTGGAACACCAACAGGAAATAGAAGACAATAATAATCAGGCTGATGCCCGCCATAACGCCCGTATTCGTGATAAAATCACCGAACGAATAGCCTAATGACGTACCAATGATAATGTTTGGCGGGTCTCCGCACATCGTAGCCGAACCGCCAAGGTTCGCGCAGAAAATTTCTGACAGTACCATCGGTATCGGGTTAAATTTCAGTAACTTTGCAAGTTCTATGGTGACTGCCACCAGAAACAGGATTACGGTGATACTGTCGATAAACATCGCAAGGCCTGCCGACATAATCATAAAGGCAACAAACAATGGAATCGGCTTATAATTGACAGCCTTTGCCAGCAGCATGCACAGCCAGCGGAAAAATCCGGCTTTCGCCATGCCTTCCACCATAATCATCATGCCGGCAATAAATATAATGGTTGCCCAGTTAATTCCTGCTGTGCTCTCGCCTTCGCTTCCCGTAACATACCAAAACCTTAATGTAAATATGCACCGCAGATTCAATGTCTCATAGATTGCATGGGTATCTCTCATGATTATGCCAAATACCCCCACAACTGTCAAAAATCCGCATCCTAATGTGACATAATGTCTCTCAATTTTGTCTAAAACAATCAAAACAAACATAACAACAAATATTGTTACTGCTAAAATCTGTGCCGCTGTCAAGCGAATCATCTCCTAACATAATTTTTCATTTTTTCTATCGTATCTGCTGCTGCAGTAATTTTGATTCACATGCGATTAAAGAAAACGACCCTTAATCTTATATAGGAAACGGCAGCTAAAATCCATCTATAGGCTGCAGCATCTGCCGTAAACTGGCTGCAGCCGTGTCCTTATACAGACGCAATACATAAATTTTTGCAATTACTGAACATTGCCGATGTCGATTATAGCATCTTTTATTATAAACTGCAATATCTCATTTTTCTTTCCTACCGCAAGGAGGGATGGTAACCTCTGCGTTACCATCCCTCTCTTTCTGCACAGCCATCATCTGCAGAATGGCTGTTCTTATTTCACGGTCACTTTTACCCGTTTATACATGCCGTTCTGGGCATAAATATAAATATAGCAGCTCTTGCCCTTGCGGATACCTTTGACCTTGCCCTTCTTTGTTACCGTGGCAACCTGAGGATTCGAAGACTCATAGCGGAACTTCGCAATATGGGTCTTCAATACGCCTTTTCCTTTCGTCTTCAATGTAGGTTTTAAGGAACTGGTCTTGCCTTTCTTCACAGTTACTTTCGTCTTACGGATGCCTACACCGGATGGATTCTTGTATCTATCGCCATTTGTGCAGGCATGGACAGAGACAGACGTTGCTACCGTGCGTTTCTCTCCATAAATCACTTTGTAGGCAACCACGATATACTTGTAATATTTTCCCTTGCCCAGCTTCGTTGCCTTATAAGATTTGCTGGAAGCTGGAAGCGTCTTTAAAAGTTTCATTTTCTTGCCGCACTGCGCCCCATATACCATATAGCCGGAAACTCCCTTGACCTTGCTCCAGGAAACCGTGACCGATTTCTTGCCCCCCGTTGCCTTCGCTTTCAGCGCTGCAAATGTACTTCCTTTCACATCGCCCTTATCGGTGTTCACTGTGGTAATGGCTTTTTGGGTCTCTGAGAGGGCAACAGTGCCGGCCTGTGCCTGTTTCTTTTCTTCCTCTTCCTTTTTCTTTCGTTCTTCCTCTTCTTTTTGCTTCTTCGCCTGTTCTGCCTCATTTTTCAGGCGTTCGTAACTTCCCTCTGCCTCCGTCAGTTTCTTTACTGTTTCCGATGGTACCAGTTTCTTCTGCGCATCGCTCAAAGCATCGTATGCCTTTCTCGCCGCGTCAATCGCCGCCTTGCTGGCAGAATTATAGCCTACGCTGCAAATCTTATTAATCAATGCGGCGACATTGTCGGCTGCTTTCTGATTCTCCGCTCCCGTACCAGGCTCTGCAATGGCAAACGAACACGCTGCCAGTGAGACAGGCTTTGCCGTAACAAGCTTCCCTCCCACAAAGGCGAGGTATCTGCCCGGAAATGCCACGCTCTCAAACGATACTCCATCTGAGCCGTCCAGGGCCTTCACAGTCTTATAGCTCATCATCGCGCCCATAGTATCCATGTTATCCGAGGCAAGCTTTGTCTGTGCGGCTTCCGTCTTGATAAAATACCCTGTCACATTGGCGGATTGGATTGAAACATAATAGTCGCTGTTCTCCCCTTGGGGAACGTACCTTGCCGGCACAATCTGCCACTGGGTATCGTATCCGTTTTCTTTCGCAAATCCCTTTACATCCATCTTGTATTCGCCCTGACCCAGACCTCCGTCCGCGCCTACCACGAACCCCTGTGTATTGCCCAGCGTTACGTGCCCAAGCAAACGGTTGTCAGAAGTTCGTATTTCGCTGGCAGATCCATCAAGCCCCAGGGACAAATCTTCCATCATGCCTATGCTGCCATCTTCACGGAACTTCAGTTCCTGGATACAGACGCTGCGGTTCCCGCCGTTACCGCCCGGAAGCGAGCCGTTGTGGTAAATAAAATACGTCTTGCCCTTAAAGTCGATGACTGCCGGATGGTTCGTGTTCGAGGTCAGGGTGTTCTCCATGATGATTTCCTGGAACGTCCATGGACCCCAGGGGTCATCCGCCGTTGCGTAGCCCATCTTCTCAGCCCACCCCCAGGCGGCAAACATATAATATTTTCCATAGTAATTGCCATTTTCATCCTGTCTGCGGTAGAGCCAGGGAGCCTCCGTAAAGCCCTGTCCGGGCAGCGTGTTTTCAAACTTGATATATTTAATGTCGTGGTCATCGCTGCCCGTATGGTCTATGGTAATCTCACCATCCCCGTTTACATCCTTAATGCTTACCATGTCCTCATTGAGTTCTGCCAGGAAACAGGTGGTATTCCCCCACATCAGGTAACGGTGCTCTTCGCCTTCTTCATCCGTATCAATCCAGACGGTAGGGTCAATATCGTGATGCCCGGCATTGCCAATTCCGTCCGCCCAGGTGTCCGCACCTTTTACAAGCGGAGCCGATGTTGCCTGGTAGGGTCCCCCCGGATTGTCGGCAACCGCAACGCCGATGCCATGGGTTCCCCCGCTGTATGTCGTACAGAAATAGAAATAATATTTCGTCTCCCCGGTATCTTTATTCGTATAAGGCGTCATCTGGCTTGCCCAGGCGACATTGTTCTGCGATTTCCAGGGAATGTCCGCCTGATTCATGAACTGACCCTTGTGCGTCCAGGTCTTCATATCTGTGGAGGTATAATACTGCCAGTCCGGCATGTTGTAATAATTTTCATTGTTGTTGCCCTTATGCCCATTATCATGGCCGATAACAAGATACACCTCATCCCCGATGACAACCGCCGCCGGGTCTCCGCCGTAGATGCGGTTTCCATCCTTGTCCGTGCGTAATATCGGATTTCCCCCGCTGCTCTTAGTAAGCGCAACCGGCTCTGCCGTAATTGCGGCAGAGAGTTCTCCTTCCGAGACAGAAGCGCTGCTTTTTGTGGCAAATACTGTCCCGCCGTCCTTTAGCACGACCGCGCCATTTTCCAGAACTGCCGTCAGCGTTCTATTTCCCGCCGTTACCTGCGCGCCATTCACACCGCTTACGGAGACAACCATCTGCGTACCGTCCTGCGCCTGATACATTCCGGCTATCATCTGCACGCTCAACGCATTCCCTACCGGAAGATAGCCTGCGTCAAATTCCTGCGCGCGTCCTGCATCCGTAATATCTTTTACGGTCAGCGCATAATACGCCGTCCCCGCTTTAGCCGAAACTTCACCAGTAAAGGCTGCGGTTCCCAGAGATTTCACCTTTACCGTTTCCCCAATTTGCCGCTCCTGTTCGGTGACCGTTCCGTTTTCTGCATATCCTGTCATGCAGTAAACAAGGCTGCGTCTGCCTTTGCTGTAGTTTGTAACCTTTGTCTTAACCGCCGCATTCCCCTGCGCTGCCAATGACCAGACCTCTTTGCCATTCTGGGTAAATGTCGTCTCCATCAATAAACGGTTGGATTCCGCAGAGAGAACCTCATTGCTCCTGGCGATTGCGGAAATTTCCTCCGCACCCAGAACCCTTCCATAAATACGGAAATCATCTATCATACCCGAAAATCCTTCGCCGTCCCCCCAGTTTGCGTGTCCAAGCCAAGTAGCGGCATTTTCTGTCATCAACTGCCCGATATCTATCTGGTGCTCATCGGAACTAGCCAATTCGCCATCCAAATATACCTTCGTGCCGCCGGATTCATAGACCACGGCAACATTTCTCCATCTGGAAAAATCATCCTCCACCCGCAGTATGCTTTTTCTGGAAGAATCGTTGTGCCGCTCTGCCTCCATCTGACCCTCTTTGACGCCGCCTACGCCTAAATATTTTTCTTTCATGTATTCCTGTTTGCCATCCGCCAGCGGCGTTGTCATAAATATCCAGTTCGCATTCGCCGTACTTGACGTCCTAAGCATAAAGGTATATGTCGCCGCTTCTTTCCCCGACAGGATTCCTTGGGGAAGTTCCAAATAATTGCCCGCTGCATTCTCCTCGATGGAAAGCGCTTTTGAGCCGTTTGCGCCATCCGCATAAGCGACTTTCCCATGTTCTGCAACCGTTCCTCCTTTGGCTGCCGTAAACGTGCCGGAGCCTGTACCTGCTTCATCAAAGGTGACATGCATGAGCAAATCTTTATCATCTGTCAGCACAGGCGCATTTATGGGCGGTTTGACAGGCTCCTCCTGCTGCATGTTCCCTGTCTCGCTGGCAAATATTTTCAGGGAGCCATAATACTGCTTTTCAAGCGTCTGAATTGCACCAATTCCGGAAAAGGAGCCAGAGTAACTCTCCGTACTTACATGCTTGCCGCCAATATAAACAGAAACTGTATAATAGTCTTCTTCATTCTGGAAAAGCAGCGTACACAGGGCGCCCTGGTTATTCGCCCCCTGTCCGGTATTGTCTGCTTCCGAGCACGGTCCGATTTGCGTGCCTTCATAATTGGAAAGCCGCTTAATCCCATACTTATCAATGAGGGTTCCGCCAAAGCTCCGTTCACCATGGCCTGCCCAGAATCCGGTATTGGCAT
The DNA here is from genome assembly GCA_910583835.1 of uncultured Lachnospiraceae bacterium. Classification (GTDB taxonomy): domain Bacteria; phylum Bacillota; class Clostridia; order Lachnospirales; family Lachnospiraceae; genus Petralouisia. Next base: position 1,987 of record CAJTYM010000049.1, on the reverse strand, counting down.
AGCAATAGCCAAAAATACTGTTTCCACTGACATCTTTTATCACAGCGTCCCCGGCAGAATTATTCGCCATCAAAAATTGGATTGCCACCCAGTCTTTGCCTTTCCCATAACCATCTCCCATGGAAAGGTTTCCTTTGATACCGAGATACTTCCTTTCAGCATTATCAAACGTTGTGCCGGCTGGCAGCGTCCATCCCGCCTCCTGCAGCCCTGTCAGATTATTGTCCGCCGTATAGCAGCCTGCTGCGTCAAATACTTTCCGCTGCTCACTGGTATATGGGGAAAGGTCAATCTCCGGGGCATACTGATAAGCCTGGTTGACCCGCTCATATTCTTCCTGGGTCAGAGGCATGATTCCGCCATGTTTCGCCCAGGTACGCATTTTAGCCCCTTCGAGCTTGGTAAAATTTGCCTTTGCATCTGCCCCGGTATTCAAATCCGCAATTGCTGTCGGGAAAAAGCCGACGCCGGCATTCTTGCCATTATAACCGTCCAGCATCAGGCAGTATTTGTATCCGGTCCGCTCAGCATCATCCTTATTATACCGGAACCATCCCGGCCCCTCTACCCCATCAAAAGCGTCTTCTGATAAATTGGTCTCCACGCGGGTGTATTCGCCCATCGGGTATTTTGCCACGTCCATAAATACCTTCGTGCCGCAGTTCCATTTGCTTGGCATATCCTCAAACTTCGTAACCCTGTAATACAGCCCATCCGAACCCTTTATCATCGTAGTGTCAATGTAACTGTCGCTGGTTCCATGTACCGTCCCATCTGTCCCATTCGGATAGACAAATTTCTGCTGCTCCGAAAAGGAGTAGAAATCGCGGGTACGAGAAACGTATACTATCTTTTTATTATAGCTGTCGCTGCCCGGATGCAGATCCTGCCCGGACCAATATACAATATACTCGCCGGTCACCTCATCATAAATAGTCTCCGGCGCCCAGGCACAGCCCGTCATATCATCGGCAATCTTTACCATCCTCTGCTCGGACCAGTTCACGAGGTCATCCGATTCCCATATCATCAGGTATTTGCTGCCATTTGCTGCGAATTCTCCCCATTTCCCGCTTGTGCAGTCAAGATCCGTGGCAATCAGATAGAACCTGTCTCCCTCCGGGGCACGCAGTATGTAGTGGTCCCTCGTCGCTTTCGTTCCCAATTTCGATTCCAGGACAGGCTTGTTCCTGTTCAGGTCGTCCCAATGGACGCCATCGTTGGACGAAGCAAAATACACCTGCTGGCGGTAAGCGCTGACCTCCGGCTCCACAAAAGAAGCATAGAGATAACCCGTGAAATCCCCATCCTCATACATCTGCTCCGCATTCTTCTTTGGCTTTGCCTTAACCGTTACCTGGAAATTCTTTGTGTCGTTTCCAACCTTTGCCGTGAGCGTGACGGAAGTATCTTGTGCCTGGCGCGTTACCACGCCTGCCGGAATTTCCTCATAGCGTTCGCCGTACTCCTGTTTCTGTTCCGCCGTAAATTCCTGTTTTTCCGTATTGATTACGCTTTCATTGCTGGACGACCAGTCAATCTCCGTAACACCGTCCGCAAGCGTCTCAGGAAGTGTGATATTTCCTGCAATCTTGTATCCCTCGTCCGTGTAGGGAAGTGTCAGTTCCGCTAAGGCGTTCTCTGCCGCAGACACATCCGCAGAGGGAAGCAATCCCACTGCCATGACCGCCGTCATGGCAATGCCCAATATCCGTTTCATCTTCATCTCTCCTTCTCCTCTCTTCCTAAAATGGTATCCCATATTTATGATTATATCTTATATTTACCGCCATAAGTGTTCAATTTCAATCATATTCTTTGCATTTTCGATTTTGCTGCGCCGAGTACTTAAAAAAGGTGCAAAGCCCTTAGTATTTTCTATAAGGATTCGGGGGTCAAAAGGCAAGAATTAAATATGATATTGGCGATTTACACAAATGGGGACAAAAAGCAGCGACTTGTTCAGGCAGTTAGTATTTCTTAGCAT